>CANOFW010000007.1 GCA_947565425.1 uncultured Lachnospiraceae bacterium
AATTTGATTATATCTCACTAGCCACTCCTGTTACAACTTTATTATAGCATATCACGGCTTACCGCCTGACTGCACGGCGGAAGGTGGGAGGCACTGCGCAACATTGCCTACTTGACATAAGGCAATGTTGCGACGGAAAGAACCGGAAAGCACACCACAACGGAGGCAAGGATATGGCAATTGACGTTTACCCGGAAGGCTATTCCGGGGAATACAACCGCAAGACAACTGACTATGGGAATGGGCGGATAGAAATAACGGCGTACCATTACCCCCGGATAAGGCATACCGGGGAAAGGCGGTTCCCATCCGCAAAAAAGAAAAATCCGGTGCTGTCCGACAAGGCACAGGAGGAACGGACACGCAGGCAGCTATACGCCATCCGCAGGCGGATAAAAGGCTATGCGCTGGCAAACGACTTCAAATGGTTTGCCACCCTGACATTCAACCCCGAAAAAATAAACAGCCTTGATTATGATACGGCAAAGACAGCCCTCTTGAAATGGTGCCGCCTGATGCGGGACAGATACAACAAATTCGACTACCTGCTGATACCGGAACTACATAAGTCGGGAGCTGTCCATTTTCACGGATTACTTGGGGACATACCTGCTGGGTTTGCGGAATCCGTAAACCCCAAAACAGGGAAGACGGTAATCAGGCATGGCAGGCAGGTATATAACCTGACGGACTGGGAATATGGGTTCAGCGACTGTGAAATGATAGAAAGCCCGGAAAGAGCCGCCACCTATATCACAAAATATATAACTGCCGCCCTTCTGACCGACAAGGAAATGTACAACAAGAAACGGTACTTCAACTCACAGGGCTTGGCAAAACCCGAAGTCGCTTTTGAGATGAGGGACAATGAGGAACTAAGCAGCTTTACGCCGAACTTCGGCGTGATGGAGACAGGCAGTGACGGAGAGAACATCCTTGATGTCGGCATCTACAAGCTGGTCGCGGACAGGGAGACCGGGGCATTATCCCAGACAGACACCGATTACCTGATAACCGCAAAAACCAGCCGAAAGCCCGGATGACGCACGGAAAATCAGACCACAGCAGTTAAATCCCCATGGAAAGGAGGGTGTGATTCCCATGAAGAAACTTGATATGTGTGAAATGCAGGTTCTGAACCATACCCTCCAAGTACAAATCAGCCATGCCAAAGACTTGCTCCGGGACATGGAAAATGGTAAAATAGACTTGGCATATGTTCAGAAAATGATTGACATGAACAAAGCAGAAATTATAGAAACCCACAAACGGAAATTCAAATACTGGCAGGGCAGGAACGGCAACTGGAACAGCTACCTGCCAAAAGAAGGCACAGAGCCGCCATATGGGAGGCTGGTAAGCAAAGTAAGCGAAGAAAGGCTGATAAACGCCATCATTGATTACTATATCCGCGAAGACAAAACCGCCCTCGCCCCGACATTCAGGCAGGTATACCAGGAATGGAGGGCAATAAAGGACTTGGAACTCAGCGGCAATTCAATCTTACGGTACAATTCAGATTATGCAAGGTTCTTCCAGGATTCTGATTTTGAAAGGCTGCCGATGAATGAAATCAATGAGAACACCATCCGGAAATTCATGTTGGAGACGATTCAGCGTTTAAGCCTATGCCGTGAATCCTGCAAGAAAATGTTCAGCTACATCCGGAACACCGTGAAACATGCCCGCATTGAGAAAATAATAACGGACAACCCGGTTGAGTTCCTCGAACTAAAGCAGTTCAGCAAACACTGCAAAGAAAAGGCAAAACCCAACGAAGAACAGTTCTTCAATGACAATGAACTCCTGATGATTCAAAAAGGCTTGGAAGAACTGTACGGCGACAGGCCTATGTTCATCCCCCGCTACGGTGTTGAAATGGCTATGCTGACAGGCATGAGGGTTGGCGAAATCGCCGCATTGAAATGGGATGACATCCACGAAGGTTACATCCTGATACATAATTCCATAAAGCATAACCGCCTTAAGAATGAATTTTATGTTGATACGACAAAGACAAAGAAATCAAGGCAGTTCCCTATGTGCGATGAAATAAAAGACCTTCTCGAAAGAATCCGAAATGTCCAAAGGGAATATGGATGTGCCAGCGAATATGTCTTTACAGACGGCAAGGGTGGATATATCAACGGTCAGCGAATCAGTGACTGCGCAAAAAGGCTGACAAACCACCTCGGAATACATGGCGGCGGAATCACCGCATTGCGGAAGACAATCAATTCCAACTTAAGGCAGAACGGCGTTCCGGTAACTATGGTGGCAAGTATGCTCGGTCATACCCCGGAAGTGAACGAGAAGTATTATACTTATGACACGTCAAACCTTGCGGAAAAACAAAAAATCATCAAAGACAGAAACGCTAAAGTTACCACTCTGGCATGAAAACCTTAAGTAAACTTAAGTGATTTTTCCATCATTGATGATTCCCTGAAACCCTTGTAAAATATGCCTTTAATCGATGCGACAGGATTTGAACCTGCGACCTCTGCGTCCCGAACGCAGCGCTCTACCAAGCTGAGCCACGCATCGACATCACTATGGCATAATAACATATATTTTTTGTTTTGTCAACACTATTCTTTTTCTTCCATGACACTCATGTATGCCGGGCGGATGATCTTGCTCGTCCCAATCAATTCCTCCATACGATGCGCACTCCAACCAACAATACGGGCAATTGCAAAAATAGCCGTGTAAAGCTCCATAGGAATACCCATCATCTCATACACAAATCCACTATAAAAGTCCACGTTCGGGCTTACACCCTTGAAAATCTTTCGCTTTCCGGCAATCAGCTTGGGCGCCAATTTCTCTATCGTATTATAGAGAAGCATATCTTCTTCACGCTCTTTTGCAACAGCAAGCCGCTCGACATAGCCCTTAAAAACACGCTCTCTTGGGTCAGAAAGAGAGTAAACGGCATGACCCATACCATAAATCAGACCCTTATGGTCAAATGCCTCTCCTGCAAGAATTTTCGCGAGATATGCTTCTATCTCTTCCTCATCATGAACATCTCTGATATTCTCCCTGATGTTCGACATCATTTCCATAACTTTAACGTTTGCACCACCATGTTTCGGTCCCTTGAGCGAGGACATAGCTGCTGCAACCGTAGAATAAGTATCGGAACCAGAAGACGTAACTACCCTGGTCGTAAAAGTAGAGTTGTTTCCGCCTCCATGCTCCATATGCAGAATTAACGCCACATCCAGCACTTTCGCCTCCAGACGGCTGTAATGCTTATTCGGACGCAGCATCATCAAAAGATTTTCTGCCGTCGAAAGTCCCGGCTCTGGCCTGTGTATATACATGCTGTCATCATTCTCATAGTGATTATACGCATGGTAACCGTACACCGCAAGCATCGGGAATATGCTGATTAATTCAATACACTGGCGGAGACTGTTTGTGACAATTTCCGGTGAATTTAACTGACTGTCATATGATCCCAGCGTTAAGATACTTCTCGTCATCGAATTCATAATATCCTTTGTAGGGGCCTTCATGATAACGTCCCGGGTAAAATTAGTTGGAAGCGTTCGGCTTTGCGCCATAATCCTGCAGAAATCTTTCAATTCCTCTGTACTTGGCATTTCTCCGAATAACAAAAGATATGCGATCCGTTCAAATCCATAACCATTGTCTCCTATACGGCTCACCAGATTTTGCACATTGTAACCGCGATACCAAAGCTCACCATCACAAGGGGACTGCACGCCATCCACCTTTTTAAAAGATACAATTTTGGAAATGTTTGTAAGGCCAGTAAGGACGCCCTTTCCATTCATGTCACGTAACCCGCGGTTTACTCCATATTCTTCAAACAATTTATCTGAAATACTGTCGTTCTTCCTACAAATTGCTTCCTGCTTTATGGCATAATTCATTAATTCGTCTTCATTTCGCATACATTACCTCCTATCATCTTTACACCGAACCTGCTGTTCCAGCGCTTCTTTAATGTTCTCATTTACTTTCCTGGACACCCTGAGCAAAACGTCCTGCTCCTCTGACGTAACACCTTTCAGAATAATATTATACATCTGTTTACGGAGCGCAGTAATCTCCTCAACAACCTTCACCGCTTTTTCGGTGAGCATAATATGCATACATCTCCTGTCATCCTGATCCTGAACAGAATAAATAAGCTGCTGATGCTCCATCCTGCCAATTGACTGAGAAATATGCCCTTTATTAAACAAATTGAGTCCACTGATATCCTTTGGCGTATTATGTTCTCCAGACTTGAAGAGAAAATATAAAATATCAATATCGACTTTTCTGAGATCGTATTCCTGACGCAAAGTTTCAATCCGTCGGTTATACAACTTTTGGAATTGGGTGCCCTGCAAAAGACCTTCCAACATCCAGTCCATTGGTTCCACCTCATAGTTTAATTTTAAACCAATATACCACTTATTGTCGTAAATGTCAATAACCCCGCCAGCAGACAGGGTTTTTATCATAGCAATATAAAGACTTTTATTCCTATATCTAAAATCATTTAAAATATTTACTTATATTTTGCTACACAAATACATAAATATAGGTAAAATTTATTTATTGACAAATGCTCTCATTATTTTTATACTTAATATCGAGAGTTTATACTATTTTTCACACTTTTGATTGCGCTTGAATTACCCATTGCAAATATAAGTTACTGAATTTATATCTAACACAGGGAGAACAAAAATGAAAAATTTACCAATCAGAGATTTAGAGCCAGGAATGATTGTGGCAGAACCAATTTATGCAAGCCGCGGACAATTGGTTATGGAAGAGGAAACCGTACTTACCGCAGAGTTGATTTCCCGCCTGTCCTTTTACAGCATTTATAATGTAACCATAAAGAGCAACGATGAGACACCGCAGGAAACAACTGCTTCTACCGCCAATGACAATGTGCAAATAGAAGACATATCTTCTTCTGATTCCACTCCGGAACCTGAAAGCGCACCGCAAAAGGAGTCTGCATCAACCTCTCCCGAGCAGGAGAGCAGCGCACTGCAAGCTGCCCTCATTCAGAAATTACAATCAGGCGCCCTTAACAGTTTGACATCCAACGCTTTCTATTCCCAGAAGGTTAAGTCACAGCCAGAATTTTTAGAATTTCAAGTTACATATAACAAAGAAATAAACTCCATCAAGGAAATTTTTGACTCTGTTATCAAGACGCCGGAAGCCCCCCTTGATTTTCGCCAGATTTTAAATGATTTTACAGAACTGATTGCATCATGCAGGACAACTGTAGCCTTATTTGACAAGCTTCACAATATGCGTCAGGATGAAGACAGTGTTTATGCCCATTGTCTGAATGTTGCGCTGATTTCCAGAATGATGGGAAAATGGCTGAAACTTGACGATAACGAACGTGATATCTTAACTTTATGCGGATTGTTCCATGATATTGGCAAGATTTCCATACCGAATGAAATCTTGAATAAGCCTGATAAATATACAGACGAAGAATTTGCACTGATTCAGCAGCATCCGCTGTTCAGCTACAAATTACTGAAGCATCAGCCAATAGATGAACGCATTAAAAAAGCTGCCCTTCAGCATCATGAACGCTGGGACGGTTCCGGCTACCCACAGAAAATCGAAGGGGATGCCATGGATGATTTTGCAGCGATTGTCGCAATCGCGGACGTTTATGACGCAACTACCGCTGCACGCTCCTACCGTCCGCCACTTTGTCCGTTCCAGGCAATCAGCATGTTCGAGAAGGATGGCTTGTCAAAATATCATCCCAAATATATACTGACCTTCTTAAACAGAATTGCTACTACTTACCAACACAACCGGATCCTTCTAAACAATGGGCAGAGTGCAAATATCGTTATGATTAACTCCAAGCATCTGACCAGGCCCATGATTCAGATGAATGATGGCTCCGTTATTGACATGTTGGACCATCCAGACTTAGAAATCACGAAAATCATCTGACATACAGTTCAGCACCCCATAGAAAAAATCCGTTTCTTCAAATTTATTTGAAAGAGACGGATTTTTTTCTATGAGAGTGGTAACCACCCTCAGCCGCAGACATTAGCCTCGACAGAGGCAACAGCCAGCTCTGCTTTGGGCTGCGGCTTGGGGGCTGAACTGTCGACCCTGACGTCTAGCCCCCTAACTCGCTATTATTTTTTATAGTCAAAATCAGGTATCTCCTGCCAGCGCTCGCGGAAATAATGCGCAGCCAGCTTAGGCTTGCGGTCTCTAGTAAAGATGCCTTTTTTATTTCCCTGCACACGCAGCAAACTCTGACTAGTGGCAAAATCGGCAAAATTCCATGCCTGTTCTCCGACCACAATACTGTAATCGTCAAACACACCGTTGTTCATCTTGTAAAAGTCTACCTGGTATTCCTCCGTATACATAACCGGGGTGGCGTCGTGGAAGCCCATTACAGTATCCGCACCATACTCCGTAAAGATGACAGGTTTTCTAACCGTCTGCCAATATTCCAGTTCCTTGCGCAATGCAGCCTCCGGCGCTTCCAAATCCGGTCCCCCGAAATACCAGCCATAATAACGGTTGAGACAAATGACGTCGCTCAACTTTGCTGAGCAATCTTTCTGCGGTTCCGCCATCTGCACGCTCACCAGCGTACAGGGGCGTTTCTGTAAATCAAGCTCCCGCGCCAAATCATACAAGGGCTGAAAGTATTCATACGCTCCCTCGGCAGCGGAATCCGGCTCATTGGCAATACTCCACATCACCACGCAGGCATAATTCTTATCACGCAAAATTAAATCCCGCACGACTTCCTTGTGATGTTCCAGCGTCTTCACACCATGTTCCGGATCAAAGGTTCCCACTTTCTGTCCACCAAAATTTGCGCCGCCGCCAAACTGTAAATTCACGCCTACCGCCGTGGTCTCATCAATGACAACAATTCCTTCGCGGTCACACAGACGCATCATCTCCTCACTATAAGGATAATGGCTGGTACGCAGGCTATTCGCCCCCTGCCATTTCATCAGGGAAATATCCTTGGTATTCATGGGCAGATGAATGCCCCTGCCATTGGGAAACGTATCTTCATGTTTCCCATAACCCTTAAAGTAAAACGGTCTTCCATTAATGAGAAATTTCGTTCCCTCCACGCTTACCGTGCGCACGCCATAGGGCAAGGTGTACTCGTCTTGTCCATATTTGACTTTAACCTCATACAAATAGGCATTCAAAGGCTGCCAGAGATGGACATTGTCAATATGAAGCACACCGGCTTCTTTGTTGCTCTCCGCCACCTTCACGCCTTTCTCATCAAAGACTTCCACCTTACACTCCAGGCACTCATCGGTTGAATGCTCTGCCTCTGTCTGAATACGATAAGAAATATCGGCATTGGCCCCATCTACCTGGGACACCAGAGCGATGTCTTGAATATAAGATTTCGGTGTTGTATAAATTCGGATGGGTCTGGTAATTCCACAGTAGTTAAAAAAGTCAAAATTAGGGTGATTCTGAGGTTTAGAATCCGCACTTTCCGCCATGCCTCCCATAAGGCCGCCCAACATATCGCCTTTGCCACCTACCGGAAGCGTCGTATAATCAATCACGTTATCCACTGCAACCGTCAGAAGATGTTCCCCTTCTGTCATCAAATCTGCAATTTCCGTCTCAAATGGCAAAAAACCGCCTTTATGCTCACAGAGCAACTTGCCATCCAGATAAATTTTCGCATGATGCGTCACTGCGTCGCACCGCAATACTACACGCTCCCCAACAACTGTCTGTGGCAAAGAAATTTTGCGCTGATAAAATACCCAGCCATAGTGATCCCGAAAATCTATGCCTTCCTTCAAATCATTGTAGGAAGCTGGAACCGGCATTGTCATGGCTTTTTCCAGCGGCTTTTCCTGCCATTTTTCCTCAAATCCTCTGCCATTGTCAAGTTTGAAATCCCATACGCCGCTTAAATCGCAAAGAAAGCGGGATGGTGTCAGAATCGGATACAACATGCTATGTCCTCCTTCGCACAAACAGTGTGCGTTTTCTTATTACCATTCCCGCTAAATTTAATTTTTATTCATAATATTAGATGCAATTTGATACAGTTTGTGAGAAGCTTCACGCCGCTATGTCTCATTTTCTATACTTCAAACCGACGCACAACACCATCATCCCGCCTTAAACTGAAACTTTTGAATTTCTTTCTCTGAATTGACTTTCTGAATCTGGGCCCCCAGGCTTTCCAGTTTGCGATCAAAATTCTCATAGCCTCTCTGGATGTAATGGATATCGTCGACAATCGTGATTCCCTCGGCTGAAAGTCCTGCAATCACAAGAGCTGCTCCTGCACGCAAATCCGGTGCGCTGACTCTGGCCCCCGTGTAGCCCTTGACACCGCTGATAATCGCAATGTTACTCTCCACTTTAATATCTGCGCCCATACGGGTCAGTTCATCCACATATTTAAAACGATTCTCAAAAATACTTTCTGTCACAGTACTTGTTCCCTGAGCAACTCCCAGCACAACTGTCATCTGGGGCTGCATATCTGTCGGAAATCCCGGATACGGCAGCGTCGTCACCTGCGTATGGCGTAACGGCTTCGATGCCACGACACGCACCGCGTCGTCAAACTCCTCCACCTCACAGCCTGCCTCTAACAGCTTTGCCGTGGTAGCCTCTAAATGCTTGGGGATAACATTTTTGACTGTCACATCGCCCTTAGTCGCCGCCGCTGCAAACATAAAAGTGCCCGCCTCAATCTGGTCGGGAATTACCGAATACTCTGTCTTGTGAAGCTTCTCCACACCGACAATACGGATTACGTCTGTCCCGGCGCCGCGGATATTGGCGCCCATACTGTTGAGAAAATTCGCCACATCCACGACGTGAGGCTCCTTAGCCGAATTCTCGATCGTCGTCTTTCCTTCTGCCAGGGCTGCCGCCATCATGATATTGATCGTCGCTCCCACTGATACCTTATCCAGAAAAATGTGCCCTCCGATCAGCCGCTCTGCTTCCGCTGCCACAGCGCCATTGCGAATCTCTACATGGGCTCCTAACGCACGGAATCCCTTGATATGCAAATCCATCGGGCGGCTTCCGATATTGCATCCTCCCGGCAATGTAACCTCCGCCCGCTTGTATTTGCCAAGAAGCGAACCAAGCAAATAGTAAGATGCCCGGATTTTTTTCATGGATTCATAATTCACCGGTATATCCTTCACAAAAGAACCATTAATCTTCACGGTATGAGCGTCTATCCGTTCAATCTTTGCTCCAATATCGGTCATCGCCTGAAGCAAAGCATTGATATCGCGTACATCCGGCAAGTTATCTATTGTTACGGTTTCATCCGTCATAATCGCCGCCGCCAGAATTGCCAACGCCGCATTTTTGGCGCCGCTGATTTCTACTTCACCGACCAGCGGATTACCGCCTTTAATCACATACTGTTCCATTTTGCACCTCTATGCTCTGTTTTCGTACAAGAAGTAATTATAATGATATCTCCTATGTTTTGTCAAGTTTCTGACAAAACATGCGTCTTACTATGGTAAAAGTTCAGCCCACGCCATTCGCAAAACCGCACTTACGTGCTTTCCGTTGCTTCGCAACTCTTTTTGCTCATAATCCGGCGTTCCGCTCATCGCCGGCATTATGTGCTCATTCATACCAGCATGATTCGCCCATAAATTTGGCAATGGCTAAACTGTTACCTACCATTATAACACACTTTATCAATTTGTAAATCTGTTAGCTTATTTTATGCTTACCCCTAATTTTTGTGCTTGACCAATATCAATCGCTGTAATTTTCCTCCGAAATAAACGAATCTTTGTCATGCCTAACCTATATCTTAGCATATCTAACTTCGGATTCCTATGGTTTTTCTACTGAAATACCACATTTTTATCCGAATATTTCGTCTTAATTACTAAATAGGGATATGACTTAGCTTCGTTGACCTGTTCCCCTTTCGATGGCCCGATTAAGGTAGTATCAAAATAGACAGCATTTTGCGTGAGATAACACTGATTGACGGAAATGCTATAACCGCCTGTCTGCTGAACACCATATCCTACTGCTATGTACAGACTTTCTTCATCCGTATATGTCAGCTTAAACATCTGCTCCTTCTTTTCCTCTATAACTGCAAGAAACTCCTGCGGAATCTCCTTTTCCTCCAGAATCGTGTAAGAGAGATCTTCGAGCTTCTTGCTATCCGTTTTTTCTAAACCACATCCACTAACAATTGTCAACATCAAAATGACTGCCCAAAGAAAACACTTTCTCCTTGTGATAATTCCTCTTTTCATGAATAACTCCTTTGCCTGCTGATACGTCCTCTCCATATTTTATAGGCGTTTTCTATTATTTATGATTGTATTTTCCCAAATCCCTATGTATAATGGAAACAAATGTAAAAAGAGGTAAGAGACATGATACGACTGATTCTAGTTTCACTTTTTCTGATTTGTTTTCTGATTTTGTCGATTCCCATCATGATTTTTGAATGGATTTTTAAGAAATTTAACAGCTATGCTGCGGACATCAGCAGCCTGCGCATTGTGCAGTGGGCGTTCCGCGTCGTCCTGTTCCTCGCCGGCACTAAGGTTACGATTATTGGGGAAGAGCGCGTGCCCAAAGATCAGGCAGTACTTTATGTCCCCAACCATCAGAGTTATTTTGACATCATCATAACGTATTCCCGCTGTCCGGGGCTTACAGGTTACGTTTCCAAGGACTTCTTAGAGAAAGTGCCTTTGCTTTCTGTGTGGATGCGGCGGCTCAACTGCTTGTTTTTAAACCGCTCTAACTTGAAGGAAGGACTAAAGACAATCCTTACAGGCATTGAATATATCAAAAAGGGCATTTCCATCTGTATCTTTCCGGAGGGAACCCGCAACCCCCACCCGGAAGAAGGTCTTTTGCCTTTCAAAGAGGGAAGCCTGAAAATTGCTGAAAAAAGCGGCTGTCCGATTATCCCGATTGCGATTACGAACAGCCAGGAAATTTGGGAAAAGCATATGCCCTACATGCGCAAATGCAGCGTAATTGTAGAATACGGAGAACCCATCTACCTCAAAGATTTAGATAAGGAACAACGCAAGTTCTCCGGCGCTTATACCCGTAACAAGATTGAAGAAATGCTCAAACAACATCAAAGTATGCTTTAATTGCTTCCACCACTTTAGGATATTCCATAAAATGCGAAGCCTTCACGAGCACCGTATCGCCTTCTTTGAGGTATGCAAGAAGCTGGTCTGTCATTTCCTCACGCGTCTGGTAGTGGAACACCTGCTTCATGCCGGCCTCCTTTGCGCCGCGCGCCATCTCTTCACTAAGCGCGCCAGCGCAGAAAAGCGTATCTATCTGTTTCTCCGCCGCATATGCGCCCACGCCATAATGAAGGTGTTTTTCATTCTCTCCCAGCTCGCCCATGTCACCCAGAACGGCAACCGTACGCCCCAGCCCATTACACAAAACATCTAAAGAAGCGCGCATGGACACTGGATTGGCATTGTAGCAGTCGTCCAGTACTGTCATGTTTGCAATTTCCATCAAATGGCCGCGGCCGCTGATGGTCTCCACGTGCTCAATTCCCGCTTTAATTTGTGAAAGCTCCATATCAAGAAAAAGCCCTACTGCTGTGGCTGCCATCGCATTATATACGTTGTGTTCCCCAGGTATGGGTATGTGTACCTCGATTGCACCCTTGGGCGTATGTATCTGTGCTTTCACACCCTTGAGCCCACAATTTACAATCTCATCTGCGTAAATATCCTTTTGAACGCCTTGTTCCTGCAAAAATCCATAAAATAGCGGACGAACGCCTGAGACTTCCTCTATCGTGGAGAGTTTATCGTCCTCGCCATTGAGTACAATATGACCTTCCGGTTTCAAATAATCGAAAATCTCGCTTTTGGCCTGCAAGATACCGTCTCTGGTCTTTAAATTTTCCAGATGGCAAATACCAATATTGGTAATCACACAGATAGAAGGCCGCGCCATTTTTGCCAGGCGGTGCATTTCACCAAAATCGGAAATCCCCATCTCTACAACTGCCGCCTCATGCTCCTTGCGAATCCGCAAAAGCGTTAGTGGAAGCCCAATCTCATTGTTGAAATTTCCCGCTGTCTTGAGTACCTTGTATTTCTGTGACAGTACCGAAGCGATCATTTCTTTGGTGCTGGTCTTGCCCACACTGCCCGTAATGCCAACGATGGGGATTGTAAGTTGGCTGCGATAATATTCGCCAATATCTTTCAATGCCTGCACGCTGGATTCCACTCGTATATAAGGCACGCTACAGCCTGTGAGTTCTTTTTCTGAGAGCACGGCTGCCGCTCCCTTATCAATCACGCCCGGAATAAAATCGTGCCCGTCCACCCGCGCGCCTTTGATGGGTATGAACAGATAGCCCTCTTCCACCTCGCGGCTGTCCGTAACTGCTCCCTTAATCTCTGCGCGTATTTTTGCCGGCTCACCCACATACGTTCCATGACATGCCTGCGCAATATGCTCTAACGTCATCTGTCTCATACTGTCCCCCCATATTTTGCCAGAGAAATCTCAATAATCTTCTCACAAAGTTCTTCAAAGTTCATGCCTATTGCCTGCGCCTCCTGTGGAATCAGGCTGGTAGACGTCATGCCAGGCAAAGTATTGGCTTCCAGGCAATAAATATTACCGGCCTCATTTAACAGAAAATCCATGCGGGAATAGGTGTTTAACCCCAGCACCCTTGCCACATCCTCGGCACAACGCTGCATCTTTTCGGCAATATCCGTCGGAATCTCCGCCGGACAAGTCTCCACAGCGCTTCCCGCCGCATATTTATTTTTATAATCATAGAAGCCTTGAAGCGGCGCAATTTCGATTACCGGGAGCGCGGCAAAGTCAATGACGGCAACCGAAAACTCTCTGCCTTCGATATAGTCCTCGATGATAATCTCCTTCTCCCAACGAAACGCTTCTTCCAATGCTTCCTTATATTCCTCTTCACTGCGTACAATAGAAACACCAATACTTGAACCGCCGCAGCAAGGCTTTACCACGCAGGGCAGCGTCAGTCCGGTCTTGGCAAACTCCCACTGGCACTCTTCTTTCTTCATCGAAATCCCCTTAGGCGTAGGAATACCGTTTGCCTCAAAAAGCCGCTTGGACAAACCTTTATCCATTGCCAGTGCGCTGCTGAGATAACCGGTTCCGGTGTACTTAATGCCATAGAGATCGAATGCGGCCTGCACCTTGCCATTCTCCCCATTCTCCCCATGAAGCGCCAGGAATACAATATCCGCCTTCCTAGACAACGCAATCACATTCGGACCGAAAAAACAATCGCTCTGATCTTTACGGCTCTTCTTCACCGCCGCTAAATCCGGCGCGTCCTGGGAAATGCCAGATACTGCTACGCTAACCTGCTGGGAACGCGCGAACACGTCTGTAAGGTCTTCTCCTTCTTCCTCCCCATATCCCATAAACACATCCAGTAAAATTACCTGATGTCCATTTTTGCGCAACGCCTCTGTAACATTCTGTCCCGTCGCAAACGATACGTCTCTCTCTGCACTCAATCCCCCTGCCAATACTACAATATTCATTTGGCAATCCTCCTTCATCCAAACTTGCAAATGGTGAAATCCGTTCCTCTGTCTCAACCATTTTTACACACAGAATTATCTTATACTATTTTATGCCCTGTGGCAAGAAACTGCGAAAAAAATCCATGTAATTTGGTAACTATTCAACCCTAAATTTTATAGGACAGTAAAAGAACTGCCGCAGTAAGTATGGAACATACAACATTCACCAGTTATATCAACTGATATTTTATCGTATATTTCCCACTTACTGCGGCAGTCTCTTAGGTGCAACGCTTGTCCTTAAAATTCGGGCTCAATCAATCCGTAAGTATTCCCTTTTCTCTTATAAACGACATTCACTTCTTCCGTCTCCGCATTCTGGAATACGAAGAAGTTATGTCCTAACAGCTCCATCTGCACACAGGCGTCTTCCGGGTACATCGGCTTGATATCAAAACGCTTGGTGCGGATAATCTTTACATCCTCGTCTTCTTCTACCTCTTTGTCAATGTATTCCTTCTGGAAGTTCGGCGCCGACTGTTTTTGGTCTATAATCTTGTTCTTATACTTCTTCAACTGCCGCTCAATAACTTCCTCTACCAAGTCTATGGAAACGTACATATCATTGCTTACCTGTTCTGAACGGATGATATTTCCTTTTACCGGAATGGTAACCTCAATCTTCTGGCGCTCTTTCTCCACGCTCAAAGTTACGATAATGTCGGTCTCAGGAGTGAAATACCTCTCTAACTTGGACAACTTCTCTTCTACTGCCTGCCTTAATCCCTCTGTTACCTCGATGTTTTTACCGCTTAATGTAATGCGCATAGTGTCCAACTCCTTTGCTGTTTATTTTGAGGATAGCCATATGATAACTTCCCTGATACAAGGCATTTACACACATCATATGGTCCCTCTCTAGGTCAAATCCTCATACCATATTATACCATACCCATAGCAAATCTGCAAGATTTCTTGACATTTCGGACGCCAGGGATTACCATTGACTCCATAACGGTACAGGCTCTACACCTGACAGCGGGGATTAGCATGGGTGCGTAACACAACAGCATACGCAAGATTTACCCACAACATCCTCTAACGAAAAGGAGAAACATTTCTATGAACAATGAAGTTGCATTCATTACCGGCGCATCCCATGGCATTGGCCGCGCCATCGCTATAGAATTTGCGCGGGCGGGCTATGCTTTAGCCATCAATTGCCGCCACTCTGCCGATGAATTAAATAATCTGGCAGAAGAACTAAACAAAACCTTCCACGTCCCCTGCATCCCCCTAGTCGGCGATGTCGGCGACGAAGACTTTGTAAAACATGCTTTTTTGCGGACGGAACAAACGATTGGCGCAGTCACAATTCTGGTGAACAACGCCGGCATTTCACATATTGGCTTGCTCTCTGATATGAGCCTGCTAGAATGGGAACGAATCATAAGGACAAACCTTACTTCCTTGTTTTGCTGCTGTAAACACGCCATCCCTAAAATGGTGCACAGCAAATCCGGCAGAATTTTAAATATTTCTTCTGTGTGGGGAAATGTCGGCGCATCTTGTGAAGTTGCATATTCTGCCTCAAAAGGCGGCGTCAATGCTTTTACCAAAGCCTTGGCCAAAGAGCTTGCCCCCAGCGGCATCACGGTCAATGCCATTGCCTGCGGCGTCATCGACACCCGCATGAATCAATGCTTTTCTGAGGAAGAACGCACACAATTAGCAGAAGAAATTCCAGCCGGAAGGTTCGGCAACGCTCAGGAAGTCGCCCAACTCGCACTCTCTATCGTTACCTCTTCTTCCTACCTGACAGGACAAATCATTACCTTAGACGGTGGATGGCAATAATATTCGCATTTGCGAATCGCGGATGTGTTTCGAGTAATTTCCGTATATTATAATCATTTTTTCGTAAAATAGTTACGAGTGCATTTGCAATTTTGACTAAAGAGGACTATTTTATGAAATTTTCTGCTAGACTCGAAGATTTATTGGAAGAACATAACCTTACACAAAGGCAATTAGCCACTGAATTACATATTGCTCCATCCACTCTGAATGGATATCTGCGACGTGGCAGGGAACCGGATTTTGATACTTTAATTGCCTTGGCAGAATATTTTGAAGTGTCCACAGATTATCTATTAGGAGCCACCAATATACGCCGCCCATCTCTTCCACCGGAATGTTATGACGACAAGGAAGGAGAACTACTCGAGACTTATCGTTCTCTGGGATCGCAGGAACAGAATTATCTGATAAAACAGGCGCATATTTACCACCAACAGGATCTGGATGATCCTTCTTAGGAACAAAGCGAAGCGTAGACCTTGGCTGCTTTGCTGCGCCGAGTGCAGTCGCTTTAGCGACATGTTACTTTTTGCACGAGTGCGCATAATTGTTTTGTCTTATAGGAAAGGCACTTTCACACGTTCGTGTGACAAGGTCTTTCCTATAAGATAAGAAAGGTGCTCTCTATAAGACAAGAAGAGCCCTTCGCTGATAAGTAATCCCCAAGTTTCAATACGCACGAATCGTATCATTTTCGTCTTCTACGGTATTTTCTATTTGTCGAATCACAACGAAATAACTATATTCCTCATTTACTTTTATTTCCACTCTATCGCCTGCTTTGTGTCCCAGAATTGCCTTTCCAATCGGAGACTCCGTACTAATCAAATTTTTCATAGAATTTCCCCGTATGGATGTTACCAACCGAAAAACCTGTTCTTCCTCATCTTCCTCGAAATACACAGTGACTGTATTATTGATTCCCACCTCATCTTCTTTGGAGGCATCCGATACGATTTGGGCTGTTCTCAACATACGTTCCAGATAACGAATCCGGCTCTCATTCTTATTCTTATCCTTCTTGGCCGCATGATATTCAAAATTCTCACTTAAATCCCCATGCGCTCTTGCCTCCTTCACGGCTTCTATCGCTTCTTTGCGTACCACCAGCTTTCGATACTCGATCTCTTCCTCAATCTTTTTTACATCACTCTTTGTCAGTTGTTCGCGCATCTTCTTTCCTTTCCTGTAAAAATTGGGGCCGCTTGTTGCAAAACTCCAATACTAACATGATTTAAAATAGAATTCCCACTTTTCACACGTGACTTTTATTATACAAAAAGATACTCCGGGGATTTCTTCAATCTCCGGAATATCCTCTTTCGCTATATATAGCTGTAATCCTTGCCAATCTACAACAAAATGAACAAGTTCACTTCAGCTATTTATTATGAGAACAAAGCGGACAAGTCCACAGGGGCTCCCTAAATTCCTCAATCATGAGGGACTTGGCTGCTTTGCTGCGCCGAGCACAGTCGCTTTAGCGACATATTTCCTCTTGTGCGAGTGCGCATTATTGTTTTTATCTTATAGGAAAGACACTTTCGCGCTTTAGCGTGACAAGGTCTTCCCTATAAGATGAGAAATTATTTCACATAGAAACGATAAATCGTTTTTGTTGTAAATACATCCCCAGCTTTCACAATCGGAGAAGGAACATTCTCCTGATTCATGGCATTGGGATAGAATTGGGATTCCAGGCAGAAACCACAACGTTTGCAGTACGCCTTGCCTCCCTTACCAATCTGATCACCGATAAAATTACCGGCATAAAGCTGTACGCCACAGCAATCGGTTGACGCTTCCATGGCAATCCCCGTCTTTTCACAGTAAGCATTTGCCATCACTTTCATCTCGCCTGCTTTATCACTGAGAACATAATTATGATCATAACCGCCGGTATACTTTAACTGCTCAAAATCAGCTTCAATGTCTTGTCCAATCGGCTTCATGGTCCGAAAATCCATAGGTGTCCCCTCTACCGGTGCAATCTCGCCTGTAGGGATGGACTTGGAATCACGAACCGGATTGTAGGATTCTGCCAAAATCTGAAGCTGCTGATCCATCGCAGAGCCACTGTCATGTCCGCCCAAATTAAAATAGGAATGATTCGTGAAATTCATGACCGTCGTTTTATCTGCTTCTCCACGGTAACTAATCTCCACTGCATCCTCATCTGTCAGCGTATATGTAACTTCAACCTTGAGGTTCCCGGGAAATCCCTGCTCTTCCTCCGTGCTGAGATGGAAAAACGTAATACTGTTATCTGTGCGCTCTTTCACCTCCCACACAACACGATCAAAACCATTCGGGCCGCTGTGAAGATTGTTCTCATTCTCATTTGCGGGGATCTTACAGAGCTTACCATCAATCATCATCTGCGCATTGTCGATGCGGTTGCCGTTCCTGCCAATGGTTGCCCCAAAGTAACAAGTATGGCTGTCATATTCTGCTGCCTCGTCGTATCCTAATACCACGTCACGAATAACGCCATCCTTATCTGGAATCAATACAGATACCAGTGTTGCACCATGATCGGACACTTTGATTACCGTATGCTTCTTATTCTCCAATGTGTACAGAGATGCTTTTTCCCCGCGCTGGTTCACTCCAAATGCTAATGCCTCCATTGCTTTATTACCTCCTTCTTATTGCTTATGTATATATCATAGTTCCCTATCATTCTGGAAACAGCTATACTACCTTTATTTTATACTGCTGTTGTGGTAATTACAAGACATTTTTGCATCCGCCCTGCTATTATGCCCCGATCAACTTGTCGGACTTTAAAATATGGTTGGACAACCAGCCAAACAAGAACTCTATCAGTTCTTCTAAGTATTCCTGCTGATTCTGATCTACCTGTTCTAAATCAATATCTTCTAACTTGGACACAAACGCTTGGTGAGCCATTTTCTGAGCGCTCAACCCCGGATATTGTATGCTCTCCATGTATTCTTCCTCGTCCCGGAAATGTTCTTTCGTATACTCTCTGAGTTCATTCAATATCCCCACAATCTCATCATATTTATCGTGCAAAAGTTCGGCTTTTACCAGCTCATTTGCCCTTCCTATAATTTCAAATAAGGTCTCGTGCTCCCCATCAATCAACGGAATCCCCGTTAGATACTGTTCTGTAAATTTACAGGGATTCTCCTGCTCTCTCCATTCTTCCTTAGAAGGCATTTTACCAATCAGAATATCGCTGCTTAAAATATGCCGGTACAACCAACGGGTCAGATAGCGCATCAGCTCCTCCAATGTCTCCTGCTGTCCCTGCATCTCATCAATATTGGAAAAATCCATAACATCTATTTTTTCCCGAAACTCCATATGTTGTTTCTTTTGCAGTTCTAGCTCCGGGTCGTTAATTGCCGCCATATGCGCTTCCTCGTTTGCAAAATGAATATCCGCATATTTTTTTAATTCCTCTAATATATCCTGTACCTGATGATACTTGTCTTGCAAAATATCGTTATGTAACAATTCCAACGTTTCATTGAGCAGACTGAACAGTTTTTCATGCTCTTCATCCACCTTCTCAATTCCTGTCAGACAATCTTCCGTAAAACGGTACATATGCTACACTTCCTTTCTCCCATTTTATCATTGGGTCAGTTCTGCCCCTCTATTATAATGCATCCAGCAAAAGCAGACAACAGCTTTTTTCAAGGATTTTTTTATGTCTTCCTTTTGTGCGAGTGCGCATAATTGTTTTCATATGATAGGAAATACACTTTTACACTTTAGCGCAACAAAGTGCTTCCTGTAAGATGAAAAAAGCCGAACCCTTTTTATCAGGCCCGGCTTCCCTTCCCGTAATCCAATATCTATCGTTTAGTTTTTGACTTTTACGCGTATTATTTTAGAGTAAGGACCAGTCACTCGCTTGCCTTTTTCTGTATCGTAAGGACGTACTTTTACATAGAGCGTTTTTACGCCCTTCTTAGCCTTGAACACAGCCTTTACCACAGAGGCTTTCTTTATAGTCTTTACGGCCTTAAAACCTTTGTTTTTCTTCGTAGAAGTATAGACGATATAACCTTTGGCCCCTTTTAGTTTCTTCCAGGAAACAGTGATTTTCCTGCCCTTGCCGGATTTTACTTTTGCCTTAGGATTTGCCAGGACTTTCACCTTCGCGTACTTCGTACTCAATTTGCTGTTACATTGCGCATTTTTTGCTCTCGCAAGCACTTTATAATAGTAAGTCTTTGCGCCTTTCACCTTTTTGTCAATGTAGCTGACGCTTCTGGTATTGGCAATTTTCTGATACCCGCCGCTTACTTTTGTGGAACGGTATATGTCATAGCTTACTGCACCGCTGACCTTAGCAAAACTTACTTTAACTGCTCTTCCGGTAGACTGCTGCACAGCTTTGACTGTCTTAACCACGTTCAAGGGCGCCGGTCTTACCGGGTTGTCAGGGTTGTCAGGATTTTCCGGGTTATCCGGATTTTCTGGGTTATCCGGGTTGTCGGGGTTGTCAGGATTGTCAGGATTTTCCGGCTCTTTCTTCTGTAAACCGTCAATTGCCTCTTGCAAGGCTTTTATCGCTGATTGTAAAACTTCCTCCGTCTCTACCTCACTTGCAACTCCCTCTGCCGTTTGAATTGCCGCCTGTAAGTTTCCGTAACTTTCCTCCGTATAGTCGCCTTTTTCTATTTTCTTCGCCTCCGCGATGAGATTCAGCAATTCTGTCTTATCTAAGACGATAAGTCCATCAATTGCTGCCTGCAACGCTGCTACGGCTTCATCTAATTCCGTCTGCGTCAATGCATTCACCCTTACCTGTTTCGCCGTCTCAATCGCCGTCTGTAAGGCCGCATAGCTTCCATCCGTATAATCACCCTGCGCAATCGTCTTTGCCTCAGCAATCTTAGCTGCCAAAGCTTCATAATTGAGCGATTTTCTTTCCAGTCCATCCACAGCATTCTGCAAAGACTGCATCGCCGCCACAAGTTCCTCCTGCGAAACTACCGTATCAACCGCTTTGCGCGCAAGTTTCACTGCTGCCTGCAAAGCCGCATAACTCTCCTGCGTATAATACTCTGCATTAATCACCTTTGCTGCTAAGATTTGCTCTTTCAATGGTCTTGGATTTACAATCTTACCTTCCAAGATATCAACATCCCGCTCTGTAAAAGCATAATTGTAAATAGAAATATCATCTAACAATCCCTGATAAAATTCACCACTTCCCCAATTTGCTTTGCCAATCTGTAAGATGCTATTTCCACCTAGGATCTCTTTCAAGCTTCCATTGGCAGCCCTTTCCTGGGCAAGTATTCCATTAACGTAAATTCTAGTGTAATCTGCTCCATATACAACCACGATGTGATTCCAGCCTGCCGGACAATCTGCTGTCGGTACTTCCTGCCGACCGTTCAAATATCGCTCTGCCGTAACCTTGCCGCTATTCTCCAAAATTCCCAGATAATTTTCGCGATTGAATACTTGCACATCTCCATTGGACGCCGCAAAAAATGCCCAGTTGGTAGCGCTTCTTCCCGCGTTACTATAGTAAGATACCGTAATTTCTTCCGCTCCCGTCAATACGGGGGAGCCATCTTCCTTCGTCACGTTCAGCCAAACGCTTCCCGTTCCATCTAAGGATAAAACCTTCCCTCTCTCAGCGTCATCGACAAGAGTAGGCGTACCGTTTGTCTGAACCTTCAGACCGGGACTTACGATACCGCCCTCACCGTCAAAGGAAATCTCCCCCAGCACTTCTTCCGCGTCTGATGCCAGTTCATAATAAACTTCCTCTGCTTTCTGCAACACATCCAGATTGGTGACAAGTTTCTTTTCCTCTTCCGTCAGGCTGTCGTATAACTCACGTGCCTGCGCAATCTTTGTCCTTGCGTCAAGGTTTGCCTCCACAAGCCCGATCACATTGATTTGGTGAATGGTATGTTCAATCTTCTTCACATCCAACGCAAATCCTAAATACGCTTGTGCTTCCGCCTTAATATCTGCTTCTGTCATCGCTGTTCCCAGAATTTTAAAATGATCCAGATACCCCTTATAGTATTCACCATTTCCCCAGTTTCCTTTGCCAATCTGAAGAATGCTGTTTTCTCCGAAAATATCTGACAATGCGATGCTGCTATCCTTACTGTCTTTTTCTTCTCCGTTTATGTAAAGTGTACTTTTGTCCGCGGTATACACGATTGTTACATAAATCCAGTTGGAAGTATCTACGCTAGATACGCTTGCTGACTGTGGCCTCTCGCCGCTATTTTTATAGCGCTCTGCCGTTATTGTACCTTCAAATTCCAGTGCTCCAAGATACGTCTCCTGATTTACTTCCTGAGCATTATCATTGGGTGCTGCAAAAAACATCCAATTGCTATTTCCCGATTCCGGACTTGCCGCAAACGAAATGGTTAGCTCATCTCTTCCTGTCAACAGGCTGCTGCCATCCCCTTTGGTGACGCTTAACCATTTACCATCTCCGTCCAGGTACAAGGCGCCATTCCTGATTGCAAATTCTCCTGTCGCCACTGCTTGGCCGCCAATCAAGCCGTTCTCTTCATCGTCAAAGGTAAAATCAACAAGATAGTTGCTCATTGCCGTCTCCGCCGCTGCCAACTCGGATAAATTTGTAACCTGAGCCAATTCTTCTCCACTTAGAAGATCACAAATCTGTCTTGCCTCAATTACTTTACGGCTGCACTCCGGCGTCAAGACAACTTCACCAATCGCAGATATCTTAGACTTTGCCTCCTCAATCGTTGTCTTTTTACCAATCAACGCCTGCTGCGCGTCTTTCAGCGCCTTTGCCGCAGATTCCGCTTTGTCGTTCGTAATTCCTTCATCGCTTGTCTCCGCCGCATACATTTGCTGAACATTTTTTAATGCTTTCACATACGGAGCCCAGCTCTTAACCGTATACTCTGATTCCTTTCCTTCCTCTACAGCATCGTACAAGGCTTCGTCCACACGCATCCACGCCTGTACCTTGCTCAAGCCTTCTGTAGCTACATCCACCTCAGTCTGCGTAGCCTCTTCTTTCGCCAGTACACTCTGCGCTTTCTGTAAAGAGGTCTGATACGTATGCCAGCGGTTTCTCTCCTGGCTATACTTCTCCTCTTCTTCTGCATACTGTTTATCTAACACAGTCTTTAACTGGCTCTTATCGACATATTTCAGCGCTTCCTGCATGACCTCATCTGCGCTCCATGCTCTGGAAACAATTTTGAAATTATCAATCAATCCCTGGAAAAACTCGCCGGTTCCCCAATTTGCTTTACCAATCTGCCAGATACTATCGCCTTCAAGAATCTCATACAGCGGAACATCACTCTTGATGGTCTGTTTCTTCTCACCATTGTCATAGATTGTGACCTCATCCTCTGTAAATACTACTGCAATATGGTGCCAGATATTGGCGCGCCCTTCCGTTTCCGCATACTCTGCACGCTTGCCCTGATTCTTAAAACGCTGCGCCGTGATGCTTCCATTATCGTCTATTATGCCAATATACTGCTCCCATTCAAATGTCGGGCTCACACTGTCTGGCGCTGCGTAGAGTACCCAGCCGACGCCGCCTTCTTTTTTCACCTGTAAAGAGACTGTCATCTCTTTGAGCAGACCTCCAGAAACCAGGGAACTGCCATCCGTCTTCGTCACTTTAAGAAAATCACGCCAGCCATCCAAATAAACCGCCTTGCCGTCATCGTGATCCCGAAGGCTGTAAGAGCCACTTGCAACTGCTGTTCCCCCAACAAATCCTTTTCCTGCTTCATCAAATGAGAAATCCGCTAAAACCTCCGGCAGACTTGCTGTTGCATATTCGGCAGCTTCTACCAGCGCTTCATTTTCCGTCATCACATGGCCCATGATTTTGAAATTATCTATGGCCCCTTTATAAATTTTACCCGTCGCCAAATTTGCCTTTCCAATCTGCATGATACTGTTTTCATCCAGAATATCAGAAATCGCATAATTCCTTGCCGTCCTTGCCAGCTCCTTGCCGTTTACATACAAAATTGTCTCCGTTTGGGTAATTACTACCGCCACTTTGTACCAACTGTCAACTCCCACTTCATTGCCAACTGCGGCAGAAGCCGCTGAAATGGCGCCATTTTTGCACACTTCTGCTGTGACAACTCCATCTTTCTCCTTTAAACCAAAATACGTCGCGCTCCCCTGCGCCTGATTCGCTTTCTGCGGCGCCACATAGAAGAGCCAATTCTCATTACCTGCCTGGGGACGCACATCGGCAGAAATTGTAAACTCGTTCTCTCCTGTGAGAATACTTTTCCCAGTTGTCGTCACAATCGTCTGAAATCCGCTTTGTCCGTCAAGCGATAACGCTTTACCATCTCCATGCGCCTCTAACACATGAGCTCCCTGCAAAGAAGCATAATCTGTGTGAAAACCGCTCTCCTCATCGTCAAATGTGAATTCAGCAGCTTCTTCCGTGGCTTTTTCCACTTTCCAACGCTGTGCCGGGTTATTGGAATTCCAATAAGAACCCCAAGCGTCGTTACGCCACTGTACAATGCGGGCGTCATCCTCGGTACTATTGTTCTCCAATGCCAAAACAAGAAAGTTCAGCGACGGCACAATCCGAAAAGAACCATCGTTTTCTGCCAGAAATGCAAAACTCTGCGTGAAAGAGTCGACCGCATCTGCGGTGCCTATCTGCGTTCCATAAGAATAATAGCCATAGTGATCTTCTGCATTGCCATTGCTGTTAAGCTGCATACGCTTACCGGTTACCATATTCGTAAGCGTATATTCACCGTCGCCCTTGTTCTTAATCTGCCACCATTCATCCTTCCTGGTTCCCTTCGCTGCCGAGGCAAGATTACCCTCGTCATTTACAACCAGGGATTTCCCGCTGGACGCAGACAAAATCCGGTACACACCGTCTGTCAAATCGCCCTCTACCGGCTCATCCTTTACACGTGTGTCCAGGTTGGCATATGTCAGGCTGTACCACCCCAGCTCATCTAAACTGTTGCCTGGCGCACCCTCAATATATGTCCCCTGAGTATTCTTTATCATTTGCTCCATATTGGGCATGGAAAGCCCCTTACGATTCACATAATGATTGTACATTTGATAATAAATGGGACGCCAATTCCCCCGCTGGTAAGGATTGATACCTGCGCACCATTCAATTTGTCCATTTTTGCCTTTTCGGTATTCATAACCCGTGGAAGGTACGTCCTGTCCAAGATTGTTGTATTGTATGGTATATTCCACTGCTTTCATGAAACGATTATCCGACACATCATACAAGTTATCCCCCTGATTCCACGCCGTCTCCATAATTACTCCGGCAAGTACAATTCCCAGATTTGTATGCCCCTGGTCGCGCACAGATTCTTGCCACTGCACAAGGGCGTCCTGTTCAAAAACATAAGGCATTGCATGATAAAAAGAACCGTTTCCTTTTCCCGTTTTGAAATAGTTAAGTGCGCGCTCATAGATATCTTCACGGTCACAATAAACGCCGATAGAGATCATCGAAGCAAGATTCGCAAGCTCCCAGTTTGCCCAATAATTGCCGATATAGGCATCATTATGGCGAATCATAAAATCATCATTCATCGGATAAAATACATTCAATAATAGTCTTTGCAGACCTTCGGTATCAAAATCGGGATGATCGCGCATCATTTCCCCGATATTGGCAAGCTCATATCCCTGAAGCCCTGCCGCAAGAAAACGGTCTGCATTTCCGACCAACCACTTCATATTTTCTGACCATGCATTGATAATCCGGCAAGCCGCCTCCCCATGCGCTTCGTCTCCGCTAAGTTTCCAAATCAGCGCATTCTGGTGCGCCCGTTTCACATCAATACGTAATTGGTTGATGCTATCACGGCCACCGCCTCTGGAAACTGTTTCTAAGGGACGCGGCCACCAATTTGGATTGGAATATGTGTCCCACCACAGAGCATCCCATGTCTCCTTATTCGGCGTCACTTCATTCTGCACATTTTCCCACATCTTCTCAAACCCTTCCTGGGTATAGAGCAAGCCTGGATGCTGAAAACGACTGCCTGTTGATGCCTGTTTTTGAATGGTACCGTTATCTGGGACATCCGTAACTTTTTCTTCCTGTGTCCCTTCTTCTGTCTCTTCTTTTGCTGCCTGCACTTCTAACCCTGGCAACGACAGGCTCCCGACGAGCATTGCCACCGCCAGCAAAAGAGATAGCAAAGCAGAACCCTTCTTGTTCTTTTTCTGTCTTACTTTCCTTGCCACGATTCCTCTTTCCTTTCCTTCTTTATAATTCTTTTTGATATTATAGTATCTTTTTCATTGTAAAACAAATATATTTCCGCGCCAAAAATGCGCAATTTCGATTATTTTTATGTCTTTCATTTTAGCTCTTAAGTCTATTAGGGCAAAGATACAAACTTGTCGCACAAATGTATTTACTCGTTCAAAAGGTCTTGCCGCTATCGCGGCAAAGACAGAATGCACAAAAATCACTCTGGGAAGCTAGCTTCACAAGATAATTTTTGTGCATGTTGTTTACATTGCGGAGCAATGCAAACCTTTTGAACGAATCATAACTTGTGATTTATGTTAGTGCGACAACCCCCTTTTGAACGAATCTGCGCCTAGTATTTACCAGTCTTTATTGTCAACTATTTTATTCATATTGTTGACATTTTCCCTCTTTTCTATTATACTATCACTCAGATTAAAAAACTAATTCTATAAAGGAGACATTATGAGAGAACTTGCCAAAGAAATCATAGACGGACGACGTCTGACAAAAAAAGACGAATTGTTCATGTTTGAATATACAGATTTAAAAGAGCTCACCGAAGGAGCAGATCTTATCCGCAAGGCATTTTTTCAAAATCATGCGCACCTGTGCACCATCATCAACGGGCGTTCTGGAAAATGCGGCGAAGACTGCAAATTTTGTGCGCAATCTTCATCCAACCAGACGGGATGTGAGACATACGATATGCTAGATGAAGAAACAATTTTAAAAGATTGTAAGGAAAAAGAAGCAGCCGGCGTACATTCTTACTCTATCGTCACGGCTGGACGTACCGTTGCTGGAAAAGACTTAGACAAGCTTGTACGAATCTTTGAACGGCTGCACAAAGAATGTAACATCCACTTGTGTTCCTCCAACGGTCTGTTAAGTTATGAGGCTTTTGTGCGGCTGAAAGCTGCTGGGGTAGAAACTTACCATGAGAACCTTGAGACCTCAAGACGCAACTTTCCCAACATCTGCACGACTCACACTTATGAGGACAAAATTGAAAAAATCCATCTTGCCAAAAAAGCTGGACTAAAGGTCTGCTCTGGCGGAATCATCGGCATGGGCGAGACATGGGAAGACCGTATCGACATGGCAGTTTCACTCTCTGAGTTAGAGATTTCTTCCATTCCCTTAAATGTACTGCGCCCCATCCCGGGCACACCCTTTGAAGAGCTTCCTCCATTGACAGAAGATGAAATTGTGCGCACGGTCGCCATGTTCCGCTATATTAATCCCACCGCCTACGTCCGTATTGCCGCGGGCAGAGCTTACTTTGCGGACGGCGGTAAACGACTCTTTACTTCCGGTGCAAATGCTGCCATCACCGGGGACATGCTGACCACCATCGGCAACAATATCCGCGAGGATATGCAGATGTTTATGGAATTGGGCTATGATGTCACCCCAGCAAAATAATAACTTTTACAATCGGAAAGAAAACACTATTATGACAAATTTTTCGGCTCCTACACCTACCAAACACAGTTTTTCCACTCGCCAGATTGCCGTCATCGGCATGATGACGGCTGTCACCTGCATTCTGGCGCCATTTTCACTGCCGATTGGTCCAGTACCTATTTCGCTGACGAACCTTGCCATTTATTTCTCATTATATGTACTCGGCGCCAAATACGGCTGTGTCTCCTACCTCATCTATCTACTGATTGGTTTCGTCGGCGTTCCGGTGTTTTCTGGCTTCACCAGCGGCCCCGGCAAACTCTTGGGACCTACCGGCGGCTATTTAATCGGCTTCCTGCCTATGGCATTGATTGCCGGAATCCTCATTGACAAATTTATTTCCAAGCGGATTATCTGCCTTCTGGGTATGATGATTGGTACTATTGTCGCCTACGCTTTTGGCACCATTTGGCTCGCCAACCAAGCTGGCATGGACTGGAAAGCCGCACTGATGGCAGGCGTTATCCCTTTCATCCCAGGCGACTTCGCAAAAATGATTCTTGCCATGATTGCTGGACCACAGATTCGCAAACAACTGGTGCGAGCGGAATTGATACAATAAGTGACAATTTACTATGTAATATTCGTTATTCAAATTTTCTTGTTATATCATCTGGTAAATATTTTACAAGTTCTTCGACCAGTTCATAGACCTTCGTGCCTGGAGCAATCGACGAACTTGTCTTTCCTTCATTTTCTTTGATAATCCTCTTAGCATACCTTATTGCTAGTTGAGGATTACCATGTTTTAAAAGAATTTCAAAGATATCTTGTAAATTTTTTTCATACTTGTCAATTTCTAATTTTTTTAATTTATTATTTAAATATTTTATATACTCTGTACGGTGATTATTTGAGACGTAATTATCAAAATGCAGTATAAACCATATCTCTATACATTCATTGCTCCATGCGGCATGATACTGAATATCGGGATTCTGTTAATTTAGATTATTTGCTCTTTCTTCTACACCATTAAAATCACTATTGGGAAAACTGTCTTTAAATTATCCTGCTTTCGCTTCTTTCTCCAGTTAGTAGTTCCAACTTTCTTAGGCATTGACATCACTCCAATCTATGATTTTCTTTAGATATGGATCTGCGCCATATTTGCCCTCAAGATACTGTTTGTCAAATCTCGCATCTTTTCTTACTGACTCGCCATTTTTATTTTTAAATTCTACCAATGAATAGAGTTTGGAATTTTGTTGTTTCCCCTTCGCCACAAACCATATTTCATCCCGGCGGAATACATCGCTATTCATGGTAGACAAATCATGAGAAGTAAATAGGATCTGCGCCCCTGTGCTATTAGAAGCCGGATTGGTATACAATTCTATAATGTATTTTAACAATAAGGGATGTACTTTGGCGTCTAATTCGTCTATCACCAGCGTTGTTCCTGACATTATACTTCTTACAATAAACGGTAGTACGCCAAAGACTTTCTGCGTGCCGCTCGACTCTTCTCTAAGCGTCAATTCCTGCACATACCCCTCAACATTGTGTCTCATATAAACTTCAATGTCATCCTCCTTTTCTTCCACCCTAAAATCATCTATGTCAAGATCCATCTCCTGAATCATCTTTAATATCAGTTGCTTTGCCTCGTCCGTTTGCGCAATAGCCAGTCTCATTTCCTGAAACGGATTGCTATAGTTCATAAAATCAATTCCATGTTCAAACCAGGTTAATACATCTGATACAACTTCATTCCTATCATGGGTAATCATAAGATATGATAAAAGGGGTAGCTTCTCCGAAATTTCAGCACTTATTTGAAATCTCGAAAACACTCCTTTCAGCTCAATCACATTTTCTTTTCTCTCAAACAACGCCGACTGTCTTCCCGTCTCAAACTTCACTCTGTCCAAACTTTCATAAACTACATTTTCCTTTTTTATATGCAGAATATATCTGTACTCCGCAATATCTGTCCTGAAAAATATCTCAAATTCCGTCGGTTCATTTTGGGATTGTTCGGAGAACAAAAATGGCTTTACCAGAGCCCTCTTACCTTTATATCCGCAGTCCTCGTTCGCGCATACGGCGCATACAGGACGCAATACCTTTTCCTTCAATTTGTGAAGCGCCCCTAACACATTAGACTTTCCCCCTCCATTCTTCTATAATTATGCAAATTCTTTCACTTTTGTAAACTTATATGAGATTTTTCCTCATATTTTTCCTTTAAATTTCACTTATTCACACTGTACAAGCTCACGGATTTCCACTTTTTTCACCTTTGCGGAAGACAAGTATGCGAAAATGAAAAACCCTGTGCTAATTACACAAATTGGTAGAAGAAATGTCAGTACGCCAAACGTCGTCTTAAAGCTCGTGATGCCAATTCCATAAAGTAGTAGTTCCAAAATCCTGGCAGTAAAAATGTAACTGAACGCGGCTCCCAGACAAGAGCCAAGCGCCGCCGCCGTCAGAAACCTTATGGCAAATTGAAGCCTCAATTTCCCCGCTGTAAATCCAATTGCCTTGTAAATACCAATGTCTGTGCGCTCCTGGACAAACGTTTTTGCACAGACCATGTATACTACAATCAGAGAAAACAACAATGAAAATACATAAATAATTATTTGCATAAAAAGAATTACCGTCTGATAAGTCTCATCCATCATCCCCTGATTTCTTCTCGCTTCGATAACGTCAGCAAATTTCTTATTGAGCGAATCAACGATCTTGTCTGCTTCCTCGTCATCCTCCAGAGAATAACAACCCCAAAGCCACGCATCATACCCGAGCTTTTCGGCGCCCTTTTGAGACATCACAAAGCAACGTCCCACGTCGTTCATAATTTGAAAAGTGCCGGAAATCAAATATTTCTCTTTCTCCCCCTCCCAGCCGACAATAACTTCGTCTCCTATTTCAAGACCAAATTCGTCCAGAAGAATGGGCGATACCGCGATCTCATTATCGTAAATGGGGGCGCGTCCTTTCAACTGCGGAAGCACACGGGGATCCTTATACGTCTGACACATAATCTGCTCCCCCTCAAATGAAAAATAGCTTGCTGTATAGTAATATCTCTTTTGTATTTTGGCGCTTTGTTCTATCTCTTTTTCAATTTCGGAAAAATCTTTATCCGTTAGCTTTCTCATGGGCGAAACATCTATCTCCGTCACCACCATGCCCATCGACTCGCTTGCTGATTTGGAACTTACCGTATGAGAGAGCACATTGATTGTCATCATAAAAAATACCAAAATGCCAACAATGATAAATGTACCAAAATACCTGCGTTTCGCGGACGTAAACTGACGAAAGGCAAGACTTCCAGAAAGAAGTCTCCTGCTAATTGCCGCCTTCAGCCTGCTGTCGAAATATATTTCCTTTTTCGCTCCCGAAATAGCGCGAACAGGTGAAATCCGCTGAACCTTTACGGTGACAATTACAATCGCCACCACCGACAATAGAAACAATATGCCAAGCAGCACGGCAATAAATGCAAAAGGCACAGACAGCACCGCTGGAACAGCGATTATTACGACAAAAATATTAGCCAACGCACCAATCAACGGAATGCTTATCGCGATTCCTAACACCGCTCCCAATAATTCTGCCAACAAATATTGTGCCAGAAATAATGCGCGAATCTTACCCGTGCCAAATCCCTGGGCTTTCAACACACCAAAGGTAACAAAATTGCTTTCAATTTCCATGGTAATGCTGTGCACGGTGACAATAAGTACAATTGCCAGTAAAAGCATGAGAAATACCAGGAGAATGGAAGATATAATCTGCGGAAACAATGTTGTATAATAAATCGACATGTCTTTGGTAAGTGAACCATAGCCCAGGTCCACAACTCCTGTGGCTTTATTGAGCTGCCGGCGAAATTGCGAACGCGTAAGCGAGCAATTATCTGCTTTGTTAATCTCCATAAACTTACCTATGGCTTGTGTTTCCTCGGGCTCCAGCTTCTCAATCTTGCCTCTGATTTCATTATAATCTTCCTCGCTAATACAATACCGTTTCCAGCCAATCACAGAGGCGCCAAAATAGGGATCGAGCAATACGCCTTTCACCGTAAACTCAAAATCTCCGCCAAACGTGGTTAAGGTGACTTTTTGTCCAACCTCTCCATCGACGTTGGAAAGCAGCCCCTGTGAAACATATATTTCTCCCTTTTTCAACATAGGAACCTCTTCCTGTAACCCGCTTAAATCTTCTTTTAGCAGCATTGTATTCCCATCTGCCTTCATCAGCATGGCGGTGTTCGTGTATTCATTCCCATTCATAAGGCTCTTGCCTACCGTTAGAAATTCATCTACATTTACCGCTTTTACCCTCGCATTGTTTTCCACCTCACGTATCATATCATCGGTAAGCTTATATGCATAATATTCAATCCACAAATCCGGTGTTCCCACCATATCATGAGACGCATATACGCCTTGAAATGCGCTATCCTTAATACCCACAATTGTCGTGACAGACGTTGCGATAATCAATGTCAGCAAAACCACACTCACAAACGAGCCTTTTTTATGTCGAATATTTGCTTTCAGTAAGGTTAAAATTTCCATATCTCCACCTACCATTCCAACGAGGTAAGCCATGCGTTTACCTGCGTTTCTCGTGCTTTTTCATCCGCTGACCGATATTCAGGAAGTGTCAGCTCACCGATAATTTTCCCGTCCTCAAGATATAAAATCCGCTTGCCCCTAAGCGCCGCCCGCAAATCATGAGTAACCATCAACACGCACTGTCCCTCGCGGTTTAGTTCTGTCAGCAAATCCAAAACATCTGTCGTATTCTTACGGTTTAAAGCGCCCGTCGGCTCATCTGCAAAAAGTACCTTGGGCTCATTGATCACCGCTCTTGCCACCGCGCACCTTTGCTGTTCTCCACCTGACACCTGCGACGGAAGATGAGTCTTAATTTGTGAAACAGACATTTTTTCTAACAATTCATCTGTACGTCTCTTTACCTCATTTGCCGATTTTCTCTTCGCAAGATAACCGGAAACGGCAACATTTTCAAACAATGTAAGATTGCTCACCAAGTGCATCTGTTGAAAAATAAAACCAAAATCCGTATAACGCAGTTTCGCCAATTCCTTTTCTTTCATTTTCACGATATCTTTACCGCCATAGAACACCTCCCCTGCGGTTGCTCGGTCCATTCCGCTCAACGCATACAACAGCGTAGACTTGCCAGAACCACTGGCACCCATAATTACCGTAAACTCACCTTCATACAACTCAAAATTCACATGGGATAACACATGTAATTGACCGCCATTGTGCGCGAAACTTTTGCACAAATTTTTTGCCGACAAAATAGTATGATTCATTTTCCATTATGCTCCTTTCCTTTTGTAGAACTATCTTATCGCAAAAGATATTAAGAAGTCCTTAATACTCACACGCTGGCAGCATAACTACAACCTCCAAACCATGCCGGTGATTGATAAGTGAAACGCTCCCGTCCATTTTTTCCGTAATATATTTCACAATGTACAGCCCTAATCCTGACCCCTGTTCGTGCCCACTATTGCTGCCCCTGTAAAACTTGCCAAAAATAAATGGCATATCCTTATCTGGAATGCCGCTGCCATAATCACGAAAATGCAACGCAACCGTATCGCCTGTTTTCGTAAAAAACACATCTATATCACTTCTTGCATACTTTCTCGCATTATTGACGACATTTTCTACAATCTGTGTCAGACGGTTGGGGTCTGCGTGCACATTCGCTTTAAAATCCGCCGCCTGAAACTTCACGTCACCATAGGAAGCAGAAATTTCCTGTATAATATTCTCCATAAAAGAACATATTTCGATTTTTTCAGGCGTTATTTTCAATTTATCTAAATCCGAAATTGAATGTAATAACAAATCGTCCGTAAGACGCGACACCTCGTCACATTTTTTGATAATTACACTGACATACCGCTCCCGCTTTTCATAAGAACTGTCCATGGAAGCGCCCAACCCTTCCGCATACGCTCGAATGGATGCAATCGGCGTCTTAATATCATGGGAAAGCGTGGCAATCACGGTCTTGTTATTATCTATCGCTTCCTTCTCACCAATCCTAGCTTTTGTAATTTCTTTTCTCATACTGTCGAACGCCCAGGTAAATTCGCCAAAATAATTAGAACGCTGGTATTCCAGGGGCAGATTGAAATTCCCCGTAGAAATTTCAACTGCAAACGCTTTCATCTTATCAAAAGGCCTTAGAATTGCCAGATAAATATAACCGAATGCCGCCACAAAAAACAGAACGCTAACTGCGCATAGAATCAGTATCACATCTGCGCCGCTTTCCTGCACCTGAAAACGGCGCAGCTCTTCCTGCAAGGCAGCAATTTTTTCCTCCACCCGCCTGTCATCTCCACTTTTGTGAAGTTTGTTAATTTCATTCAACGCCACGATATAATCAGATCTCTTGTCTTGTACCTCCACATGATTCGCAGAATAGCAAAACCAACCAGAAATCGCCATGACTACCAATGAAAATAAAATTGTCACTCCCAAAATTTTACGCTTCATTCGCCAACCTCCAACATATATCCCACTTTAAAAACCGTCTTAATAAACGCAGGTTTGGCGGGATTATCTTCTAACTTTTCCCGCAGCCAGCGAATATGAACAGTGAGTGTAGAGGGTTCTACAAGAGAAAATGCACCCCAGACATCGCTGAGAATCCTCTCCTTGGAAAGCGCAACGTTTTTATGCTCACAGAGATAGGACAATAAATCAAATTCTCGCAGCGATAGCGTAACAACTTGTCCATTTTTCATCACTGTCCGCGCGGTTATATTGACGGAAACATCCCCAAAATTTATCGTCTTTTCCTCTTGCGAAAGACCATAGGCCCGGCGAATAAGCGCATTTACTCTTGCCAACAATTCCTTCATGGAATATGGTTTCGGCAGATAGTCATCGCCTCCGATATCAAATCCTGTAATTCGATCCGTTTCGCTGGTTCTTGCGCTTGCAAAAATCACCGGCACATTGGAAACTTTTCGCAATTCCTGGCAAAGCTCAAACCCCGTAGTCCTTGGCAAGTTTATATCGAGCAATATCAGATGAAACGAATGAGCAGAAAGCATCTCAAAAGCTTTCTCACCGCTCTTTGCACAACACACGCCATAGCCGTGGTTTTCAAGCATCTCAGAGATGATAAAAGATAAATCCTCATCATCGTCCACGATTAATATTTTTCTTTTCATGATTCTATTCCCCTGTTCTTTATTTTGTACAAACGCGTATAAAATAACAAACCCATCTTAGGAATGGATTTGTGCACTTTGGCGCCTTAGCGTAACAAAATCTTCCTATAAAATGAAATAACGGCATAGCACACAGCTACGCCGCTCTTCCCTTTATTAATCCTTGAGCACTCCGCCAAGTCGCTCAATACCATCTTGAACCTTTTCCAATGATTTAAGAATATTCTCAACACCGGATACCTGTTCTCCCGTAGACACGCTAATCTCCGTCGTGGTCTCCGCAGATTTCTCGGATATCGTTTCCAGCCTGTTCATAGATTCCAGCAGCGATTCCTTAATATCCACAATATTTGATAACTCATGCCGTAAAACTTCAATAACCGAAAGCACTTCCTCAGAAGAATCTATCATCGTCTCAAATATTTTCACCGTATCGTTTAACTGATCATAAGATTCTTTGACCGTCAAGCCGTTTTTGTCCATAATCTTATTGGTCGCCTCAACAGTTTCTATAATATCTTTTAAAATAGCGTCAATTTCTTTGGTCGCCTGCGAAGATTCCATAGACAACGAATTAATCTCATTGGCAACAACGGCAAATCCTTTGCCCGCTTCCCCGGCCCGCGCTGCTTCAATTGCTGCATTCAAAGCAAGTAAATTTGTCTGCTGGGCAATCTGATCAATACTGTCCACGATACCCGCAATCAAGCTTGACTTCTGGGTCAATGTGGCAACCCCTTCCGCCGCCTCCTTGGTGGCCTGTATATTATCGTCAAATTTCTTAGAAAGCTGTGAGATAGAAGAAATTCCCTCATCATTCTTCTCCTTGAGCTGTTTCATATTCTTCATGGTAACATCGACTTGTGCCTCAGAAGCCTCGATCTTCTCATTCAGTGTATTAAAAATCTCAACGCTGCCGCTCACTTCTTCAATCTGTTTTTCTGCACTGGCTGAAATCTCCTCCGTAGAATCTGCGATCTCCTGTGTGCTCTGGCAAAAGCCGCTCAAGGAAGAATGAATATTATCTGTTGATTCCTGTATACCCATAAATGCCTGGCGCACATTGCCGAGAATTTCTTCCGCTTCAGATTCTTTCGTCTCCACCGTATCAAACAATGCACGTGCCCTTGTAACAACCATCACTGCCGCCAGAACTGCCAGAGCGTATACCATAAGGATAAAAATCCAGATAGACAATGTATACATACACAGATAAGCATCTGGAAACAGGAACAATCCGGCTGCATTTGATACGATAAGAACCACAGAGTACACGACGATCGTTGACAAATCATAATAAGAAACCGCCAGAAACAAAATCAAAAAATACGCTTCCGCCATCGCGCCAAAGGCTCTGGGTGTACCGGCAATAATCGTCACCGCTCCTAACACCGGCAAAATAGAGACATATAAATACTTCGCATATTTGCCAAGCTTTTTCTCCAACAACTTTACCAATATCCCTAATAATACCATTGTTACAACTATGCTGTCCTTCGCTGCTCCCCCATTAAACAAAAGCACATATAAAAATGCAACGGGGGGAACTACCGCATAAAACAAAAACATAACAAAATTTGTTCTTTTTTCCTCATTTTTTAAGATGTCAAGCTGCATAACTCACTCCTCCAAACCTTATCAAAAATTTATAAAAATAAGAAAATATCACGGGTAAATTTTACCATATTATACAAAGGTTTACAAGGCTCGACACTCTATTCCGGGCAAAAATTTACAATATTTTGATGATATGATTTGCCTCTTCCAAATACTTATAAAAACCGCAGAACGCACAAGAAGATTCAGGCATATGCTAAAGGGAGAACAGAAAAAGGACTTATCCATGAATTATGATAATCTGATACCTGTAACAGGTATTATCCGCAATATTGCCCAGACACCGGGTAACTGCTGCAACCAGATGGTTACCGTCAACACAACAAACGGCATCAACAACTTTATGCTTTCACCCAATACCACTGTTATCGGAAACACACAACTGCGCACTGGTATGCCGGTAACTGTCTTTTACGACGGCAGCCGTCCGGTTCCACTGATTTTCCCGCCGCAGTTTCAGGCTGAAATCATTGCACCCATGCGAAACGACGAGACTGTGACACTGAATTTCTTCCAAAGGAATCTCACCGCCGCTGATAACTCGCTGCGCTTAAATATTGCCCGCAACACCGAAATTCTCACACTGAATGGACAGCGTTTTTCCTGTCAACCTGGCGGAAACTTCCTCTTGGTTTACTACTCTGTTACAACCAGGAGCATCCCGCCGCAAACAACACCTAGAAGAATCATTGTTCTTTGTAATCCAGATTAACAAACGCTCTTGCAGTGTTCATTGGCTGGCAGTATAATATAATTAGTATCGGTTCCGGGAGGAATGCGGCAATATCTATGATATTTTCGTATCGCCGGTGTCTCGGTTCAAACATATAACTATCCCGGAGGAACACGCGGCGGCCGGTACTATAATTAATTATATTGATGAAAAAGGAAAAATAATCATGAGAAAACGCGAAAGAGAAATCACCGATATGAATGAGATACAATCCATCTTAGAGCACTGTAAATTTCTTCACCTTGGCCTGAGTGATGGCGATCAACCCTACGTTGTGCCATTAAATTTCGGTTATATTTTGGAGAATGGCAGACTGACATTCTATTTACACGGAGCCACCGAAGGCTATAAATTTGATGTTATCCGCAGGAACCCCAAAGTCTCGTTTGCCATGGAATGTGATACCATTCCCTTCGAGGGCAAAGTGGCATGCCAATATGGTATGTCCTATCGCAGCATCATGGGCAAGGGACAAGCGGAAATTGTCACTGACACCGACGAGAAGCAGTTCGGCATGTCAGTACTCATGAAGAGCCAAAGCGGTAAAGATTTTACATTTAATGAAAAACTCGTCTCCATTGTGAATGTAATTAAAATTACCGTGGACAACTATTCCGCCAAAAGGCGCCCCCTCCCCTAAATACATTTTTATCCACTTTAACAATCAAATTCAGGCCATATATAGTCGTTTTATTCCAAAATCAACCTCACACAGCCATACATTCCGGCATCATTGCCCAAAGACGCCAACGCAAAACGGATGGAATCACAGGAAGAAAACGCGGCTTGCCTGTAATACTTTTCTACGGCATCTAACAATGGCTTGCCCGCCTTGGACACCCCGCCGCCAATAACAAAAACCTCCGGGTCCAACACACAAGCTAAGTTACTCAGGGCATTCCCTAGAATACTAGCAAACTCTTCCACAATTGACTCCGCCGTCTCATCTCCGTCCTTATATACATCAAATACGGCCTTTGCCGAAACTTCACCGATCTCCTCCAGCAATGAGCTTTCATGCTTTTGGGCAAGATGCTCCCTGGCAATACGGGCAATTCCAGTGGCGGATGCATACTGCTCTAAGCATCCCTTCCTGCCGCAGTTACAGGGAATTGTCTCATGGGGATTTACCGTGATATGCCCGATCTCACCGCCCGCGCCGTTACTGCCCGGTACAATTTCACCATCTATAATAATTCCGCAGCCTACGCCGGTGCCTAAGGTCACCATCACCATATTTTTACAGCCTCGTCCGCCGCCCTGCCACATTTCTCCCAGAGCCGCTACGTTAGCATCGTTCGCTGCCTTTACCTTGATGCCATCCATCAAGGCTTCCATCTCTTTGCCCACGTTCCTGTTCTTCCACCCAAGATTTACACATGTAGGAACGACGCCATCCCGACGCACCGGACCGGGAAGTCCAATACCGATTCCCTCGATATCTTCCTCTTGAATAATCTGTTCTTCCATCTTCTCCTTTAGCGATTTCGCGATATCTGAGAGAATATTCTTACCCTCATTACTGGTATCTGTAGGAATCTCCCATTTCTCCAAAAGCGTGCCTGTGGTCTCAAATAACCCTAGTTTGCAAGTTGTTCCACCGATATCAACTCCAAATCCATATTTTTTCATACTTTTAAATCTCCTTTTCGTCCACGTTTCGTTAATCACGGTTACATTTATTTGATGGTATCACATTTTTTCACCCGAAACAAGTACCATCGCCCAGAAATCCCATCTTGCAACTCCTATTTGCAAATGATAGAATAGGAAAAAAGTTTTTCTGTGAGAAGTAAAATCTAAGAAAAGAGGAACACCCTATGGCACATATCCTGCTGGTCGAAGACGACAAGAGCATCGTCACAAATTTAAGCGAATTTTTACAGAAGGAAGGGTTCTCCATCACGGCAGTTGATGGCCAAAGCAAAGCCCTTGCGCTGCTGGAAGAATCTGCAACGGAATTTGATTTAATGTTATTAGACGTCTCCCTAGCCGAAGGCAACGGCTTCTCCGTTTGCCGCGCCGCCAAATCCACAACGAATTTGCCCGTTATCTTCCTGACTGCATCTGGAGATGAATATAGTGTGGTAACCGGGCTGGATTTAGGAGCGGATGATTACATTTCCAAGCCTTTTCGCCCCAGGGAACTTGTTTCGCGTATTAATAATATTCTGCGCCGTTATGGTAAAGCCAATACTATCATGGAATACAAAAATCTCAGCGTCGACGTCGTTAAAGCAACCGTCCGCAAAGATGGACAGGAAATTACGCTCTCTGCACTGGAATACCGCCTGTTGCTTTATTTTTTAAACAACCAGGGTATCGTCTTATCCCGCGCAAGACTTCTAGAAGCCCTGTGGGACATCGCTGGAGAGTTTGTCAACGACAACACCTTAACAGTCTATATCAAGCGACTGCGTGAGAAAATAGAAGAGGAGCCCCAGAATCCTCTGTTAATTAAGACGGTCCGCGGACTCGGCTATAAAATGGGAGACTAATTATGAATATATTTCGCAATCCTGAAATACAAAAAAGCCTGCTCGTCCATCTTGTTATTGCTATACTGGCAGTCACAGCAGGCTGGCTTCACGACAAATATACCGCTCTGTACCTGCTATTATTTTCTGCATGTTATATTCTTGCACATTACCTTTTGACAAGGAGCCGTTACCGAAAGCTAAAACAATTGAGCTCGGAACTTGACGCCATGCTGCACAACAATACGCCCATTGATTTTCAGAGATACCAGGAAGGAGAATTGTCTATTTTAGAGAGCGAGCTTTCTAAAATGACACTGCGCCTAAGTGAACAGGCAGCGGCGCTCGCCAATGACAAACAATTTCTTGCAGATTCCATGGCGGATATTTCTCACCAAATCCGCTCGCCCTTAACCTCCTCCAACCTGATATTAACGCTGCTCATGGAACAAGAATTATCCCCAGACCGCCGCCGGCAGTTATTGCGCGAACTCACGCAATTATTGTCGCGCATTGACTGGCTGGTAGAATCTTTGCTCAAAATATCGAAAATGGACGCCGGAACCATCATTTTCAAACACCTCCCCGTCTCTGTGCCAGAATTACTGAAACGGGCAGCAGAACCCCTCTTAATCCCTATGGAATTGCGGGAGCAAACCTTGGAGATTACTCCCGTAGAACCGCAGAAGCAGAACGCGGATTCCCCACAATTCCTCGGTGATTTCACCTGGTCCATGGAAGCCATTTTAAATATTCTCAAAAACTGTATGGAGCACACGCCTGTTGGTGGCGCCATCAAGGTATCGTTCTCGCAAAATACGATTTACACCAAGATTATCATAGAAGATAACGGACCTGGATTCGCCAAAGAAGACCTGCCCCATCTCTTTGATCGTTTCTATAAGGGTAAAAATGCCTCCGAACATAGCGTAGGCATCGGGCTTGCGCTTGCAAGAATGATTATCACACAGCAAAATGGTACACTGAAAGCCGAAAACCGCCCAGAGGGCGGCGCTCGGTTTATTCTTTCGTTTTACGATCTCTTCCAGAACTAAATACTTTATTTAATCTTTACCTGTTTTACTTTGCTCCATGTTCCATAAAGCCTGGTTTTCCCTACTTTCTTGTATGCGCATACTCTGACATAGTATTTCTTTTTCGATTTTAACTTCTTCAAGGTTGCAGATTTTGCGCTTTTCTTAACATCAACCTTTTTGTATGATTTAAATTTCTTGTTAGTCGCATAGGCAATGCGATAACCTGTAATTCCCTGCTTAGCAGAAAGCTTCTTCCAGACAACGGACACCTGTTTCTTCTTTTTGCTCTTGACCGAGGAGAGGGTTACCTTAGAAGGCTTCACCTGAATCTTTATTTTAAAATCTTTTGCTGTATATTCTGTGGAGGACAGCTTCACGGTAATCACTGCCGTTCCTGCCGCCTTTACCTTCACTTTGCCCTGGGCGGACACTTCCGCCACTTTTTTATTGTCCGAAGAATATTGAAACGTCCCTTTCTTTCCTGCTGTAGAAGATACCTTTAACTGGAAGGACTTTGCCCCATAGGATTTATTATATTTCGTCGTTCCCCGGATGGTCGCCTGCTTCTTTCCCGGAACCGTTGCTTTCTTAATCTGGAAAGGCTTACGGACCGTACCGCTGAAATATCCGTTTCCAGTAATGACTACCTGTGCGGTTCCCGCTTGTATATTATTCTCATACGAAAGCATGTAATCCACGCCCTGCATAAGTTCCTCTCCATCCCAAATGACTTTTACCTCAGGCATACACGCCTTACCATTCTCCGTATAGACTTCCTGAGATAACGTAATCTGTGCACCGGATAGCTGCTTCTCACTGCTGTCCCACTTAGAAACGGCAATCCTGTCTATGCTGGGCGCATTCCCTGTATCATTATAGAAGAGGATCGTATTGTCGCCTGCCTGTAGCTGTACAGGGATAGTGATACCGGCAACTGCCTTCCAATCTTTTGCATATCCTAACAATCCTTTTTGTTCAATAACATCTTCCTCATTAATCTTGATAGAGAGATCTCTGCCTTCTCCCGATACATAATACACCTTCAGCTCATATTCACCTGCTGTTTTTACATGGATATTTCGGAATGTCAGCGTACCTCCTTTTCCAATATAGCCCACCACTTTCAGGTTAGATGCATATTGGTCGTCCTCAACCACGGCAGATCCACCAAGAAGCGCATATGCGCTATCCTCTGCCTCATAGTAATTATAATTATCAAACGACGTTCTTTTTAACGGTTCCGTCTTCGTAAATTTCACACTGCAACCGCCCTTTGCCAACAAGGGAATTTGCAGAACAGAGCCTGCGGTCACATCCCGGCTCTCAATCTCAATATTATTTCCCGCTGCATTATCCTTGTAAATATAAGCATGATAAGTAACGCCTTTGTCGAGGAAATCGAGGGGCACCTCATACGTGTCAGCCGGAAGCGTCATCGCACCCAGATACCAGTTCTCTCCTTTCCTTCTCGCACGGATAATACTTTCACCCGGAAAACCTTGCAACAATCTACTCTCATCCCAAGTTGTAGGCACGTCCGCAAGCAACGACAGACCAGAATATCCCTGATATACATATGCAGAATGCGCGAAACTTTGGAGTGCAGACTCATAGACAACGGCCTGCGCAAGCATGAATCCCGAAGTAACATCAGAATTCTTCTCACGATAACCTGTCGGTGTAAACTCCATAGAACCCAACACATTTCTGGTGTAAGGCAGCGTCAGCAAAGTAGCTGCGCTGGAACCATTGTTCCACTTAAAATTCTCCATTCCTGCAACTGCTTCACTCGATATAATATTCGGATATGTGCGGTTCTCACCACCTGGATTAATGCAGCCATGGTAATTCAAAACCAAATGATGTTTTGCGGCTATATCTGCCAGATAATACATAATTTCCATAGCATATGGGCTGGCGCTGTTGATATAGTCTACCTTAACGCCCTTTACGCCCACGCTTTCACACCATGCAAACTGCTCTTCTATTTCCTCTTTGCTATCCAAATCAAAAATATGCCTGCCGTCAAATTTATTTACGCCATACCATACCAGAATAGAAACATCTCTTTCGTTTGCATATTCTACTAAATTGGCGATTTTTGTCTGATAATCATCCCAAAGCTCCCAGCCATAGTCTACTAGACAGTATTTCATCCCGATCTCAGATGCAAAATCAATGTAATCTTGCATTGTCTTATACTCAATTGCATCATAAGAAGATGACCACCAGGACCATACGGACGCGCCCGGTTCTACCCAACTAAAATCACCTTGCGGTGAAGGATTCAAATCTGTAACCAGACTGCTGTTGGCAATCCCCTCTAAGTCCGAAACAATTACTGCCGTCCGCCATGGCGTATGGAATACGTCTCTTCTGGAAACTTCCTGAACATACTCATAACTGGGCGTGTACGTCTTACCATCCAGCGATTCATTCGTCTCCTGTTTCAGATAAAGGCCGTATAATACCTTCATCGCTTTACTTCCTGACTCCGTCTGGAAAACAGCGCCGCAGTAGGGATTCTCTTCATTATAGACGTTAGATTCCGTCAGCAATACCCAAGCGTTGCCGCTGTCTTCTCCCAGGGAGGCAAGAATCGGCGTAGAATAATTCTGAGCAGCATCGTATTGCGCATCCATCGTACGCTTCGTGTATTCAATCCCTTCGTACGTCTGGCTTACGGGAATCGTCCAGATATCGCCTTTATCTGGAAGCACAAATTCACTTGCCTCTCCAGTAACGGTCGTAATTTCCGTAGTGCTTGCCGTATTACCGTCAATCTCATAACGATATGCCATGCCGTCCTCAAAGACACGGAAATATACGGTGACCTTACTGCTTCCCTTTGTCAATGCAAACGATTTCTCTGTATATTTCTTATTCACATGAGATACGCTGCCTTGCAAAATATCATAATCTTCCGTCCCGGTCCGCTCCGCGATGGAGGCTGCATCTAATTCCATGCCGGATACTAAGTCTGCACCCTTTGTCATAATACCAAGTGCGGAACACTCAATCACGGTCTTACCATTTCTGGATACAGAATAATAGTAACCGTTAGCGTCGTCCTTCCAAACTTTTACTTGGTTCGCCCCTCCAGGAGATGCTGCCGTAAGCTCCTGTACCTGGGTAAGCGGCTTTCTTGAAGTGCCATAGACACCCTCCTGGGCATCCTGCGGAAGCCTGGGACCCTGTGGCTGCAAGCCGTAGCTCTTTGCCAATTCTGCAACCTGCTCTGGTGTCAGCGCCGTATGATACAGTGCAACATCGTCAATTTCGGCACAGCAATCCCTGTCTGTCCAACGTGAAGTAGTCATCCCCAGCGCATGGCTGTTAAAAGATGCTAAATCATTTAATTTATTCGCCAATAGAGAGGCATTTCCGGCAAGGATATTAGAACCGCAGCGGTCACCATTGATATAGAATTCCACTCCTTGTTTCGACACCGTAACCGTAACGTAAGTCCACACGCCCTTTTCCGGTTCTTTGCCATAAATTTGTCGGTACACATTGTCATCATCAAAAATCAAATTCCACTGTTTGTCATCCGCAAACGGCGTATAGGCAAATTCCCCCCTGTTACTGCTTCCTATGGAACTGAACAATCGAGAATATTTCGTGATACTTGCATCCGGCTTCATCCAGAAAGACCAGGTAATACCTGTGTCTGCGGAAACGCCCTGGTATAAATTGTTCGGCAGCTCCACATAAGAAGTCCCCTTCTCTCCGCCTTTCATTGATAAAACAGAATTGTTGCCGTCGGCATAACTATCGGCGCCTATCGTAATTGCCGACTTCTTAGTCTCTGCGCCATGAAGCACCGCTTTCCCGCCCGCGCTCCCCTGATTGTCGAGACTAACGCCCCCGGCATTCTCAAAATCCCAAAAATACGCTGGCTTAGGCAGCGTATCCGCCAATACGGACGTCTGCGGCAGCGTATCCGCTAATACAGATGTCTGCGGCAGCGGCAACAAGGTAGCCGCCAAAGCAACCGCTAAAACTTTTGCTACTATTTTACTTTTCTTCATTCCCCAAACTCCTTCCGTTTTTCTTTATCATACTATACACTTTTCTCCTACGCAAGAAAAAACATGTCCTTGGCAAAATGCAGAATAGACAATAATCATGAACTATGACAAAACTGTCACTTTCCAGTCACCGGAGCGTCACCATAAGCCGATATACTAAAAGTATCATAAAAAAGGAGTTATCGTTATGGAAATTTTAAAAGCAGAACATTTGACAAAAATTTATGGTACTGGGGAAAACCAGGTCAAAGCATTGGATGACGTTTCCTTCTCCGTGGAGAAGGGAGAATTTCTTGCGATTATCGGACCGTCTGGCTCCGGGAAGTCTACGCTCCTGCATGTGCTGGGCGGCGTTGACACCCCGACTTCCGGCAAAGTGTATATGGAAGGTACGGACGTTTATGCACAAAATGAAAGTCAGCTCGCCATTTTCCGCAGACGGCAGGTCGGGCTCATCTACCAATTCTACAACTTGATTCCCGTCTTAAATGTAACGGAAAATATGACGCTGCCGGTGCTCATGGACGGAAGGCCCGTCAACGAGGAACGTCTGCATGAGCTGATTGACATTCTCTCTCTCAAAGGACGGGAGGGGCATTTACCCAACCAGCTTTCCGGCGGCCAGCAGCAGCGCGTCTCCATCGGTAGGGCATTGATGAACGCCCCCGCCGTCGTGCTCGCCGATGAGCCCACTGGAAACCTTGACTCTAAAAACAGCCAGGAAATTGTGGAGCTTCTCAAGTATTCCAATGAGAAATACAAGCAGACTTTGATTGTCATCACGCACGATGAAAACATTGCTTTGCAGGCAAATCGCATTCTGGCCCTCGAGGATGGAAAAATCGTTAGAGATGAGGTGATCCGCTCATGAATATTTTTCAGAAAGTTACACTCCGCTATTTAAAGGAAAACCGCACGCGCACGCTCGTTACGATTGTAGGGATTGTGCTCTCAGCGGCTATGTTTACCGCCGTAACTACCAGTATCTCTTCCCTCAGGAATTACTTAATCAATTCGACGATCTACACCGAAGGAAATTGGTACGGCGCGGCCTACGGCTTGTCTGCGGCACAAAAAGAAAAACTGTCTTCGGATTTCCGCACGAAAAAGGCGGTCTCCATGGAACTTTTCGGCTTCGCGGACTTAAAAGATTCCATCAATGAAGACAAACCCTATCTCTGTGTCTTCGGCATCCAGGAAGATTTCACAGATATGATGCCTGTCCATCTCTTAGAAGGAAGGCTTCCTGAAAACAACAGTGAAATCCTGCTGCCGGAACATTTAAGCAACAACGGCGGCATCGGCTGGAGCATAGGCGACAAACTTTCTCTTGATTTGGGCACGCGTATCAACAGCGCCGGAAGCATTCTGACAAACGAGGACTCCTACAACAACGGGGAGGAAGACGCTCTGCAAAATGGCGACGTTATCTCCGGCCTGACAGAACATCTGAGCGCCAAGGAAACATACCATTTTACCGTTGTCGGCATCTATGAGCGTCCTAATTATGAAGCTTATCAAGCGCCTGGGTATACGGCGCTGACTATCGGGGAAAACAGTGGCAGACACACGTACAGCCTATATCTGCGGACAACACCCGGCAGACATGCGGCCGATACCATTGAGCAGATGTTTGAAGCGTATGACAGCATCGGCTGGGAACTGAATTATGATTTGCTGAGAATCTATGGTTACTCCGGCGAGTCCTCTTACAACCGCGTACTGAATAACCTGGGAGCTTTGCTTATCCTGATTATTATGTTCGGCTCTATATCACTGATTTACAACGCCTTTTCGATTTCTGTCAGCGAACGCACAAAGCAATTTGGCCTGCTGGCTTCCATCGGTGCGACCAGGCGGCAGCTGACCGGAAGCGTAATCTTTGAATCGTTATTCCTGAGCATGATTGGCATTCCCCTTGGCATTTTATCGGGACTTTTAGGTATCGGGATTACTTTTTATTTTGTGCAAGATATGATGGCAAACATTTTGGGCATTGGCTTTGGCGGCAGCTACCAGATGATGCGTCTAACGATGATTTTCGGCCCCGCCAAGAATGTCGCCTTGCGCCTGCATCCTTCTTTCGGCGCACTCGCCATCGCCATTGCCATTTCTCTGCTGACAGTGGTTATTTCCGCCTATATCCCGGCAAGACGCGCCATGAAGAAGTCCGCTATCGACGCCATCCGCCAGAGCAATGATATCTCTATTCGCGCTAAGAAAGTAAAAACTTCGCGGCTAACACAGAAGCTTTTCGGCTTTGAGGGGATGCTCGCCACTAAGAACTACAAACGCAACCGCAGAAAATACCGGGCAACCGTCATTTCCCTTTTCCTGAGCGTCGTGCTGTTTATCTCGGCAAGCAGCTTCTGCGCATACCTCTCACTGTCTGCCAGGACTGTTCTGAACGACGATGAGTACGATATAGTTTATAGGTTTGATTCCTACGAAAAGGAGACGCCGGATTCTCTGCTCGCCGCATTATCAGAGCCCGCAGACGTCACGGATTCTACCTATGCGATTCGCATGTATTTTAATTGTCCTGTGGAAACTGCTAAGCTCAATCCAAAGTTACGGGATTTTATGAGAAAAGAAACAGAAGCCGGAGGCGGAATTTATGAAGAATATGAAGAAACTGACATGGAATTGATGCTGGTTTTCCTTGCAGATCAAGACTTTCGCGCTTATCTGAACAAACTAAACCTAGCAGAAAACGAATACTTTAACACTAAGGCGCCTAAGGCTGTCGCCGCGGATTCCCTGCGCCTGTATTCCGGCTCCTCGCAGAAATATTCCAGTTTCCCGGCGTTCGCAGCTAAGAGCCTGGCGGAACTAAACATTTACCTTACCAGGGAACGGGATAATTACGATTATGCTGGGACGGGCCGCATAGAAAACGGCGTCCCCGTCTGCGACTTTTACATCAAGAGCACCGATGATGAAATTGTAACTTTCACAAGAGAGGAATCTTGCCTGCCGCTCCCACTTGCAGTTGGCGCAACCGTACAGCAGGCGCCAGATTTCTTCTCCGATGACGATGCATGTATACGTCTGTTCTACCCCTACAGTATGCTGGACCATGTCTTCACCGGACTGGAGGAGGACACCAACTATTATCAGATTAACGAGCTGCCGCTCAGTGAGAATACCTCCACGGAATTATTCTTTCAATGCCAAGATCACGACACGACAGACAGCTACGCCGCTATGTCAAAGCTGCTGATGCAAAAAGGGTATTCCACCTCAGGGCTTATCGACTACGCTGCTTCTGTGGAAAGCAGCCGCGCGATGGTTACGGTTATCAATATTTTTTCCTATGGGTTTATCATCTTGATTTCCCTGATTGCAGCAGCAAATGTGTTTAACACGATCTCCACTAACATGAATCTGCGCCGAAGGGAATTCGCCATGCTAAAGTCCATTGGCATGACGCCAAACGCTTTTACCAAGATGATGGACTTTGAATGCCTCCTCTATGGATTTAAGGGACTATTGTATGGCCTGCCTGTTTCCTTTGTTATGACCTGGATGATTTACAGCGCCGTTGGGCAGGGATTGGAAATCGCCTTCTTTATCCCCTGGTACAGCATCGCCATCGCTGTCGGCAGCGTATTTCTGGTAGTGTTTGCCACGATGCTTTATTCCATGAAACGTATCCAAAAGGAAAACACCATTGATACGCTAAAGAATGAAAACTTATAACAAATGGGCCGCACCCATGTAAACTCTGGGAGCGGCCGTTTTACCTTGTGCAAGAATATTCCCTTTTATCCCCGCAGCAAGCTGCGGGATATTTGATTGTTTCTCACATAAAACTGAAAATCAAGTCCTTTGCTTCCTTCCAAATATCTTGCGGACATTCCTCCTTATATTGAGCATTTCGTGCCTTAACATCCAACATTTTTGCCTGGTCACATAGTATTACACCTGTCGTCTGTGTGCGTTCATCCAACTCAATATGAAAGGGATGGTTTTTATTGGTGTTCGTAATCGGACACACAAACGCCAGGGAACTATGCTGATTTAATGTATCATTACTGAGGACAACTGCCGGCCTTCTTCCGCTCTGTTCATGACCCTGTTGGGGGGTAAAATCCATAATAATAATATCGCCTTGTTTATAAGTTACCACCGCTCATTTCCTACCGGACCACCTACATCAACCTCTTGCGCGCTTTCGACATAAATTTCATCAATCGGTCTTTTGTAGAATGCTTCCAACCTTTCTTGTAAATTAAGGTATTTGGGCTTATTGACTTTTTCAATAGTCATTTTTCCGTCGTATATGCTTATCCCTATAGTATCGTCTTCTTTTAAACCCATTTGTGCAAGCATTTCTTTAGACAATCTGATTCCCTGGCTGTTTCCCCACCTCCTGATTACTGTTTGCGTAGTAAATGTGCTTTGTATCCCATTCGTTTGATCTTTCGCCATCATGTTTGTATCCATGTTCATTTTCCTTCTCTCGTTAATATATACAACGGATATACCTTTATTGCAGTATATACAAGGTATATCCGTTTGTCAATACTTTTATTCTTTCCAAAAGACAATAATCATACATTCATACACCATTCACTGCCCCGGCACCTCCTCCACAGGCGTACCTTCCTGCGGCATTCCCTCTTCCGGCGTGACTACATTGTAATCAAAATTATTTTCATCAATGTAGGGCAGGAAGTTGACAGGTTTCAGGCCCGTATGGATCTGTTCCATAAACGTTTTCCAGATATTTCCCGGATAGCTCGCACCGGACAAGCCTGGCAATTCTTTCGGCATATCATATCCCACCCAAACGCTGGTGGTAAAATAATCTGTATAACCCACAAACCAGCCGTCCTTATTATCATTAGTGGTCCCGGTTTTGCCTGCACACGGCATATTGCCAAGCGCAAGCCCACGCCCAGTTCCAGACTGCACAACAGACACCAGCATATCCGTCATCATCCGAGCCGCATTGGTTTTGTATACTTCTTTTTCCTGGTTATCCGTCTCCAAAATCACATTTTCCTGAGCATCCGTGATCTTCATGATACAAGTAGGCTCCCGGAACATACCATCATTTTCCAAAGTTGCATAGGCGGACGCCATCTCCACAGCAGATACGCCATTCGTAAATCCACCCAACGCGCTTGTGGGGCGTACATCCTGTTTATCCAGTCTGGAAAATTTCATCTCTTTCAAATAGGAAAGCCCCACCTCGGGGGTAAGTTCCTCCAAAAGATTCCATGCTACCGTATTCTTCGAGGTCTGTACCGCATAGCGCAAGGAGATATTGCCTTCGTAACCGCCTCCGGCATTGGCAGGCCCTTCTTCCGTTTTTACATCCTCCACCACAGAGTCCGGCGTATAATTGCGCTCTAATACCGGCGTATAGACAATCAACGGTTTTATCGCGCTTCCCGGCTGACGAAAGCTTTGATAGGCACGGTTTAAGGTATAACCCGGAAGATCCTGATTTCTGCCCCCTACAATTGCTTTCACATAACCGGAATGATTATCCACGCACACAGCCGATGCCTGCAACGTAAAAATCCCTTCCTCATTCTGTTCCGTAAACTCCCCAAGTCCATTGTCTACAGCGCCCTGCAAAAGCTGCTGCATACCAAGGTCAATCGACGTATAAATGCGATAGCCCTTTGTGTAAAGGCTCTTTTGGCATTCACTATATAGAAGGTCATACTCTTCCTCATACGCACTGCGCTCTTTTTCTGAATCAAATTCCGTCTGAAACTCAAATCCCTGCTGTTTCATCAATTCCCGAATTGCACAATTATAGGTGTACGTCTCCACATAATCACTCTTCGCTTTCTGTGGACGCTCAAGAACAATCTCTTCCTCCTTTGCTTCCTCGCAGGTTTCTTCTTTAATCTTACCGTCACTCTTCATCTGATTAAGGATTCGATTGCGCCGTTTGAGCGTATTCTCAGGGCGCTGTACCGGGTCATACAATGTAGGATTATTGGGTATGGCGCACAAAAAGGCAACCTGCGACAAATCGAGACTGTCCACATCTTTATTAAAATATCCTTTGCTCGCTGCCTGAATACCGTAGTATCCGTTCCCAAAATAAATATTATTTAAATAAAACTCCATGATCTTGTTCTTGCTGTAAATCTTTTCCAACTCTACAGCAATAAACATTTCCTCAATTTTGCGCTCCCATTTAACGTCTTGATTCAAGAAAATATTCCTGGCAAGCTGCTGGGTGATGGTACTTCCGCCCTGCGTAACCTTACCATTTTGAATCATTGCCTTTGCCGCACGCATAATTGCCTTAATGTCAATGCCGTTATGACTGTAAAACTTCTTATCCTCAATACTTACCATAGCGGCCGGAACATAGGCAGGTATATTATCATATTCCAGATAATATACGTCCTTCTCACCTTTGAGCGTAGAAACGAGCGATCCATTGGCATCATATACCAAGCTGGTTTCCACGGAACGGAACGTACTCTCATCCGAAGCGCGCACCAACTCCTTTGCCTCCTGCTGTAGCTTGCTGACCGTCTGGGCATAGCCGCCGAAATAATACCAGCTCAATGCCACGCCCACCAGTATTACCAACAAAATCTGAAGTTTTGCAAAAAACCAGAATACACGATATTTCTTTTTTTTCTTATGCTTCTGCTTTTTCTTTTCACTCATAAATATTAATCCTACCTGCTAAGCAATATCTTTCCATATGGTATGTTATTGCGCTCAAGAATTTCCATCTCACGTCGCTGACAAGTAAAGAGAAAAATTTGTCCCTTCTGCCTGCTCAGCCAGTTGAGCGCTGATTCCAGTCGCTTTTCGTCAAATGAAGCAAACACTTCATCCAAAATAATGGGCATGGACTCTTCCTTTGTAAATATACCGCCAGCCCCCATCCTTAATGCTACATACATCTGCTCCATCACTCCTTGACTAAGCTGCCAAGGATGCAGCTTGCGGTTCTCCTGCTCCACAATCAAGTTCATTTGCTCATCCAAGCCTATCCGCTCATATTTCCCCTGGGTCATCTCCGTGAGAATCCGGGACATCTCCTCTTCCATTTGCTTTCGACTGTCCTGATATGCATCTTTCGATAGATTCTGTAACGTGTTGTAGGCAAGCTCATACGCCTCAACCTGAAGTTCCAGTTCTGTCTCTCCCTCCGAAGGTTCTGTCTTTTGTTCAATCTCTTCTTGCAGATTCAGCAACAATGCCTGCTTTTCGGCAAGCTGCTCTTGTAACAGTTCTTCTACTACCCGATGTTTCGCCTTCGTCTCCTGCTTTTCACTGACTTTTTGCCATTCCCTGTCTTTGGAAGCGGATATATTGCGCTCGCGCTTCTCCTCCTCACGCTGACGAATCAAAGACTTTAAGCGTTTCTCCTTTTGGAACCAGTGGCACACACTGCCAGCTCCACCCAGAAATCCAAATAACAACACCAGTTCCAGAACTAGCCAGCCCCAATTCCCTCCCTGCATCAAGGAATGTGCTGTGGCATTTACAATGCCCAATCCTAGACTGAATAAGGTAATCACAATAGAAATCAACAAGCGTATTCGATAACCCTTCTGTACATTCTTCTGGCGAATATCCCACAAGTACTCCGCCATCTGATTACTGTCATGTTCCGGCGGCGCCTCGCCTGCCTGTTGTCTGGAAATATTTTCATGCCGCTCCTTCTGCTGCTCCTGCAACTGCTCAATATCTCTTTGCAAAATACCCTCTTCCACATGAAGTTTCTCTACCTCCTCCATGCGTTGACGCGTTTGCTCTTCCAAACACTGCTTCGCTTCTTTTTGCCTCTCTCTTAAATGTTTGCGGGCGCCGGCAAGGTCGACTTCTCCCTCGCCGCCCGTGGACATATTTACAAAATAATTCTGCAAAATTTCTGCAAACTCTTTCTTTGTCTCAATCTCTGCCTGATGGATGCAGTATGTATTCTCATATGAAGCTTTCTTGATGCCGCCCAAAAGCATTTCTAAATCCCCATGCTCCACAGACAACTCTTCACCGTCCAGCTCGTTTGTAAGCTTTACCGATTTCTCTTTATGGTAAAAATTCCTCTCCAGATAAAAAGGTTTCTCTCCCACTGTAAACTTCAAGCCCCCTGCAAAAAAAGAATTACTGTTCCAGGGCTCATATTTCTGATAATTGTCATTTTTCCCCGATTTCCCCCGCTGTTTCTCCAAACCAAACAGCATACTCGTAATAAACCTTTGCATTGTTGATTTACCGGTCTCGTTCTCCCCATAAATCACATTTAACCCCGGAAGGGGACGCATAGTAATATTTTGGAGTTTTCCAAAATTTTTAATCTGAATCTCTGTTATTTTCATTCTGCCATCAATGCCTCCACACCATAGTATAATGCTTTTTCCGTAATTTTATTCTGTGGCATTTCTTCCAAAGCCCGGATGTAGCGTCCTAAAATCTGCTGACCATACTGTCTTTTTAATTTCTCAAAATCATAGTCTGCCCGACACTGATTCACTACTTTCACCACCCGGTCCATAGACTTCATCTTTTCCGTATCAAGCGGATTCTCTCTGTCACAATATCCATTGAGCGTAATCTTAAATTTCTGATAAGCGGGTGCAAGACGAATGCGGTTCTCCAAAAACTCCTGTAAAGCGCCCTGCGTGATTTCCGGGCTGACTTTCAGTTTCAGAGGCACATATTCACAATAATAAAGCGGGACAAACTTCACATGACACACATGATTTTTAATTTCTCCCTCAAAATATCCATGTTCCCCCAAATCATTGCAGTCAATCGGTTGCAGCGCACCCGCCATCACAACCTTATCCTGCACAATCTGTACCGGTTTATGGATATGTCCGCATGCCACATAGTCAAAATCGTTATCTGCAAAATCGCTGCCGCTGATGGGAATATGTTTCTCATCCCCGCCGTGCGCCAGTAAAATATTGAAAAAATCTCCTGCCTTGACGTGAATATCTTTATAACGCGGCTCTAAAATTTCTTTCTTCCAATAACTCATACCGTACACTCTGGTGTCCAAACCTTCCAGTTCAATGTAATCTATCTCTTCTGACTTTAAAAAATGAACGTTTTTTTCCCATTGGAACGTACGATAGCAGGAATCCGGCGTCAGATGGTCGTGGTTGCCGGCAATCAGTACCACCTGCGTCTGTGGAATGCGGGAAAAATGATAATTTACCTCTTTGAGTTCCTTTACCAAAGGCTGTCCGTGAAATAAATCGCCGGCAATCAGAAGAAGCTGCACCTGCTCTTCCTTCGCTTTATCAATCACCTCTTTAAACGCCTGCCAACTATGCATTTCACGCTCTTTTGCCCATTCTTTGTCTCGATCCGGCTTCGCTCCTAAATGTATATCGGCTATATGAATAAACTTCATAAAATTTCTCCTTCGTATTTTTATAAAATAGTTACTTATCTATTTTACACTTTTGATACAGAATATACAAGATTGAATCTTATATCGGTAAAAGATCCTAATATTGACAAAAATAGTGAAAAGATTATAATTTTAAAAGACACCGCAAAAGCCTTCTTTGTAGGAAGCGAAAACACGAGAATGAAACAAAGGGAGGAATACATGAGATGAAAAAAATACGATATGCCGCTATAGCGGTCTGCGGAATAGTATTATTGGCCTGCTGCGGATTTTTTGCATACCAATGTTGGAATCTAAATGACCGCTACCAAACTTTGGAAACAGAAACTTTTGCTCTGCGGGAAGATAATTCCAAGCTTCAAGAAGATAACTCCAAACTGGATGAAGAACTGACCGATCACGCCGCTCAGCTTAAAGAAAGAGAGAGCTACGTTGCCGGACAAAAAGAATACATATCTGAATTATCTGGACAGCTTGAATCCCTCACCGAAAGTTCCGGCAATGATGGCGATTCGCAATCGACAGACGGCAGCTCTGGCAATGATGGCGATTCGCAATCGACAGACGGCAGTTCCGGCAATGATGGCGATTCGCAATCGACAGACGGCGATTCCGGCTCAGACACCTATCCCAATCTCTACGCAGACGGTTGTTCCCCGCAAGATAACGAAAAGGTCGTCTATCTGACTTTTGACGACGGTCCTTCCAATCTGACCCCTAAAGTACTAGATTTACTGGACAGCTACCACGCCAAAGCAACCTTTTTCGTTGTTTGCAAAAACAATGAAGAATATGTCGAATATCTTTCGGAAATTGTATCACGTGGCCACACACTTGCACTTCACTCTTACAGTCATAATTACAACGAAATCTATGCCTCAAAAGATGCTTTTCTTCGTGATTACGAAAAAGTGTATGACTGGGTTGTTGAGAACACAGGTTACACACCCTCTCTGTTCCGTTTTCCCGGTGGAAGCAACAACGGTTCCTCCTATGTGGTAAACAGTATTATTGATGAGATGGAGGAACGAGGGTTCCAATATTTTGACTGGAATGTCAGTTCCGGTGACGGCAGCGAACTCACTACCACAGAAAATATTATTGACAATGTCTGCAACAACGTAGGCACCCCGGAGCATCCGGTTGTGCTGATGCATGACGGCAGGGGAAAGAATGCCACGCTAGCAGCTCTCCCCACCGTGTTAGAATACCTGTCCGACAACGGATATGAGTTCCGCTCCCTCGACAAAAATGTAGAAGCGGTACATTACCGTTAGCGACAATTTGTTGTACCAAATACAGCCGGGAGGGAAAACAGTGGGGCTTATTGCTCCATCTGTTTTCCCAGAAACCCGGCTGCTACTTTTGCCATCTTACTTTCGGCTTCCCCAATACCGCCGTTATCATCTCTGTTGTACATCACCACGGAGCCAATCGCATCTCCCTCACAGATAATGGTAGATACCACCTGCGATTGAAAATCACCAGAATCATCCAAGGTAATTTTGACAAATCCCTTTTCATTTTTACGTGCGCAAAATGTCTCTCGATCCGTAATCACATTTTCTAACTGCTTGCTGATTGGTTTGCCATCAAAATCCTTTTTACCGCTACCTGCTGCGGCAACCACATGATCCCTGTCTGTAATACAAACCAGACAGCCGCTAGTCTGTGCCAAACTCTCTGCATACATCCCGGCAAACTGCCCCAGTTCTCCAATCGGCGAATATTTTTTGAGGATAATCTCACCCTCTCGGTCCGTAAAAATCTCCAAGGGATCTCCCTCACGAATGCGCAATGTGCGTCGAATTTCTTTCGGCACTACTACCCTTCCCAGGTCATCTATTCTGCGAACAATTCCTGTTGCTTTCATAAAAAATCCTCCATTTACAAATCTCTAATCTTTTTCTCGATAACTAGTATCTGTAAATGGAGGCATTTTATACCTTGATTTCTTTTTAATTTAAATGGAACATGAAGCTGCCCAAAGTACATGCAGCGCTGTATTTTTTAATCAAAAAATGATACCAATGAGGAAATCCGCTCGGTAATCTCTGCCACTGACTTCTCTATATCATTATAAATTACGGCTGACTGAGAAGATAACTCCTGCATATTCTTAGCCACCACTGCAAAACCTGCGCCCGCTTCTCCACTTCTTGCCGCCTCGATACTGGCATTTAAAGAAAGGATATTCTGTTTCTTAGCAATCGCCTTCAGGTGGCTCGTATTATCATTAATGGTCTGAATTAACTCGTTCGACTGCTCCACGCCCTGCTGTACGCCGCTGAAACGGCTCGCATTGCTGTGCTTAAAGTATTCCAGGTTGACAAGCTGGTTGACAATAATCCCCAGCAAATCCGCGGATGCACGAATCTTGGCCTCCGTGCTGACCGTGACCTTGCGGAGCGCCTGAATATACTGTTCCGGGTCAATCCCTAATTCCACGGCTGTCTCTCGGAATTTTTCTTCATCTGGCTCGCTCGGCAATACCTGGCCACCGATAATCGCGCCTACTTTCTCGTCGTTTATCATAATGTCAACGGAAAAATCCATCAGTCCGGCATGACAGAAATATGTACCTGTGCACTCATTGTCACATTTTACGCACCGCCGTAAACCTTCCTGGCTCCCTCTCGTATACTTCATACAGAAATCCGTAAAATTGCTGCCCTCTGTGAGATATTCCCCATCCGTTCCTACTGCAATCGCCGCTAATCCTGTTGCATTGGAAAAATCGTCCTGAATCTTTTGCAGTTTCGATATATCCATAAATTCTTTTAATTCCATGCTACACCTTTTCCTTTCGTCCTTCTTCTCCAAGCTTCCATTATTCCCGCGGGCAGTAAGTATGTAGCTGCACATGCGGATTTCACGTTTATGCCTTCAATACTTTTTCAATTTCCTCTATCACAATTCTCAATGCCTTAATCCTGGCATACTTCTTATCATTGGATTCCAATACATGCCAAGGAGCATAAGACGTGTTGGTCTTTTTCATCATCTCATTTACGGCATCCTCATATAAATCCCATTTTTCCCGGTTACGCCAGTCTTCATCCGTAATCTTCCAGCGTTTGGCCGGATTATTCTGACGATCGTTAAAACGTTCTAGCTGAACATCCTTGTCAATCTGCACCCAGAACTTAATGATCACAGCGCCCCAGTCAGATAGTTCTTTTTCAAATTCATTAATCTCATTGTAAGCACGGCGCCAGTCATTCTCCGAACAGAAGCCTTCCAAACGTTCCACCATCACCCTGCCATACCAGGTGCGGTCAAAAATCGTCACATGTCCAGTCTTAGGAAGACGCGTCCAGAAACGCCACAGATAATGTCTTGCCTTCTCATGCGGCTCCGGGCTGGCAATCGGCTGCACTTCATATCCTCTGGGGTCCAGAGCGCCGGTGATGCGCTTAATGTTGCCGCCCTTGCCCGCTGCATCCCAGCCCTCATAAGCAATGATAACCGGTATCTTCTTGCGGTAAATTTCATTATGCAGCTTCCTTAACTTATCCTGAAGTTCCTGAAGCTCTCGCTTATATGCATCCTCGGCAATCGTCTTATCCAAGGGGATATCAGCAAGCTTGGGAATCTTCTCTAATGGAAATACATTTTGCAGAAGTGGAACGGCAAGCGTACTATTTTGTAATGCCGTCTCTATTCCGCTCGCCAGCGTCTCTAATACCTGAAGCTGCGCCCATTTCCTGCTATGGGCATCCACGATATACCAAGGAGAAGTGGAGGCATTCGTATCATCCAGGTATTGGTCATATACCTTGAGGCATTTGTCATAATGCTCATTCTGCCAAATATCATTATTGCTCACTCGCCATCTTGTGCTGGGATCTTTATCGAGCATCTTAATGCGGCTCTTTTGCTCTTTCTTACTGATATGGAAAAAGAACTTCATTACAAGATAACCGTTGTCTGTCAGTTGGCGCTCAAAACGCTTTACGCTGTCAATCCGTTTCTTATACTCCTTCTCTTTCAGCGCGCCATGCAAGCACTCCCTTGTCACCTCGTCCATCCAGCCGGAATCCAAGAAACAGAACTTGCCCGCCTCTGGAATCGTCTTAAAATAACGGTACAGGAACGGTTTGCGCCGTTCTTCCTCGGTGGGAATATCCATAGTCGCGACTTTGAAAAACCTAGGATCAATATTCGTAATTATCTTGCCAAGCGTGCTTCCCTTTCCCGCTGTACCCCAGCCCTCGAACAACACCAGTACAGGAAGCTTGCGATCCTTAATCTGCATTTGCAAGACGTTCAGCTTCTCTTTCGCCGCTTCCAGCCGTGCATCCAACTCTTCTGATTCCGGCTTCTCCAACTTATTCCAATTCTTCAGCATTCCTTCTCCTCCTTTGGTTTGAAACCACACCCCGCATATTGTACAATACCCATAACCTATAGCTATTATTATTTCGTCCCGAATACTTCACTTTCTAAATATTCTAGCATATTCTATGAAACATTTCAATTTATTCATGCGTTTTATTCCAGAAAAAAGCGGTCGAACTCTCGCCCCACCGCTTTTTGCCATAATTGCCTACCTCACTAACAATTTATAGATTAAAAATGAAATAATAATTCCGATAATGCTTGCAATATTAATTTTAATTGTCAACCCCAGTGTCAAAACGAACACGCCCAAATCCAGAACCAACGGGGTGGTAATGCCAAATACTTGTCCATAATCCAACCAGCTTAACGCGGAAATCCCGCTACAATAGCTGCCGATAACCGTCCCAATGACAAGGCCAATCAGCATCACAATGATAATAATCCATGAACTTTTACTCCTCAATCCGCTTCCTCCTATTGAAAATAAACATAATATGTGCCATCCTTGCATTTTATACGATAGGAATTACCGACATCAGACTCCGGTATTTCTGAACTCGTCGCACCGCCATCCAGCGGAACCTCAAAATCCGGCCGGATCACAAATGAATAGGAAGCAAAAACAAGCATACTAAATACCGCAAACCAGCAACCTGTAAACAGAATATTCTTTCTCTTATTCCCACGGCTTGCCGATACAATTTTGAACCGTTCAATAATTTCTGATTCATAATTCTTTGTAACAAGCGCTGTTGTCCCATAAAACATTTTTGTCTGTCTTTTTTCTTCCGCATACTTGAGCATGGAAACAATGGTCGTTAAATATTCTGCCTTCCTACCATTTCTCATCTGCTCTGTCACATCTAAATCACATTTTATCTCCAATACTTGTGCCAGATCTCTTTTTAACAGATAGATGGCGGGATTCCACCAGAAAATACACCAGTAAATATGTATGAATGCTTTGACAATCAAATCCCTGTTCTGAAAATGTGTATATTCATGCCGCAGAATGTAGTACAGCTCTGAATCACTGTATTCCTCATCCGGCAAAATGATAGACTTGCAAAAAATCCCTGCACCCATAGGAATATTGACATGTTCACTGCGCCGAATAGCAATTTTCATCTGCTTTGTGCTGGCATTTAAAACACGATTGAATACCCGCTGACATTGCTCGTCCTCGCGTATGCTATAGGTTGAAATTTCTGACATTGCTCTCATATATTGCCAGAAAAAACGTATCACCAATATCACTGACACAAGCGTCCACACCGCTACAAATATAGATAAAAGGGATATTGGAGATGTCCCTAGTTTATTTACATAAGCATCGCGGCAAATGCCGCTGAAAACCTCGCTGGAAGGAATCTTCCTAGTAAATGAAAACTCATAGGGCACCAACATTCGTATAACGGAAAACAAGTACAAAAACAACAAATTAGTAACTCCAAGCTGCCGAATGAAAAAATGCTTTTTACGGCAGAAATAATTAAATGCTGCCAGTACGCTGCTCCATATCACAGACATCAATAATGAAAAAAGCGTAATCTGCATACTTATAGCTCCTTTGATTCTGTATTCTTCAGCTCTTCAATAATTTCCTCCAACTGTTTCACCAACCCCTTACTATCCGCCTTGCCTGTCTCATTCACCATCGCCACTGTAACCGCTGCAATGGAATTACTCCCGATACCCTTAGACACCACAAGCTTCGCTGCGTACTGCTCCCTGGTAACGGCGGGGATAAACTGCCGTGCATACTGCGTCCCACACTGTACTGTACCGCAGACTTTAATCATACCCTTTTTCAGCAATGAACGCAACATGATATGTACATAGTTGCCATTCCAGGAACGGTCAGCAGAAATATTCATAATTTCAACACTCGTCAGAGGCTCTTCACTTTCCCAAAACATCTCCATTAAATCTTCTTCACTGCTTGTCAAGTGCTTTTCTTTTTTTGCCATAATCATTACTTCCATTTCTTCTTAAATCTGTTATTTGTGAAAAAACAGTAACTATTCAGCCCCGGAATCACTAATTTGACAATTAGAAAGGTTCTGGATAGCTATAATTAGTATATCTTTACTAACACTTCAAGTCAATATCAATTTGAGTTCCCCCTTTTGTATATGCATAGTACCAAAAGGGGGATATCACACGAATCTATTTACTCTTTCACCTGTAAAAGCTCCAAAACCTTCTGTCTGGTCACTCCTACTGACGCCACGAATGCTCCGCAGACACAGCCCAGGAAATACAACATCCAGCAAAATGCAAGTGTGTCAATACTTCTCATAAAGAGTCCTGGACGAAATAGCAGCAACACCCCAGTAACAAGAAGCATGCCGACAATACACAAAATCAACTGTTCAAATACCAGCATACACCTGGCACGTTTCTTCGTCACGCCAAGGATACGTAAGAAAGCCGCTTCCTGCACCGACTGAAGGATCACAAGCCCAGGCCCAAACAAACCAATCAGCACAGCCGCCGCCACCGCAATAGGGAACAGCGATTCCAACAAATTGCGCACGCGTTTCGTGTTTTCAAACAAATCTGTGTCAACATGATACGTCGCCTGCGGCGAGTACTCTATGCCTTTGCTTTTCATTTCCTCTAATACGCTGTTTAGCTCCTTAATCTTTTCATTGTCCGCCAGTGTAAATTCACAATAGTCCACCGGGAAAGGCTGACTGTATAGATTCTCTGCCGCCTCATTAATATTTGCGAAAATACCGGCGTTTACATCCGCATTCTCAGACTCCAGAATCCCCGCCACTTTATAAGGCTTTCCTGCCCGCTCAATGGCAAACTCAAGATCTTCCTCTGCATACACCTGTGGCATAAAAGAATACAAATCCTCTGACATTAACGTTATCTCATCCCCAGCTTTAACACCTAGTTCTTCTGCCAACGTCTTTCCCACCAAACATACCGGACCTGTACCTTCAAAAACGGAACTGTCATATCCATCGCCATAAGCAATCGTATATGCATCGGTCAGATAACGATCAAAATCATTCGTAAACGCTATGGGACTTAATACCCCGACGCCATTCACGCGCACGCTGAATTTATTATAATAATAGATATCCTCAAGCAAATCAGATTTTGACAAATCCATAACATAAGAGGATGTAAACATCATTGCCCGGCCTTTCACGTCAAGATCTCGGTAAGCCTCCTGATAAGAAAGCCTTGCCAACACAAACATGCCGATGCCGGCAGCCAACACAACCGTGAGAATAAGTGAAACCGCTGTTTTACCAATTCCCCGCTGCATATGGCGCAAGATATAGGAAATCACTTGTCGCAACGCACTGTATTTCCCATGCGCCGCTCTTTGATGAGAATCATCTTCAAGTTCTAAAACAGACAGTCTTGCTATGTCCAATCCCCTGGGAACCGGCGCTGTGTCCACAATTTCCGGCGCATGTTTGTTGACGCCAAAATGTACTTGTAAAATCCCTGCCTTTTTTGCCGCATCTGTCTCTCGCGCACCCTCCTGCAATAATTCCAGCGGAGATGTCTTCTTCATCTTCTGTAAAAAGAGCAGCGTCACCAGAGCGATAAATAACAATTCGCCAGATAAACAAAGAATTACCACACTAATTGGAAGCGCCGCGCTAAGAACATAAGAATAACCGTCCGGGGCGCTGCTATCCGACATACCGGCAAGCGTTTTTGCCGCCGTATAGGAGGCATAATAGAGCCCTGCCAGGCCGCCAACGGACATTGCAATCATCGACAGGATGCCAAACGGCAGTGTCAGCGTTCTTCCCGCCTTCCCGCCGGGCACGCCCAATGTGCGCATAATTGCATAGGATTTCTTGTTTCTGCCAATATAGAGGTACACGGCAAGAATCAAGGCAAGCGCCGCCCCAAGCACATACAACACGGTAGTCAGAAATGACGCCAGAGAACCCGCCTCAAAATTGTCTTTCATGCCCGACCAGCCTCCGTCTGAGAAACGCAAACCCAGACTCATATCTGCTACCAGCGGTTCCGCCGCCTGCCGAAACGCCTGTATATCATGGGGGTCTTCAATAAAGACGCTGAAATCTCCCATCCGTAGCTCATGGTCTTGGGGGACTTCCACCGGCAAGAGCGAAGACGGCACAAAGACAGACGCCGGGCCATAACTCCAATCCGTTTCATTTCTGCGTTCATCCCACTCGTTGGTAAACCGGTAAGCGCCAATGATTTCAAGATCTACATACTCAATAATTTTCGAGATTTCCTCCGGAATCCGAAACCTTGAACCTGACATTCCCTGTCCCGCCAATAGTTTATCGCCAAGCCCTATGTGAAGTTTGTCGCCCAAAGACAACCCGTATGCCTGCAAAAGATCCTCGCTGACGACGCAGACGTCAGAGTCCCCCGCTGTCAGCGGGCGCCCCTCTGTAACAATCATCTTACGCTCATTGACATAGGGAATCGCGCGCATGTCCGAAGTATATACAATATCGTATGCCGACGTGCTTTGATTTCTCGCGTCTATCATATCTTTATACCAGGCAAACTCCTCGGTATCAAGATAATCTTCCCCCAATCCGTCTATCACACGCAAAAACTCGACATCCTGAGCCGAGTACAGATATGTGAACGAACCAAGTTCTAAAGAGGTTCCCGACCGCTCGCTGTAAGTACCCAAAACAAGGCATCTGCTTCCCTTTTTTATTTCATCAAAGTACGTCCAATCATATTCATGTCTGCGCCACTCATCGCTTCCGGCAGATATTTTCAATGGCTGGTCAGGATCAAACTGAAGTTCTCCGGCATGAACCTTGACGTCCGTAAATGTTAAATATAGATTTCCAGAACTGTAATCTTCACTGCCCGCATAAGTGCCCTCCAGTATAAATTCTCCTTCTTCCAAGGAGCCCTCCTGGTCTATGACACGTTTATAATCCTCAATAAACCCATCCGTCGTATACCTTGTATCTGCCAGCGTAACGCCCGGCAAAGATGCAAACTTATTGATCTGCTCCTCTGACGGCCAAGGCTTTGGATCCAGTGTATAATAGCCCATCGGCGGCGTACTGTTGTCCAAAGCGGCCACGCCGTAATAGAAACTCTCCGCCTTCGCTGATTCACGCGTGGTAACTGCATAATCTGTGACTCTGGAAAACAAAGCAAACGATGATGCCGCTATCAAAAGGAATGTCAGCAGCGTCTTTGCCGGAGAACGTAAGAGTGTTTTTAAAACTGTAGATCTTCTCATAACGATACCTCTCTTTACTATCTGAAATCATATTCTACTCTTTCACTTGCAACAATTCTAAAACCTTATACCTGGTTACCTGCACCGCTGCCGCAAGCGCTCCGCTGATACAGCCTAGGAAATACAAGCTCCAACAAAAGGCAAGTGTCTCTGTACTTCTTACAAATAATCCCGGTTGAATCAAAGCAAGACTCCCAGCAACAAGGACAATGCCGGCTATGCTAAGAATAATCTGTTCCAACACCAGCATACATCTGGCGCGTTTCTTTGTAACGCCCAAGATGCGCAGGAACGCCGCTTCCTGTGCTGACTGTAAAATGACAAGCCCCGGTCCGAACACACCAATCATCACCGCCGCAGCCACGGCAATAGGGAATAGCGACTCCAACAGTTCTCGCATTCGTCTCGCGTTCTCAAGCGGTTCCGCGTCGACATGGTATGAGCTCAGCGGTGAATATCTCATGCCCACATTTTTCTTTTCTTCTAACAGATTGTTCAGCTCCTTGAGCTTTCCATTATCTGCCAATGTAAATTCACAGTAATCGACAGTAAACGGCTGACTGTAGAGATTCTCCGAAGCCTGATTAATGGCTCCGAAAATACCTGCATTGACATCTTTATCCCGCGAATTAAGGATACCAACCACCTTGTATGGTTTTCCTGCCCGACCAATGGCAAACTCCAGCTCCTCCTCTTCATATACCTCCGGCATGAAAGAATACAAATCCTCCGAGATCAGCGTTAGCTCATCGCCCAATTTAACGCCTAGCTTCTCGGCAAGTGTCTGCCCCACCAGACACACCGGGCCTGTGCCTTCAAAGACGGAAACATCATATCCCTCCAGATAATCAACCGTGTAATCATCTATCAGATAACGGTCAAAGTCATTGGTAAACGTAATCGGGCTTAATACGCCAACGCCGTTTACGCGCACGCTGAAGCTGCTGTAATAATAAATATCTTTCAGCAAATCCGAGTTCGACAATTCTACGATATGAGTGGATGCAAAATTCATCGCTCTACCCTTCACATCAACCTCACGAACCGTATCCTGATAGGATAACTTCATCAGCACGAACATACCAATTCCGGCAGCCAGCACAACGGTAAGGATAAGGGAAACTGCGGTTTTGCCGTTGCCCCGTCTCATATGGCGCAAAATATAGGCGCCTACCTGCCGCGCTGCACTGTATTTCCTATAAGCTATATATTCTGTCCCTGCTTTCGCGCCAGGTACGTCTGCTTGCTCTAAGACACCTGCTAGCCTTGCCATGTCCAGTCTGCCAGGAAGCGGCGCTGTGTCCGCAATTTCCAGCATATGCCTGTCAGTTGCCAAGGGATTTCGCAAAATTCCTGCTCTTTTTGAGGAATCTGCCCCCGTCTGCAACAATTCCAACGGAGACGTTTTATGCATCTTCTGTACGAACACCAGCATCACAAGGGAGATAAACAACAATTCACATCCCAGACAAAATAGAACTACCCCCGGCGGAATCGCTGCATTCAATACATAAGTATATCCTTCCGGAGCCGTACTGTCCGACATGCCCGCAAGCGTTTTTGCCGCCGTGTAAGAGGCATAAAACAGGCCCACCATGCCGCCGATTGCTATTGCAGCTGCTGATAAGACACCAAATGGCAGTATAAGTAGACTTCCTGCCTTGCCTCTAGGAACCCCCAGCGTACGCATTATTGCATAAGATTTTTTACTCCTGCCAATGTAGAGGTACACGGCAAGCAATAAAGCCAGCGCCGAGCCAAGCACATAAAAGACAGTCGTTAAAAATGACGCCAGAGAGCTCGTCTCAAAATTATCCTTCATGTTCGACCAGCCTCCGTCTGAGAAACGCAAACCTACACTCATATTTGCTGTCAACGGCTCCGCGGCTTCACGAAAAGCTTGTATCTCATGCGGATCTTCAATAAGCACGCTGAAATCACCCATCTGTATCTCATAGTCCTTTGGCACTTCTGTCGGCAAAAGCGAAGACGGCACAAATACGGTTGCCGGACTATAAGACCATTCTACTTCATTAAAATACCGTTCCTCTCCATCGTTGGTAAAGCGATATGCACCAATAATTTCCAGTTCGGCACCTGTAAACGAATCCGGCAATTTCTCTTTCTCCATGATCCGTGTTCCGCCTCTTCCATAATTATGACTCCGCAGTTTATCACCAAGTTCGATGTGCAATTTGTCGCCTATGGACAGGCCATACGTCTCCAAAAAAATCTCGCTTACAACACAGGCATTCGCATCTTTTGCAAGCAAAGGGCGCCCCTCAGCGATTATCAGCTTATGTTCGTTCACATAGGGAATCGCGCGCATGTCCGAGGTATACACCATGTCATACGTCATAAAACTTTGTTTCAATGACGCAATCTTATCTTTATACCAGGAGAATTCTTCTGTTTCCAGATAATCATCTCCCAAGCCATCTATCACACGCAAACACTCCTCTGGCGTATGTTCGTAAAAATAAAGTTCAAAAGCCATACCCGTATTTTCACTGTAAACGCCTAGAACCAGAAATCTGCTTCCAACCTCTAGTTTGTCAAAAAACGATTTGGAAAACGGCTGTTTATAGTAAGCCATGGATTCTTCCCGAAAGCTTGCCGATACTTGCAGCGGATGGCGGGGATCAACCTTAATCTCTCCGGCAAGTACTTTTATATCGTTAAAATTTAAGTATCTCTTGATATAAGGCACATCCCCAAATTCGTAGTCCTTATATCCCTCATATGTGCCCTCCAGCACAAATTCCGCCGTCTTATAATGGCTGTCCGGATCTCTGATACGCTTATAATTCTCAATAAGGCCATCTGTCATATACCTTGTATCTGCCAGCGTAACGCCAGGTAAAGACTTAAATTCTTCTATCTGTTCCTCCGACGGCCAGGGCTTAGGAGACGGATTGTATTCGCCCATAAACGGCGTACTGTTGTCCAGAGCGCCAACGCCATAATAAAAGCTTTCCGCCTTCGCTGACTCCCGCGTAGTTACCGCATAATCTGTGATGCGGGAAAACAATGCAAACGATGCTGCCGCTATTAACAGGAAGGTCAATAACATTTTTACCGGAGAACGCAAAAGTGTTTTTAGGGCGGTAGATTTCCTCATAAAATATACCTCTCTACTTTTTAAATTCTACTCTTTCACCTGTAACAATTCTAAAACCTTATGCCTGGTTACCTGCACCGCAGCCGCAAGCGCTCCGCAGACACAGCCCAGGAAATACAACATCCAACAAAAGGCAAGCGTCTCTGTACTTCTTACAAACAGCCCAGGACGAAATACGGCAAGTGCCGCAGCAACAAGGACAATGCCGGCTATACTGAGGATAATCTGTTCCAACATCAGCATACACCTGGCACGTTTCTTTGTGACGCCCAAGATGCGCAGAAACGCCGCCTCCTGTGCCGACTGTAAAATGACAAGCCCCGGTCCGAACACACCAATCATCACCGCCGCGGCCACGGCAATGGGGAATAACGACTCCAACAGGTCCCTGATACGTCTCGCGTTCTCAAGCGCTTCCGCGTCGACATGGTATGACGCCAACGGCGAATACTGTATGCTTTTATTTCTCCGTTCTTCTAAAAAGCTGTTCAACTCCTTGAGCTTTCCATTGTCCGCCAGCGTAAATTCACAGTAATCGACAGCGAACGGCTGGCTGTAGAGATTTTCCGAAGCCTGATTAATGGCTCCGTAAATACCTGCGTTGACATCTTTATCCCGCGATTTGAGGATGCCAACCACCTTATATGCTTTTCCTGCCCGCTCAATGGCAAACTCCAGCTCCTCCTCTTCATATATCTCCGGCATGAAAGAATACAAATCTTCCGAAATCATCGTTATCTCTTCACCCAATTTAACATCAAGCTTCTCGGCAAGTGTCTGCCCCACCAAACACACCGGGCCTGTACCTTCAAAAACGGAAACATCATATCCTTCCAGATAATCAACCGTGTAATCATCTATCAGATAACGGTCAAAGTCATTGGTAAACGTAATCGGGCTCAATACGCCAACGCCGTTTACACGCACACTAAACTTACTGTAATAATAAATATCCTTCAGCAAACCCGAATTCGACAGTTCTACGATTTTATCGGAAGTAAACTGCATCGCCCTACCCTTCACGTCTGTCTCGCGCGCTGTCTCCTGATAGGAAAGCCGCGCTAAGACAAACATACCAATTCCAGCAGCCAATACAACGGTTAGGACAAGAGACACTGCTGTTTTACCGAAGCCCCGCTTCATATGGCGCACAACGTAGGCTCCCACTTGCCGCAATGCACTGTATTTCTTAGGCACTGTATGTTCTGCCCCTGCTTGCGCACCAGGTACGTCTGATGCCCTCAAGACGTCCGAAAGTTTCTCCATGTCCACTCCTGCAAAAGCCTGCGCCGTACCCACACGCTCCGACATATGCCAGTCGGCTGCCAAAGAGTCCTGCAATACCGCTGTTTTTTTTGTCGATCCTTCTTGTAGCAATTCCAGTGGAGATATATTCTTCATCTTTTGTAAAAAGAGCGCTGTCACCAGAGAAATAAATGCGAGCTCACAAATCAGACAAAGAACGACAACATCCACGGGAAGCGCAGCATCCAAAACATAGGAATATCCTTCTGGAGCAGTGCTGTCCGACATACTTGCAAGCGTCTTTGCCGCCGTGTAGGAAGCATAATAAAGACCTGTCAAGCCACCGACTACCATAGCGACTACCGACAACATGCCAAACGGCAGTGTCAGTGAAGCTCCCGCCTTCCTGCCCGGTACGCCCAATGTACGCATAATGGCATATGATTTCTTATTCCTGCCAATATAGAGATACACGGCAAGCAGCAAAGCCAGCGCAGACCCAAGCACATACAACACAGTCGTTAAAAATGACGCCAGCGAGCCAGTCTTGAAATTATCTTTCATATCCGACCAGCCTCCGTCCGAAAAGCGCAAGCCCATACTCATATCTGCCGCCAACGGCTCCGCTGCTTCCCGAAACGCTTCTATATCATGCGGGTCCTCAATAAAGACACTATACTCATTCATCTGTAGTTCTACGTCCTCTGGAAGCTCACATGGCAACAATGATTGCGACACAAAAACCGACGCCGGACCAAAAGACCATCCCCACTCATTCATATACCGTTCCGTTCCGTCATTCGTAAAGCGGTACGCGCCAATAATTTCCAGTTCAACTGGCGTAAAATGTTGTTGCAAAGCGTCTACACCGACAGAACGTGTGCCTCCGATTCCTGCAATCCCTCGTAATTGATCGCCAAGTTGTATGTGTAGTTTGTCTCCTACAGACAAGCCATAGGTCTCCAAGAAAAGCTCACTCACGACGCAGCCTTCTGAGTCGCCTGCTGTAAGAGGACGTCCCTCAGCGATTACCAGTTTGTGTTCATTCACATAAGGGATCGCACGCATGTCCGAGGTATACACCATATCGTAAGTCTGAATGCTTTGATTGATCTCCGCAATCTTGTCTTTATAGAAGGAAAACTCCTCCGTTTGCAGATAGTTGTCCCCCAACCCGTCTATCGCGCGCAGAGATTCCTCCGGGGTATAATCGTATAAATACAGTTCCAGAGCCGCCCCCGTACCTTCACTGTACATGCCAAAAACGAGATATCTGCTTCCTTCCTCCAGATTGTCAAAAAACGTCGGAGAACATGGTTGCTTGTAATAGTTATTTATGCCTTCTTCCGAAAGGTCTACCATAACCTGAAGCGGATGGCGGGGATCAAGCTTGATCTGGCCTGCATGTACTTTAACATCCTGAAAGTTTAAATGCCTCCTGAGATAAGGAGCCTCGTCGTATTCCTTATATCCCTCATACGTGCCCTCCAGTACAAAGTTGAATATATTGTTACGTTCGTCCGGGTCTAAAATACGCTTATAATCCTCTATCATACCGTCTGTACTACACCTTTTATCCGCCAGCGTAACGCCAGGCAGCGAAGAAAATTCTTCAATCTGTTCAGCAGAAGGCCAGGGCTTGGGATCTGGATAATAGTAACCGATAGGCGGCGTACTGTTGTCCAGGGCGGCAACGCCGTAATAAAAGCTTTCCGCCTTCGCTGACTCCCGTGTAGTAACCGCATAGTCCGTAACACGGGAAAACAAAGCAAAAGAAGCCGCCGCTATCAGCAAAAACGTCAGTAACGTCTTTACCGGAGAACGAAATAGTGTTTTTAGTGCAGTTGTTTTTCTCATAATGTGTACCTCCCAAATTATTTTTTAGATTTATTGCTTTATGTTTTTATTTGCTACTAATATTTTTTATTATTGTTAGATATATTGTAAACCAATAATCCTCAATCGTCAATAAAAATTATACTATATCTCAAATATTTTGTTTTATAAGGAACAAAAAATCCTTTCGGGAAACGCTATCTTAATTACATGTTTCCCAAAAGGATTGCCATTTTCACAGCATGAACTTCACAATCATATTTTTATTTTCGTTGTACCAATTTGCTGAGCAGGTATACGCCTAACCAGAGAAAGAATGCCATTTCCGCAAGAACCCCATATGCCAGTGTCCGTGCAAACGCCTGAATCCAACCAGCATCCAAATCCGTCTTGGGCATCTGCACAAGCATCCTTAGCGCCTCCCGTTTCTGTTCCCACAACAGCGTCCAGAACGAAAAATCCGACCAGCGCGTGGGAATGTAATCATCAGGAATCCGCACATAACTTTGGAAAAGCACAAACAAACAGAAGATAATTGCCAATATGAACGCTGCTAAGACTATTTTTAAAGCAAGTTTTTTCTGCTGTCTCCATTCGTGGAACAAATAGCACAAAAAACAAATGCATAACGTTATAGGCAACGGCAGTACACAGAACCCGCCAATGCCTCTGAGAAGCTCCACATCCAAAACCGTGACCTCCATGCCATAACGGTTCCCCCAAGCCGCAGAGAGGTCAACAATAGATTGGTCCTCCGGTTTTTGCATGGTGATGCGGTTCAGGCTGTTAGATTCCTCCGTCTGCTCCTGCGTACTTTTCGCCGCCTTGCTTACCTGAAAAGCAAATATCATATTCTCTCCGGCAATAACATTTCTTACCACATATGATTTTCCATCATAGGAAATTTCTTTACCCACTACCTGCGTACTCCCAAATAATTCCCAAGCCACCGCCTCATCAATCAGACACCCTTGACTGTCCTTCCTTGCTGGCAGGCGGCAATCCTCAAACAATACTTCCGGGTTGCCGCAAAGCAGGATTGCATTTGCCTGCGCTTCCCGAAAAAGATTTTTATTGGTAAGCGTCACTGCATCCTTCTGGCCCCAGATACAGAATTCCGGCATCGTCTCCGTCCCATCCCCCTCGCTGTCCGTCTGTTTTTCCTCCTCACTCTTCCTGACTGTCTCTTCGGCGTCCTGCACGCTGAGAGGCTGCTCCAAAAAAAACATTGCCTTGTCTTTTGTCGAAAGCAGCTGTCCCCAGGAGACAGCGGACAGGTAGAACAGAAAAACCCCCAGCCCTGCCACTGCTGCGGCAATTACATACTTAACATATGCTTTCATCTTTATTCCTCTATCTTCCTGACCCTGCTGCCATCCTGAATCATCCTGGTGGAACTGCTGACAATGTCCTGATCCCTTGTCAGTAAGCCTTCCTCCAACGCCGCATTCGTCTCATTTTTGTCCATAACCTCCACGTTCACGCGTCTCACTACCAGCTCCAATCCCAATACCCCCTGTTCTTCCTGCACTACCAGCACATAATAATCGTTTTGCTCCTCATGCAATGCCTGTAATGGGACAATCGAAGAATAATTTTCCGACTTGGGAACAATCTCGGCATCTACCATAATCCCAGGTTCCAAAACACCCTTGGGCAAATCAATGGTTAAATCCAGCATATTACTGTCCTGCTCATTCACTGTCACATTAGAAATTGTGTAATCGCTGATTTCATCTTTGCTGCCGAAAGCTTTTAGTTTCACCGGGCTTCCCTTGCTGACATATTTCTCGTTAGATTTATCCACTGACAGTACGATCCTGGCGCCTTTGGAGGTATCCTCAATCCTCATGGCTGCGCCATCTGAAGTAAAATCTCCCGTGCTCACTAAAATCTGTGTAATGACGCCGCTGACCGTTGCTTTTACCTCTCCCTGTGCGCTCTGCAATGCGAGCAGTTTATTTAATGCCAAATCCTGCTGCTGCCTTGTAATCTCATTTTGTTTCTGCGTACTGTCTTCTGCACTCTGCGGCCTTGCTGCATCTTCTAACGCCCTCACCGCTGAGCGCACGCTATCTGTCCTCGAAGAGAGGGCCGCCTCATACGCGGCCTTCGCTTCCGCTGCCGCCTGTTCAAGAGCCTGCTTTTCGGCTTCTCTGTCTGCCGCTTTGTCCCCTGATGTCCCTGAATTCCCCTGTTCCGATGAGCCGTCTGTTCCCGGCTTAGACGCCCCCCCATCTGCTGAGGTATCTTCTCCCTGTTTGGACGAACCGTCCACGGTCGGCTCCTCTTGCCCCTGCTTCTCCTCTGCGCCCTTGGCATTGTCTTTTTCAGACTCTTGCCCTCCCAGTTCTTGCTCTCCTCCCAGGTTCCCGGTTGCTGCGCCGCCATCACCTGACGCTGGACTGCTGTTGATAAAATTTTGCAACGCCTGTTCTGCTTCGTCCCAGACTCTCTTCGCTTCCGCTACCGCTGAATCACCCTGAGATACCGCCTGGTTGTAATCCTCCTGCGCACGCTTCCTTGCCGTCTGGCGATTACTCTGTTCAAAAGCCTTGGCATTTGCCACATCCTGGTTTTGCAGCTTTGTCTTCTCTAACTCCTGTTGGGCCACGAGAATTTGTTCCTCCAGCTCTTCCATGTCTAACCGGAACAATACGTCCCCTGCTTCCACAGACTGCCCCTCACGCACACAGATTTCTTTCACCCGCTGACCGCTCTGCGTATATATGGCAGCCTCCTGCCCTGCCTCTACCCTGCCGCTTGCCTCTACTTTGTGCTCAATCGTCCCCGTTGTTATTTTTACGGTCTGAACACGCGCCATGGAAGCTCCGCTCACCGCCCTCGACAAAATTGTAAAGATAAGCATTACCGCCAGAAAACCGCCGAATAGTTTGATTACTTTCTTCCTGTCCATATGCAATTCCTTTCTATTACGGAAATCAATTTTCAGAATATCCTTTCTATTCTTTTACCGCACCCGCCATAATTCCCTGCTCCAGATAATCCTGTCCTCCCAGAAACACCAATACTGCCGGAAGAAATGTCACCACAGACGCCGCAAACGCCATACCGGATTTTTCCACGCTTGTGATATCCGGCAAGAAAATCGACAAGGGGAACAAACTCTTATCTTTGAGAAATGTCATTGGCTGTTCAATCAGGCTCCAGTATTCTAAAAATCCCAATACCATACAGGCAATAATCCCGGAAGAGCCGATCGGCAGCGCAAGGTACAAAAAAAGCTGCCAATCTTTGGCCCCATCCAGTTTGGCCGATTCAATCAAGCTGTCTGGAATGTCCTTAAAAAAACGGTACATGATGAACACCGGAAATGTGGAAAATACACCCGGAAGTATGATACCCCACAAGCTGTCCGTGAGACCGAAAAAATCCAACACAAGATAATCCGAAAGCATCAATACCTGGAAGGGCAGCAGCATCAAGATCATATAGAGTAAGAAAAATCCCTTTTTCCAGGGAAAATCATATTTGGCAAATCCCCACGCCGCCATCGTTCCCACAAGAAACTGTCCAATGAGCACGCCAAATGTAATCTTGACGGAATTCCAGAACATTACAAAAAACTCTGGAGAATCCAAAAACAATTCCACATAATGTTGCAGCGTGGGATACATCGGCAGAGGCGGAAATTCTGCATAACCCTCTTTCCCCAAAAATACCGCGCCCAGATAACTTGCCAATTCATCATTCCCCATCAGTGAACCTGAAATCAGAAATACAATGGGGTACAGTACGATTACGGCAAGCGCTGCCAAAGACAGCCACAATACCATACGCCCTGGATAAAAGGCCATTTGTCTGCCTCTCATTTTTAATCTATGTTGTTTGAAATATCCCTTCATATCTGACATGTTCCTTTCTTTATTCAATCCTTACTGTCCCATGCCTTCTGCAAAAGCATAATCAATGCCAGCAATACCACGCTTTCCATCACTGCCGCCGCCGCCATCTTATCAAAGGAAAAGGCGCGGAACCAGTTATTGAACAGATGCTGCATCATATAGATACTCTCGTGCGGATAATCGCCGGCAACCAGGTACGCTTCCCGAAACACCTTAAAAGAATTGAGAAAGGACAAAACCGTGATTGTATAGAGCGATGATTTGAGGTTCGGCAGCGTAATATAGAAAAAACACTGCATTTCTCCCGCGCCGTCCACCCTGGCCGCCTCGTAGATGTTCGAGGATATGCCGGCAAGCCCCGCCATCCAAAGAACAATATCATAGCCAAGATTTTTCCAGAGATAGCTGATAAATAAAATCCAAAATGCACTTCCAGAATTCATCCAGTCATTTCCGGCAATGTTCATATCACTGAGCCAATGGTTCAAAAGGCCCTGCGAATGAAAGAGCAGCCGCCATACCAATGCTACCGACACCGCCGGCAGCGCCATCGGCATCAAAAAAGCGCTTTTAATAATGCCACCATACTTACTCTTATACAATGTTACCGCACAAAAAAGCGCAACAACAATTAATACCGGAATGCAAAGCAGCGTAAACAGAAATGTATTCTTCACGGCAAGCTGAAACGCCGTGTTCCCCAACACTGTTTTGTAATTCTCAATCCCTACAAAGTGGTTGTCAACCGCCCCTAAAAAGGAGCGGCGGACAACGTCTGCATAGGGCAGGAGATAGAATACCATGACTCCCAGGAAACTTGGCAATATCCACAGAAATCCCCGCATATTTTTATGGCTTCTCTTTTTTCGGTTTTTACTTTTTGGTGAAAATATAATGCTCAACCTCTGCATATCCTACCCATTCTTTCCCTGAAATTTAGAACGATTCAAAACCCTTCTTGGTAGCCTTCCATTTATTCGGCAAGATAAAGATTTACCTTCTGCATAATTGCCGCCGCGCCCGCCTCAGGGCTCTGTTCTCCTTTTAATACTTTTTCTCCCTGTTCCACAACCGTCTCCTTAATGACGTCATCCTGTAAGCATGGGGTCGTCAGCGATTCTACAAGTTCCGTCAGCTTTGTAATTTCCTCTTCCGGCGTAGGCACCGTATCATACTCAAATATTTCACCTTCAAAAGTAATGGTGGCGCCACCGTCCTTGCCCTCATACTGATGCCCGTCTATCATCCCGCAAAACGATTCTTTCTCCACCGGAAAACCTCCGAATTGCTTAATCTTCTGCGCCTCCCCGGAAAACAGATATTTGACAAACTCCTCTGCCATTTCCGGCTGCGCGCTCTTACTGCTGATGCCCATCACCTGCGCAGGTATAAATACATGGTCCGCCTGTCCCGGCATCAGATCCAGATTGCCATTTTCCAGTTTTTCATTTACCGCTTTGTGTAATCCATACTCCATCTCTTTGTATAATCCGAAATTCGTGTTCCATGTTCCACTTGCCAAATACATATTTCCCATGGAAAAGTCTACGTCGCTTACCAATTCCGTACCTTCTCCCTTAGTTGCGAAGGCAAAAAAAGTTTTATTATTTTCCACATCACTGTCATATTCGCCATATGCATGTTTCAACTTTGTCAGAAATTCAGTAATCTTTGATTGGTCCAGGGTCTTATCTTCCTTCTGCCATGCTGCGCCGCAAGTATACCAAAACTTTTCCACTACCTCCCTCGGCGGCATATTTACCATAGTATCTTTGCGCTCCATAAAAGTATTAAAATCTTCACCTGGAGAAAAATACTTGCTTCCAGCCTGCATCATAGGTATCTTAAACCTTGCCGGCACTGCGTACCTTTGCCCATCCTCCCCCTGATAGGCATTGAGAATATTCTCAAAATAACTGCCGCCGCTCTCTATTGACAGTGCACTCAAGTCTTTCAGCACGCCTTTCTCTATATAGGTCTCCACGGGCATACCATCTAAAAGCAGCACATCCGGCCCATTACCTACCATAATTTCCGTTGTCAGCGTCTTTAACGCATCAGAAATGGTCACTCCATTTTCTTCAGAAAGCGCTACCTGATAATTAATATACAAATCCGGATGCTCTTTCTGGAAACGGTTGATGCACTGGCGTATCGCCGTATTTTCATAGAGAGAATACAATTTCAATTCCTTCTCAGGTTTCACCGGCGTGTCCGCAGAATACGTGTACTTTACCACACAGACCCCGGTTCCAGAGGATGCATTTATATCCTCGGCTGCTACCAACAGATTCTGCTCATCTATCATCGTCAACGCAATGGGGAAAAATGCCGGCGCTCCCAGAGAATTTATGCTCCCATCTATGATATGCTCCATCACGTTACCGCCAAATTTATAATGGTACAGACCTCCTTGGAAAAGGATGTAAACACTTTCTCCGCCATCCAGCGTGTCGATTGCACGGAAAGAGTCATTTTCCACAAAGCTTTGGCTCAAAATCTCCTCAGATGGTTTCTGCTCTCCCGTCTGCAAATCGTAACAGAGCGCCTGTGCTGCATCCTGTACAATCAGCGTATTCCCCACAGCGCACAGCGGGGCCCCGAGCATATCTGAATTCAGCTCATAGGTATATTTTACGCTGCTGTCTGAGACATTTATCTGATAGACTGTCCCTGTGCCGTCTTGCAGCACAACCCATTCATTACCCGGAAAGTACAACTTTGAAATGTAGTTCATTCGCGCTGCTTGCTGCTCTCCTTCTTCCGTTTCCGGCTGCTCTGCGTCGCCCGCCGGTTCTTCGGGATTCTCTTGTGGAAGCTCAAAGGACATCTTATTTGCTTTCCCCTCCTTATCCACAAGATAAAGAACCGGGCGGGTACCGCTGCCTCCAGAAACAATTTCACAGATTGCGCATACAATTTGCCCTCCGGGGGATAACGCAGCATAATCCAGCCAGGAAATTCCACGATCTTGTACTTCTGCAGGCAAATTATATACGCTTTTCCAGGTTTCCCCAGCGTCCATCGACTCCCAGACGCCAGATTCCCCACTATCTTCTTCGGTACCGACAATGCGCAGGCTTCCATCCTCCAGTTTTTTCATATCAAAAATATTCTTAAATTTAACCCCTGTGTCCACTTCCTCTTCCAGAAATCGTCCCATTGCCTGTTCCCCGGTAGACTGTGCATCATTCTCCTTACTGCCTGCGCCGCCTTTGCTGCATCCGGCAAGACTTGTGCAGATTAATGATACTGCCACAAGCGTCCCTATCACCCGTCTCCATTTTCCACACTTCATGATGTCTCCTCCTTCATAGTGTGCGGTTACTCCGCCAGATAAAGATTTACCTTCTGCATGATGGCCGCCGCACCCGCCTCTGGGCTCTGTTCTCCTTTCAGTACCTTCTCGCCCTGTTCTACAACCGTCTCCTTAATGACATCATCCTGTAAGCATGGGGTCGTCAACGATTCCACAAGCTCTATCATCTTCGTAATCTCTTCTTCAGGAGTTGGCTCCATGGAATAACTAAGAGTTTCATCCAAACTAACGCCACCAATAGAGACAAGATTTTCCTTCCCCTCATACTGATGCCCATCTATCACGCTGCGAAACGCTTCTTTCTCCACCGGAAGTCCACCAGACTGTGAAATTTTCTGCGCCTCCTGGGAGAACAGGTATTTCACAAACTCCTCTGCCATTTCCGGCTGTGTACTTTTGCTGCTAATACCCACCACCATGGAAGGCACAAATACATGGTCCGCCTGCCCCGGCATAAGATCCATATTACCATCTTTTAGTTTCTTATTTATCGCCTGCTGCATTCCATAATCCATATCTCTGTATAATCCGAAATTTGTGTTGCATCTTCCGTATGCCAAATCAAAATTTCCTTTGGAAAAGTCTGCACCATTTAACACTTCCGTACCGGCTCCCTCCTGCGTAATACTCATACTTATACCGTTATCTTCCACGTCGCTGTCATATTCGCCGTAGGCATTTTTCAGCTTGCTCAAAAATTCTGTAACCTTTGATTCGTCCAGAGTCCTATCTTCCTTCTGCCAGGCTACGCCGCAGGTATACCAAAACTTTTCCACTACTGTCTTCGGCAGCATATTCATCATGGTGTCTTTGCGTTCCATAAATGTGTCAAAGTCTTCCCCCGGTGTAAAATATGCGCTGCCGGCTTGAATCATCGGTATCTTAAATCTTGCCGGAGCTGCACACATCTGCCCCTGCGCATCCTGATATGCATTGAGGATATTTTCAAAATAGCTTTCTCCACTTTCTTTTAACAACGGAGACAAATCTTTCAACACACCTTTCTCAATATAGTTTTCCACCGGCATTCCATCCAAGAGCAGCACGTCGGGTCCGTTACCAGCCATAATCTCCGTTGTCAACACCTTTAAAGCATCGGAAACTGTCATACCGCTTTCCTCGGAGAGCGCCGCCTGATAATTGACATAGACATCTGTATGTTCTTTCTGAAAACGGGTGATGGACTGACGAAGTTCCTTATTATCATAGAGCGAATACATTTTCAATTCTTTATCCGGTCTCGCCGGAATGTCCGCAGAATACACATACTTTAACAAGCAAACCCCGGTTACAGAGGATGAATTCATATCATTTGCCGCTACCAGAAGGTTCTGCTCGTCTACCATCGCCAAAGCAATCGGATAGAACGCCGGCGCACCTAGAGAATTCATCGCCCCGTCAATCAACTGTTCCATCACGCTCCCACCAAATTTATAATGGTACAGACCGCCTCTGGAAAGACTGTAGATGCTCTCCCCGCCGTCCAATGTATCAACTGCACTGAAAAGGCCGTTTTCTGTACCGCTTTTGCTCAACGCTTCCACCGAAGATTTCTGCTCTCCAGTCTGCAAATCGTAACAGAGCACCTGTGTCTCATCCTGTGCAATCAGGGTATTTCCCACGCTATATATCTGAAGCATGCTCGTGGTCGAATCAAGCTCATACATATACTTCACACTGCCATCTGAGACATTTACCTGATAAACGGTTCCATCGCCGTCCTGCACCAAAACCCAATCATTGCCAGGAAATAGCAACTTTGTAATAATATTGGACAACATTCCATTATCCGACTGTTCTTCTTCTGGCTGGCCTTCCCCTGATTGTGGATGTTCTTCTTCTGGCTGGCCTTCTCCTGCTTCCAGTTGCTGGGCATCGTCCACAGGCACTTCAACAGCCTTGCTAACCGTTGAACCGCCTTTTCCTTCCTCTTTCGGAAGTTCAAAGGACATCTTATTTGCTTTTCCCTCCTTATCTACAAGATAAAGAACCGGACGGATACCGCCGCCGCCAGATACAAGTTCATTGAATGCGCATACGATCTGCCCGCCCGGAGATATCGCAGCATAATCCATCCAGCCGTTATCTTGTTCCTGTACTTCTGCCGGCAAATCATAGACACTCTTCCAGGTCTCCCCACCGTCTGTCGACTCCCAGACGCCGGAACGACCGTTATCCCCATTTGAACCGACAATGCGCAGGCTCCCATCCTCCAACTTTTTCATATCATAAATATTGCCGAATACAACCCCGGTGTCCACTTCCTCTTCCAGAAAACGCCCCATCGCCTGTTCGCCGGCGGACTGTGCGTCATTTCCTGAACCACCTGCTTCACCTTCATTACCAGTTCCGCCTCCATTGCCAGAGCCGCCTTTGCTGCATCCAACAAGACTCGCACAGAGTAAAGATGCTGCTACAAACGTCCCTATCACTCGTCTCCATTTTCTATTCTTCATAATGTGTCCTCCTTGATTATTTGTAGGCTAAAGATACGATAACACAAGTTTCTCTAACCCTTCTCTAATATCAGGTTAAGTTTTTAGAGATTAAATAGAGACAGCTCTGGCAGCATCTACTGGTGCAAACGTTCCATACTCATTGGCACTAACTATGTCTTTACTCCGCCAGATAAATATTTACCTTCTGCATGATGGCCGCCGCGCCCTCCTCCGGGCTCAGTTGGCCTTTCAGTACTTTTACCCCCTGTTCGACTACAACCTCCTTAATTACATCATCCTGTAAAGCTGGGGTCGTCAGCGATTCCACAAGCTCGGTCATCTTCGTAATCTCCTCTTGCGGCGTGGGCGCCTGGGTATATTGTACAGCATCCCCATTGTGGAGATGAGAGGTAATATCATTTTCATTTTCTTCGTACTCGTGCCCGTCTATCGCACGGCAAAACGACTCTTTTTCCACCGGAAAACCACTCTGATAGGTAAATATACCCTGCGCAGCGTCAGACCGGAGCAGGTATTTGACAAATTCCTCCGCTGCCTCAGTCTGCGAACTCTTGCTGCTGATCCCCAGAACCATATAGGGAAAAAATACATGCTCCGCCTGCCCCGGCATAAGGTCTACGCATCCGTCTCCCAATCTCTCATTGATCGCCTCTTCAAATCCAAAATCCCTATGTCCGCACAAACCGAAACTTGTATTCCAATTCCCATTTAACAACTCATAATCTCCTTCCGCCAGGTACAATAGATTGTTTATTCCCTCCTGCTCGTAATCTTCTATACTGCTGTCATATTCGCCGTAGCCAGTTTTCAGCTTCACCAGGAATTCTGTAACCTTGGCCTCATCCAACGTCCCGTCTTCTTTCTGCCATGCCGCGCCGCAGGTATACCAGAACTTTGCTACTACGTTTGCCGGGCGCATATTCGCCATAATATCCTCGCGCTCCATAAAATCGTTAAAATCTTCCCCCGGCGTATAGTACTTGCTGCCCGCCTGAATCATAGGGATCAGAAACCTTGAGGGAACTGCGCACAACCGCCCCTGTTTATCCTGATAGGCATTAATGATATTCTCAAAGTAACTGCCCCCGGCGTCTTTTAACAACGGACTTAAATCTTTGAGCACTCCCTTCTCAATATACGTCTGCACCGGCATACCGTCTAACAACAGCACGTCTGGTCCATTGCCCGCCATAATTTCCGTCGTCAATGTCTTTAAGACATCGGAAACCGTCATTCCATTATCTTGTGAAAGCGCCACCTGATAATTTACATACAACTCAGAATGCTCTTTGCGAAAACGATTGATGGCGTCGCGAATCACTTCATTTTCATAGAGAGAATACATTTTCAGTTCCTTATCCGGTTTTGCCGGAGCATCCGCAGAATAAACGTACTTGTAAATTATAAGCTCTCCTGTACCGGAAACTCCAGAAGAAGCTACCAGAAGATTCTGCTCATCGAGCATCGTCATTGCCATCGGATAGAAATCTGGCGTTCCCAGAGAATTCATGTTTCCATCAATCAACTGTTCCATGACGCTGCCGCCAAATTTATAATGGTACAATCCCCCTTTGGAAAGGCAGTACACGCTCTCTCCGCCATCCAGCGTATCCATCCCTGTGTAATTACCATCTTTCGAGCCTCTGTCACTCAAAGTTTCCTCCGCTTTTTTCTGCTCGCCGGTCTTCATATCGTAGAGAAGCATCTGCTCCCACGATTGCACAATCAAGGTATCTCCCATCGCAAACATCTCAAAAGGCATCAGAAGCGAACCTATCTCATACTTGTATTTCACGCTGCCATCCGCTGTATTTAACTGATAAACGATTCCGTTTCTATCCTGCACCATGATCCAGTCGTCTACCGGAAATTGCAAATCCTCCACCCGATTAGACGTTTCTTCAAACTCTTCTGCCAAATCTTTCTCTAATTCTGGAAGTTCAAAAGGTATCTTATTTGCCTTACCCTCCGCGTCAATAAGAGAAAGTACGGTATGACTGCTATCTGCTTCATATTCCTCAAATGCACATACAATCTGCCCATCCGGGGATAACGCAGCGCAACTGATATTTCCATTTGCAGACGCCCACATTTCTTCTGGAAAATCATATACTTTATCGAGCGTTTTACCACCATCTAACAGCTCCCAGACCGCATTACTCACACCGGACGAAACAACCAGACGCACACTCCCGTCTTCCATTCCCCTCATATCGTGAATATAGTCAAACTTCCCCTCTGTGCTCAACTCTTCTTCCAGAAAACGCCCCATCGCCTGATCCTCATTCCCTGATTCACCTTTGCTATCGTCCCCATTTCCTCCTGCGCCGCTTTTGCTGCATCCAACAAGGCTTGCACAAATTAATACCGCTGCCAACAACATCCCCAGCGCCCTTTTCCACTTCCTGCATTTCATGATTTTCATCCTCCTTTATCCTCCCAGATATAACTCACAATAATAGCATACCATAAGTATCTCTAACCTATCTCTAAATAACTGAGAATCTTTAGAGATTAATTAGAGATATATATGGTAAAATATCGTTAGATATTTTACGCGCCGCAGTGCGCATACACTACCATGTCATTGCGTAGCAATTCATGGTAAAATATAATTATTATTTTGACCGTTTAAATTACAGAGAAAGGCTCGTTAAAACTATGCGAATATTAGTGATTGAAGACGATAAATCCCTTGCCGAGACACTCCGCTTCCAATTAGAACGCAGCGGCTTTGAGACAGATGTATGCCACGATGGGGAAGAGGGGCTGCACTTCATCGAACAGCAGGCGCACGATTTAATTCTGCTTGACCGCATGCTCCCCATACTGGACGGTATTTCTGTCCTTAAAATTACCCGCGAGAAAAATATTCCTACGCCCATTATTTTTGTCACTGCCCTTGGCGCTTTGAACGATAAAGTTACCGGGCTTGACTGCGGCGCAGATGATTATCTGGTAAAACCGTTTGACTATGAGGAATTACTTGCCAGAATCCGCTGCATCTTACGGAGGCCACCCAAATGGGAAGGCGCCAAACCTTTAGAATATGGAGATCTCACTTTCGATATCGAACAAAAGAAACTATATTGCAAAGACCTCTCCTGCTCTCTCTCTGCACGGGAGGGTGATTTGCTGGAATTCTTTCTGCGCAATCCAAATCAAACGATTCCCCGTCTTTCTCTACTCTCAAAAGTCTGGGGACCGGACGCCGACGTTGAGGAGGGCAATCTGGATAATTATATTTATTTCCTGCGCCGGCGTCTCAAAAGTGTAGGAAGCGCAGTATCATTAAAAACTGTGCGGGGCGTAGGGTATCAATTGGAGGTTGGACATGTTTAAAAAGCTTCATATCAGGCTCACGCTTCTATGCACGGTCGTGAGCAGTTTCATTCTCGTTTTCATGTCCTTTGCCTGTCTCTCCTTTCAGGAAGCGGAATCGAGAGAGCGCTATTTTTCTGATTTTCAGGTGAATGTCAATATGCTCATCAATTATCTGGAAAGCCAGTCTGTCATTTCCCATAACTGGCTCTCACAGTTCCATACGGACACCCGCTTTGAGATGGATATTCTGGATAACGGCAACCGGCTGGCATTCGGGAACCTCAAACCGCTCCGTTCTAAGGAACCTATCTTTGAATTGATACGAGAAACGGCTGAGAAGGAATATCTGGTCTATGAGAAATCCATAACACCCCAGTCCATACTTTCCACACATGTGGAATTTGAAATTACCGCAGAAGATATACCTTATTATGCCGCCGTGATTATGCTGCCCAAAAATAAAGGTGTGTTAAACATTGCGATCCTCCATGCTCAAGAAGACTTACAAAAGACAATTACCACCCAGCGGCTGTATTTTGCCGTCGCGGATATCGCCGGAATTCTGCTTCTCGCCATCTTTTTTTGGTTCTTTACCTGGCGTATGATTCTGCCTTTGATAGAAAACCGCAAAAAGCAGACGGAATTTATCGCTTCCGCCTCCCACGAGCTGCGTTCTCCGCTGACCGTCATGCTCTCCGCCCTCTCCGCCATGAAACATGCCTCTCCGACGGACGCCGAACGCTTCTCCCAGACGATTGCCCTGGAAGGGAAACGCATGAGTCGCCTGATCGACGATATGCTGGCTCTTTCAAGCGCTGACAGCGCGCATTTCACCGTGCGCAAATCCGCTGTGGAACTCGACACTCTGCTGCTGTCCGCTTATGAGAAATTTGAAGCCCTGGCGAAAGATAAAAATATTTCACTGAAGATTAATCTACCAGATGAATCCGTTCCCCCCTGTCAGTGTGACAAAGAACGCATCGAACAGGTGCTATCCATTTTACTGGATAACGCTTTGAGCTACACGCCCATAGGCGGCGCCATCCGTCTGTCGCTGCAAGCATCTACGGACAAGTTTACCCTCCGGGTTGCAGATAATGGCATTGGTATTCCTGACACCGAAAAAAAAGCAATATTCGACCGCTTTTACAGATGCGACAAATCGCACAAGGACAAGGAACACTTTGGGCTCGGCCTGTGCATCGCCTGGGAAATCGTGCACATGCATAAGGGAAAATTATGGGTGGAAGATACTCCCGGGGGAGGAGCGACGTTTGTGATGGTATTGAGATAAAAATAATTTTTTCTACCGACATTTATTTGTCCGCATGAAGAGGTGATAAACTGATGAATAAAGAAACATATATAAGACAAGGAAGGAAGAGTGCGCAAAATGACAGAAGTAAAATTTTATGACAATGTGGACGATGAACTGCTGAAATTTGCTGTAATAATAGCGAAAGCTCAGAATCAATATGTTTTTTGTAAACACAAACATAGAGAGACATGGGAAATTCCCGGAGGCCATCGGGAGCATGGGGAAAATATTGTAGACACCGCAAAACGTGAACTGTATGAGGAAACAGGGGCTTTGGAATTTGATATACAGCCTGTCTGTATATATTCTGTTACGGAACCAGATAAGTTAGAGGGCAACAGGGAATCCTTTGGAATGTTATTTTTTGCCGATGTAAAATGTTTTGAAACAGAGCTACATAGCGAAATTGAAAAAATCACCATCATAGAGGAGTTGCCGGAAAAATGGACATATCCCAATATTCAACCCCATTTGATAGAAGAAGCAAAGAATCGAGGATATTTATAAAATCAAAGGATTTTACTTATGGGATAACTCAAGGTTGTCCCAGCAGTTCCAACATCTCCTCCCGTGTAAACTTTACGCCTTCAAATCCTTCGCTTCCCAAAAGCTGCTCGGCAAGCCGGCTTTTTTTCTCCTGCAATTTGAGAATATTTTCCTCAATCGTTCCCTTCGCAATCAGTTTATAGACGGTCACGGCGTTCTTTTGCCCAATGCGGTGCGCCCGGTCTGTCGCCTGGTTTTGCACGGCCACATTCCACCAGGGATCATAATGAATGACAATATCTGCCGCTGTCAGATTCAGACCTGTTCCCCCGGCCTTTAAAGAAATACAAAACACCGGAATTTCGCCTTTCTGAAATTCTTCCACCAACGCGACACGACGTTCCTTGCCGGTCGCTCCAGTAAGGCTCAAAAAAGGAATCCCCGCTTCCTCTAACTGTTCCTGTATTTTTGAAAGCATGGATGTAAACTGGGAAAATAAGAGGATTTTGTGCCCGCCTTCCATTGCATTTTGGATCAATTCCATACACATAATAAGCTTCGCCGATTCTGCGTGGTAGTCCTCATACACCAGAGCCGGATCACAGCAGAGTTGCCGAAGACGCAGCAGTTCAGAAAGAATCTGAATCTTCTGTGTCGCAAACTCCTGCTCAGATTGGCCCTCTAACGTCAACCGTAACCGCTGCACATGCGCGCGGTATAGTCGTTCCTGCTCACCCTCCATTTTACCAAAAACCGCTTCTTCCATTTTAGCCGGCAAATCCTTTAATACATCTCTTTTCAATCTGCGCAGCACAAACGGACGAACCATTTTTTGCAACCGTTCCATTTCCTCCTCTTTATGATTGACAACGATGGGAATTTCCAGCTCTTCCCGAAATCTGTTATAGGGGAAAAGGAATCCCGGCATCAGATAATCAAAAATACTCCACAATTCACTCAGCCGGTTCTCTATCGGCGTTCCAGTCAGCGCCGCCTTAAAATCCGCCCGTATTTCCTTCACTGCCTTTGCCGCCTTCGTGATATGATTTTTAATATACTGCGCCTCATCAATGATCTCATAACTAAAATGGCATTCTTTGTACCAGGCAAGATCGCGGCGCAGCAAATCATATGAGGTAATAAGAATCTCTCCCGCTCCCGCATTTTGAATAATTTCTCCTCGTTCCTCCGCTGTCCCTGTGACAGTGACAGCCGTAAGCATTGGCGCAAAACGTTCCATCTCACTTTGCCAGTTGTAAACAAGCGAAGCCGGGCAAATGATTAATGCAAACTGCGGCGTATTTATGCCCTCCTCCCATTCTGATAATAAAAATGCAATTACCTGTAAAGTTTTTCCAAGCCCCATATCGTCCGCCAATATTCCACCGAAACTGTTGGTTTTCAATGTCTTTAACCAGAGAAAACCTTGTTTTTGATATTCCCGCATAACTCTGTCCAGGGACGCCGGAACCTCAAAATCATTATCCTCCACGGTCTTCATATTGCGAATCAACGCACGGAAATCTTTGCTTTTCGCCGCATGAAAACTGTGCTGCTCATGCAGTTGTCCATCGAGATACAGCGCGCGATATTTGGGAAGCATAACCTTGCCGCTCACCAGACTTTGCGCAGAGATACCGGCGCCTTGCTGAACCCGTGAGAGCACGGCAATACCGCCCTCTTCCAAACTGAGAAAATCACCATTTTTGAGTCGGAAAAACTTGCGTTTGCGCCGATAAGCTGACAATACCTCCATCAGCTCCGACAATGGCATTTCCGGGCTGTCCAAGGTCAATTCCAACAACTCCTCTTTCAAAGAAACACCCACGGAAATCGCCGGCGTTTCCTTGATACGGATGCCTGCCAATTCGTCGCTGATATATAAAACACCGATCTGCGACATAGCTTCCACGCCCTCCGCAAGAAGCTGGAACATTTTCTCTTCATCCCCGGCAATGAGCATCTGTTTTTTCTGAGGGTCTGTATGAGAAAACCATCGCTGCACCTTCTGTCTGGCTTTTAGTTCATCTAACTCGTCACGGTTGTCCAGCGTTCTTTGCCTATCACAGACATTATATTTTTTATCCCCATATACAGCAAACATTTCACACGTTACCGTCTGTGCATCAGGCGCATCAAGATATAGTTCATAGTCTGGTTTCGGCGGCAGAAACTCCCGCTCCTCAAACTCTTGCCGCTGCACTTGATAATGACGTTCCAATACAGGAAGCAGTTCTTTGCAAAATGATGGCAGCTCTGACTTGCCCACAAAAAATTCTTCGTATTTGAAATTGCGAAGATGTTCCCAGAAAGGCATGATTTCCTGCGCTATCTCTAAATGCATACGAAACACACATCCATTTTTCCACAAATAAGCATACTTTCTTCCATATACGTAAAACAAGGATTCTGTCTCGATCGTCACGCCGTCTTGCTGTCCACGCACAGTCAGATGCGGCAAATATTCCTCATGAATGACACGCCACATTCTTTTTGCGTCATAATCCATCTCCACCGCAAACTCCATGCTTCCGACCGCTTCAAAAAAATTGTCTATATTTCCATTGTCAATCTCCACAAAACGGCCTTTCTTCCCATAATATTCCCAGCTTGCCTTCGCATTGCTTCGCGTTTCTGCTTCCTGTATGAGAAACTCCGCCAGCGGCCGGCTTTCTTTTGTAAATGCCTCCAGCGTATGATAAAATTCCAGCTCTTTCCCATATTTTACAAACTCCCTGCGTCTCAGCGAGTCTGCAAATGCCTGCGTATTTTTGAGCACATATTTCCTTTTGCCGCCAATTTTAAATTCCACAAAAATTTTTCGGAAGGTGATTTGCATCTGCGGCGTTAGCTCTATTGTCCCGTTCAGCTTATCCTGCTCAAATGCCAGCCGCTCTTTCTCTTTATAGCCTTGAATCAGACGGCTCACACCAAGACTGCTACTGCGCTGCGGCTGTATCGCGCGGCTTGCCGAGGAGCCTCCCGGCTGGAATCTTTCGTTTCTAATGCGGTTGTCTTTGTGTGGTTGATTCACTGATAAACCTCCTAAAACCTCAAACACTCACCAACTTTTTGCTGAAGGAGTTCTTCTGTCATTCATTTTACTTCTTATTTACGTTCCAATGTTTTATTAAAACACGATACGGCACTTCATTATGGTGATTTAATACCTTATCCTTCCCTATCCAATCAAGTATTGGCATTTAATTTTCCTCCATTACTAAAAACGTATAAATCATTCTTTTAATAATAAACGATTCCAACCAAAAACACAATAAACTTTCCAGTATACAAATGGCCTTAAATAGGATAAAATAAATATACTACCAATTTAGCCACAAAATATATTATAAAGGATAAAAACCATGCCCGGATTCACGACACATTATTTATTTGGAGTAGACGCCTACAAACACTTTGATAATCTTTTATTAAAGCAAACCATCCGCAGTAATCAGACTGCCTTCGGCTTGGGACTACAGGGGCCGGATATTTTCTTCTATTTCCTGCCCTCTTACACAATCCACCACAATAACATTGGCGCCGTGGCGCACACAGACAAAACCGGCGCATTCCTCAGACATTTATTGAACAGCCGCAAGCTGTTTGGCAGTGACAAAGAGCGCAAGATAGCAGAAGCCTATATTGCCGGATTCCTGGGACACTATACCCTGGACACTCACTGCCATCCATACATTTATTGGAAAACAGATTTTCGGGAAAAAAACGGCCGTTACCATAGCTGCCATATGAGCCTGGAAACAGATATCGACACCGAACTGCTGCAATTTTATAAACACTGCCTGCCGTCCGCTTTCCGACAGGACGCCACAATACGGCTGACGCCTCTGCAATACAGCACAATTGCTACCGTCCTGCACTATGTATACAAAAAAACTTACCCGGAACTTAACATCCAATACATTACCATGCGCGCCGCCATCCGTTCCATGCAATTGGGTACAAAATGGTTACACGACCCTTCGGGAAAGAAAAAAGCCATCGGCGGCAAGTTGGAAACGCTGGCGCTCGGCTATCCGCTACTCACTACACTGATTCCCAGTGATACTTTAACCGTCCATATAGACCCGCTGAACATTCTGCGCCAACCATGGGAAAATCCCTGGGATAGATCCCGGCTTTCCACAGATTCTTTCTTTGATTTAATGGAAAAAGCACAGGAAAATTACTTGCAAACGCTCGCGGATTTAAACCGGCTGTTTGCCATCCCTTTCCACACCCGGACAGCGCAGTTGCATACGAGCGCGCTGCTGCAAAAACTGGGCAATAAATCTTATCACAGCGGACTTGACAGCACAATACCAAGTTAAAATTTTTATACCGGCAGTTTGTTACCTGGCTTTTATTCGACAAACGGGCGGCAAGCCATCAGGCTCCGCCCCCTCCATTTTACTTCTTTATGATCCATCGTCCGCTCCGATTAGAGCCCTCTCTTACAATCTCACCATCTTCTTGTAATTCCTTTATCGTCTTTTGTACCTGTTTTCTGCTCAAATTCAATTCAGCCATAAGCATTGTCTGTGTCATGGTAGGATTCTCCGCCAAAATTTCTAAGATTTTGTTTGTTCTATCGGCGCCTTTTTTGGCTCCTTTTCGGCTCCTTTTCGGCTCCTTTTTGGCTCCTTTTTGGCTCCTCTTTTAAAAATGCTTCATGAACAAACAGTCTTGATATAAAATAACTATGGTCGTCATCTGTCTCAAATTCGGGCTTTGGAGAACCATTTTCTTCCAATGCATCTAAAATCTTTTTAAATTCGGTATTCCTACCTTCTGTCAGATGCAGTTCTTTCAAGAAATCACCGATTCGTTTGTTCCTATATCTACGATTTGACACACGATATTTCTTCAATCCCTCCTGCGTTACAGAGCGATCTGGTCCCGGAAAACTTACAATCTCTATTCTATCGTGCTCTATACGCACCTCAATAGGCTCTCGCACATCATATGCACGGTGATATACTGCATTTGATAGCGCTTCTTCCACTGCCGCATACGGATAGTTAAAAAAACGGTCTGCTTCCGCCCTATCTGGATATTTTACTACTTTTTGCGTGATAATCGTATTTTTTATAAATTGAAGAGCTTCTCTAAGCTGCTGATGAATTGGACCCTTAAATGTATTTTCGATAATATTATCACCACCCAGACCATCCGGGAACTGTACGATATCTATTTGCGTATAAGGAAAGAACTTATCCGGCTCCATACTGAAAAACATAAGTCCCACATTTTTCGGCTTCACATACTCCGGAAGATTACTAATAATATTCATATCACTGCACACTTCTACAAAATCTCCCGTTTTTACCTTTTCATACAGCGAACTTTTAATTTCTTTTAAATATTACCTAATGGTTTTCCCATATTTTACCGAATCTTCGGCCACCATCAACACACCATTTATTTCCTGTTCATATGTATATCCATTTTTCCTAAAATCCACAATTTGCTGCTCCCGTTCCATATCATTATTGTCTGTCCAAAGTTCACATTGTGCCATAACAGTCTGTACTGCATCCTGCATACCTTCCGGCGGATATTTATGTTTTTTAAGAAGCTTTTTAATCATCATACGCATTTTAGCTCTTGCTGAATCACGTTTTTGCCAATCAATAGAACGATTCCTGCGAAGTGTATCTGTAAGCTCCTTTGTAATTGCTATCAGTTCTTCATTCTCATAGAAATCTTTGATAGCCTGCGGTTTCGTAAGTGCATCATAAAATGCTAATTCATTCGCTGTAAGTCCCAGCTTGTCGCCTTCCTGTTTTGCTTCTGCAATCTGTTTAGCCAAATTGAGAAGTTCTTCTATTACCTGTTCATTTGTAAGCATTCCATTTAAGTAACGATTCATTGCTTCCTGTATTATTTCACTAAATTTTTCTGATTTTACAACATTAGTTCTTCTGTATATCTGTACTTGTTCTGCTATTAGTCTCTTTAACAATTCAACTGCCAGATTCTTTTCTTTCATCTTCGATATTTCTTCAAGAAACTTCGGAACAAAAAGAGAGAAATTCTGTGATACATCTGAAAACAGGTTAATAACACCATCACTTTTAATGCTTGCTTTTAATAATTCATTTATTCTGGCATTCATCTCCGGCAGTGATATCTTTTTCCCTTGTCCCTGATTCATCAGTCGCATTACAAACACTCTGACAGCTTTTCCAAAATTTTAGGATAAGCAACCTTCGCAACATCGGTATCCCCATAATTTTTCTTATCACGAGAAGTATAATCATTCATTGCCTCTTTTAAGGCAGACGCAATATCTACATAATCAACAACAATAGCAATTTTAAATGGGTCGTTATTATCTTTGAATTTCTTTGCCATTTCTTCCTTATAACGTTTATTCCCAATAATCTCTTTCCATTCCTCCGGGTCTTTATTACTATCTGTCATTATAACGCCAACTTTTTCTGTCCACGCTGGGCGCAATTCCAAAATTTTTCTATATATTTTCATAGCAATTGCACGAGAATATGCAACTATCTCTCAGCAATTCCAACGCTTCATCGGAAAAAGTTTCTTTAATGTTAGTGCATTTGTTTTATGATAATTTGTAAGATATACTCGAATATCTTCGGTAACAATATACTTAACCTCCTTGCCAAGAGTGGTAAGCATTGAAACAATCGTTGACTTATAATATTTAAGTGATTTCTCCGCCCCCCCTCGATACGCTTAGCCGATAAGAAAAGTTCAACAAAATCTTTCTCAAATTCTTTCTCTTTTCCTGTATTTTCTATTACCTCATAGTTTACAAGTGTAAATTGCAACACTTCTTGTAATCGCTTGCTCTGTGCATTGTTCAAATAAGGTAACATCCCTTGAATAACATCCGTAATCAAATTTTGTTTCAAAGTCAATTCTCCTTTTAAATAATTTTAGAGAACGACTTGCAACGGCAGTTCTTTTATTGTCTCCTGCCGTTGGTAGGAGTATTCTTTTATAAATCTTCTGCTTTATATATTGCATAACCTTCATAATAATAACTATAATCTATACCCTTCATATACACTTCTCTGTCATCGACCTTATTAGTCAAAGCCTGTTTCAAGATATGTTTTATTTCAATATCTTTAATTGGGCTTCTTTCCATTGCAAGTAAATAATCTTCCTTATCAACTATACTCCAATCAATGACCATATTTAACTCTTTTTTCAAAATTAAATCAAGCCATATTCTTGTACTTCGTCCATTACCTTCACGAAATGGATGTGCAATATTCATCTCCACATACTTTTCAACAATTTCATCAAATGTTGACTGTGGCATCCTCTCAATATTCTCAATAGCTGCCTGCAAATACATCACCGGTGCAAATCTAAATATACCTTTTGCAATATTTACAGTTCGTACTTTTCCAGCAAAATCATATATCTCCTCAAATAGAAATCTATGAATTGCTGCAAGCATCTGAAATGTCCCCGCTTCATAATTATTTAAATATCCATTTTCAAATAATTCAACAGCTTTTTTCTTACTTATCTTTTCTTCCATTCTAACCAGTTCTGTAGAATCTGTAATATTAAGTTTATTCTCTAAAACCATATTTTTCCCTCTCTAAATGCGCTTTGTCTTATCTTATTTTTGAATAAATAAACAATAATTTCTTCGAGTTTATATTTCATACCCATTCCGCAAACCGCGCAATACAATATTCATATGTTCTTCCAAGTAAATCTTCATTTGCTTCTGTATTTGCCATGTCAATACTGTTTGTAAAAATATCAACTACATCACCCAAAACCCTTTTATCCAAATCAGGACTTGTGTAATTTTTCGGAAGCACATCTTTCAAACTTTTATTGCCTGCCTCTATTGCTTTCATTGCGTTATCAATCACAATACCAATTTCCGGTGTATGAGCAGCCTTAGCTATTGTTGACCATCTGGCTTCTTCCGGCACAAAAAAGACATTTTCCATGGTATATGCATCAATATCATCTTCAAATCCTTCGCCTTCATCTTCTAATTCTTTGTGCCTTTTCTCAAAAGCTGCGGAAATATATCTCAAGAATATAAGCCCCACAATAACCTTTCTATATTCTGCTGCCGGAATATGTCCCCATAGCACACATGCCGCATCCCATATCTCTTTTTCAAACCCGATATTTGCATTATTCTTTTCAGCCACAGTTATTCCTCACTTTTATCCGCTTATCGTCTATAACATGGTTATAAATAAAATATACTCATTGCAATCTGTGTTCTTTTTCCTAATCCAATTTTCGTCATATCCCTATCAATCAACAATTTCCATAGAGGCTTATTGGTAATTTTCACTTGATTTTCTGACGTGTTTTTTCTCCGATTTACCACAACAAATTGCTTTTTATACAAGAAATTATAACATTCATCTTTTATTTTAACAATCGCAACTTATGGCTTCTCGACATTTCTGATAAAGAAAAAAGACAGAAGAATCAACTTCCTCTGCCCCAGTCATCATCTCGGGAGTTTGACACATTGAAATTCAAAAAGTACTGTAAAGCCTTGAAATAGGCTTCAGACTGTAGAAAAATCGCCTGTTTGTATTATTTATAACGTTTTTTGTACGAAAGCCCGAGGCGGTTCGCCTCAGGCTTTGTCCACAGTCTGAACTACCCTATAAAGGGCAGCTCCCTATATCTATTTATTTTGCTTGTGCCATTGAAAATAAAGCCTCTTGTAAAAGTTTAGAGAAATTGATATTATTTTTTTCAGCAAAAGTATTCAGCATTTCAATAGCTTGCTCTAAGTTTTTACCTTCTGTTACACAACCGGGCAAGTCCGGAAATTCTACTACGTATCCCCCACTTTGATCTGTAAAATGCTTAAATACAGCCGGATAGATTAATTTCAATATATTCGCCTCCCTTTATAAAGATTGAGCAAATGGGTCTTTAAGCCCCGCTTGCTTCATAATTGATTTAACTGTATCGGGGTTCAAATCCCCAAAAGATGAAATGTCCTTTGGCATATAGGTTATTCAATTTCATCAAATAAATGATTGTTTTCCAAAGCCATATTTTTCTCCTCTTACCCCTCTTTCTTTGCAGGATTCACATGCACCATAATATGTTTCACCTTGGGAAAATTCTGTTCAATTTCATTGTGCACCGTTTCCGCTATATCGTGCGCTTCCCTCAAAGTGCACGATTCGTCCGCCAAAATTTCCACATCTACATAAATCTTATTGCCAAACACGCGCGTTTGCAGCAAATCTATCCCCAGTACATACTCGTTATTCATAACAGAATCATAAATACACTTCTCTGTCTCTTCATCACAAGAATGGTCCACCATCTTATCTATAGCATCTTTAAAGATATCGAAGGCGGCTTTTGCAATAAATACAAAAATTACCAGGCTGGCAATGGAATCCATGACAGGAAAACCCAGCATGGCCCCTCCAATTCCGATCAAGGCTCCCACGGAGGAAAACGCATCCGAACGATGATGCCAGGCGTCTGCCATCAGCGCGCCGGAGTCTATCCTTTTGGCATGATATCTCGTGTACCAATACATTGCTTCTTTACTGACAATTGACACGACTGCCGCTATAAGCGCCAAAATTCCCGGCACTTGCAGCTCGCTGTAATTACCGCTGATAATATTTTGAAACGCTTCCATGCCAATCCCAAGCCCTGTGATGAAGAGAACCATTGCCAGAATAATTGCCGCCACACATTCCAGGCGTTCATGCCCGTAGGGGTGCTCTTTGTCCGGCTCCTTTGACGCTAACTTAACGCCGATAATAACAACGACCGTGCTGAACACATCCGATGCGGAATGCACAGCGTCGCTAATCATTGCATTGGAATGGGCAATCATTCCTGCCAACAGCTTGATTACAGATAACGCCACATTTCCCAAAATTGTAATCAGAGATACCTTATTCACAACTTTCTGAAATTCCAGTTCTGCCGCATAATTTTTTTGTTCCATACTTCTGTTTTCTTCCATATCAGTTACCTCCAAAATTTAAGATAGCTCTATGGCACTATACATGTGGGCTTGGGAAAAACCGCTCTCAGCAAAAAAATATACGTTATCCACATTTCTCATAAAAGCATTGTATACTTCGCACTTTAGCGCGACAAAGTCTTTCCTATAAGATAAAAAAACACCCACGAAATCAGTATTAGCAACTACTGTCCCGTGGATGTAATATTCCACTGTCACTCCTGTGACCCGACCCCATGGCGTTCTGCCACGGTCTGCTCAGTTTGTACTGTAGATTTATATGCAGTGCAAAGAGTTCTTATAGGTTAGCATATGAATCAAGGTTTGTCAAGGTCAAAAAATTCTTTTATCTGCCCCAGAATAATCTCCATCAGCCGCGTGCGCGCCTCCAAGCTGGCCCAGGCAATATGCGGCGTAATGAGAAGCCTGTCGCTGTCCTTGATGCGCCTTAGTGGATTCTCGCGGCTCATCGGCTCTTCGCACAGCACGTCCAGCCCTGCGGCACGGATTTCTCCCGCTTCCAAGGCATCCGCCAACGCCTGCTCTGAGACAATGGGACCCCTGCCCAGATTGAGGAAAATGGCAGACTTTTTCATCCGCAAAAACGCTACTCGGTCCATGAGATTTTCCGTCTCCGCAGTCAACGGCGCATGTACAGAGACTATATCCGCTTGTTCCAGCAAATCCTCAAACGATACGCGCTCATACCCCGGCTGGTTATTCTTGCCAGTAGTAGAATAATAGACAACCTGGCAGCCAAAGAGTTTCGCCAATTCAGCCACGCGCCTGCCAATCGCTCCCATACCGATGATTCCCCATGTCATGCCGTAAATTTCGGAAAACTTGCGGTCAAAGTGCGTAAACATCCGGTCTTCCACATATTTCTCCGTCTTCACATACGCGTCATAGTAGGGAAGATGTTCCAACAAATAAAACAACATCGCAAATGTATGCTGCGCCACAGATTCCGTTGAGTAGCCCGCCACATTACGCCAGGCAATGCCGCGGCTGTCGAGATACTCTTTATGCAGATTATTTGTCCCCGTTGCCGTGACACAGACTAACTTCAGATTCTTTGCCTTGCCTATCGTCTCTTGATTGACGGGCACTTTATTGAGCACAATCACGTCGGCGTCCACGACCCGTTCGCTTGCCTCCTGCGGCGTAGAAAAATCATACTTTACCACTTCTCCCAGCGCTTCATAGCCGGATAAATCAATATCTTCACCAATTGACTTCGCATCTAAAAAAACAATCTTCATTCCAGCATCCTCCTTATGGCAAAAAGCCACTCTATAAATCGTCGTTCTCACGAATGTGTCACATAACTTCCTTCTTATCAGCTATCTGTCACCCAGCGGGCATGGCTGCCTCTGTCGTTTTTGCTGATAACCAGTTTTTGATCCATCTGTTCTTTTAATTCTGTCACATGCGATATAATCCCCACCAGCCGCGTATCGCCTGCCAGCTCGTTGAGAATAAGAATTGCCCGCTGCCTCGCTTCCTCATCAAGCGCGCCAAATCCCTCGTCAATGAACATCGTATCCAGATGGATTCTGCCCGCACTCTCTGTTATCACATCCGCCATGCCAAGCGCCATAGAAAGCGCCGCCAAAAAAGATTCCCCGCCGGATAAGGTCTTCACATCCCGCACCTTGTCCGTCACCAAATCATAGACGTCCAGATCCAGCCCCACTTCCCCCTGTTTGCTCAGGTTTTCCACGTCCCGGCATTGCAGCATAAATTGTTGGCCATTCATTTTTACCAACCTGCGGTTGGCCTCCCCGATAATGTGCCGAAAATATCTGCGTTGCACATACGTCTGCAAATCCATCTTCGCCTGCCCCGAAAGATTGCCGTTTGCCGTGCGGTCTAAATTTCCCACCAGCTCATACTCTGCCTTCAACTGTTCCCGCTCCCGATACAAGGCGGCAAGATTCTGTTTCGCCATACGGTTTGCTTCCACCATGCTGACCGTTGTACGCTTTTCCCGCTCTAATATTTGCATCTGCTGCTTTAACAGAGATGCCTGTTCTGTCAGCTCTGCCGTCTCTATCTGCTGTTTCCCCTCCATTTGCTGCTCCAGAAGCTGGCGGTTCTCTTGTCGCTGCTCTAACGCTGCCTGTTTCGCTGCCAGCTCTTCCCGCAATCTCTGTAAATCCTGTTCCGCCCTCATTTTTTTCTTTTCCAGTCCCTGCTGTTCCTTTTGCAGAGCCACAAGCTGTTCCTGCACCTGTTCTTCTCTCTCAAATGGCAGCTCTGCTTGCAAATCCTGGCGCGCCTGCTCTACTTTCTCAAACACAAGCGTGCTATGAAACTGCTGCTCTTTTAATTGCTCGGATTGTTCTCGCAGTGCAACCGCTTTCTGCTCATTCTCTTCCAATCTCTTTTGTTGTGCCTCTAATTCTTCTGCCTTGCGCCGACATTCTTTTAACCTCTTACCAAATTCCTCCCGCTCTTTCTTAGCTGCACGAACCGCCGGCTTTATCATCCCCGGCTCAAAACCATCCCCAAACATACGCTGTCCATCCCGCAATAGCAAGGCTTTTTGCTGTTCGCATTGCTCCTGGATTTTCTGAAACTGCTGCTGATATTCCTGCGAACGCTTATACGCTTCCTCCCTTTCCTGTTTTGCCCGCTCCACCTGCTGCTTCGTGACTGCCTGCCCGGAACAAACTGCCTTTTGCGGATGCTCGCGCGAGCCGCAGACTGGACATGGTTCTCCCTCATGAAGTTCCTGTGCCAAAAACCCTGCCTGTCCTTCGATAAACATCTGATATTTGCTGTCGTGTTCTCGGCTTTTTTGCTGATAATCCTCCAACAACGCTACCAGCTTGTCCTGTCCTTCTTTTCGCTTTGTTTCGTACGCTTGCCATTGCTCCTGTGTTCGCATCATCTCTTCCAACAATGATTGTCTGTGCGCAAGTTCTTTTTCCTGCTGCGCAAGCTCCGGCAATTTTGCCGCCTCTGTTTCCAATTCCTGATGGGACTGCTGCAATCGTTGTATTTCGCTTTCGGTGTCGGCAAGAAGCTTTGTCTGTTGTTTTAATCTGCGCTCCGCAGCCTGTCTCTGTCTGTTTGCCTGCTCCGCTTCCTGCTGCCGCTCTTTCAAGCGGGCACATTTGGGCAGTAAGCTTTTTAACTCCGCCGCTTTCTCCGTCAAAACTGGCACACGCTTACGATAATATTCGGCAACGTCCGCAGACAATTTTTCACTCTCCGCCTGCTTCTTTTGCAGTTCTCTTATCTTCTCCTTACTGCTTTTTATCTCCTCATCTGCTTTCTTCGCCTGTGCAAAAAGACGATTGATTTCTTGTGCCTGGCGCAGCTTATAATTCAACTCCTCCTGCTGTCCTGCTAACGCTAGTTCCCGCTCTTTTTGCTTTTTCTCCTGCGCCTCTTGTTCACGAATAATTTTCGCTAAAACTTCCTGAATCTGTGGGGCGTCAGTTTCTAACCGCTGCCGACTCTCTTGCCACGCTTCCCACCATGTGCTTTCCGTGGCGCACTGTACGCCCTGAATCTCGTGCACGCACAGTTTACGGTTGTCTTCTAATTTCCCATACAAAGACTTACTCTTCTCACGCAAATATTTCTGAATCCGCTCATAAACGCCGGTATCAAATAGCTTCGCGAAAATCTCTTTGCGCTCTCTGGAAGATGCATGGAGCAGACGGATAAATTCCCCCTGGGCAATCATGGCAACCTGTGTAAACTGCTCCCGTCCCACTCCTAAAATCTCAATAATCTTCTCATTGATTTCCCGTGCTCTCCCCGGAAATTCTTTTCCATCCGGCATCGTCAGAGAAACAGACGCCGCTTCCATGGTAAGCGTCCGCTGCCCCTCCTTGTTTTTCCGTCTGCTCGGACGCTCATAGCTGGGATTCCTGCGCACCTTGTAACAATTTCCGCGATAGGAAAACGTAAGCTCCACGAAGGTCGGCACATCCGGGCTGGCATACTGGCTGCGCATCATCGCCCCCTCGCGCTTTCCGCCGCTGGTCTGATCATAAAGAGCATACGTTATGGCGTCGAAAATCGTCGTCTTTCCAGCTCCTGTGTCCCCGGTAATCAGAAAGACCCCTCCGTCCATCTGTGAAAAGTCGATCGTTTCCTCTCCTGCATAGGAGCCAAACGCCGACATTGTCAATGTTATGGGCTTCACATTTCTTCCCTCCATTCATCCACAATCTCTTCTACCAACGCTTCCTCCTGTGCGGTCAACGACTGCCCCTGCATTTCCTGATAAAACGACCGAAACATCTCCAGCGGCTGCACACAGAATGTCTCCCCCTGCGCTTCCTCGATACGGTTCCTCGTCCTGGTGTTGTCTATCCGCACCTCCAAGATAGAATCGTACACCTCCTCGAGCTGTTCCTTGGGATGGTAAGGCTCCTTTTCATCCGTCAAAGTAACACTGAGGAAATCATGGCGGTTTTCGTCTGTGGCCTTCTCTATCACTTCTCGCAGCAGTCCGCGCACTTTACGCACATCTTGAAACGGCGTCAGGGGAATCGTTTCTATGAGCGCTTGCGCTCCTTTCTCCTCCAGGGTCACCATGGTAATGGATTTCTTGTGGCGTTCCTCACTGACCGAATATTTGAGCGGCGTCCCGCAATAACGGATATGGGGAAACTTTACCATCTGCGCGCCGTGAATATGCCCTAAGGCCACATAGTCAAATTTCTCAACCACAGACGCATCCACATTTTCCAAGCCGCCAAGGGAAATTACAAGCTGCTCCGATTCACACCGCTCAGGGGCTTGTCCGCCGTTCGTATAAAATTGATGGGACAGCAGCACATTGCGCTTCCCATAATCAATCTCTTCCCGCCGCAAAATTTCACGGACTGCGCTCTCATAATCGTGGACTACCCCTTCCGCAAAAAGCTGCCGCACATACCCCGGTTTTAAAAACGGCAGCAGATAAAAATGCACTTCCCCGTGCATGTCATGCAGCACAACCTTTTTCAAATGTTCTTCCTGCTGTGCAGGCGCCGATACCGACAGATAAATCTGATGTTTTTCCAGAAAGGAAGAGGCATAATCCAAACGCTGGGCATTGTCATGGTTTCCGGCGATGATTAGTACCGGAATCGCCGGCGTAATGGAGGATAACTCCTGTAAGAATTTATCAAAAACTGTATACGCTTCTCCCGAAGGCACTGCGCGGTCAAAAATATCGCCGCAGATTAGAATTGCATCCGGGCGGTATTCTCGTGCCTTGTCTGCAATCTGTGACAGTACCGCCTGTTGATTTTCCTTGAGGTTGTAAGCATGAAGCTGCTTACCAATGTGAAGATCAGAGAGATGAAAAAACCTCATGCACTACTCCCTTCCTAAATACCGTTTCAGATCTGCCATCTGCCGTTTTGCCTGTCGATAGCCCTCTTTGTAGAGCTTTGTCAACTTGTCAGGATTAGACTCTGTCCTGCTGATGCCATAGGTTGTTTCCGGCGCAATCACAAATACTTCACCCGCTTTTTCTCTTTCTAAAAGTTCTTCCATACAAGCGTTATACCGCTGCGGACGCGTCTTTAAATCCTCTGCAATATGGGGATATTTCTTATACAATTTAATTGAGACATTGCCCGCGCGCTCCGATTTTTTGACATAGTCGCGCTCCCTGGTAAGGATGACAATATTCTTATCGCATCCCTGCTCGATGGCGCGCTTATAGGGAACGGAATCAGACACGCCGCCGTCCAGATAATAATGTTTGCCTACCTTCACCGGCTGAAAAAGAATCGGCAGCGCACAGCTTGCCACTAACACCTGAAATTTATCATCCCGCCTGGGCACTTCCAAATATTCGGCCTTCCCGGTATGAATGTTGGTGACGCACGCCTCCACCTTCCCCGGAAATGATTCAAACGCCTCAAAATCAAAGGCTTCCAACTTATTTGGTATCTCTTCAAACACGAAAGGAATGTTATAGAAATTCCTGCTCTTTAACAAATGACGCACACCCATATACCGTTTATCATTCATGTACTTCTGGATAATCGTCAGGTTCCTGCCTTTCTGCTTAGAGAGGTAAGACACCCCATAGGCAATCCCCGCCGACACACCGATAAAATAATCCGGCATAATCCCTTCCTCTAAAAATGCATCTGCCACGCCGCAGCTAAATACTGTGCGGCTTGCTCCGCCTTCCATGGTTATTCCTAATTTCATGTACTGCTCATCCCTTTCTATTTTTATACTCATGGCCAATAAAATCTGCCATGAGTTGGCGCCAGCCGCAGCCGCAAAGCGGCATAATTCCTTATGTGGCTGTGCGCATCAGGTTATACCGAGTGGCAGATTTATCTGACACTCAGTATAACTTATCACCCATTATATTCTGATATAGGAAGAGTTTCAAGCATGGAATTTTTTATCTTAGAGGTATTAGTCGCTAATGCGACTGCACTCGGCGCGTCAAAGTGTGCAAGCCCACTTTGTTCTTTACACAACAGCAAAAATTCGCTATACTTGATTTATGTTCACATAGCTTGTAAAAGAAAAGGAGAAGATTATGAGTAATAAAGAAAAAGTCATCCAACTATTAGATAATGTTCCAGGTTATAAAATGGGCTATGTATTAGCATATATACAGGGTATTACTGCTGACGAAGAAACAGATGACATCTTTTGTCAAAATATGATTGAAAATTATGAAAATGATACAGACCCGGATAAAGATAAGGAATTCACCTTGGATGAATGTAAAAAGGAATGGGGGCTTGATTAATGTTTCAAATCGTCCTCAAAAAACGGGCAAAAAAATTTATAGACCGGCTTCCTGTAAATGAACGCAAACGGATAGTAAACGCAATTGAACAATTGCCAAACGGAGAAGATATAAAAAAATTAAAAGGGCACGATACTCTGCTGCGGTTGCGAATAGGAAATTATCGAATAATTTACAGTATTGATAATGGAAAATGTATTATCTATGTTATTGATATTGGAAACCGCGGAGAAATATATCACAGATATTAATCACCCAAAATCACAGGAGAGCGAAACCTCATGGCTTCGCTCTCCTGTTTTTCTCTTGCATTTCTTATTTCTTCACGCGTATCTTTTTCGTAACTTTTTTCTTTCCACAGGTGATTGTCAGTTTTGCCGTCCCTGTATTCTTCTTAGCGGTCAGCTTCACTTTATTTCCTTTCGACCTGTTCATCTTGAGCAGTTTCTTGCCTTTGGCGTCTAATTTCCACTTGACCGTACCCTTCAAGCCATACGGTTTTGCCGTCAAGGTGATGGATTTCTTCAGCTTAACCGTTGTTTTGCCGCTCACTTTGAGTACGGGCTTTAACACCGTGACAGTATACGTCGTTTTCACATTACTTCCATCTGTAGCTTTCACCGTAATCTTTACTTTGCCCGGCGATTTTGCTGTTACTTTTCCGCTCTTAGAAACAGTAGCGACAGACTTCTTGTCAACGGTATAAGAAACGTTCTGGGATGCCCCTTGGGGCTTAACCGTTGCTTTTAACTGCAACGTCTGGTAAGCATACATTTTCTTACTCTTGGCCGACACAGAAATACTTGTCGCCTTAATCGGTTTTGCCGCTACGCGGCCCGCATAAGTTCCACTAATCTTTCCCGTCTCTACAGAACTTGTAACCTCCACCGTCAGCTTCTTGCCAATCTGCTGGGTAGTCAGCACATACGTCGCTTTCGTCGCCCCTGTAATCTTTACCCCATTTGCAAACCACTGATAGTCCAGTGTTCCCGTATTATTATCCTGTGCAACTTTTACAGTCAGCACATCTCCAGGATAAGAAACGCTGCCCGTTCTGCTAGAAGACACAGCAACCGTTCCCGTCAGTTCAGCCGGATCGTCCGGTCCGGGTCCTGGTCCCGGTTCCGCAACAATTGTACCTGCATATTCCCCTTGAATCTGCCCGGTCTCTACTGTGCTTGCCACCTTAACACTTACAGATTTGCCAATTTCCGACTCTGTCAGCATATAGGACGACTTGGTTGCTCCGGCTATCGCCGTCTCGCCTGCAAACCACTGATAATTTAATGTTCCTGTATTATTGGTATCATCGCCTACATTTGCCGTCAGCGTATCTCCCGGATAAGACACATCTCCTTCCCGGCTTGACGTTACAGTAACTGTTCCAGTCAATTTCTGAGGAAGTTTCTCGGGATCCTGGTTTACCGTCCCTTTGTATTTTCCCTGAATCGTCTGCGTCTGTACCGTGCTTGCAACTCTAACACTTATAGATTTGCCGATTTCGGATTCTGTCAACACATACGATGATTTTGTTGCTCCTGTTATCTTAGTGCTGCCTGCATACCACTGGTAACTGAGTGTTCCCGTGTTATTAGTGTCATCGCTGACTTTCGCCGTCAGCGTATCTCCCGGATAAGATACATCTCCTTCCCGGCTTGACGTTACGGTGACCGTCCCGGTCAATACTTCCGGCACTTCAACATTGGTAGTTACAATATTCGTAAAGTTCATTGCTCCCGTTACATAAGCATTCCCCCGAAGTCCCAGAACCTCAATGGTATTCATTGCTCCTTCCGTAGCCTCTAACAACCTGTCGTCCACCGTAATGCTTGCCTCTCCATTCGTAAGCGGGACAACAGTGCTGCCACTCACTTCTGCCTTCTTGCCATTTACCAAGAAAGTCACTGCATTTACATTGGCGTCCGTCACTTTTACGGTAGCTGTCACTGTGCCGTCAGCGCTATTCTCTTTTGCCGTCACGCTAATCTTAGAAGATACCTGATTACCCAAAGAGCGATACAAGCCCTGCACATCCGTAAATTGCGCGTCCATCCACTGCATACGCTTCTCGATAAATGTTTTTAAAGATTCCACTGCCGCATCATACGTCTGGCTCGTTGTGTGCACTTGCTGGCCATTTACAAACGCATACCCGCTGCATCTATCATAAGAGTACGCCCATTTGTCATCATTTGCCAGAGAAGCCGAACTATATTTCTTCTGCAAAGTATCTATCGTGCCACCGTTTTTCATGATATCCTCTATGACAGTAGGACGATATTTCTTATAAAATTCAAATGCCTTTGTCACGAAATAAGGATCTTTCACCAGATAACGGTTCCATTGTTCTTTCTGATAGCCCTGTTCTGCAAATCCTCCCTGGAATGTGTCCATTCCGCAAAGCGTCGTATGCCAATTATCATACACAAAAGGCCCCGTCATGCTGTACATGTTGATATTGCCCCATGCCCAGTCATAATCCCACGCCGGTCCCATCTTTGCCTTGCCTTCGATATCTTTATAGAGATAGGTGCTGTTCTTCATGGAATCCCAATTATTCACATACTCACAAAGTAGCCAGTACTGCAACAGCGAATCCAGATCAAACAAGTCCGTATAATGCACATTTTCCCCATTATATTCCGTTGTGAAATCCGGACTGCGCAACGAAGCTTCATAAGCGTCCAGATAACCCTGGGCAAACGCCATCATCACGTCACTTGTTTTTGCATATTCTGGCGAACGGAAAAACATGGGAATGTTTCCATACCTTGTGGAAAATGTCGAGATATATTTATACTGATCTGACTTGCTCCTGAAATCCATATCCAGCAAGAATCCGCCGGTAACTTCCGGGATTTCTTCAGTATAATAATCGGCAATCTTATAAGTTGTTCCCTTAAACGTAACCTCTTTGGTTGTCACCCAACTATAATCCTGTTCCATGACATCTTCCAGATCCGACTGTTTCAATGCAGGATTTTGCAAACAGATTGCCTCGGCAATGTCATCGGCAAGTCCTTCCCAATCATGTACATTGACACGCGCGGATCCTACCCGCACATGCTCTGCCAGCTCATAAATCCCCTGATACTGCCCATTGAGAATCAACACCACATTGGTCGTGCCCATAGACACTTCCATACCGATATCTCTGGAAAAATTATATGCCAGCTCATTACGCATGTTGGTGTGATCTATCATATTTGCCAGTAGCGTCCAATGCTTATTGGTATTCTTGCTTTCTTTTTTATTATTCTTGCCAAGACCATACAAATTTGCTTTTTTATCCAGTTTTAACTTATAGGGCTTTTTCACATTCCACGCCACCGCCTGGCTCCAGGTAGAATTCCCTCTGCCCTTAATGGTCGTCTTGCCATTATACCAGTAAGACGGGTCGTTAAATTCATCATTTCCCTGCATCTTCATAACCGCGTCTTTTGCCACCGTATTACTGTTGATCCCCTGTCCGTCATTGGTATCAATATAGATGACCGGCAATTCGCTGCAATACGTAGACAGATTCCAGCTCACACTGCCATCCGCCGTTGTAATGGCAACGGAAATGAATTTTTCCAGATCATTTTTTGTCGGCGTATAACTATTGCCGGAGTTGGTAATTGCCTTACCGCCCACACTCCAGCGATAATTCAGCCTGGTCCCCTCCGGTAAATTTGATACAGATACCGTAAGGGCCGTTCCCACCTTAGCGTAAGGCTGATCAAAAGCTGCTACCTGCGCATTGTCTGACAATACCACAATCTTAAAGCTGCGGCTGTAGCCTTTATCCGACCTTGCCGTCAGCATCACCGTCGTGTCCATACCAATCTCCGTCGGATGCGCCACCGCCTTATCACCTTCAATAGTTAGAGCCGTCTCCTCACTGCTGCTCCAAGTGATTGCATCACCGCCCGCTGTCTGCGGAAGCACAATCTCTGTTCTCACACTAGACGCTGTCTCCTCCTCTGCAAATACAAGCGAAAGGCCCGAAAGGTAAATTCTGCCTGCCGCGCTAGACGTTAAGCAAAACTTAGGAACTGGATAACAGCCCACCTCTGCCTGCCAGGTATCTGCGGACAAATTGCCGACAAGCGTACCGCTCAATAAATTCTTGTCCTTGACTGCCGTTACCCCTCCCAAAATCTGCTGTTCCAAGGAAGAAGGAATATAACAGTCGGTAAGTGTATTCAAAAAACCTGCGTTTCCATTCTGTGCCGTAGCAATCCCAAAAGCGTCATAACCTGCATACTGAACAATCCCGGTATTAACACACTGAGAAATTGTTTTACAACCAGACTGTGCAACGCGTCCAATGATCCCAGCTGCATAAACTAAATCAGCGCGAGAACCGTCTGCAAAAACGTCCGCCCCATTATAACAGTCCGTTACGGAAATAAAATTGTTCATAATGGAAGAATCCGCTGTGCGACATTCGCCGATAATCCCACCAGCGCCTACCGTATCACAAACTCCTGAAGGATTAACCATTAAGTTTCCATCAACAACGACAATGCCGGAGATATTAGCATATCCATTGACTTCTCCCGCCAGCGTACCCACTGCCGCAAACCCATCTGGAAAATCCGTACGGATATCAACATCCGTGAAAATTAAGTTTTTCACTTCCGCATAATCGTTTGCATTATTGGAACCAATCACACTGAAAAGTCCGACCTGCCCATATTGGTTTGTCTGATTAATGGAATCGTTCAGATTAATAGTCAGCCCGGAAATCACATGCCCCTGCCCGTCAAACGTACCGGAAAACACATTCGCCTCCGCAGGGTTACAGGTTCCCTTGTTCCCCAAATGCCCGCCCATCGGCTCCCAATTGCTGCCAGACAAGTCAATGTCTGCCGTCAGTTTATAATCCCCATTCATTGGGTAGGCGCTGTCCGTACCAATCTTGCGTAAATCCGCCGCCGTCCCAATAGAAATTGCATCCCCTTCTGCCGCCTGGACAAACAATGGTGTCTCCAGACTGGTAAATAAAAGCGCCGCCGTTAAAATGACTGACAACAGCCTCCCCCACGACACATTCCTAAAGTTTTGTTTCATAAATACCTCCTTCTCCTGCGCTGTGTATAAATATACCAACGTATCATAGTTAGTATTATTCTATCATATAACAGCATATAAAAAAAAATCATTTTTGAAAATATCCTTGTTTTTCTTTCTAAAAATACGTTATAATTTGGGTTAGATAAATTAGAAATCCTGCTTAAAGGGGGCGTTCCCATGAAACAGTCAGAAGAAATCCGCATGACGTATTCCGGCGTCATCACCAAAAACAATCAAAAAATCGTTCATGTAACTTTTGAACGAGGGAAAGATTTTGCAGAATACATCCTCCCTTCGGGAAAGATGGAGAAATCTTCCGGGTTTACTGCCGAAGAAACACAGCAATTAAGCGAATATCTGCTGCACAACGCAGATGACATTATGAAAAAAGCGCAGAAGGTCAACCCGCTGCGCAATTGGATGGGGAAAGACTGAGTGCATTTGCCTCATCTTTCCCATGGTTATTTTCAACTATTTGTTTGCCTGATTTCCACATTTGGGGCAGACATTTCCCTCTCGATATGTATACCCGCAGCGGTAACAGCACTTCACCTCATGCTTTTCTTTGGCCAGATAAGAAATACTCCTTGATTCCGGCTTTTCCTGTAGATAAGAAACAAACGCATCCAACACCTGTGCAAACACATCCAGTTCTTTTGCCGGAATTCCCCCCGGTATTTTTGTCTTTGCACCGTTGCCCCGCTTCAAATAGATTCCGCGATTCAAAAGCCCAGTATTGCCCTCTATACCATAGATTGCACGCACGGGGATTTTCTCACTGTTAAACGTACTGTTATAGAAAATATGATCTGGCGTCAACAAAAATCCTTCTCTTCCATTCTTCTTAGCTGAAGAATCGCAAATCAAAATTGGATACTCATAACGACTTCTGTCCGCGGCATATGTATTCAGCGCCTTTGCCGCCAGCTTTGCCTCCTGCTCCTCCCATTCCCCACGCATCACCTTGCGCACCTCATAGAAATGAAGCCGTTGCATGTCTTTGATTTTACCTTGCAAATCCTCACGCAGTTTATCTACCAGCAGCGCGCATTCATCCATTTTAATCTTGGTAAGGCGTTTATCTATCATTTCCAGTGTATTTGTCTTTAATTCTGGCAAAAACGGTCCGCCCTCTATCTTCTCATACGCCTCCGCAGCCTCGTGAAACGTCATTGTAAGGATATTGGGGCAAATCTTATCTATTGCAGCCTCGTCTATCTTGCGCAGACGCTCCTCAATCTTTGCCTGTACCTCAGCCGCATCTTTTCCCAAAAATCCCTCTTTTAGCTGCTCTAACATCTTGAGAAGCCCTTTGCGCTCACTTTTGTCAATCCGCCGCAGCATAACGTCAAGCTCCGCCTTCTGCGCCTGCCTGCCCCGCTCCTCTAACTGGGCTTCAAAAGGCGTGAAATCTACATCCTGATACTGCGCCAACTTTTCGCGGAATGCATGATACTGGCTGCGCGTCATATTAGCCGGCATAGACGCCACCATCTGCTCTGCCTCCTGCTGCCCGCGCGCACGTTTCATCTCCCCAATTTCAGACAATGCTTCTGTCTTCACCGCTTCTGCTGCCTGTGATTTCTTGATTTCCGCCTCAATACGCGCCATTACATGATAAGGTTTCCCCACACAGTCTTTGACCTTCTGCCGCAAGTTTTCTTCTTCCCGCCGCGCCAAAGCTTCTTCTATCCGACTGTTAATGTCCTTTTTCTGGTCATGCGCCAATCCCTTCTCAGACTGAACCTGCTGACGCAATTCCCCTATTTGACGCAGAGACATACGGTCTAATACCTTCATCCGCGCCTGATATTTCTCAAAAATCTCATCTCCTGAATTGTCGCTCCCTGTGCCTACATGGTTTTGATTGCTTTTGCTGTTTTCCGCACGCTCTATACCGCTGGTACTATCTTTATTTCCCACCTGAGATTCTCCATGATTGACACTCCTGTCTCCCAGACGGCTTTGCCTGGAATCATCCCATTGACTGCCATTGCTAGTAGGCAAAATATGGGAATCCTCCTGACTACCGCTTGCACCCTTTACTTCCTTAGAGGCCCTCTTTCCATCCTCTCCACTTTTCTCTGAAAACTTCTCTGTCTGCTCCTTCTCCCTTTTCATTTTTCGCAGTAGTTCCTGAATTCGCTTCTGGTATGGTTTCGCCCTCTCCGGAGGATAAAAGCCCTCCTGTAACTTCCCATCTAATTCCAGGAGTTCTTCTTGCGTCATATCCTCTAGATCGGCGCAGGCTTCCTCAATCGTCTCGGGCTCTCTCATCTTGCCACGCTCCCACTCATATTCATTAAAATGATAATTCGTAGTGCGCCGCCCATTCCTGCCCAAAAGCTCCCGGTAATCCTCATAAGCATCTCTGTCTCTGCCAAAAGACAGCGTATAGACATCGCCCTCCTGCAAAAGTTTCCCCGGACGCGGCGTATAGAAAGCATTACATTGGTTACAAGTGTAGCTCCTGGCAAGATATACTTTCCCCTCCTCCGTCTCTACCGGAAGTTCCTCACCCTCCGGGTAGACCGCCTGAAACATCTTTTGCGCACATTTGGCACAGCATATCCCGGTACGATAAAAGTTATTGCCCAAACGAGAAGCATGTTTTTCATAGGCAGTAAGCTCACTTTTCCCAAATTGGCACTGCTCTACACTCCAACAAATTTTATGCCATAGCCCTAGACCTTCCTCCGTTTGCTTTGTTTCTTCCTCTTCCTTTATATCCTGTGCTTTTCGCTTCCCTTCTAAGATAGCCGCTTCTACGACTTCCTCGTACGTCATCTGGATTTCATTCTTGTAAAAACGAAAATAATCGTCCCGAAACCCCGGCTTGATTTTCATATCCTTTAAAATAGCCTGAAAAAGATTATTGAGCTGGTTATAATCCTGGTCTACTTTTAGCCCTTTGATTGTGCCCCATTTTCCAAAAGCATACAGCGTCATATTTAGCACATTGGTCAGGATATCATTGCCCTCCACCGGCTCCGCATCCTCGTCGCGGTCCGGTAGTTCAATCACATTCGTGTTTACCTTGCGGTTGTCAAAATTAAAAATCAGTGAGCGCACATTTCCCGACAGAATCAGGAAATTATTCAGCACTACAAACTTCCCTGTCCATGTTACATTTACACCCATAGTCTTAATCATACGTGCAAACACTGATTTAAGCTCCCCATTTGCTTTTAACAAAATCATGGTAAATCCTCACTATCCTTCCATCACTTTAAAGCCGCCATATCATAGATAATTACAGCCCTTTCATTCACTCTCTGCCCATTTGAGAATCGCCACACCCTTGGCTGCAAGCTCTAACTGCTCTTGCTCCTGATATGATTTACCGGACAGCAAATCGTTACACGCTACCGGCACAGAAATCTTTTCTACTCCTTCCTTGTGATTGAGCACAAACAAGTAATGTTCTTTGTCTCGAATACGCTCCACTGCCTCAACACCAAGCGGCGTCTCTGCCGGCGGACAAATCTGCTGCTTTTGGCAAATCTCTTCTATCAGCCTTCCATAAAAGCTTTCTTCTGGGCGTGTGCCCACATAATATGCCTGCCCCTGTCCAAAAGAATTACAAGTAATGACCGGCGTCCCTGCATAGAAATCTTCCTGGTATTCCGCCAACGATCTTGCGCCCTCCAGATGCATAATATCACAGAGCATACCAGCACGATATGTTTGTCCGCCATAGACAAAACTGTTCTCTTTCGTCTCTGGCAGCGCGTCTATCTCTTCCACCCAAATGCCCAAAATATCCCGAAGCTTCCCCGGGTAACCGCCAATCACTACCAAATCATTCTCATCCACATATCCACTGAAAAACGTCGTCACAAAAGTTCCGCCTGTTCGCACAAATTCGCGTATACGCTCGTCCACACCAGGTTTCGTCATATATAATACCGGAGCAATCACCACTTTATAAGCGGACAAATCATCCTCCTCACCAACAACATCTACCGCAATATTCTGCCGGTGCAGCGCCGTATAATAATTCAATATTTCATCCAAATACTTTAAATATTTGCTGGGACCTGCCGAATACTCAATTGCCCACCAGTTCTCCCAGTCGAACATCAAGGCCACCTCTGCCGGTTTGGACGCGCCAAGAATCTCTCCTCCAAGCTTCGCAAGCTCCTCTCCAAGCTGCGCCACTTCCCGGAATACACGCGTATGCTCATGACCAGCATGGTCAATGACTGCCCCATGATATTTCTCACAAGAACCAATACTGCGCTTTAATTGGAAGAAAAGCACGGCGTCTGCTCCATGCGCTACCGCCTGATAACTCCACAGCCTCATCACGCCTGGACGCTTCAATGCATTGACAGGCTGCCAGTTCTGAGCGCTCGGCGTCTGCTCCATCAGCACAAAGGGCTTGCCATCCCCCAGGCTGTGCATCAAATTATGGCTAAACGCTATCTTACTGAAGGAATCCGCGTTCGAGGGGTAGTTGTCCCAAGAAATGAAGTCCATGTATTTTCCCCATTTCCTGTAATCCAATCCCTTGTAAGCGCCCTCCATCAAATTCGTTGTCACCGGAATATCTGGTGTATATTTCTTGACCGCCTCGTATTCCAAACGAAAACAATCGAGAATACTGTCGGAATTGAACCTTTTGTAATCCAAACTGATGGTCTGCGCCATCGTCTCGTTTTCACTGAAATGTTCCGTACGACGGTCCGGCAGCACAATCTCCTGCCAATCATAGAAAGTATGTCCCCAGAATGCTGTATTCCAGACGCGATTTAGCTCCTCAAGCGTTCCATAGCGTTTTTTTAACCACACACGAAACGCTTTCTCACAATTCTCACAGTAACACTCACCGCCAAATTCATTCGATATATGCCAACCGATAATATTATCGTACTTCTGATACCGTTCTGCTAATTTTTCCGCCAGACGGACAGAATATTTACGGTAAATCGGACTATTGGGACAGGAGTTATGTCTCGCGCCAAACTTACGTTTAATACCAGTAAAATCCGTACGCAAAACTTCCGGGTATTTGCGCGCCATCCACGCCGGATGTGCACCTGTGCTGGTAGCAAGACAAACGTTCATTTGATGGCTTTTCGCCATCTCCATAATCTTGTCTAATTTTTCAAAACGATATTCATCCTCGGAAGGCTGCAACATCGCCCATGAAAATACATTTAAGGTCAGTGTATCTATATGCGCTAGTTTCAACAGGCGCATATCTTCCTCCCACGTATCCTCCGGCCACTGCTCGGGGTTATAATCTCCGCCGTATGCAATCTTGTCTGTTTTCCATATTTTTTCCCACATAATTCTTCTCCGTTCTTAGACTTATAATAAGCATAGCGCAACCTATCTCTCCCATATTTTAGCACACTCTCTCACAAATGAAAATCACAAAACACAAGCGATTCTATAGAAATCACAAAAAATTTATGATATAATCCGACATGAAAAGACGAAAGGAGCTTACTATGCCATCCACAAATACCATCATCTTTGATTTAGACGGAACCCTGTTAGATACCCTTGCCGACCTTGCCGGCAGCGTAAATTATGTTATGAAAAAATATAACTTACCTGACCATTCTATGGACAGCGTACGCCAAATGGTAGGAAATGGCGTAACCGTTTTGATGGAACGCGCCATACCTGGCGGCCGTTCCTTTGCAGCATTTGATAACTGCCTGAAAGACTTTAAAGAACACTATGAGATTCACAAAAAAGATCTTACTAAGCCGTTTCCAGGAATTCTGGAATTCCTAAAAGAATCATATGAATCCGGCTATAAAATGGCAGTAGTTTCTAACAAATTTGACCTCGCTGTCAAAGGGCTGTGTAAAGATTTTTTCTCACCGTATATCACCACAGCTATCGGAGAATCTGCCCAGACTGCTCCTAAGCCTGCTCCAGATACGGTATTTAAAGCTATGCAAGAATTACAAGTTACTCCTGAACAGTGCGTCTATGTGGGTGATTCCGACGTCGACATCGTAACAGCAAAAAATGCAGGAATTCCCTGCATCAGTGTAAGTTGGGGCTTTCGCACCCGACAATTTCTTGCGGAACATGGCGCCGTTACCATTGCTGACACTATAGAAGAATTCCGCCATCTAATCAAAAAGAATTTTTTCTCTATTCTTTGAATTTCTTCGTAAATACTCTCCCCATGGACAACAATTAAAAAAGAACACGGGTGCATTTGTGAAATATAACCACCAAAAGGAGACGCAAATGAATAAGCTGATTGAAGACTTAATTTAAGAAAGGCATGGGGAACTTCATGGACCGAAGTACAAAAATTATCTTGGGAAGCTAGCTTCCTAAGATAATTTTTGTGCATTCTGTCTTTGCCGCATAAGCGGCAAGCCCTTTTGATTGAGTAAATATATCAGTGCGATAGTCCCTTCTGTATAAAGCGTTCATATCACTCTCTATGTCTACTCTGCCAGGTTTTCTAATACCTCGCTGTCTTCTCCGTCTCCTAAATCCACTTCCAAACCTTCGCTGTCTTCCACGTCATCTCCCTCTTCCAATTCCTCGCCTTCATCTTCCCATTCCGATTCAACTTGTGCCTGGTATTCATCATAGGGAATCTCATTCAGCTTGGCTGCATCATACAATATCTCCACAACTCTCTCTCTTGCAATCTGCGTCTTAACATAGATTACGCCATAGTCCTCCTCATACTCTTCGAGCGTTTCATAATCATTTTCCTTCGCCATTTTCTCAGCCAGTTCCTTGTACTCGCTATCGCTAATCAGCTTACCTTCTTTCTCCAGAATTGCCCGGACAAAAAGATATTCATTAACCTGCTCGTCCACTATACTGTTAATCTCTTCCTCACTCATGTAGCTTTCCAGAAATTCTTCATAATCCATGCCCATAAATTCCGCATAATTCTTATAGCCGCTTACCGTATCCTCATAAAAGAAATCATAAAGCTTCTGCGGATATCCTTCTATTGTGGCATTCTCCATAGCAAGTTTGAGTGCATTTTCCTGTGCCTCCATCACGGATGAATCTTTCGCATCCTGCTCCAACTGTTCCCTGACGGAAGCCTCATAGTCGGCAATCGTCTCAAATTCAGACACAGATTTCACAAACTCTTCATTGTATTCCGGAACGACAGCCTCACTGACAGAATTGATAGTAACCGTAAATTCTGCTTCTTTTCCTCCCAATTCTTCATCATAATCCTCCGGGAAAGTCAATGGAAACGTTACCGTCTCCCCTGCTTTCTTGCCTGTCAGATTGCTTTCAAATTCCTCTAAAAATTCTCCTGCTCCAAGCTCCACCTCATAATCACTCGCTGAGCCGCCTTCAAATTCTTTGCCATCAACCGTACCATTAAAGTCCATATTTACAATATCGCCTTCTTGTGCACCACGGTCTTTCACATCATTGTACGCGACATTTTCTTCCAGATTATACTGGATCTGTTCTTCGACATCTTCATCCGTCACTTCAAGAACAGAAGGGTAAGTTACCTCCAGTCCCTTATACTCTCCAAGCTTAACATAATCTTCCACTTTAAAATCTAATACATCATCGGATGCCTCTGCCGATTCATTTGTATCCGCATTTTCCGTGTTCCCAGAACTTTCCTGCTTCTTATCTTTGCAGCCCGCAAACATCATCACTGCCGCCAACGCCGCGACTAAACATATGTAACTTCTTTTCTTCATATACTTACCTCCTGAAAATACTTCATGTGTGTTCCATTTAAGAAAAATAGTTTGTCCATATTTCTTCAATTATTTGTTTACATACAGATAACTCTATTGTTACAAATAATTATGAGGAAAAATTGTTGAATCTGTGAAATAACTATGAACCTGTAACGATTCAGACCCCCATGAAAGTACACTTCTACTCCTTCCCAATCTATTTTGAAAAGAATAAAGCCTATTCTCATGGGGGTAATTATCTTTTCTACTGCAATACCATTAACGATTGCCGCAATATGGCGCCAGCTCCATACGGATAAACCAGCCCTGCTCATGATCACAAACTGGACATTTTGCAGGAGCTTCCAGCCCTTCATGCACATGTCCGCAATTTAAGCACATCCACTTTGTCTCGACCTTAGACACAAAGAGCTGATTCGCTTCTAACATCTGTGCAAAAGTACCGAAGCGATCTCCATGAATCTTCTCAATCTCTGCAATCATGCGAAACTTTGCCGCCGCTTTACCAAATCCTTCCTCCTGCGCCTTCTGTGCAAAATGAAGGTAGACGTCGTCATGTTCCTGATACTCATTATGCTGCGCCATCTTTAAGAGCTCTGAAATATTGGGGTTTATATCAACTGGATAGCTGCCGTCAGCCTCAATATTTTCTCCTGCCAGTTCTTTTAACTGATCATAAAATACCTGTGCATGCTCCTGCTCCTGGTCTGCCGTAAACTTGAATATATGTTCAATCACATAGAGCCCTTGCTTATTTGCCTGGGCAGCGGCAAACGTATAGCGATTTCTTGCCTGACTCTCACCAGCAAAAGCACGCATCAAATTTGTCTTCGTCTCACTCTGCTTAAAATCCATTGCTATCATAGTCCCTGCCTTTCCTCATAGATATGAGTATTATGTACGGACAGCAATATTTTATACAGCAATATCAATATTTTCTAAAAATCAACACAGCTTAATCCTACAATTGCCCCGCATTTTCAAGGGGCACTCATACACATTATCTGTGCCATTTTTGCCAATATAGGAAATCGGACATTTCCGGCAATTCCCAGTAGTAAAATCTGAGGCAACTTCAAACTCAAGCACCGCTTTGCGTCTGCCTCCTTCTGATGCCTCTGCCTGCTGAATATTCTTCCAACTCAAAGCTTGATTACAGATGCATTTATCCATACCCAAAGTAACTGCCCGTGAGCAGGTTGGACAGGCATAATACGACTCATTCTGCCTATCTCGCAATTCCACTACTTCTGCCGGAAACGCACGAATTAATTCTGCCCTCAAATCGTTATTGTCCATGTTCTATCCTCCAATTTTTGATACCAATTCGTACAACCGCAGGAATCTTTTTAAAACGTCCCTCGGCGCACATCAAACAAGTGCAATTTCAGTAGCCATTATAGCATATTTTCCAGGTATTTCAAACACTTATTTTGCTCGGCCTGACAAGTATATCACTATTAAATAAGACTTTGCTCAAGCTAAGCATCAATTGTGTTTGCTTTTTAATGCCCATCTCTCGGAACGTCCGATGCATGGAAAGAAAAGACTTGATTTTTGCCTTATCAATGTCATCAATCGTCTTGGCATTGGAGGAAACTAGAATATCGTACACATTCTCCACCAATTCCTCCCGCTCCTTGGCGCTCATAGAAAGAATCCATGTATTGATGGCTTTTTCAAATCTCCGACCTGAAAAACTCCTAGCGTCATCATAGACAAAATGGGTGCCTAAGACAATCCAGGAAAAAGGATCGTGCTGCAAAACCAAAGGATTGGAACTGCGAATTGTCTTATACTCGTCATGCTCCATCAGTACGCCCACTATCGAAGATTCCGGAACAAAGGAACGTATTTTACTGCGAATGTTGCGATACATCTCACACTTTATAAATTTTTCACTAAATCCCGGGCCATCATTATTATAAACAGACAGGATACGCTCCTGCTGCTCGGACGTTAAATGCGTAGCCGCCCAGATAGCAAGATTTCCGCCCTTGGAATGTCCGCCCAACCGCAGCGGCATAGAGATATCCTTCGCCACAGAAGATGCATATTTTGCCGCCTCAATCTGAGAAGGGATTTCATCTGTAAAACACATATTAAAATCTTCTTTCCAGCCAACCAATGTGTTATCCGTTCCCCGAAATGAGAGAAACGCCGTCTTATCAGGAAGCAAAAATGTAACTGCTGCAAACTGAATTTCTTTCTCCTCATCCGTCATACCCAGGAAACGGAATACCCCCATATCCTTAAACCTTGGCAGCAAAGCCGCCGCATTTGCCAATTCCACCACCGAACGCATAATAATACTGGGACCGTTCAATTTACACTCGTCCGGCAAATCATTGATGCGGTCCACCACATCGCTAAATGATGGCGCCTCATTTTCTTTGACAGACGAATAATCTAAATATGCTAAAATTGATAAAATCAGAGCGTCAATCTCATTAAACGCACTTTGTTCTAATGTCAAATCCCCTCGCCATTTCAAATAATCAAACACATCTGCTTTTTTCATAATGAACCGACTCCTTTCTGTATATTTTCACCAAATATTCTGCCGATCATACCTTCTGCCGATCATTTTGTGCGCACGCTGCGCCGCCATCCATAATCTTCTGGCTGCGCACTACTTTCTTCGCCAGCTTATTCATATTTGTCACAATCACATCGCCGGTAATGCGCACCATTTTCTTATAATCTTCTCCATTTTGCCTCTCAATCCCTGCATAAACATTCTGTAAGTTGTCTGTCCCATCTGCAAAAATATCCGATAAAACCGCCTTCGTTCTGCGATAACCTTCCTCTAACATGTTCATAATTGATTCATGACTGATACGCACAGAATTAGAAATCCGTTTATGATCAGGGAATGTCAGCTTAATAATCTTATCATCATAAGAGTAGTCTTCAAACACATAGTTATAATCGTCAAAGTATATGCAAATTACATAATCTAATTCATTTTTCAGCACGGGATAAATCGGTATATTATCAACAACTGCTCCGTCATATAGTGTCTTATCGTCTATTTTGATGCCTTTATTATAAAACGGCATGGCGATGCTTGCACGAAGATAAGGATCAATGTTTCCCGATGGTATTTGAGAAAAATTATAATAGTCTAATTCCTTATTCTGCAAATCGAGTAAAGGTACATAAAATGCCCCCGGTATTGCCGCGTCCGTTATAATATCGGTAATGATATCCTGTAAAAACGAGCTGCGCAGTACCGAGGTGATAAACCGCCTGTCTCCCTGAAGGTTGACAGACGCCCATATATCGTAAGCTTTCTGTAAATTGCCAGTCAAATATGCGTATGTGTTAAGTACCCCCACGGACGCCGCGCTTATAAATTCAAAATCAGAAGGCTTGAGAAATTCATTCAACGCCGTAAGCGCGCCAATTTGATAGGCTCCTTTTCCCATTCCTCCTGACAGAACTAATCCGATATGTTTCATTCTTATTCCTCACAAACTTGCTGTGTATTTATCTATTTCCCTCGCATAATCATTTCATGCTCCATGATCGTATTTATCATATACAATGTTACATTGTTTGTCAATGTGCGACATCAAATAATTGCAACACTCAACTTTTTCGCCTTGTGATGTTGGGTATGCCATTGCCTTCCGTCAACGCCGCCTTTGCCAACTTGTCCGCCTCTTCATTATATTTATCCCCAGTATGGGCGGCAATCTTGCGGTATGTAATACGAATTCTTTTGCCATTTTCTCTCATAAACGCCGCATATTTCTGCGTCAGGTCATTCTTTGCTTTCCAGCCACCGGTTGCCCACATTTCGATTCCCTTATAGTCATAACATATTTCCACCGCAGAATAACCGTTCACTGCGCTCCATTTCACGGCAAACATGGCGCCTAACATCTCTCCGGTAACATTGCGCAGCGCGAGTGACTGCGGGTTATCTCCATTGCCGGATTCACGGACAATTTCGCCCTCAGGCGTAAGCATCACGCAGCCAAAAGAATATTTGCCGATTTTCACATCAAAACTTCCGTCTACATAAGCTACCACCTGTCCCGGCAAACATCTGACTTTGCTCTCATTCGCCTCTTCTGCCGCGCAACCCTGTGCATCCTCCAAAGACGTATATGCTCCTGCTTCATCACTCCCTGCGTCAGACAAAAATTCCTGTGTTCCTGCTTCACCATTGCCTGCGCCAGACAAATACGCCTGTGCCTCGCTCTTTGTGGCAAAGCCCCGGTATTGTGCTCCCGCATAGCCGTCAACGGAATCTTTACATTCATTCCAGGTATAAAAAATTCCTGTTCTTTTGCCTTTTTTTACCGCGTAATAATTTTTTTTAGCCATAATCGTTTAATGTCGTATTATAATTTTTTGAGCATGAGCAGATATAGCAAACATTTCATTATACGCCTGCTTTTTCCAATCCGGCCATTCATTGGTGATCGTCCTATTTACCTCATTATACGCAGCTAATGGATCCCAACTCTTTTCTAATGATTCAGGCTTTGTCGTTTTTTTCAGACTCATCTTCATCTTCCTTTCCTATACCAGTAATTTCCTCGGCATATTGGTTATATGCGCTCTTTTCCATATCAATATAATTGAGTAGCGCCATGGGATTGCGCAAGTGAGCAGTATTCCTTTTCCACTCCACAATATGTCCATCGTCCTGCTTTCTCGTGCGGGCATACCAGCGAATTGACTGCATGGAAAACAAATCGACAAAACGATGGGGCCCAACCCCCTTAAACGGGATAAAAACTACTTTTTTCCCAATATCTTTCCTGTCCTGCGAAATTTCTATCTTATAAAAATCGAGCGCTTTACTCTTGGGGTACGGCTCAATGTAAATAACTTTCTCAATGCCTGCTGCAATAATATGTTTCGCACAATTGTGACATGGAAACGTAGTCATATACATAGAACAACCTTTTGTAGAAATACCATTTCTGGCACACATCATAAGGGCTTCCATTTCTCCATGTACAACCCTGCCAAATTCTGTCAGCGAACCAATACCCGCTGATTTAATCTTTTTGGTATTTTCTTCGTTACACTCAAGCCCTAATTCTGTCAAAATACTGTCTATCATTTTTTTCTGTTCAATTTTGTTAGAATCATACCCTAACGTATAATCCCGTCCACTGGGTACATCAATAAACTTGCCATCTTCAAATGCAGACCAATATAAACCGCCAAATGCCCTGGGACAATCATTGACCCCCTCTGCAAGAATTTCATTATCTTTGGTGACGACAACGCCAATCTGCCGAGACAAATCCGCTGACCGTAAAGATGAGACATACGCCCGAAACATTGCATATTCCTCAAAAGTTGGCGAGATAAATGGGTTTCCAAATAATAAATCTAGCAGTCGAAATACATTCTCTTGCGTCTCATCGGAACTATCTCCGGCATTGATAAAATAATCTGCCTGCTGATATGCATCTCTTGTATGCTGCCCATTTTTTTCTTTTTCATTATCATCTCTATTTAATATATCTATAGCTTGTTGTTCTGATAAATTCTTCCTATCCATCAAATATGATTTTCGCCGTTCATAATCATCTGAAATACCAATCAAATGAAAGCCATCCCCATACGTGCGTCTCAAAAATTCAACTTCATCAGGATGTTTAATTGAGTCGATGATATAGGCCTTTCGTTGCTGTGGCCCTTCATTATTACCTAACCGGTATTTCCCATAAATAAAAGCGCACACACCTTTCATGAGAATAGCATCATCTCCTGTTTTCTTCCTGATTTCATTACCTTTATCCATGAAAAAGCTAATTCGCTCATGTTCATCTGTAAAATTGGGTAGAACAGATGCAAACGGTGATAAAATCTCCTTAGATACTTTTATAATCTCACTATTATAATGGAATTTATGTAAACTATCTTTCATGCATTCCATAATTTCCAACGATACTGTTCCAATAGTATGGACAATGCCTATTACTAGCTCACTGTCCCTGTTCAAGTCTCCTCTTATCATATGTTATTTATGGCATTTGATCCTCTTATTTGATTTACAAAGTTGCCATATCCGACTTCCCGGATTCCCTCCCCTGTTCTTATCGTTATCAATTTCATATATTATGAGAACATCTTTATTCCCACAAACAATGCCCCCACAAGGCACTTCGGAAAATATCCATGCAAAGCGCCCTGTGGGTATGCATGGATATTTGTTTTTTTCATTTTATCATAAAACTCACTACAATAAAAGAGGGCATTTTCTTTTTACACGGAAGCTGTAACTATTCAGCCTTTATTTCTATGGAATAGGGCTGTACAGGAAATTAAGGCTGAATAGTTACCGGAAGCTAAGTCTTAAAACCAGTTTCAAACCATTTTCTGCCACTGCAAGCCCCTATCTATATCTGCTTTTTAATACGCAAAATATTCTGCCCATCCTTATACTCATAGGAAATTTCATCCATACTTTTTTTCACCATATAGATGCCAAGCCCTCCGATTTTCCGCTCCTCCGCCGAGAGCGCCACGTCCGGGTCCTCTTTGGCAAGCGGGTCGTAGGCAACGCCATTGTCGATAAAGGTCACTACGACAGAAAGCGGTTCCTGTAAAACGTCCACGCGGACTGTCGCTGGACCCACCTCGGGATTGTAAGCGTAATGCGCGATGTTGCCAAAGAGCTCGTCTATCGCAATGTCAATCTGCATCTGCGCTTTCAGCGGACATCCCAGGGCTTCCAATTGTTCGTCCACAAAAGCCGTCACCTTTTCTATATTTTCCACAGTCGCATCAATTGTCAATTCTTTCATCGCTCATCCTCTCCCTATATTCCAGACATAACATGGTGATATCGTCAAACTGCGGCGCATCCCCCACAAAAGTATCAATATCCTCTTTTATTTTCACCAACAGTTCCGTTGGCGGCAAGGCAGCATTCTGCGCAAGAGTTTCTCCCAGCCGTGCCATACCGTAGAGACCGCCGTCCTTATTCGTGGCTTCCGTCACACCATCAGTATATTGGAACAGCCGGTCACCTGGAGCTAACTGCATTGTTCCGCATTTATAACGCATACCCTCCATGCCGGCAAGCACGAAGCCCGCGCGAATTTTGTATGGTTCATAGCCGCCGTCCTTTTTACAGATAAAGGGAATCTCATGACCAGCATTGACAAATGTAAATTCACCGCTCACAAGATCGAGCACGCCTTCAAACGCGGTAATAAACAGCCCTTCGCTGTTCGACTCGCATAAGAGGTCGTTGACTTCCGTAAACACCTCTCCCAAATCCCTGCCGGGCTGCGTGTGGTCTTTGATCAGCGTCTTGCCAATCACCATAAACAGCGCCGCCGGCACGCCTTTTCCTGAGACGTCCGCCATAACAATTGCCAGATGTCTCTCATCCACCATAAAGAAATCATAGAAATCGCCGCCGACCTCCTTCGCCGGATTCATGGTAGCATAAATATCAAATTCCGGCCGCTCCGGAAACGCCGGGAAAATACTGGGCAGCATATCCGCCTGTATCTGCGTGGCAATGGACAATTCTGCGCCAATCCGCTCCTTCTCCGCTGTGACCGCCGTAAGATTCTCCACATACGCTACGATATCCGTCTCCATCTTACCAACAGCCTTTGCCAACACGCCGATCTCATCATTCTTCTTAATTGCTGACAATTTATCGGACGGCGTATTGGAATCCGCAAACCGCTTAGCCTCATCTGTAACCGCCAGAATCGGCAGCAGGATTTCCCGATATAAAAATGCGCTGTACACAAGCAAGAACAGACAGACTGCCGCCAAGACGCCCAGCAGAACATCCTTCACATAAGTATTGCGGGCGTTCTCCAGCCTCGTCATAGCCTTCTCCACCCCAAGAATCGCCACAATCTTTCCCTTTGAATCATATATGGCAATGCCAGCCGTCGTATGCGCCCCCGACTCTTCCGAATAAGAATAGAGGTACTCCGTGGCGCGCTCGCCTTTGGTAATGATATTGCGCACATTATTCACATATTTTTCATCGACGCCAATCGCCGTATATCCTAACGGATAACGGTCAAAGCCGCTGGCAGAATTTACGGAATCATAAATATAA
>CANOFW010000008.1 GCA_947565425.1 uncultured Lachnospiraceae bacterium
ATATAAGATGGCATGATTTGAGAAGCACCTTCTGTACCATTTTATTAAAGAACAACTTCAATCCCAAAGCGGTATCACAGCTAATGGGACATGCGAAAGAAATGATCACCATAGATGTTTACGGAGATACCGCCGAAATCATTGAGGACTGTTTAGATGATCTCCAGCCGTTTATTGATGAAGTAATCCCGAAGGAAGAAAGCGAAGGCGGTACAGATTTTTCAGAAGATAATTATATAGAACAAATCAGTGAGTTTCTTGCATGAAACTAAGATACTGGCATAATCAAATCGCATGAAAAAAGTACAGAACAAAAGTTCGATTTTGGTCTGTACTTTTTTTGACTTATGTGTTATAATGAAAAACCAAATGACTGGATAATACTATCTGTACTGGCTGGTGTTATTCAGTGTTGTTTCGTTTTAAAAATACGGTTTTGTGACCTGCATTCGTGTAATTGCTATTTTAACGCTTATTCGCCAGCTTTGCAAGCCCATTTTACACGAATCGAAAACTGAATTACACGAATTTTGGGCGAATAAGCAAACTTTTTTCGGTCACAAATTGGAGGTTTTCATATGCCAGATAAAAGAGGTAATTCGCAATCCGCTGACAGCGGTCAGCTCCTTGCTCATGAAAGCAGCCCAAAAGGCGGGCATGCTTTCAAATTACAAGCCCCCTACAAGCCTACAGGCGACCAGCCGCAGGCCATTGCCGAGCTGGTCAAAGGCTTCAAGGAAGGCAATCAATTCCAGACTTTACTAGGGGTTACGGGTTCCGGCAAGACATTTACGATGGCGAATGTCATTCAGGAATTGCAGAAGCCCACTCTCGTTATAGCACATAATAAAACGCTTGCTGCTCAGTTGTACGGAGAATTCAAGGAGATGTTCCCTGAGAATGCAGTGGAGTATTTTGTCTCCTATTACGATTACTATCAGCCCGAAGCATATGTGCCATCCACCGACACATATATTGCCAAGGATTCTTCGATCAATGATGAGATTGATAAGCTTCGTCTGTCAGCTACCGCGGCTCTTGTAGAACGGCAAGACGTCGTTATCATATCCAGCGTGTCCTGCATCTATGGTTTGGGAAGTCCGATAGATTACAAGAACATGATGCTGTCTTTGCGCCCGGGCATGGAGAAGGACAGAGATGATGTGATACGCAAATTGATTGACATTCAGTATACCAGAAATGATATGGATTTTCAGAGGGGAACTTTTCGGGTTAGAGGAGATGTGGTAGAAATTTTTCCGGCAAACTTTGGGGAGACTGCATTCCGTGTAGAATTTTTTGGGGATGAAGTGGACAGAATTACAGAGATTGATGTGTTGACAGGAGAAATTAAGAGCCAGTTAGAGCATATTGCGATATTTCCAGCCTCCCATTATGTAGTTGCCCCGGAAAAGATACGCCAGGCGGCTGCTGAGATTGAACAAGAGATGACGGAGCGCGTTAAATATTTTAAAGGCGAGGACAAGCTGTTAGAGGCGCAGCGGATTGCCGAGCGCACGAATTTTGATATTGAAATGCTCAAAGAGACTGGATTTTGCAGCGGCATTGAGAACTATTCCCGCTATTTGGCAGGGTTACAGCCAGGGGAACCGCCCAACACATTGATTGATTATTTTCCAGATGAATTTTTAATTATTGTGGACGAGTCTCATATTACGATTCCGCAGGTGCGGGGTATGTATGCGGGTGACCAGTCACGTAAAACTACATTGGTTGACTATGGTTTTCGTCTGCCTTCAGCGAAAGATAATCGCCCTTTAAATTTCGGTGAATTTGAAAGTAAAATAGACCAGATGCTGTTTGTGTCAGCGACTCCTAATATCTATGAGAAGGAACATGAGCTGCTGCGAGCAGAACAGATTATTCGCCCGACCGGACTGTTAGATCCACAAGTGGAAGTGCGGCCGGTGGAAGGGCAAATTGATGACTTGATAAGTGAGGTTAATAAAGAGATTGCAGGCAAGAATAAGGTTTTGATAACGACACTTACCAAGCGGATGGCAGAGGATTTGACAGATTATATGCGTGAGGTGGGCATCCGGGTAAAATATCTCCATTCCGATATAGACACGTTAGAGCGCGCTGAGATTATTCGTGATTTGCGTTTGGACGTTTTTGATGTGCTGGTGGGCATAAATCTGCTGCGTGAGGGGTTGGATATACCAGAAATAACGCTGGTGGCTATCCTTGACGCAGATAAAGAGGGGTTCTTGCGTTCGGAGACATCATTAATCCAAACAATTGGACGTGCCGCCCGCAATGCGGAAGGACATGTAATCATGTATGCGGACAACATTACAGATTCCATGCGGGTAGCGATTGACGAGACAACCCGCAGGCGCAGTAAACAGGAAGCATATAATAAGGAGCATGGTATTACGCCCAAGACAATTCAAAAATCTGTTCGCGAACTTATCAGCATTTCCAAGAAGGTAGCGAAAGAGGAGTATCGATTCGAGAAAGATCCAGAATCCATGAGTAAGAAGGAGCTGGAGAAGCTAATTAGCGAAATTCAAAAGAAGATGCAGGCGGCAGCAGCAGAACTCAACTTTGAGGCAGCGGCAGAGCTGCGTGACAAGATGATAGAACTCAAAAAAAATCTGAGGGACTTGACCTAAGGAGGGATTTGACCTAAGGAGGGACCAAATGACCTGAGCAGGGACCCAACGAAGCTGGGAGGAGCCCTGAGGTCGCCTATCGGAGCCAAAGAAGTAAAAATTTACCTGATATTATAAAAAGGAGTTATCATATTATGGCAAAAGCGGAAAGAAAATATATTAAAATACGGGGAGCGAACGAGCATAATCTAAAAAATCTTGATGTGGATATTCCAAGAAATGAGTTTGTTGTACTGACAGGTTTAAGCGGCTCGGGCAAGTCTTCTCTTGCTTTTGATACCATATATGCGGAAGGACAGCGCAGGTATATGGAATCATTGTCTTCTTATGCGAGGCAGTTCCTGGGACAGATGGAGAAGCCGGATGTAGAGAAGATTGAGGGGCTTTCTCCGGCGATTTCGATTGACCAGAAATCGACAAACCGCAATCCGCGTTCAACGGTGGGAACTGTCACGGAAATTTATGATTATTTCCGCTTGCTTTATGCCAGAATTGGTATTCCGCATTGTCCAAACTGCGGCAAAGAGATTAAGAAACAATCCGTAGACCAGATGGTAGATCAGATACAGTCTTTGCCGGAGGGCACAAAAATCCAGCTCTTGGCCCCGGTTGTGCGTGGGCGCAAGGGTATGCACCAGAAATTATTTGAGCAGGCAAAGCGTAGCGGTTATGTGCGTGTGCAGGTAGATGGAAATATCTATGACCTTTCGGAAGAAATTTCTCTGGACAAGAATATCAAACACAATATTGAGATTGTGGTAGACCGTTTGGTGGTGAAGCCAGGGATCGAAAAGCGTCTCACAGATTCTGTGGAAAATGTATTGGAGCTTGCCGAAGGACTGATGACGGTGGATGTTATAGGCGGGGAAGCGATCAATTTTTCACAAAGCTTTTCCTGCCCGGACTGCGGCATCAGCGTGGACGAGATAGAGCCTAGAAGTTTTTCGTTCAACAATCCATTTGGCGCCTGCCCGGATTGTTTTGGGTTGGGATATAAGATGGAATTTGATGTGGACCTGATGATTCCTGATAAATCACTAAGCCTTGCCGGGGGCGCTATCCAGGTGATGGGCTGGCAGTCAAGTACCGACAAAGGTAGTTTTACCAACGCCATCCTCACGGCTCTCGCCAAAGAATATAAGTTTGATTTGCAGACCCCTTACGAGGAGCTTCCAGCAAAGATACAGAATATTATAATCAATGGTACAGGTGGAAAGGAGTTAAAGGTTCACTACAAGGGGCAGCGTGGAGAGGGCGTTTATGATGTGGCGTTTGAAGGTCTTGTGCAAAATGTTCAGCGACGTTATCGGGAGACAGGATCCGACACCATGAAGCAGGAATATGAACAGTTCATGCGTGTGACCCCCTGTAAAACATGCGGCGGCCAGCGTCTGAAGCGTGAAGCTCTTGCAGTGACGATCTCAGGGAAGAATATTTATGAGGTTACATCTATGTCTATCCGCAAGCTTCAGGAGTTTTTGGCGGACATGGAGCTGACGAAACAGCAGCAGCTCATAGGCGCCCAGGTATTGAAAGAAATCAAGGCACGCGTGGGATTTTTGGTAGATGTGGGGCTTGAGTATTTGACACTGTCGCGCGCTACCGGAAGTCTTTCTGGTGGGGAGGCACAGCGTATCCGTCTTGCGACACAGATTGGCTCCGGGCTTGTTGGCGTCGCCTATATATTGGATGAACCGAGTATCGGCTTGCACCAACGGGATAATGACAAACTGCTCAATACCCTGAAAAATTTAAAAGAGTTGGGGAACACCTTAATTGTAGTGGAGCATGATGAGGATACGATGTTGGCGGCAGACCACATCGTAGATATTGGACCGGGCGCTGGGGAACACGGCGGCAAACTGGTGGCGCAGGGAACCGCAAAGGACATTATGAAGTGTCCAGATTCTGTGACTGGCGCGTATCTCAGCGGCAAAGTGCAGATTCCGGTGCCGGAGACGAGAAGAAAGCCGACTGGTTTTCTTAAAATCAAGGGAGCGCAGGAGAATAATCTGCAAAATATCAATGTAGAGATTCCCTTGGGCGTGATGACTTGTATCACCGGAGTGTCTGGCTCCGGGAAATCTTCGCTCACAAATGAGATTCTTTACAAGCGTCTGGCGCGCGACTTGAACCGTGCCCGGGTGATACCAGGAAAACATAAAAGTATTGAGGGAATGGAGCAGTTAGACAAGGTGATTGACATCGACCAGTCTCCGATTGGCAGAACGCCGCGCTCCAATCCGGCAACGTATACAGGGGTGTTTGATCAGATCCGTGATTTATTTGCGGCAACGCCGGACGCTAAGGCAAAGGGCTATGCGAAAGGGCGATTCAGTTTCAATGTGAAAGGTGGCAGGTGCGAGGCGTGTTCTGGCGATGGTATATTGAAAATTGAAATGCATTTCTTACCGGATGTTTATGTGCCTTGTGAGGTCTGCGGCGGCAAACGTTATAATCGAGAAACGTTGGAAGTGAAATATAAGGGTAAGAACATTTATGATGTGCTGGATATGACGGTGGAGGAGGCATTGGCATTTTTTGAGCATGTGCCCTCTATCCGCAGGAAGATTGAGACTTTGTATGATGTGGGGCTTTCTTATATCAAGCTGGGACAGCCTTCGACAACGTTGTCCGGCGGGGAAGCGCAGCGTATTAAGCTTGCTACGGAACTTAGCCGTCGCAGCACGGGCAAGACAATTTATATCTTGGACGAGCCGACAACGGGACTGCATTTTGCTGATGTGCATAAATTGACAGAAATTTTGCAGCGTTTAGCGGAGGGGGGCAATACGGTTGTGGTCATCGAGCATAACCTTGATGTTATCAAAACGGCGGATTACATTATCGACATGGGACCGGAAGGCGGAGACGGCGGCGGAATGGTAATTGCTAAGGGTACACCGGAAGAAGTGGCGAAGGTGGAAGGCTCCTATACGGGACAATATATAAGCAGATATCTTTTTAAATAGAGTACAGGTATTTTTTGTGCAAAGTGTTCATAACGTTTCGCGATATGAACACTTTTGTATTAATAATTGTAGAATATATAAATGTTTGAATTACAATCTGGAAATCCGTGGGAAAGTTGTTATAATATGGCTTGAGGAAGGGAATCAGCAAAAATGCGAGAGCCTAAATTCCTTGTATTGGAGAAGCATATTAAAAGGAACAAAGCATAGAAAGGAAATGTTAGCGATGAAAAAGAAACGGTCGATAAAGCAGACGATTGAATTTTATGTGATGTCGGTTGCCATTATTTTGGGCGCCCTTCTCACGATTATCATGATAATCAGCAGTTTCATTTCAACAGACAAAATCCTTTTGGAAGATCTTCAGCTAATTGCCAAAACTTCTTCCCAAAATGTTGGTGCGAATCTGCATCTATTGACAGACCGTATGGCCAATCTGTCCCAGGAGCGGGCATTGAGTGAGGAGGGAAGTTCTGTTCAGGAGAAGCAAGAAGTTTTGATTGAACGTGAGACCCGCATCGAATTTGTGTGGCTTGGAGGTTACGATCTGTCAGGCAAGAAGCTGTATGGAAATGAAGAAGCGCCGGACAGCATTGCGGATAAGAAATATTACACATATCTGCAACAGACAGGAAATGTTGTCATTGATGAGCCTTATTACGAAAATGATATCTGGCAGTTGTGTGTCGCGCTCCCCATGAGCAAGGGAGGGGAGGTTGTGTCATATTTGGTGGGCAGCTATAAATATGACATGCTGAACGATGTGTTGACGAATATCAATATAGGTGTGACGGGTGATTCTTACATCATTAACGAAGAGGGAACCATTATCGCTGACAAGGACCCGCAAAGTATGCAGAATCATGAAAACATCTATGAACTTTTCAATGCGAAGAAGAATAAAAAGATTTTTGATAATATGCTTAATTTTCAGACCGGTTCTGAATCTACATACTTGCATGGGGTGAGTCACTATGTGGCTTACGCGCCAGTGCCAGGAACGAACTGGACGCTTGTGATAGACGCTCCAAGGAGGGAGTTTCAGGCAACATTGTTTTTCTCTGTGTTTGTCTGTATAATTCTTGCCGTACTGCTTTTGCTGGCAGCGCGATATGTGATTGTCAGAATGGCAGACAGCATTTCCGATTCCTTATCTCTTGCTACGGGCAGGCTCACTTCTTTGTCGGAAGGAAATCTCAAGGATGAAGTTGTGCTTGCTGAAACGAATGAGGAAGCGCAGATTCTTACTGGCGCTCTCGCCAAAACCATTGCCAGCATGGGTCATTATATCAATGATATCGAATCTTCTCTTGGCTATCTGTCTGAGGGTGATTATTCTCAAGAAGTGCCGGATTCTTTTAACGGTGATTTCGTAGCGATTCGGGAGGCATTGAATGCCATTACGGAATCCCTCAATGAAACAATGCGCAGAATCAACCGCTCTTCTTTAGCAGTAAACGAGAATTCTTCCGAAGTTTCCGGTTATGCCAAACGGCTGTATGACGGTTCTGTTGAACAAGAAGTTGCTCTGGAACGACTGATTGACAGTATACAGCGAATCACAGAGCAGATTGAGCATATTACGGAAAACGCTGCGCAAGTGACGCTGTGCGCGGGCGGAGCGCAGGATAAGGTGGACCAGGGGCAAGAACAGATGGATGATATGTTGGCGACTATGCATGATATCTACGACAATATGCAAGAAATCATTAAAATTAGCCAGTTAATCGAAGAGATTTCTTCTCAGACCAGCCTTCTTGCTTTGAATGCATCTATTGAGGCTGCGCGCGCAGGCGAATCTGGCAAAGGTTTTGCGGTGGTAGCGCAACAGATTGGTATTTTATCAGAGCAGACGGCAAGTGCTTTGAAACAGACAGGTAGTATTATTGCGCAGGCGAATATTTCCATAGAAAAGGGCTTGAGAACAGCGGATGCTACAGCGGAATCTTTCCGGGAAATCTATCAAGCTGCTGAGAAATTTACCGGTATTTCTAACAGTATGGCAGAGGTGGTGGACCAGCAGAAGCAGGCAGTCACCATGGTAACGGAGGAAGCGGATAAGGTTCTAGAGATTGCCAATACGAACCGACAGCTTGCGCAGGAGACGGATGAGACGGCGGCATTATCACTGACACAAGCGGAAGAATTGGGAGAAGTGGTGGCAGCAGTGAAGCTGAAAGGAGGGGCTCTGGAATGAAATTACGAGCAATAAAGAATTTACGATCAAGCCTTTGTGTGAGATGCAGCGGCAAATCTGGAATTAAAGTGACAGCGTTCGTTCTTCTTTTTGGTTTGCTGTTGACAGGATGTGGAAATAAAATGAAAGACGGATATTATACGGCGGAGATGGCAGAGTTTTCCCATGGATGGAAAGAGTATGTCTGCATACAAGTAAAAGATGACACAATTGTGTCGGCAGAGTTTAACGCCAAAGATGCCAGTGGTTTTATCAAGGCTTGGGATAATGAATATATGCGTAATATGGGTATAGTATGTGGAAGTTATCCCAATCAATATACGAGGGAGTATGTCAGACAACTTATTGAAGAGCAGAAAGATATACAGGTAGATTCTGTAACCGGAGCGACACATTCCGGTGATAATTTTAAAAAGCTGGTTCCGGTAGTCATAGAGCAGGCGAAGAAAGGGGATTCTACGACGGTACAAGTAGAATAAAGTTGTTTTGCGATTATCAATTGTCAAAGCGACAGTCCTGTAACTTTTGGAATAGAAAAGGAGCTGTGCACGAATTGCTTCGTGTGTCAGCTCCTAAAGGATTCGGGGAGTACCTCCCGGATTCCTGGGAATCCGGGAAGCATGAGTTATGAAAAATTATATTAGCTTGTTAGCTAGTACAGGTATTAGTATAACCTGAGAATGTGTCTAGTATGTGATAAAATAAAAAACATTTTCAAAAGAATATAAAAATTATATAAACTTCCCTAAGGATTTCCGTGAAAATGGTTAATTATGGAAGTTTTTTATTTATTTTGAAAAAAACACTTTGAAAATAACTTCTGATTGTATATAATGTAACTATGTATGGAAAAATAAAGTTATTACGTTCAGCGATATTCAGATAGAGAGACGAAAGGGGACAATCAAGATGTCGACAGATATTGGAATCGATTTGGGAACAGCGAGCATCCTGGTATATATAAAAGGAAAAGGCGTCGTCTTAAAGGAGCCCTCTGTAGTAGCGTTTGACAGAGACACGAATAAAATTAAAGCCATCGGTGAAGAGGCAAGGCTGATGCTGGGAAGGACGCCCGGAAATATTGTTGCGGTAAGACCTTTGCGTCAAGGGGTTATTTCTGACTACACAGTGACCGAAAAAATGTTAAGATACTTTATTCAGAAAGCTCTTGGCAAGAAAAGTTTCCGTAAGCCCCGAATCAGTGTATGCGTACCCAGTGGTGTAACAGAAGTGGAGAAGAAGGCAGTTGAGGATGCCACTTATCAGGCTGGTGCGCGTGAGGTTTCGATTATAGAAGAACCCATTGCAGCGGCAATCGGCGCAGGTGTTGACATTGCGAAGCCCTGCGGCAATATGATTGTCGATATTGGCGGCGGGACAGCGGATATTGCAGTAATCTCCCTGGGTGGAACAGTGGTAAGTACTTCCATTAAGATCGCAGGGGATGATTTTGATGAGGCAATCGTCCGATATATGAGAAAGAAGCATAATCTTCTGATCGGTGAGAGAACCGCAGAGGACATTAAAATTAAGATTGGCACCTGTTTCCCCCTGGCACAGAATGATACGATGGACGTGCGGGGACGTAATCTGGTAACCGGACTTCCTAAGACGGTGTCTGTATCTTCCGAGGAGACGGAGGAGGCATTGCGTGAGGCGACCTTGCAAATCGTAGAGGCTGTTCACAGCGTGTTGGAGAAGACGCCGCCGGAACTTGCGGCAGACGTTGCAGACCGCGGAATTATTCTTACAGGCGGAGGAGCGCTGCTTCGTGGCTTGGAAGAGTTGATTGAGGACAGGACCGGAATTAATACGATGACAGCCGAGGAACCTATGACCTGTGTGGCGATTGGCACGGGCAGATATGTGGAGTCCTTATCGGGGACGGTCAGGAAAGAGGAATAAAGTAACAGATAATCAGCAGACAAAGGAGCAGAGATTATGGTAAAAGGATTATATACGGCTTATACCGGTATGATTAATCAGCAGAACCGCATGGACGTACTCACCAACAATCTTGCTAATTCAGCCACCAACGGCTTTAAGAAGGAGGGGGCGACAGGCCAGTCCTTCGATGAGATGCTGGCGATTAAGATTAAGGACAGTTCATCGTTTGGCTTGCCGAGAGGAATAGGGGATGTTTCTCTTGGCGTTAAGATTGGAGAATGTTATACGGATTATGGACAGGGATCGTTCCGTGTGACAGACAATATTTATGATATGGCGATTGACGGAGACGGCTTTTTTGCGATTTCCTATACGAATAAGGCGGGAGAAACATCTGTAAAATATACCAGAGATGGCGCCTTTAGCGTTACCAGAGAGGGATATCTGGTAACAAAGGACGGTGACTATGTGTTGAATCAGGCGGCGGCTCAGGCGGGCAACCCGGGGCAGGCCGGTTACATAAGAGTTGACCCTAACATACAATTAGTAGTGGATGAGAATGGCAACCTTTACCAGAACAATGCGCTGGTAGGGCAGGTCGGCGTTGTGGATTTTGCAGATTACAATTTCCTTGCCAAGTATGGTGAGAATATGTATGACCTTGTAGAAGGCGGGCAGGCACAGGCTTCCAACGCAAGAATCGAACAGGGCACGTTAGAGATGTCCAATGTGAACGTAGTCTCTGAGATGGTGGAGATGATTAATATTTCTCGTGCTTATGAGAGTAATCAGAAAATTATACAGACAATAGACAGCACGCTTGAAAAAGCTGTGGCAATGGGCAAGGCATAGGAGGAAGGCAAATGCGAAGCATTTATGAAATGCCTTCCGACGAGAGGGAGGCGCCTCGTGCAAAGCACGACATATAATGCGTCGACCGATAGGTCAGGTCCGGCAAAGCCGGGCGTGACATTACCAACAGGCAGGTGGCGTGAAGCGGCGCGTGCCGATACCTTATTATCAGAAAGGAGTTGTTTTAACATGATGAGATCTTTATGGTCGGCAGCGTCCGGCATGATTTCACAGCAGACAGCGGTAGATACGATTGCCAATAATCTGGCAAATGTCAATACCACTGGTTATAAGACGGAAAAGACGGAGTTTAAATCTTTGCTGTATCAAACATTACAGACGAGAACGACCACAGCGAATGGAGAACAGAAGCCTATTTCTGCTCAGGTGGGACTGGGAACGAGAGTAGCTTCCATCACTTCCAATTTTGTACAGGGTGCGCATTTGGACAGTGAGAGTTATACAGCGATGGCAATTGACGGTGATGGGTTCTTTGCAGTGCGCGGCGCCGATGGCAATACATACTATACGAGAAATGGAGATTTCAAGCTGAGTGTGGGCAATAATGGCAATCTCACGCTTGTAACTTCCAACGGCTATCCAGTACTCGATACGAACGGTAATCCAATTGAGATTCCCAGCGGGGTGAGCGCCAGCAAGATGGTGGTTGACCAAGATGGAGCATTTGGTTATAAAGATGCCCAGAATAATTATGTGCCGTTAAATCAGACAATTGGTTTGTTCCAGTTTAATAATCCGGCAGGACTTGATAAATTGTCCAATAGCTTGTTTGGTGTTACCGACGCATCTGGGCAGCCGTTGAATGAAGCGACAACCCAGGGACTGACATTAAGTTCTATCCGCCAGGGATATCTGGAAGGGTCTAATGTACAGGTGGCAGACGAGATGGTCAACTTGATTGTAGCACAGAGGGCTTATGAGATGAATTCCAAGGCTATCCAGACTTCAGATGATATGTTGGGTCAGGCGAATCAGCTCAAGCGGTAATTGACAGAAAGAGGGTTAGATTATGAGTCTTACAATGGAGGGATTGGGCGCTTTATATGATACTAACACCAAAACAAGCGCGACAACCAATCAACTGGAAGATACCCTGAAATCTGATTTGTCTAAGGCGACAGAGAATGAGCTCATGGATGTCTGTAAAGATTTTGAGGCGTATTTTACAGAGCAGATGTTTAAGGCGATGCAGAAGATGATTCCTGAATCAGAGAGTGTTTCTGCTTCCACCAGACAGTTGCAGGATTACTATAAGGAGCAGATGGTCCAGAGTTTTGCCGAACAGTCCGCACAGGGCGAGGGACTTGGGCTTGCGCAGATGCTTTATGAGCAGATGAAGCGCAACTATGGATTGGAATAGAGATGTGGAGACATTAAGTGGATATGTAGAACATATCGTATTTCAGAATAATGATAACGGCTACACCGTATTAAATTTTGTGAGCGGGGATGAAGAGGTTACCTGTGTAGGTATTTTCCATGGCGTCAGTGAAGGAGAGACTTTGGAGATGACCGGGGAATACACCACGCATCCTTCTTACGGCAGGCAGTTTAAAATGCAGTCCTTTGGGGTGAAATCCCCGGAGGACATTTTGTCGATTGAGCGGTATCTCGGTTCCGGCGCTATCAAAGGAATCGGTGTGGCGTTGGCAGCAAGAATTGTCCGTAGATTTAAGGAAGATACCTTTCGCATTATGGAAGAAGAGCCAGAGCGTCTGGCGGAGATTAAGGGTATCAGTGAGCGCAAGGCAAGAGAAATCGCCAGCCAGGTGGAAGAGAAGCGGGAACTGCGTCAGGCCATGCTGTTCCTGCAACAGTATGGCATTTCGCAAACGCTTTCCGTGAAGATTTATCAGACATACGGACAGGAACTTTATACCATATTAAAAGAGAACCCATACCGCCTGGCAGATGACATCCAGGGTGTGGGTTTTCGTATTGCAGATGAGATAGCCTCCAGAATTGGCATTCACACAGATTCTGATTTTCGCATTCGCAGCGGCATTCTCTATACCTTGCAGCAGGCGGCGGCGGAGGGGCATACGCGTTTGCCACAGGAGCTTTTGTCGCAGCGGGCGCAAGAACTGTTGGGGCTTGACGCGCAATACATAGAGAAGCATTATATGGACCTTGCGATTGACCGAAAAGTGATGATCAAAGAGATGGAGGGAGTACGCTATCTTTATGCATCAAGTTTTTATTATATGGAGATGAATACGGCATCCATGTTGAGCGAGCTGGATATCTCCTACGATATACCGGAAATTGAGATTGAAACGCGCATCCGTGCGATTGAGAAAACTACTGGTATGGAATTGGACGCTTTGCAAGCGGAAGCGGTCAAGGAATCTGTCTGCAACGGTCTGGTGGTGATTACCGGTGGACCAGGAACGGGAAAAACCACCACGATTAACACGATTATCCGCTATTTTGAGATGGAAGGAATGGATATCTTTCTTGCGGCTCCGACGGGGCGCGCGGCAAAGCGTATGAGTGAGACAACCGGATTTGAGGCGCGTACCATCCATAGAATGCTGGAATTGAACGGCGGCATGGAAGGGAATGAAGGGTTTGAACGCAACGAGCAGAATCCGTTGGAAACAGATGTCATTATTGTTGATGAAATGTCCATGGTAGACATTTCCCTTATGTATGCATTGCTGAAGGCGATAGCGGCGGGAACGCGGCTGATTTTGGTGGGGGACGTCAATCAGCTTCCGAGCGTGGGGCCGGGAAGTGTACTACGGGATATCATAGAATCTGAGCGTTTTCATGTCGTGCGCCTAAGTAAGATTTTCCGGCAAGCGGCGCAGAGTGATATTGTTGTCAATGCCCATAAAATTAACCGTGGGGAAGAAGTGGCGTTGGACAATAAGAGTATGGATTTCTTTTTTCTCAAAAGGTTTGATGCTAATGTGATAATCAGTGTTGTGATCCAACTGATTCAACAAAAACTGCCCAAATTTGTGGAGGCGGAGCCCTTTGATATCCAAGTGTTGACCCCTATGCGTAAGGGCCTTTTGGGAGTGGAAAGGCTGAATAATATTTTGCAGAGGTATTTGAATCCGCAGGACGGAAGCAAGAAAGAGCGGGAGCATGGCGATATGGTGTTTCGCGAGGGCGATAAGGTCATGCAGATTAAGAATAATTACCAGTTGGAATGGGAAATCCGCAGCAAATATGGTCTGGCAATTGATAAAGGCATGGGTGTATTTAACGGTGACATGGGCAAAATCCTAACGATTGATGATTACCAGGAAATTGTGACTGTGGAATTTGAAGAAGGAAGAATGGTGGATTATCCGTTTAAGCAGTTAGAGGAGTTAGAACTTGCCTATGCCATTACCATACACAAATCTCAAGGGAGCGAGTATCCGGCTGTCGTGATTCCATTGCTGACGGGTCCTAGTATGTTAATGAATCGCAATCTTTTGTATACGGCGGTTACCCGAGCGAAGAAGTGTGTGACGCTGGTGGGAAATGATAGAATATTTCAGGAGATGATTGGCAATGTCAGTGAGAGGAAACGTTATACGGGATTAAAAGCCTGCATAAAGGAGGCGGCAGGACTTTCGGATTCACAATAGAACATGATAGGTTTGTTTGTTATGACAAAGCGCCCTTTGCGAAAAGTTTTGCATATTCGCAGGGGCGCTTTGTGGTGTTACGGTTAATTTTTTTGACGCAGTGGATGCGTAATTAGACAAGCGGTAGTAAATATACAATAAAAAGAAAAGTATTAGTCGTCTTTTTTTTTCCTTTTCAGCTTCTTCCAGGCATGTGCTGATTTTGTCCAGGAGGTCTGCTTGGCTGGCTGGTTTTAATATGTAGCCAGCCGGTTTGGTTGCCAGAATGGAGAGAATTGTCTTTTCGTCGGAAGCGCTTGTCAGGAAAATCACCGGTATATCTTTCATTTTCTCGTCTTGGCGCATAATCTCAAATACTTGTTTTCCGTCCATTTCTGGCATTTTGTAGTCCAGAAGGACTAAATCAGGCTCTTTTTCAAAGATGACGTGTAGCGCCTGTTTCCCAGAGGTCGCATAGAAGACAGTGTAGCGGTCGCCTAAAATGTTTTTGACATTTCTTACCAACAGCGGCGTGTCATCCACAATCATAATTTTTTTCTTTTCTGGTTTTTGTAATTAGATCCTATCATAATCTACCTCATTTCTACAGGAGGATTATTGCTCCTGTGCTATTTTATTTTGTAGTTCACCTATGTAATGTTCGACCTGTTCGTTGTCCAGGTTCGTTACCGCCAAAAAGAGTTTTTGCATTAGGGGCGTAATTTGCTCGGAATAGCAGAAAGTATTAAGCTGTGCGGCAATTTCATCAGATGCGTCAATATCCATATCGGTCATGGCGTTGCCAAGTGCGGATAGCAGTTCTAACGTCTGTGCAGGTTCAGCTTCCGTCTTTTCTGTTTCCTGCTCTTTTGCCCAGAGGTGTAAGCGTTCACGAAGCGCCATCCACTCTTCCAGAAAGGCCGGCGTAACCCGTGCCACGGTATCAGCTTTGCCGTCCCGGGCGGCGTATTCCAGTAGCCTGGCAACGCCCGATAATGGAACCGCTCCCACCATGCCGGCAGCGCTCTTCATAGAATGTACTTGAACTTCATACTGTCCGAGAGCTTTTGCAAAACGATCGTTTGTTTCGCTGGCAGATTCTATATTTTCTGCCAGTTGGATCAATTGACTGGCTTGCGCATCCATGGTCTGATAAAAATCCAGGACCGTTGCCGTCAACATAGCTTGGTCATTAGAGTAACGCATAGCATATTCCCAGTCGATACCATCAATAGTTGGCAACTCCTGAAGCGTAGGCGTGTCGGTAGTTTTGCCGGAGGTCGGGGTACTCCCGCGGAACACCTTTTCGGACGGCAGGTTTTCCATCAACATCATTTCTAGCTTATCCGGTAGAATAGGCTTGGAGAGGAAATCGAAAAACCCTTCTGCGAGGTATCGCTCTTTTGCACCTGCCAATGCATTTGCAGTTAATGCCACAACTGGCGCATCGCGGCAGGGGTTTTCTTCTTCTGCTAACAAGCGATGCAATGTTTCGATGCCATCCAAATCAGGCATCATGTGATCTAAAAAGATCATATCATAGTGTTTTTGACGAGTCATTTCCAGGCATTCCATACCGCCTCCCGCCTCCTCTACCATAACTTCTGTCGCTTTGAGCAGATTCTTGAAGACACGGCGGTTTAGGCCATTGTCATCCACTACCAGAATGAGGGCTTCGGGGGCGGTAAAGGATACCTGATAGGAGTATTCTTCTGCCTGTTTGGAAATTCGTTCGTCAAGATTGCCTACAGGCTCGTTATCTATAATTTTTTGTTGCAGGGAGAAAGAAAAAACAGAGCCTTCGCCATAGACGCTTTCCACTTGCAGCCGGCTATCCATTCGTTCGAGAAGCTGCGTGGTGATGCTCATGCCAAGCCCGGTTCCCTCAATATTCCGGTTGCGCGTTTCTTCAATTCGTTCAAACTCTGCAAAAAGTTTGCCGATATCTTCCTGTTTAATGCCAATGCCAGTATCTTGGACTTTAAAGTTTAAGATGGCGTTGTCATCGTTTACCGCCCCCGATACGGTCAGGGTAACGCTGCCCTGTTCCGTATACTTTACAGCGTTGTTCAGCAGGTTCACCAGAATCTGGCGGATTCTTACGTCATCACCCCAGAGACGAGCGGGGATGGTATCGTCAACCGATAAATGTATCTTGAGCCCTTTGTCTGTAGCTTTTGTGGAAATCATATTCATGACATCGTGGATCAGGGTGCCGAGATCGTATTCTTGCGGTAGTATTTCCAGTTTCCCCGACTCAGCTTTGGATAAATCAAGAATGTCATTAATCAGCGATAGAAGGCTTTGGCCGGCATTTTGAATGTCCAGCGCATATTCGCGGATGGCTGGTTCTGTGCTCTCCCGCAAAATCATGGCATTCATACCAAGCACGGCGTTGATGGGTGTGCGAATCTCATGAGACATGTTAGCAAGAAATTTGCCTTTTGCTACGCTGGCAAGCTGTGCTTCCTGGCGCATGCGCTCTATTTTCATGATTTCCTGTGCTGTATTTGCCGTAGCAAAGAAGAGGAGCAGTATCAAGCCTAATGGAAGGATTGCGTGCTGGAAAGAATCTTTTCCGGTGAGGGAAAAGGCAATCCTTAATAGAGAAGCGATTAAAATAATTGCACAGCCCATAGCTAGGACACGATATTCTTTAATATGGCCGGTACGCACATCATTTATTTCTGTGACGATAATCAACAGAGAAAAAAGGATGATGGTAATGGCAGTGCAAGGCGAGGTCGTGGAAAAATCGGAAAGCCCTGTCAGTTGCAACAGAGAGCAGAGCACAAAGTCTGCGAGTACGAAAAGCACCATAAGACGGTATGCTCTGTGGTAACGTTTATTCTGCACAGTGTCCATGTACAAGAGAAATGGCAGAGGTATTAGCATAAATATGTATCTGGCAAAGCTGTCCGGGGCGGCTTCGAATGGGTAGAAAATCCTCGAAAAAGGAGAGACGGCAACGTTCCACACGGCGGCGACCAGTATTCCCAACCTAAATATTCCAGAGAAATCAGCTTATGGTAATGTAGGCGCAGCAGACATACGCTTAACACAATACAAACAATGCTTAGGACCATGGCGGATGATATAATTATCAATTCTATGCCAAATTGTCTGAAAAATGGCCTGATTTGTTCCATTTGGGAGAGCAGTTTATCGCTGCCAGATATTATCTGTGTCATTGTCATTTTCTTTACCTCCTGGTAAGGACCATTATATGATAATATCTTACCCTAAGTTGTAGGATTTTTCAAGATAAGACACAAGGTTCCGTGAGATCCAGCGCGCAAAGTTCAGATAACGCCGTTCAATTTAACATAATCTTAAAAAAATATTTATAGAAAGATATGGGGATGTATGTTAGAATATAAACTGCCTGGAAGATTTTTTCAAAAATTATATGAAGATTTACTGGGAACATTTGATTCATCTGTTATTTCCGCCGAGGTGTCCGTTTTGCGATGGCGTGCTGTTTTCTTCGATATTTTTTCCGCCGCAGTTTGTTTGTGCTACTTGTAGTGGGAAAGCAGAATATGTCAGGGAGCCCGTCTGTAAGAAATGCGGAAAGCCTTTGGAGGATGAGCGTCAGGAATACTGTTACGACTGTGCACGCAGTGAGCGGGCGTTTGCGCAGGGAAAGGCGCTTTGGGTATATCGGGGCGCAGTGAAGGACTCGATTTATCGCTTTAAATACCATGGAAGGCAGGAATATGCAAGGTATTATGGAAGTGAACTAGTGCGGGTATATGGGGAATGGATAAGAAAACGCGAAATAGACGCAATTGTGCCCATACCATTGTCGAGAAGAAGGATGCGCCGGCGCGGGTTTAATCAGGCGGAGCGTATTGCCAATCAGGTGGGCAGGCAGTTGAGCATTCCGGTGCGTCGGAATTTACTGTTTCGTGTTCGCGATACCAGGGCTCAAAAGGGATTAAATGAGGAAGAACGTAAAAATAATTTGAAAAAGGCTTTTAAAACAAAGGAAAATAAGGTACAATTAGAACATATATTACTTATTGACGACATATATACAACAGGAAGTACGATGAATGAAGCGGCAGTAGAACTAAAGCGGGCAGGAGCCGGAGAGATTTACTGTCTGAGCATTAGTATCGGAAGAGGCTACCAGGAGGAATGAGGGTATGGAAGTTAGAAATTGCAAAGGCTGTGGAAGACTTTTTAATTATTTGCAGGGACCACCATTGTGTCCTGCCTGCATCGGAGATCTGGAAGACAAATTCCAGCAGGTAAAGACATTTTTGCGGGAGAATCCCAAGGCGCCCATGAGCATGGTTTCTGAGGAGAATGATGTTTCCGTTAAGCAGATTCGACAGTGGGTAAGAGAGGAGCGTCTTTCTTTTACCGAAGAATCTCAGATTACATTGGAATGTGAAAACTGCGGCGCAAAGATTTTGACAGGAAGATTTTGCAGCAAGTGTAAAAATGGTCTGATAAGCGATTTGTCCGGGGCTGTGAAGAGGCCGACCGCGACGTTGGTGCAAGAACCGAAGAGGAATTCAGAGAAAGATCGCATGAGATTTTTAGAGAAATAAGCTGGTTGGAAATTGAAACACCTGATAGATTTTGGAAGGGCCTTGGAAAACAGAAATTTTCAAGGTTTTGTCTGCTGTTTAGATGATGTGGAATGGTGTAGATATGTTGAATGAAGAACGTATTCGCCTTATGACGAAGATGGCCTCCTACGAGGAGGGAGAAGGCAGGGAATTTATGCCCATAAAACAATATTACCGCAAAGACTATGTGGGTCTTGGCATGATTAAGACGTTTATCACGTCAAGCATTGCATTCGCAATCTTGTTTTTATGTGGAATTCTGTATGAGATGGAAAATATTACACAGATTCTCGCGGACAGGGATTTGACGGAGCTTGGAATACTTGTGCTCACCGTCTACGTTGTCTTTACAGCAGTTTATCAGGTGATTGCCCTTTGTGTATATAATTGGCGCTATTCGAGGGCAACCGCCAGTATGAAGGGGTATCATTCTATAATGAAGAAGGTAGAGAAACTTCAGGAGAGGGAGGAAAGGTCGCTGCCTTTGGAGGATTGAACATGACGGGTTTGTTGGAGATAAGAGAGAAGCTGCGGAATTTTTATGGAAGGTATGAGGTGTATGTTACGGCGGGCGTGAAGTTCCTGTTGGGATTGGTAACGTTTTTCCTGATTAACATTCAGTTGGGCTACATGGAACAATTGAATCAGCCGGCGGTAGTGCTGCTTTTGGCATTGGCGTGCTCGTTTTTGCCAGTCAATATCATGGTTGTCGCAGCTTGTGGTTTGATTTTGTTGCACTTATCTGCATTATCGTTGGAGGTTTGCGCAATCGGGTTGTGCCTAATGCTATTGCTATTTTTTTTGTATGGGAGGTTCGCGCCCAAACATGGATATGCGGCAATACTAACGCCGATTCTTTGCTTTTTTAGGATTCCGCAGGTGATGCCGGTTTCCGAAGGGCTTCTTCATGGACCGTCTGCATATTTATCCGTGGTCAGTGGTGCAATGGTATTCTTCTATGTGGAAGGTGTGAAAATTAACATTGTAAATTTTACCTCTGTGGAAGAGGTAGAGGGATTTGCGAAGTTTACAGCGGCTTTGAAGATGCTGATAGGAAATAAAGAGATGTATCTTTTTATTGCAACATTTCTTGTAACATCCTTGGTGGTATATGCCATACGCAGGCAGTCTGTTAATTATGCATGGCGGATAGGTCTGGTGGTGGGCAATCTCATGCAGATGGTAATTCTTTTGTCAGGATACGTCTTGTTGGGGATGCCGGAAAAGATTCTTTGGGTGCTTCTCGGTACGGCAGTTTCTGTGGCGGTCTGCCTGCTTCTTGAATTCTTTTTCTATAATCTGGATTATTCGAGGATTGAACGGGTACAATTTGAAGATGATGAATATTATTATTTTGTGAAGGCTGTTCCCAAAGTATATCTTGCCAGGAAAGATAAACGGGTGAAACGCTTTACCCCGAAAAAGACGACGATTAGCCGCAGACAGCTTGAGGAAGAGTTTGATATTGATAAGGATCTCCTACAATAATAACTTTTAGAAAGGAATGAAATTATGATACAGGAATTGTTCGCATTTATTAGTTCATTTGCGTCCAAATATCTGTTCTGGATAGAGATGCCTCAGATTACCAAAACCGATATTGTGGAAATTATTATTATTTCATTTCTGCTCTATAATATTTTGGTATGGATTAAAAAGACCAGAGCGTGGAATTTGTTAAAAGGGATTATTGTTGTTGCGCTTTTTATTTTAGTCTGCGCAATGTTCCAGATGAACACTATTTTGTGGATTGTTGGTAAGACTATTAATGTGGCGGTTATTGCGATTGCAGTAGTATTTCAGCCTGAGCTGCGCCGCGCCTTAGAACAGCTTGGCCAACGTAATTTCATCATGTCCTTGTTTTCTTTTGACTCCCAGAAGGAGCAGGAGCGGTTTAGCGAGAAAGTTGTGGGCGAGTTGGTGAAAGCTACTTACGAGATGGCAAAAGTCAAGACGGGTGCGTTGATTGTCATAGAACAGGATGTTGTGCTGGGAGAGTATGAGCGGACGGGAATTGCTCTTGATTCATTGGTGTCCAGTCAGCTTTTAATCAATATATTTGAGCATAATACGCCATTGCACGATGGCGCTATTATTATACGTGGGAATCGAGTGGTGTCGGCAACTTGTTATCTGCCGCTTTCCGATAATATGGAGCTGAGTAAAGAACTGGGGACACGCCACCGTGCCGCAGTGGGTATTAGCGAGGTATGTGACGCCTTGACGATTGTGGTATCTGAGGAGACAGGAAATGTGTCGATTGCCATCGGCGGCGAGTTGTATCGCAATGTAGACGCTGATTATCTGAAAGGTAAATTGAATTTTATCCGCAAAGGTTCTATGGATGTGGGGAGATTCCGAATATGGAAAAGGAGGATGAAGTATGTTTCAAAAAATGATGAAGCATCTGGCAAATAATCCGGGGCTGAAACTGCTGTCTCTTCTTTTCGCGGTGATCATCTGGCTGGTAGTGGTCAATGTGGCAGACCCGGATGCGACGAAGACGTATTCCATTCCGGTGGAGATTATCAATCAAGATATTATCACGGAAATGGGGAAGGTGCCAAATGTAGTGGGAGATACTGATATTGCAGTCTTTTATATCACTGGACCGAGAAGTGCGGTGGATGATATGACTTCAGATGATTTTAGTGTGACGGCAGATTTAAGCCAGATTGATTTGAGCCAGGAAGGGGAAGCAAAACTGGTTCCGATTGAAATAACGGCAAAGAAAAATGAGCGGAATATTGAGATCGTGCGCAGAACTGTGAATATGCAGATTACATTGGAAGACCGTTTGGAGAAGAAATTTGTAATTTCAGCCGATTCTATCGGAACGCCCGCCGAAGGGTATGCCATCGGAGGCGTGGAGGTAACGCCGAATCTGCTAAAAGTGTCGGGTCCTGCTTCTGTTGTGTCAAAGATTAGCCGTGTTGGGGCGTCCATCAATGTGGATGGGGTTTCCAGCGATGTGTCCGACAGTGTAATTCCGGTGCTTTACGATGAGGATGGTTCAGTGATATCTTCTGATCTTCTGGAGATGAACCAGTCGGCAGTGACAATAAAAGCGGAGATTTGGGCAACGAAGAGCGTACCTGTGCAATGCCGGGTGAGTGGTGAACCGGCGGCAGGTTATGAATTCCGCAAAGTGGAATGCGCGCCTGAGAGCGTACTGGTAAAAGGAAGAGCTGCGGTGTTAAATGGAATTAATGTCATAAATATTCCGGCAGATGTCATTGATATTACCGGCGCTAGAGAGGATATGGAAAGTACGATTGATATTGTTCCCTATCTGGAGGAATTGGGGATTTCCCTGGTGGAACCGAACGCCAGCCAGATTGCTGTGACTGTTACCATAGAGCAGAAAGAGACGAAAACAGTTGATTTCCCGGCAAGTAGCATCAAAGTTAGCGGGTTAAAAAATGAATATGATTTGACATTTAATGCGGAATCCGTAACGATGACTGTTCGCGCGCTGGAAGAGGATATGGAGACGCTTGCTCTGGATCAAATTGAAGTATTGTTGGATGTGACAGATTTACAGCCAGGCACTTATACAAGGCTGTTGAACGTTACCCTTCCTGGGGATAAATACGAGTTGATTGGACAGGTAAACATACAGTTTATCATTGTCGACAGGAATGCAGAAACGGAGAGTGCGCCAATAAATCCAGATGACAATCAGGAAGAGAATAACGGTGGGGAAGATAGTGGAACGAATGATGAGGAAGACCAAGATACCGCGGGTAACGAGTAAGATGTTGCGCAGAGTAAGCGTTGGGGAAGCATGAAGATTTAAATCAATCCGAAAATCAATCAGTGTAGATTTGTGGAATTATGAATAATATAATCAGGAAAGAGATAGAGGTGCGAAATATGGCGAGAATGTTTGGAACAGATGGAGTAAGAGGAGTGGCAGGCACAGAGCTTACAATTGAGCTGGCAATGAAACTTGGGCAAGCAGGAGCGTATGTGCTGACGAAGGAGAAGGCGCACCAGCCAACAATAATCGTAGGCTGTGATACGAGAATTTCCGGTGATATGCTGGCAAATGCGCTGATGGCCGGTATCTGCTCGGTAGGGGCGAACGCAGTGTATATGGGTGTAATGCCTACGCCGGCTATCGCATACTTGACGAGGAAGCATAAGGTGGATGCTGGGGTAGTTATTTCCGCTTCCCATAATCCTATGGAATTTAACGGTATTAAGTTTTTTAACGGAGAGGGTTATAAGCTTTCCGATGAGCTGGAGGATGAGATTGAACGGTTAATTGAGAATGGCATGAAGGATGTTCCGCTGCCTCTAGGCTCCGGAATTGGAAGAATCAGTTACCGCTTTGATGCCAGAGAGGAATACGTTTTCTTTATGAAGAAGACGGTTCCAGTAGACCTTAGCGGAATGAAGATTGTTATTGATTGCGCGGAGGGAGCTTCCCATTATACGGCAGTGGAGACATTGAAAGGACTGGGAGCCAATCTGGTGGCAATTCATACAAACCCGGATGGCACCAATATCAATGCCAACTGTGGCTCTACTCATATGGATGAATTGCGCGCACGGGTCGTTTATGAGAAAGCAGATTTGGGGATTGCCTTTGACGGGGATGCAGACCGTATGCTTGCGGTAGACGAGAAAGGCAATATTGTAGACGGCGATCAGGTAATGGCAATTATCGGCAATGAGATGAAGAAGAATGGTACGCTCAAGAAGGATACGATTGTAGGAACAGTTATGAGTAATCTTGGATTTACGTTGATGGGCAAAGAATACGGCATCCATATTGAGCAGACGAAGGTGGGTGACCGCTATGTTTTGGAAAATATGAGAGAAAATGGTTACAATATTGGCGGAGAGCAGTCTGGACATATTATTTTCCTTGATGAGAATACAACGGGAGATGGGCTTTTGAGCGCTCTGCATCTGCTGGAAGTGATTGTTAAGACGAAAAAGCCGCTTTCCGAGCTGGCAAGTATTATGGAGGTGCTGCCCCAGGCATTGGTAAATGCCAAAGTGCCGAATCACAAGAAAGAGAAGTTTATGGATTACCCGGAGATTGCTCAGGCAGTGCATGATCTTGAGAATAAATTTGCTGGCGAGGGCAGGGTCTTAATTCGTCCGTCTGGTACAGAACCGCTGGTAAGAGTTATGATTGAGGGCAAGAATCAGGAGGAGATTTCTAAGGATGCGCAATCATTGGCAGACTTAATCATGAGAAACGTTTTGTAAATTGGCATGAGGCTGGAACTAAGGAGGGACCCAGCGAAGCTGGGAGGATGCCTTAGGTCTCCTAGCGGTATCAAAGAAATAAAAGGAAGTAAATTGACCTGAGGAGGAAAAGTATGGTTAGTCAGAAAGTTACGATAAAGAATCCTACCGGGCTGCATTTGCGCCCGGCGGGGATTTTATGTAAAGAAGCGGTAAAATACCAGTCGCTGATAACCTTTAATTTTAAAGGGGGAACAGCAAACGCTAAGAGTGTATTGAGCGTGCTGGGGGCATGTATTAAATCGGGTGACACGATTGAGTTTATGTGTGATGGCGATGATGAGGAAGAGGCTTTGCAGGCAGTAGTAGAGGCAGTGGAAAGCGGTTTGGGAGAATAACAGGAGCTTATGGAAACAAAGAAAGTTCAGATTCTGATGTCGACATACAATGGGGAACGTTTTTTGGCGGAGCAGATAGAGAGTTTACTTCGCCAAACTTGGGGGAATCTGGAGATTTTAATTAGAGATGACGGCTCCAAAGACAAAACTCCTAATATTTTACAGGAATATGGTGCAAAATATAATAATATTAAGGTCTTCTTGGAAAAGAATCTGGGAGTCAGCAGAAGTTTCTTTGAACTTCTGAAGAAAAGTGATGCAGATCTGGTGGCATTTTGCGATCAGGATGATATCTGGTTGGAAGAAAAAGTAGAAGTCGCCGTGCGCAGGTTGGCGCAGGAGAAAGGCCCCGCGCTTTATTGCAGCAATAAGATTCTGGTAAATTGTGACGGAACTCCTATGGCGAAGCAAGATGGGAGGAAGCGTGTTCCGGGATTTGGCAATGCGGTGGTAGAATGTATCTGTACCGGTTGTACAACGGTGATGAACCGCGAGCTGGCGGAAATTATTAAGGCAAAGGTGCCGCAGCGTGCAATTTTGCATGACTGGTGGTCTTATCTGGTTGCTACTTATGTGGGAAAGGTAATCTTTGACGAGAATGCCTATATCAAATATCGCCAGCACGAGGGGAATGTCGTTGGCGCCAGGGCAGGTTTTTTTGGAGAAGTTCGTTCCAAGGCAGCTTATCTTCGGAAAAATCGTGGGAAGCTCTATGGGCAGCTCAGTGATTTTGCAGAGCTTTACCAGGGAGATGATAAGAAGGATGCGCTGGTGAAAAAAGTTCTTGCTGCCAGGCATTTTGCAGGCAGATGGAAGATTCTCTGGAATCGTCAAATCTACCGGCAGAGCCGGCTGGACGGATTTGTTATGCGCATATTATTTTTGACAGATAGGATGTTATAAGGAGGAAACAACATGAAGAAAATTCTAGTTACGGGCTGCAACGGGCAGCTTGGACGAGCTATCAATCAGGAATATGGTAGCGAGGCAGAATTTATCAATACAGATGTGCAGGCAGGCGAGGGCGTGATTGCGCTTGATATTACGAAGGTGGAGGACGTGCTTTCTTTGGTACGCGAGACGAAGCCGGATGTTATCATAAACTGTGCAGCGCACACAGCGGTTGATTTGTGTGAGCAGCAGTGGGACAGCGCATACAGAATTAATGCTATTGGCCCCAGGAATTTGAGCATTGCCGCATCTGATGTAGACGCGAAGCTGATACATGTGTCGACGGATTATGTGTTTGACGGCAATGGCAGCAAGCCTTATACAGAGTTTGACGCGCCGGGACCTAATAGCGCCTATGGAAAGACGAAATTGGAAGGTGAGAACTTTGTGAAAGCGTTTGCCAAGAAATATTTTATCCTGCGTACGGCATGGCTGTACGGTGACGGCAAGAATTTTGTAAAGACGATGTTGCGTCTCTCTGAGAGCCATGATAAGGTGACTGTGGTAGACGACCAGGTGGGTTGTCCTACCAGCGCTTTAGAGTTGGCGAAGATGATTCATTTTTTAGAGCCTACGGAGAATTATGGATTATTCCACGCAGTCTGTGAAGGAAGCTGTAGTTGGGCAGATTTAGCGGAGGAGACATTTAAACTGGCAGGTAAGAGCACGGTGGTAGAGCGTGTGAGTACGGAGGAATACTGCCGCCGCAATCCAGGGCAGGCGCCGCGGCCGGCTTATTCAATTCTTGATGATTATATGATAAAACTGACGAGCGATTTTCGTATGGCAGACTGGAAGGATGCTTTGAAAGTATACCTGAGTGGTAATGCCTGAGATTTTAGAAGAGAAGGAGACGGATATGAGGACTTATTTGGTTACAGGAGGAGCCGGGTTTATCGGTTCAAATTATATTCATTATATGTTCCGCAAATATGACAATGAAATTCGTATCATCAATGTGGACAAGCTGACCTACGCGGGAAACCTTGAAAACTTGCGAGAGGTAGAAAGCAGAGAGAATTATACGTTTGTGAAGGCGGATATCTGTGATAAGGAAGCCATCAACAAGATTTTTGCAGAGAATGATATTGACAGAGTTGTGCATTTTGCAGCAGAGAGCCATGTGGACCGCAGTATTAAGAATCCAGAGGTATTTGTGCAGACGAATGTCCTGGGTACGGCAGTCGTGCTCAATTGTGCTAAGGCGGCATGGGAGCAGGAAGACGGAACTTATAAGGACGGCAAGAAGTTTCTGCATGTGTCTACGGACGAGGTATACGGTTCTTTGACAGAGGATGGCGGATATTTCTATGAGACGTCTCCCTACGATCCGCACAGCCCTTATTCGGCGAGCAAGGCAAGCTCGGATTTCCTGGTTAAATCTTATATTGATACTTACCATTTCCCGGCAAATATTACCAATTGCTCAAATAATTATGGGCCGTATCAGTTTCCGGAGAAGCTGATTCCGTTGATTATCAACAATGCGCTGCATGGCAAGAAGCTTCCCGTGTACGGCGACGGCAAAAATGTCCGCGACTGGCTGTATGTGGATGACCATGCCAAAGGTATTGATATGGTGCAAGAGCATGGTAAATTGGGAGAGACTTACAATATCGGCGGACATAACGAGAAGCAGAATATTGAGATTGTTCATATTATTATCGAGACTTTATTGGAAATGCTGCCAGAGGGCGATCCCAGAAGAGAACTGGTGAGCAAAGACCTGATTACGTTTGTGGAGGACCGCAAGGGGCATGACCGCAGATATGCGATTGCACCGGATAAGATTAAAGCGGAAATCGGCTGGAAGCCGGAGACCATGTTCAAAGAAGGAATTAAGAAAACGATTGCCTGGTATTTTGAACATGAGGAGTGGATGAAAAACGTAACCAGCGGCGACTATCAGAAGTATTACGAGGATATGTATCAGAACAGATAATGGGAAGAGAAAATGGAATTTAAACCACAGGATCATACATTTGCAATCTGCGCTTACAAGGAAAGCCCTTATCTTAGGGAATGTATTGAATCATTGAAGAAACAGACGGTTGCGACGAATCTTATTATGGCAACCAGTACAGAAAATGACTACATTCGGAATCTGGCAAAGGAGTACCAGATTCCTTTGTATGTGAACGATGGACCTGGCGGAATTGCTGGGGACTGGAACTTCGCCTATCATTGTGCGAAGACGAAGCTGGTCACTCTGGCACATCAGGATGACAGATACCAGCCGGAATATGCACAGGATATGTTACAGAAAATCAACGCCTCCAAACATCCGCTCATTTATTTTGCAGATTATTATGAATTGCGTGACGGACAGGTTGTGCAAAAGAGTTCGATGTTGCGGGTGAAACGCTTGCTGCTGCTGCCCTTAAAGGTCAAGGCATTCCAGGGAAAATCTTTTTTTAAGCGGCTGGTGCTATCGTTCGGTAATCCCGTGGCATGTTGGTCAGTCGCTTATGTGAAAGACAGCCTTCCCGAGACGGTGTTTGTCTCTGCGTTTCGCAGCAATCTGGACTGGGAAGAATGGGAAAAGCTTTCCCGGGAGAAGGGAGAATTTGTTTATTCCAGGGAGGCGATGACCTGCCACCGGGTACATGAGGGTTCTGAGACGTCGAACACCATCCGTGAGGGCAATATCCGTGCCAAAGAGGATTATGCGATGTTTCAAAAGTTCTGGCCTACTTGGATGGCAAAGTTACTCATGCGTTTTTACATCAAAGGAGAAAAGTTAAATGAAGTGGATCACAAATAGAAAATTGCAAATTCCGCAGTACATTTCCAAGGACCTTAAAAAATTAGCAGTCATTCTTTTGGCGGCGGCAGTGCTTTCCTTTGGGTTGGAGCGGCTGATTGCAGTCATTTTTTATGGGAATGATGCTTTCTTTCTGGGAAGGTATCTGGGCGTTTTTGTGGTACTGGAGCTAGCTGCACTCTTCGTTTGTTTTCGCGAGATTGTCGCCAAAAAGGTGGAAATTGCGGTTTTAGTGATTATTCTCAGCGTAGGTACGCTATATGCGGCGGCGCTTCCGTCTTCCTGCGGCGTGTCCTGGGATGATGAGTGGCATTATTACTATCCAATGTTGTTGTCCCATATTTTAAAACCTGGTATAACAGAAGCGGAAATGTATTATATGAACAATTTCCCGCAGACAGCGCTTGAGCGCAAGAATTATGATAGGGAAAGTCAGCAGGAAACGTATCAAGAAATAGATGGACTTTATCAGCCAGAGAAAGCGGCGCTGGCAGACCGAACGTGGCCACGTTATCGGAATCTCTGCTATCTTCCGGCCGCATTTGGGCTATGGCTGGGAAGGTTGCTTCATCTGCCTTACCATATGACGTTTATGCTGGGACGTTGGTTTAATCTGTTATTTTATGCTGTTTTGGTATATTTGGCGATTCGCAAATTGAAATCGGGCAAACTGTTGGCGGCAGTGATAGCCCTGATTCCCTTTACGCTTTTTATGGCAGCTTCTTATTCCTATGACCCATGGATAACGGCCTGGTTCCTCTATGGGTTCTGCTGTTTCTTCGGGGAATTGCAGCGGCCGGAAAAGAAGATGACGACGATGGAATCGCTCTGTATGATTTTTGCATTTTTCATTGGGGCGGGTCCCAAACTTCTATATATTCCGCTGCTGTTAGTCACGTTGTTTCTTCCTAAAGAGAAATATGCAAATCCCAGGCAGAGAAAGATTATACTTGTTGTGTTGGCGCTTGTGTTTGTTGTGGCGTGTGTGAAGCTGTTGCTGTTGTTTACGGTTCCAGACGCGGGTGGCATCCAGGATACACGTGGCGGTGAAAATATTGACGCGTTTGGGCAGATTTCTTATATTTTCTCCCATCCCTGGGAATATACAAAGACATTGCTGGGATTTTTGGCGGATTATGTATCACTGAAATCGGCGGTCCATTATTTCTCTTATTTGCATTATTTTACCAACCTGGAGCCGACTGTTTTTTCTTCTTTGATGGTAGTAACCTTGGCGGTGGTGACCTTTACGGATAAAAGCGAGTGCGACCTTGGTGTGAAGATGCTTCCAAGAATTGCCTGCTATGTATTGTCGTTTGGTGTGTTGTGCTTGGTTGCGACGTCCATGTATGTCGCTTTCACAGATGTGGGCAGCGACACGATTAAGGGCTGTCAATACCGATACATTGCTCCTATATACTTTCCGGTACTTTATTCTCTGGGAAGTTTCAGGATTGTAAATTGGGTTAGGCAAAAATGCAAGATTGTTAATAGGATCAAGCGTGAATATTACAATGGTATTGTGCTTGCCATCTGTGCGTTTGTGTCAATCCATGCAGTATGGGTATATGCCATTAACCAGTACTAGGAAAGGAGTTTACAAATGAAGGAACAATTTGAGCTGACAATATTGATGCCCTGTCTCAATGAGGCAGAGACATTGGCAACCTGCATCGGCAAGGCGAAGACTTTTCTTGCGGAGAGCGGGGTAAATGGAGAAATTGTGATTGCCGACAATGGGAGTACAGACGGCTCCCGGCAGATTGCGGTTGACAACGGCGCAAGAGTCGTGGAAGTGGAAGAAAAAGGGTACGGCGCAGCGCTGATTGGTGGCTGTAACGGCGCCCTTGGCAAGTATGTGATCATGGGGGACGCGGATGACAGTTATGATTTTTTGCATCTGATGCCGTTCGTGGAAAAACTCAGAGAAGGTTATGATCTGGTGATGGGCAATCGCTTTAAAGGAGGCATTGAGCCGGGGGCGATGCCGCCGCTGCACAAGTATCTGGGGAACCCGGTGCTCTCTTTCATTGCTCGGCTGTTCTTCCCCTGCGAAATTGGCGATTATCATTGTGGGCTTCGGGGCTATAACCGGGAAGCAATTCTCGGTCTTGGACTGGTAACGACCGGTATGGAATATGCCAGTGAGATGGTGGTGAAAGCGACTTTGAACCACTTGAAAATAGCGGAAGTGCCGACGACCTTGAAGAAGGATGGACGTTCCCACGCACCGCATTTGCGGAGCTGGTCGGATGGCTGGCGCCATTTGAAATTTCTGTTGATGCACAGTCCGAATTGGCTGTTTATGTATCCGGGGTTGATTTTGTTTGTGATTGGTTTGATTCTTACGGTTGTGTTAAGCCTTGGCAATATACAGATTGGCTCGGTAGGACTTGGCGTGCATACCTTGATGTATGCGGCGGCAGGTATGATGGTCGGCGCCAACTTAGTGATGTTTTCTCTGTTTGTACGCTCCTATGCCAGCGTGACGGGCTTTATTCCCACGGAAGGGAAACTTGACAAGTGGTTGGAAGATACGACGACAGAGAAAGGCGTAGTGATTGGTCTAATCTTATTCTTGCTTGGCGTAGTGATTACAATTGCGGCTTTTTGTATCTGGGGAGCCACCGGGTTTGGCGGTTTATCGCCGGAGAAAATGATGCGTATTACCATTCCGGCCATGCTTTTGATGGTGGTTGGTATTGAAGTGGTATTTGGCAGCTTCTTTATTGGAATTTTGCATATCAAACATAAGTAAGGATCGGTTACATGAAATTACTCGAAAAGATAAAAGAACATAAGCTGTTGTTGCTCTTTCTGGTAGCCGCGCTGATCAAGCAAATTTTGGTTAGCAGGCTTCCCATTTATGTGGTGCCTGGTTCCCCCTGTGACGACGAACTGATGAAAGAGTGGGCGTTTTCTATTTCCAGATTAGATTGGACCGGGGATTTCAACTCGTATACGTTTATGAAGGAGCCAGGATTTGCTATTTTCCTGGCTGTCTGTTATCGCTTGCATCTGCCGTATATTTTTACGATTACGCTGGGGTATTCCGTGGCGTGCATGTGTTTTAGCAGCGCCTTAGTAAACATTTTTTCTTCCAAAAAATATGTGGCGGCTATCTATTTGGCCTTGCTGTTTCAGCCCATTTCTTATTGTAGCACCGTGTTACAGCGGGTGTACCGCAATGGTTTGGGCGTAATTCTCACGCTTTTTGTGTTTGGAGGCTTGCTCCATCTGTATTTTTCAATTTCCGCGCCGCGGCTGCGCGTGCCCTTGTTATGGTCCGCTTTTACAGGGATAGCGCTTGGGTATTTGTGGATTACGAAGAGCGATACTGTCTGGCTTCTGCCCTTTACGGGAACTGTCTGCCTGATTCTGTTTTTTGTACTATTTGTGAAACACAGAACATGCAAAAACTTGCCGCGGTTTTTTTGTCTTGTTGTCCCATTTCTGGGAATATTCCTGTGTACTTCGATGGTGAAATTATTAAATGTATATCGGTATGGTTCTTCCACTGTGGAATATTATAGCGCAGTTATGGAAGATCTTACTCATATCAAGGCAGAAGATGCGGATGAAATAATTCCCCTCACACGGAAACAACTGCGTGAACTTTATGAGATTTCTCCCACGTTGGCGAGTGTGAAAGTAGAGTTAGAGATTGCTATGAGCGATCATAATGAGTATGATACGCACCCGACCGATGGGGAAGTGGAAGCCGGCTGGTTAGGTTGGGCGTTGGTGAAAGGGCTCTCGGAAGCCGGCGTTTATGAAGACAGCAAGACGGCAAATGCATTTTATAAGAATGTTTACGATGAACTGGAGGCGGCATTTGCAGATGGCAGGCTGCAAAGAACAGAGACGAAAATGATGGAGAATTATTATCTGGATACGCCAGCACATCGTCAGGCGCTGGTAGGCCGCACGCTGGAAGCCATTAATTATATGACTAGCTATAAAATGACGCGCGCAAGGGCTTTTATCTGGAAAAAGCATGAGAACGATTATGAGGAATTTGAAGTGCTCACCAGGAATAAGGCGGCAGCTTTCCGGTATAAACGCGACCATTTTATCAAAGGCTGGATTGTCTTTCCAGAGTACGATGGAGTAGATAAGACGGTGTATTTGGAAGATGAGCAGGGGAATCAATATCGGAAAGTGAAATTTAAGGAGAGCGAGGGCGTCTATGATTATTTGAAAGATAAGGGGATTGTTTTGGAGGATGCCAGAAAATGTTATTTTAAGGCAAGATGGGATGTAAAAGATGGCCTGCACGATGAAGGCTGGTATCTATCGGTATACCAGAATGGCGAGAGAGTAGCGAAAGTTCGGGTAAACAGCAATGGGTTCCACGGTGACGGCAAGACAAAAATTACTGGCATCTTAGATGCATATTCCAGTAAGAAGGATGAAGTATACATAGAAAATGCCGGCAGGAAGGCGGCGGTAAGGCTCAATTGTATTGGTAAGTGTTACCGTAAATGTGGAAAAGCAGTGTTCTGGTTGGGAATTATTTCTTATATTCTGCTGACAGTGGTAGTGATCTATGATTTGCGCAGGAAAAAGTTTGCGCATGGAAACGCCTGGCTGGTTGCCACCGGCTTGGGTCTGAGCGTGCTTGTACTTGCTGCCGGAATTGCGATGGTAGATTTGACAAAGTGCCCGGCAGTTAATACGATGTATTTAAGCGGCGGTTATCCCATCCTTTTGGGAGCGGAGTTAATCAGTATCTGCAAATGTACAGAGTTCGCAGTCAGTTTCGTGCGCAGCCAAAAAGCGGGCAGTATCATGTGCTGTTCGAGAGATAAAGTGTTGTTGTAGGAGGATTGAAACTTGAAGACGGGAAATATTTATGTAATTACACATAAGCCTTTGGCGTCTTCGTTGCCAGAACATTACCGGAAACTCTATGTAGGCGCCGCAAAGCTTCCCCAGGAAGAGAAACAGAAGCTAACAGGTTATGGTTTTGACGATGAAGGGCATAATATTTCAAATAAGAACGGCAGTTATTGTGAATTGACGGGCTTGTACTGGATATGGAAAAACCAGCAGGCGGACATCGTAGGCATCAGCCATTACCGCAGATTTTTTACAGAAGAGGGCGAAACTCTGGCCTGGGAGCGTGCAGAGCGCATATTGGAGGAATCCGATGTGATTGTGGCAAAGAAATGGTGGGTTCCGGGCAGCGTGCAGAGGCATTTTGCAAGATGCCATAATAAGGAAGATCTGACCGTAGTCCGTCGGGTGATTGAGGAACGCCATCCGCAATATGTGGAGAGTTTTGATAAAGCGATGGGCAAAGGATTCCTGTTTCCGTTTAACATGAGGGTATGTCCGAAAACAATATTTGACGATTATTGCGCAGGGCTGTTTGATATTTTGGGAGAGTGTGAAAGGCGTGTGGACCTTGGTGGTTATGATACATACCAGGGGCGCATCTATGGTTTTTTGTCAGAACGGCTCTGGCTGGTATATCTGATATACCATAAGTATGAGGTCAAAGAGCTGAAGGTACGGGAAGTCGACATGAGCCTGCGTATGCGGGCAGAGCGCGTGATATATAAGTGTATGTTTTGTATCAGAAAGGTCAAGAACATATGCTTACAGGGGAGGGGTATTTCCTATTGGAAATAGGAGCGTGTGCATAGCAGGAGAAAATTAAATGAATAAGAAACATTCCGTAACTTTTAATTTTATAATGAATTTCATCTTGACTGCGTCCTCCGTAATTTTTCCCTTGATTACGTTTCCCTACGTTTCGCGAGTGTTGCTGCCAGTGGGAACCGGAAAGGTAGCTTCGGCCATGGCGGTAGTCAATTATTTCTCGATGGTGGCGATGCTGGGAATCCCTACCTATGGAATCCGCGCCTGTGCCCAGGTGCGCGATGATAAAGAGAAATTATCGAGAACTGTGCAGGAAATTCTCATCATCAACAGCGCGATGACGATGCTTGTATATGTTGTATTCGGCGTCAGCCTTTATACCGTACCGAAATTTGCGGAGGACAGAACGTTGCTTCTGGTGGTGAGTTCAGCAATCATTCTCAATGTGATTGGTGTGAACTGGCTGTACTCTGCGTTGGAAGAATATGCGTATATTACAGCGGCTTCCCTCGTTTTTAAAGTTATCGCCGTTTCAGGCATGTTTTTGCTTGTGCATAAAAAAGAGGATTATATTATTTACGGCGCGTTGACTGTGATTTCCAATATTGGCTCTTATGTAGTTAATTTTCTCAGGATGGGCAGATATATTACGATTAAGCCTTTGGGCGGTTATAATCTGAAAAGGCATCTAAAACCAATCACGGTGTTTTGTGCGATGACAGTGGCCAGCAGTATTTATACAAATCTGGACACAGTGATGTTGAAATTCATCAGTGGGGACGAGCAGACCGGCTACTACAATGCGGCGGTTTATGTCAAGACTGCGCTGGTGAGCCTGGTGATTTCTTTGGGTACGGTGCTGCTGCCGCGTCTTTCCTATTATATTGAAAAAGGGATGCAGAAGGAATTCAAGCGCATGACTTCCCATGCCCTGAGTTTTGTGCTGCTGATATCGCTTCCTCTTGCCGTGTATTTCATGTTGTTCGCGGAAGAAGGAATCGGTTTTCTCTCAGGTCCGGCGTATGCGCCGGCGGCAATTTCCATGCGCCTGATTATGCCGACGATTATTTTTATCGGATTGTCCAATATTTTAGGTATGCAGATCCTCGTGCCTACGGGCAGGGAGAGAAACGTACTGCTGGCGGTAATTGCGGGCAGTGTGGTTGACTTAATTATCAATTTATGGCTGATCCCTACGTTTGGCTCCTGTGGAGCGACAATTGGTACGCTGGTGGCAGAGTTTGTGGTGGTATTGATAGAAGCAGTCGTCTTAAGGCAGTTCTTAAAGGAAATTTGGCAGATAAGACGTATCGTCCCATATATGCTGGCTTTAATTCCCTCTGTGGCGGCTGCGGTGGCGCTGCATAAAATGGTTTTGCAGAATACCGGGAATTTCCTGACGCTTGTATTTACGGCAATTGTGTTTTTTTGCCTATACGGAGTGGCCTTGTTGTTACAGAAGGAAACAATTACCATGGAGTTTGTGCTGCCGTATGTGCGGAAGTTACTCTTGACAAAAAAGGCGTCATAACAGAAAATAGATAGCAAATAATGTCGGTTTTGAGCGGCAGAGCCACGCCTGTAATGGAAATGAGAGGTATGTAAGATGAAGAAGATCAGTTTGATTGTTCCATGTTATAATGAAGAAAGCTGTCTGCCAGCCTTTGATACGGAGATCGCAAAGACTGTGGAGCAAATGCCAGAGTATGAATTTGAGATTCTCTATGTGAATGATGGTTCTTCCGATGGGACGCTGAAGTTGTTACAGGAATTTGCAGGAAATAGGCATTACGTCCGTTATCTTTCCTTTTCCAGAAATTTTGGCAAAGAGGCGGCGATGTATGCGGGATTTTGCAATGCCACCGGAGATTATGTTGCCGTGATGGACGCCGATTTGCAAGACCCCCCGCATCTCCTTCCTGAGATGGTGAAGATTTTAGAGACGGGGGAATATGACAGCGTCGCTACGCGGCGGGTAGACAGAGCGGGGGAACCGCCGATTCGTTCTTTTTTTGCGAGAATGTTCTATAAATTAATTAATAAAATATCAGATGCGGACGTTGTAGACGGAGCCAGGGATTATCGGCTGATGAAGCGGGAAATGGTGGATGTGATTGTGCAAATGGGCGAGCGGAACCGTTTTTCCAAAGGAATCTTTGGCTGGATTGGCTTTCGTACTTACTGGTATGCCTTTGAGAATGTGGAGCGGGCTGCCGGAGAGACGAAGTGGAATTTCTGGAAACTTTTTAAATATTCTCTGGAGGGCATCATCAGTTTTTCACAGATGCCGCTAAGTATAGCCTCTTGGATGGGCGTGGCGTGTACGGGGATTTCTCTGCTTGCCATCTTATTTATTATCATCCGGCGGCTTGTGTGGGGCGACGCCGTGCAGGGCTGGGCGTCGAATATGTGCGTGATGATTTTTATTGGTGGCGTACAGTTATTTTGCCTTGGTGTCATTGGTCAGTATGTTGGCAAGACTTATGTGGAAACGAAGAAGAGACCTCATTATATTGTAAGTGAGTGCAGTGACGATCAGATAAAAAAGATTGGCTGAGGAAGGAAAGGAATCGTAAATGATTGAGGATGTAAAATTGTTTGCAAAGAGACATACGAATGCATTATTTGTCAACGGAATTATGGCCTGTATCTGTTATTTACATATGGTATTTTCTCTCAATGTCGGAATAGATACGGAGCGAATTATTCAGGACGAAGGGGCTTTGCTGGATTCCTGGAAAGCTGTGGGCAGACAGGGGCTTCTTCTGAGCAAGGCGGTTTGGACGCCGGGAGGCTACAATCCATACTTTGCAGGGCTTTTGTTTCTGGCAGGTTTTATTCTGCTGGGTGCGTTTATTGCATTTCTCTGCTGGACGGTGAGTGGTAAGGACGACAGTTATCCATATGGATTGTTTATGGTGTTATTCACTGTTTGTCCGGCATGGATGCCGCAGTTTTATTTTTCTTTGCAGCGGACAGAAGTGGTATTTGGCATGTTTTATGCCGTAGTCTCCGTGTTCGCCTTGAGCCGTCTCATTTATTTTACAGGCAATAAGGTGGTGTGGACAGTTCTGGGTCTTGTGTCGGGAGTCTGGAGCTTTTGTACGTATCAGGGCTGCGTGGCGTTTTATATTGGTCTTTGCATTATAATTTTCCTGATGGATTTTGCGCGAACATATGAGGAAAAGCTTTGGAAAGAATATGCTATAGCTATTTTCAAGCTAATTGGCGGATTTGCCGTAATTTATATTGTAAATACGGTGATTACGCGGTTGTTTTTTGGTATGGATATATATCTTCAGGGGCAGATTGCCTGGGGCAAAGCGCCGTTATCGGAAATTATGGGCTATATTGTCAAGCACATGGCAAAAGTGATGCTCTGGGGATTGGGTAGAGTGGAATACAGTTCGGCATATCCGTTTATGTGTTTGTTTTTGGCAATTGTCTTTTTCAGTTTTTGCAGAAAGCGCGCAATAAATAAATCTGTGAAGTTTGTATTGTTTCTTGCGCTGGCGGGATTGGCGCTGACGCCGTTTTTGATGACTATTTACACCGGAAACCAGTTGGTGGCGCGTTCTCAGTTTGCGTTGCAGCTTGTAGCGGCTTTTGGCTGCATGTTTGCCTATGGCATATGGAAGAAAAAGGAAGGCGCGGGTTATCAGTGGGTATGCCGGGCGGCTCTGGTGATTTGCGTGGTGGTGATTTGGTTGAATGTCAGTACCATCTCCCGGCTCTTGTATACCGATGATGTGCGTTATCAGGAGGATGTGCGTGTAGCATCGCAAATTGCAGAAGATGTACAGCGCATGCCAGGGGCCGAGGGTTTGCCGATTATTTGTGTGGGCGGCTATGGGGCGCATTTGAACCATGCAGCGCGGGGTGCGGACATGTATGGCGTTTCTTTCCTGGCGTGGGATTATACGCCGGCAAACTTGGCGGGCGCTACTGGGCGCGTGGTGGGCATTATGAATACGCTGGGGATTGATATTGCTGGCACGTTGGATTACAAAGATGAGGCAATCGCTTTGTCAAGAGAGATGGAACATTACCCGAATCAAGGGTATATATCCGTACAGGATAACTATGTGATTGTGAAGCTTTCGGAGATAGAATAAGAATGTATTTTGCAAATGAATACCCCGCCGTTTCGTTGCGGGGTATTTGTTTATCTCAATCGGAGATTGAGATAAAGCCTCCGGCGGATGGCAGGCGTGCGGATATGAATATGTCAGCAAAGCTGACCCGCACGCCGCCGCAAGAACGCCAGCGGCGTTCTTGAACTTATAGGAAGACCTTGTCACACTAAAGTGAGAAAGTGAGATTATGATGGAAACAGTCAGAAAATTGTTCCTAAAATTTAAGTCAGAAATATTGTATTTGTTTTTTGGTGGATGTACTACGCTGGTAAATATTGTCTGTTATTATGTTCTATACCGGCAAGTCCATCTTACAAATTTTGTAAGCACAGTCGTCGCATGGATTGTTTCTGTGGCGTTTGCATATATTACGAACCGTCAATTTGTATTTGAAAGTGAGGTGAGAGGATTTAAAGGATGGCTGCAAGAAGCAATTGCCTTTGTTGGCTGCCGTTTTGCCACAGGGGTGATGGATGTCATCATCATGGTACTGGCGGTGGATTGTATGCATTGGAACAGCATGGTTTGGAAGATTATATCCAATGTGCTGGTAATTGTGCTTAATTATATTGCAGGTAAATTTTGGATTTTTAAGTAACTGGGAAAGTCCGTAACAGCGGATTTTGCTTGGTGAAAAGAGACAGAAGGGATCAGATATGAAAAAGAAGAGGATATTGTCTGTACTATTGGCAGCAGTGCTGTTGTTTACTATGGATGGAGGCAGCCTTTATGCCATGGGAATGGAGCCGTACAGACAGGAACAAGAGGGACAGACTGCACAAGAGGGATGGCAAGATGAAACTGTGCAGCCAAAAGATGCAGCGCCAGAAGAGGAGGAGCGAACGCATACCGTTTGTTTTGAATTGAATGGGGGAACGACCGCAGAGGGCGAACAGAGTTATACCATTCAGGTAAAGGAGGGAGAGACAGCGGATGCATCTGCAATTACAGAAGTAAAGAAAAAAGGTTACCTCTTTCAAGGCTGGCTGGACAATGAAGGGAATTATTATGTGTTTGATACACCGGTAATGGAAGATATCACGTTATCGGCTTCCTGGACGCCGGTTACATACCGCGTACGATTTGATTTGAATGGCGGGCAGGGGCAGGTTCCACAAGACTGTGTGCTGTCCTATGATGAAAAACTGACGCTTCCGCTCAGTAAGTGCTATCGCAACGATTATGTGTTGATTGGCTGGGAACAGGAAGGCGTGGGCATCTATCAGGAACAGTCCGTTGTAGAAAACCTCACGGATACAGAGGGCGCGGTTGTCGTGCTCAAAGCAATCTGGCGGCTGGGAGAATACAAAGTGCGCTTTCAGGCAAACGGCGGCAGCGGTACAATGGTCGACGAAGCGTTTACCTGTGGAACGGGTAAGAAATTAACGAAGAATAAGTTCACGAGAGCAGGCTATTCCTTTGCAGGGTGGAATACGAGAAAGGATGGGAAAGGCGTAAGTTATAAGCAGCGGGAGAAAGTTTCCTTTGCCAACCAGAAGGATGGAAACATTGTGACGCTCTATGCTATGTGGAAAGGCAATTCCTATAACGTTAAGTATGATGGAAATGGCGCAAAGATTGGTAAAATGTCTGTTTCTAAGCATGTGTATGGTACTTTGAGTAAACTCAGTGCAAACCGCTTTGTGCGTACAGGGTATAAATTTGTGTGTTGGAATAGCAAAAAGAATGGCAAAGGCAAAGACTACAAAAGCGGCGCCCAGGTGAAGAAGCTGACGACAAAGGCGGGGGGCACAGTGACGCTTTATGCCAAGTGGAAGGCAGTCACGTATAAGATAAAATACTATACGAACAAAGGTAAACTCTCCAAAAAAGCTAAGAAGAGTTATACAGTTCAAACGAAGACCTTTGACCTTCCCGTACCCACAAGGAAGGGATATGATTTTGACGGATGGTATAAAGATAAAAAATTCAAGAAGCGCGTCAGCTATGTGAGAAAGGGCAATGCCGGAAACAAAACATATTATGCCAAATGGGTAAAATGTACGCGCAAGCCGAATACGAAATTGACGAAAATCCGCTTGTGTAAAGCGACGAAAAAGGGTATTGTCAGGGTAAAAGCGACAGTAAAGAAACGTGTGGCGAGTTCCGACGACCGTTATTACCTGGTATATGTCAACCCCTTTAATGGAAAACCGTACAAGATGGCAAAGAAAGCGCCGAAAAAGAAGAATCTCAGTTTTACCTTAAAAACAGCGGAGAATGCGGGATATGCCGCTTCCAAGTTTGGTATTGCCGTGAAAAAGAACGGCAAATATCAATTGATCAGCGGAACTTCCTTTGTGAAGAATCCGGGAAAAGCGGCAAAGAATAAATCGAAGTATAAGCCTGGAAAAACGAAAAAGGGTATGCAGTTTTACAGTTCCTTAGAGGAGCTTATCGCCTGTAAAGCAAAGAATACGTTTATTAACCTTACGGTGTATGATGTGTGTGCCAACCCGTCGGTGCCCTACAAATATAATGGCAAGACATATTATTTCAGCAATATGGGATTTTATCCGTGGTTTGTATCAGAATGCAATAAAAGGGGAATTAATGTTACTGCACAGTTTTTACTGAACTGGGTGGATGGCCAGACGGACTTGATTGATCCTAGTGCAAGAGTAGCGGGAGCGGCGCAGTTTTATTCCTGGAACGTGCGCGATAATGCGGCAAGAGAGAAGATGGAAGCTATATTCAGTTATGTGGGCGAAGTATTTGGCAGGAAAAGCTGCTATGTATCCAACTGGATTTTGGGAAATGAAATCAACAATCCGCGTTATTGGCATTATGCGGGCGGGATGTCCGAGGATGCGTATTTCCAGTCGTATGCTTATGCGTTCCGTTCCTTATATTATGGGGTGCGCAGCCACTATGCCAATGCAAATGTCTTTATCTGCATGGACAATTACTGGAATACAGCGCCAGCGGGCGGTTACACGGTCAAACACTCCATTGCTTCCTTTGCAAAGCATTTGAATCGTATACAACGAGGATTAAAGTGGAACCTCGCTTATCACGCATACTCGGCGCCATTGACCTATACGAACTTCTGGGAGGGGTACGGCATTACCTATGACGAGAACAGCCCTTATGTTACCATGAAGAATCTCGATGTGTTGACGGATTATATGAAGCGCAATTACCGTTCTTCGATGCGAGTCATTCTCTCTGAACAGGGCTACGCCTCTAATTGGGGGCAGGCGAACCAGGCGGCGGCAATTGCAGCAAGTTATTACATAGCGGCATGTAATCCGATGGTGGACGCATTTATTATTCGCAGTTACCGCGATCATCCGCTGGAAGCTGCCGACGGGATGCCGATGGGCATCGAAGGAAAGGAGGCTTTTGATGTGTATAAGTACATGGACACCACCAAAACCTCTCAATACACAGACCGTTATCTGGGACTGATTAAGATTTCTTCCTGGGGACAGCTTGTGCCGCGTTATAGCAAAAAGAGACTCTATACGATGTATCGAAGATAGGAAAAATGGATAAATTTGCATTTGCCGTAAGTGCGTGATATAATATCCGCGAAAGCAATGGTTTTGTTGATGGTGAATGGACAATTAAAAAGTCAGGAGAATTTAGAATGCAGCTTGCAGTATGTTTGCTTGTGCTTTTATTGTTAGGCATAGAATTTCATATTTATGGCGCTGCTTTGGGCAGGCTGTTTCACTGGGAATTCAGAAAGTATGAGATGGGGATTTTAGGATTTTTCGTGTATTTCGGAGTTTTTCAGATAGCGGCTCTGCCGTTAATTCTCCTGCAAAGGCCCTTTCATGAGATGGTGGTATTGTGGCTTTTAATCGCTGTAGTGGTTCATATCTATGTGTTCATAGCGGCAAGAAAAGAGCTGGGCAGCATGATAAAGGGGATATTTGCCGGAGTTTGGCGTAGCAAAGGACTCTTGCTGGCGGCGGTGATTGCGTTGGTGTTGTTTTGCTGCTGGTTTGCTGGGACACAGCAGTATGTAGGGTGGGACACGTCCTATTATATCGGGATTGTGGACACCACAACGATGACGGATACGATGTTTGTGTATGATGGTGAATCGAATGTCATGGAGAAAGCGTTGGATTTTCGGTACGCATTATCTTCCTTTTATATACATTCGGCGCTGTTGAGCAGGTTGACCGGCATTAGCGGTATGCTCTTACAGCATTATGTGCTGAGTCCGCTTTGCATTTTCCTGCACGCATCTATCTTGTTTGCGATGGGTAGGCGTCTGTTCCCGGAAGAGAAAAAAGCGCTGTTTCTAACAGGGCTGGTGTTTATACTGCATCTGGGATTCCATACAAGCTATGCGGCGTCGGATTTTCTGCTGATACGCAGTTATGAGGCAAAGGGATTCTGTGCCAATGTAGTAATTCCGGCGGTCTTTTATGCGGTGCTCTGTCTGTGGAAGGATAGGCGAAAAAGGGAACATTGGGCCTTAGCGTTTGTTATTTGCTTTTCTAGTATTCCGGTGTCTATGTCTTCATTGGTGATAGTTCCTGCCATCCTGGTTATTGCGGTGTTGGCGGATTGGCTGGCGGAGCGAAGCTGGCAGATCTTGTGGCGTGCATTTGTGTGTGTGCTGCCCAATATTGTGTATATTATGCTCTATTTTATGTATATTAGGGGAATTCGCATCCCCATCAAGTAGCGACATTTGCATGTGGCAAAAGCCGCGGTAAATATAAAGAATGAGGGAACTTATGTATACAGTAGAGAGTGTAAAGCAGGTAATTGAGACGTATATGGGATCGACGGTGTTTTTGTCGCTGTTTCTCGTCTGCATGGTTTATGTTTTTTGCCATGGAGATGAGAAAGGGCGCAAGCGTTTTGCATTCGTCGTAATCCTCAGCGTGCTGTTTATATTTAATAACTTATCGCTGCGTCTGATGGGAAAAGTGACAGGTATTAACACGTATTACCGTTTTCTCTGGGCAGTACCCATCTTGCCGGTGATTGCCTGGGTGGGGACGAAGGCTGTCATGGATTGCAGGAAATTGTGGGAGAAAGCAGTGGTCTGTGTGCTGTTGCTGACGCTCTTTGTCGGTGGCACAAGCACCTTTCTTACGGAAGGAAGTATTCGGATTCCGGAAAATATTTATAATCTACCGAAGGATGTGATTGAAGTTTGTGAGATCATCGAGCAGGACAAGGATAAGGAACACCCGGTCGTCGTGTTTGACGGGGAATTTCAGACCAGGGCAAGATTATACGATCCATCACTGGTATGGGGAATTGGCCGTAAAGTTTATCAGGAGCATAATAACGCGGAAGGGTATGAAAATGTGCCCAAGCAATACATTGCAGAAAAAGCGATTATCCGGGCAGTAAATTATGGCATGAAAGACGAACCGAGACGTCTGGCAAGGGCGCTTGATAAGAGGAACGTGGATTATATTGTGACATTCTGTTCTTTTGAGATGGATGCCTATCTGGAACAGGTTGGTTTTGGGCTGGTAGACGTTACAGAAACGAGAAGCGTGTATGCCCGCAAAGAAAATGATTTGGAGGTAAATCAATGAAAGGAATAATTTTAGCCGGGGGCGCCGGAACAAGATTGTACCCATTGACGAAGGCAATTTCTAAACAGATCATGCCTGTTTATGACAAGCCGATGATCTATTATCCGCTGTCGACTTTGATGTTGGCGGGTATCCGTGAAGTATTGATTATCTCAACGCCCAGGGATCTTCCGGTGTTTGAAGACTTGCTGGGTGACGGAAGTCAGTTGGGCATGCGGTTCGCCTATGAGGTACAAGAAGAGCCCAGAGGACTTGCGGACGCCTTTATCATTGGGGAAGAATTTATTGGAGAAGATGCAGTGGCTTTGGTGTTGGGAGACAATATCTTTTACGGTCAAAGTTTTTCCAACGTACTAAAGCAGGTTGCAGAACGGACGGACAGCCAGCCGGGAGCTACGATCTTTGGATATTATGTCAGAGATCCCAGGGAGTACGGCGTGGTGGAGTTTGATGCGTCGGGAACGGCAATTTCCATTGAGGAGAAGCCGCAGAATCCGAAATCTAACTATGCTGTGCCGGGATTGTATTTTTATGACAATGACGTGGTGGAGATTGCTAAGAATGTGAAGCCGTCTGCACGTGGTGAGATTGAGATTACGAGCGTTAATAACGAGTATTTGAGGCGGGGCAGTCTCAAGGTAGAGACGCTGGGACGCGGTTTTGCCTGGCTGGATACCGGGAATCATGATATGCTGCTGGCGGCGGCAGATTTCGTATCGGCATTTCAGAAACGCCAGGGGCTTTATATCTCTTGCATTGAGGAGATTGCGTATAAACGCGGGTTTATTGATAAGGAGCAGTTAAAGAGATTGGCGGAACCATTGATGAAAACGGAATATGGGCAGTATTTGATGGAAATTGCCGAAGGATTGTAGGACAGAGTTGTTTATAAAGAGGAGATTGAGATGGGAAAGATTAAAGTGACAGATAATTGTAATGGAATTGAAGGTTTGAGAGTGATTGAGCCTGCAGTATTTGGAGATGCGCGCGGGTACTTTATGGAGACTTATAATTTTAATGATTTTAAGGAAGCAGGCATCGACTGTGAGTTTGTGCAGGATAATCAGTCTGCCTCTAAAAAAGGTGTGCTGCGCGGGTTACATTTCCAGATTAATTATCCGCAGGATAAGCTGGTGCGCGTGGTAAATGGTGAAGTGTTTGATGTGGCGGTAGATTTGCGCGACGGTTCCGAGACATTCGGCAAGTGGTTCGGTGTGACATTGTCCGCGGAGAATAAGAAGCAGTTTTTTATTCCCAAAGGATTTGCGCATGGTTTTGTCGTCTTGTCTGATTATGCGGAATTCTGCTATAAAGTGACTGATTTCTATCATCCCAACGATGAAGGCGGACTTCTGTGGAAGGATGAGAAGATAGGCGTAGCGTGGCCGCTGCCGGAAGGGATGACAGAGGACGATTTGATTTTGTCCGACAAAGATAAAGTTTGGGGCGGTATTGAGGATTATGTAAACAGTCGCCAAAAGAAGTAGAGGGATCAACTATCAGGGAGAGAGTTATGAGCATGTTATGTTAAAGAGGAGGATATGATATGAAAACACGTTTTTTATCCTGTTTATTGTTCGCAGTTATGCTCTTTACGGCAGTCCCGACCCAAGTTTTTGCTACAGTTTCGTCCGATGATGCCGCCGGGCAGGAAGAGACTCAAAAATACAGCTTACAGGAGTTGGCGGTTATAGAGATTTCTGATGAAGCGGCTGAGGAGATAGGGGTAGTCTCTGTAGAGGATTTGACTGCGGAGGGGGAATTGCAGTACGATGTTAATATTTATGGTTCTCAGGTGTACAATACTTCCTGGGATATGTATTCTGCCAATTATATTTATAACAGGTTGGAAGCGAACGAGCGCAAGCTCTGGGATCTTCTGGATGCAGAATGCAGGAGATACCTGACGACTACCGTGAATGCGAAGAAACAGGAAATTACTGACAGAACGACGGGTTTCACGGATACTTACAATATCACAGAGGGCGTAGAGTTTTTGACTTTGGGGCTGACGCCGGATAAAGCCGGCAATGTCTATCTTATGTTCGGCTATGCCAATCCGCAATATTATTTTCTGGACAGCGGTTATCTGAGAAGCAGCACGGCTATGTTTCCAATGATTTACGATAGGTTTGCCAAGGGCTCCGAGCGCAAGGCAGAGACGGCAAAAGTGAAAACACAAATTAATAAAATGAAGGCTAAAATAGACGAAGGTGAGACCGATCTTGAGAAAGCGAAGATTGCTCACGATTTGATTATTCGTAAAGTGTATTATGATCATGATTACGCAACAAGCAGTCCTCATACGCCTTATCACCAGAGCGCTTACAGCGTGTTCTGTGATTCTTATACCGTTTGCGCAGGGTATACAAAGGCGTTTGCGCTGCTTATGAACAGCGTAGGTATTGATACGATCGGAGTTACAAGCCTTTGGATTACCGGCATAGACCCGTATGGCAGGAATGTTACGTCAGGCCATGCCTGGAATACGATCTGTCTAAATGATTCCTGGTATAATGTGGACCTTACCTGGGATGACCAGGATGGGAGGGGCGGCGTTGAGGGAATCTACACATGGTTCGGTCTGAGCAAAGCGTCGCTCACAGAAAAGATGGACCGCACGCCTGCCCATAGAGAGCAGTCTTTTTATAAAGGTTTGACGCCGAAATGTACCTTAGACCTTGGCTCCACACCAAACAATGTGGGCACGTTGAAGGCGCCGGCGCGGGTTACGGAAGCGCCCACGATTACCCAGAAAAAGACGGCCAATGGTATGAGAGTAACATTGACGTCGAAAACACCGAGCGCAGAAATATATTATACCATGGATGGGAAGGAGCCCTCTGCGTCGTTTACCAGAAGTTATCATTATACAGGAGCTTTCACGGTCAATGCAAATGTGACGTTAAAGGCGGTTGCCGTGTGCAATGGCGCAAAAGATAGCGAGGTTGTGTCTGCGAATGTGCAGGGCAGACAGTATACCGTAAAGTTTGATACCATGGGCGGCAGTAAAATTTCGGCACAGAAAGCTTGGCCGCAGGAGGCGGTGTCGAAGCCAGCCAACCCCAAACGCAAAGGTTATCAGTTTGCGGGATGGTATAGTAATAAAAATGGTACGGTTAAGTGGAATTTTAATCTGGATAAGGTGACCGGGAATACAACAATTTATGCGAAGTGGACGAAAGTGAAGGTAGATATACCGGCTGTCAAGAAGTTAAAGAAACGTTCCAGTAAAAAATTTGACGTTACGATCCGCAAAGTCAGTGATGCCAGAGGTTACCAGATTCGCTATTCTACCAAATCAAATATGAAATCGTCGAAAAAGGTATTGACGAAGACTACGAAAAAGACTATTTCCGGGATCCGAGCGGGTAAAAAGTATTATGTGCAAGTGCGTGCCTATAAGCTTGATTCGGCAAAAGAAAAGGTTTACAGTAAGTGGAGCAAGACGAAGGCGATTACGATTCGTAAATAATCGCCCGAAAACAGCAAAGGAAGTCTGAACACATATGAATGCATCATCAAAGAACATTGTCAGGGAAATGATAGAGAACCGGGCGCTGATAAAGAGCCTGGCAAAGAATGATTTTAAAATAAAGTTTGCCGGCTCTTACCTGGGCACGGTCTGGGCGTTTGTACAGCCAGTGGTCACCGTATTGATTTATTGGTTTGTATTTGATATGGCAATCGGGGCGACGGCGCCTATCCGTGGTGAGCGTCCGGTAGCGTATGTGTTGTGGCTGGTGGCGGGCATTGTGCCGTGGTTTTTCTTTTCGGACTGTGTGAATGCGGGAACTTCTGTGCTGACAGAGTACAACTACCTGGTGAAAAAGGTCGTGTTTAACGTTGATATTCTGCCAGTGGTAAAAGTATTTTCTTCTATATTTGTACATGTGTTTTTTGTGGTGTTCATGCTGGTATTATTTCTCTGTTACGGCTACTTTCCAGATTTATATGTTTTACAGGTCATTTACTACAGCCTGGGGGTCTTGGTTCTAGCGTTGGGTATGAGTTATCTGACCAGCGCAGTGTCCGTATTTTTTCCAGATGCCAGGCAGATTGTGAATATCGCTTTGCAGATTGGCATCTGGGCGACGCCGATTATGTGGAGTATCGACGATATGAAAGGGAAGATTCCGCATGTTGCTATGGAAATATTGAAACTGAATCCTCTTTATTATATTGTGCAGGGTTACCGGGAAGCGTTGATTGACAAGGTATGGTTTTTTGAACATCCGGGCATGACACTGTATTTCTGGTGTTTTACGATTGTCATATGTTTCCTGGGTGTGACGGTATTCCGCAGGTTGAAAGTGCATTTTGCAGATGTGTTATAGAAAGGGACAATATGAGTAAGACAGCGATTAAGGTAACGCAGGTCAGTAAAATATATAAGCTTTACGACAGTCCGTCGGCACGGCTTCGGGATGCGCTGGGGCTTTCGCGCGGTAAGAACTGTCGGGAGCATCAGGCATTGCAGGGCGTAGATTTAGAGGTTAAGAAGGGGGAGACGATAGGAATTATCGGCACCAATGGCTCTGGCAAGTCTACGTTGCTGAAAATTATTACGGGCGTGATAGCCCCCACCAGCGGGGAAGTAGAGGTGGCGGGGCGCATTTCTGCATTGTTGGAATTGGGCGCGGGCTTCAACCAGGAGTATACGGGAATTGAGAATGTGTATCTGCAAGGGACGATGATGGGATTCTCCCGTGAAGAGATAGCCGCGAAAATGGAGGATATATTGGATTTTGCAGATATCGGGGAGTTTGTCAATCAGCCAGTCAAGACGTATTCGAGCGGTATGTTTGTGCGCCTTGCCTTTGCGGTGGCAATCAACATAGAGCCGGAAATCCTTATCGTGGACGAGGCGTTGTCTGTGGGAGATGTATTTTTCCAGGCCAAATGTTACCGCAAGTTTGAGGAGTTCAAGGAGTTGGGTAAGACCATTCTCTTTGTCAGTCATGATCTAAGCAGTATTACCAAATATTGTGACCGGGCGATTCTTCTCAACAGGGGCGTGAAGGTCATGGAAGGCACGCCTAAGGAAGCGGTAGACCAGTATAAAATGGCTCTGGTGGAACAGAAAGAAGCAGAGCGTTTGCAAAACACCGCACTGTGGAAGCCGTCAGATTCCGGGGAGAAATGGAGGGAGCGCATCAGCATCAATCCTGAGACTTTGGAGTATGGCGATAAACAGGCGGAAATCATAGATTTTGCCATTGTGGATGAGACCGGCAAACTGTCAAATGTGATTGAAAAGGGCACGCAGTTTACGATTAAAATGAAGGTGCTGTTTCATGAAGATGTGACAGAGCCGATTTTTGCATTTACCTTAAAAAATTTGATGGGTATTGAGCTGACAGGAACGAATACAATGTTGGAAAAAGAGATGTTGGAACCTGTGAAGGCGGGCGGCGTTCGCACGGTGAGCTTTACACAGAAGATGACTTTGCAGGGCGGAGAATATTTGTTGTCGTTTGGCTGCACGGGCTATGAGAAAGAAGAGTTTAAGGTGCATCACAGATTGTATGATGTGTGCAGCCTGGGCGTGGTTTCCGAAAAGAATACCGTAGGGTATTTTGATCTGGAGTCCGTGGTGGAGATTGAGGGCTAGGTCGGCATTTTCCTAGAGCTTTCACACAGTAAGAGGCGGATTTTAATTTTAGAGGATTAGAGAGTATGCTAGAGAAATTTAACGTAGTAAAGGTCAGGTTTCACATAGAAGATACAGGAATTTTAGTGATTCAGGGATGGAAATACCAGATGACAGACACGGAGACGCTGGCGGTGACCTTGGATGGCGAGAAGCTGCCTCTTGATGTCAAGATATACGATGGTATGGAAGTGCGCCAACGTTATATGATATATGATTTGGGCATCGAGGAGGAATATTTCTTGTACGTGCATCTGCCAGAGGATTTTGCACAGAGGAAAGCGCTTTTACTGTGGGCGGGAGAGCACGTTGTTCACAGTTTTAACGTATCGGCATTGCGCAAAAAGCAGCGGGAAGTGGACTTGTTTATAGAGCAGACGGTATTGGAGAAAGGAACGTGTTGTATCAAAGGCTGGGCAGCCTCGCAAATGCCGCTTACGGTGAAAGCTTTCTCTTCCTGGGGACGGACGCTGCCCTGTGAAATCTCCTGGCATGAGCGCAGGGATGTAGCACATGTTTACCGGGAGACAAAGGAGCTTCCCGACGCAGGTTTTGAAATACGGATTCCTCACCGCGGCATTTCTAAGGTGCGGCTGGAATTTGCAGGCGGCAGCCGCAAGAGCAGCGTGACGGTTCCAGTCATTTCCACGTATCTGTTTGAAAATATCCTGGGCAGCAGTTACCTTGGCAAAGGGATGCGTTTTTTGCGGCAGCATGGGTTCAAAGAGTTCTGTACCCGCGCCATGCAGGTATTGATGCAGAAATCAGCGCCGCAGGGAGATTACGAGAAATACCGTCTTGCCGTGATGCCGCCGGAGGAAGAATTGGAACGACAGCGCAGGGAATCGTTTGTCAACGCCCCCCTATTTTCCATCGTGGTGCCTTTGTATTGCACACCGCTCAAGTATTTGGAGCAATTGGTCAAATCCATCCAGGCGCAGACGTATGGCAATTGGCAGTTGTGCTTGTCAGACGGTAGCGGTTCGCCTTCTCCATTGGCGGATTACTTGGATAAGCTGGAAAAGAAGGAAAAAAGAGTGCGGGTTGTGCGTCATCAAAGTCCGCAGCAGATTTCAGATAACACGAACGCGGCAATAGAGGCGGCAAGCGGGGAGTTTCTGGTGTTTGCTGACCATGATGATTTATTGACGATGGATGCGCTTTATGAATGCGTCAAGGTATTGCAGGAACAGCCGGAGACGGAGCTGATTTACTCGGATGAGGACAAGGTGTCGATGAACGGCAAGCGGTATTTTGAGCCGCATTTTAAATCAGATTACAACCCGGATCTTTTGTGCAGCATGAATTATTTCTGTCATTTGGTAGTGGTGAAACGCTCACTGACAGAGCGCGCAGGGCTTTTACGAGGGGAATTTGACGGCGCTCAGGATTATGATTTTGTGCTGCGCTGCACGGAACAAACGGAGCAAATTGTCCATATCCCCAAGGTTCTCTATCATTGGCGCGCGCATGAGAATTCTACGGCAGAGAATCCTGAGAGCAAGCGGTATGCGTTTGAGGCAGGAATGCGCGCGATTCAGGCGCATTACGACAGGCTGGACCTGCCCGCAGAGGTTTCGATGGGAGAATATCCGGGGCTTTATCGGACAACTTGGCATTGGCAGGAGCAGCCATTAATTTCCATCCTTATTCCCAATAAGGATCATACCGAAGATCTTGATAAATGCATCCAGTCCATTGAGCAGAAATCTGCTTACCGCAATTATGAATATATTATTATCGAGAATAACAGTGAGCGGAAGGAGACGTTTGCATATTATCAAGAATTGCAGGAGCGTAATGAGAAGGCGCATGTTGTCTATTGGGATGGGGCCTTCAATTTCTCGGCAATCAATAATTTTGGCGCCAGCCATGCGCAAGGGGAATATTTGCTGCTTTTGAATAACGATACGGAAATGATTCATCCCGACTGTCTGTGGCAGCTTTTGGGCTACTGTATGCGTGACGATGTAGGGGCGGTGGGCGCAAGGCTTTATTATGAGGATGGTACGATTCAACATGCCGGAGTAGTTCTGGGCTTTGGCGGCATTGCCGGGCATACCTTTATCGGGTTTGAGCACAACGCCAACGGTTATTTTTCACGGATTATTTGCGCGCAGGATTACAGTGCGGTCACAGCGGCATGTATGATGACGAAGAAGTCGGTTTTTGAGGCGGTAGGCGGGCTTACGGAGGAGCTGGTGGTAGCGTTTAACGATATAGATTATTGTATGAAAGTACGCCAATTGGGGAAACTGGTGGTCTACAATCCTTATGCGCAGCTTTACCACTATGAATCGAAATCGCGCGGGCTTGAGGATTCCCCGGAGAAACTTGAGCGTTATTACCGGGAAATGAAATATTTTGTAGAGAAATGGAAACAATGTATGGACCATGGAGATCCTTATTATAACCCTAACCTTACCTTGTCGAAGGCAGATTTTTCTCTCAAACAAATATAGTCTCGCAGCACAGAACGGAGGAAGTTATGGAGCGAATCGGAAATGTTATTTTGGATGCTACCCATTATCCCGGAGAGGATCTCTACAGTGATGGGGCAGTGGAGGATCGCATTCTGGAGTTGGTGCAGTCATACCCGGAACAAGAGTTTCCAGAGGTCATCGCAAAGGAGCAGGATTGGGCGGTCATGTACCATCTCGCTCATGAGCGAGAGAATATTTTGAGCTGGTATCCGTTTGTGCCGGGAGCAAAAGTGCTGGAAGTAGGTTCCGGCTGCGGCGCAGTCACAGGGGCAGTGGCGGCAGACGCCAAGTCAGTTACCTGTATAGATTTGTCTAAGAAGCGGAGTATGGTAAATGCGAGGAGGCACAAAGACAGCAGCAATATTACGATTCGTCTTGGCAATTTTCAAGATGTGGAGAAAGATTTGGAGCGGGATTTTGACTATGCGACCTTGATTGGTGTGTTTGAATATGGACAGGGTTATATTGGTGGGGACAAACCTTATCACGGTTTTTTCACTACAATTATGAAACATCTTCGTCCGGGCGGCAAACTATTGCTTGCGATTGAGAATAAATTTGGGCTTAAATATTGGGCGGGATGCAGGGAAGACCATGTGGGCACATATTTTGAAGGGCTTGAGGGGTATCCGCATACAGCGGGCGTGCGCACGTTTACGCTCCCAAGGCTTAGACAGATTATGGAGGAGTGCGGTTTTACCGACTACAAGTTTTATTACCCTTACCCGGATTACAAATTTCCTATGGTGATTTATTCCGATGAATATTTGCCGCGGAAGGGGGAATTGAATCGGAACATCTGCAATTTTGACCGAGACCGCCTGGTGTTGCTGGATGAGGGGAAAGTCTTTGATGAGATTTTAAAAGACGGGTTGTTCCCACTGTACGCCAATTCCTTTTTTGTGGAAATCACCAAGCCGCAAATGGGGGACAAGGAAAGCGCCAGGACAGACGCAAGTATGCAGGAGATGTCCCTGGTGGAGGAAAGCGGTTTACATCAGCCGGAGCATATTCTTTATACAAAATATTCCAGCGGCAGAAACAGGCAATTTTCTATCCAGACGCGGATTGTCCGCGGTGCGGATGGGAAGAATATTTTGTACAAAAAGGCGGAGTACCCGGAAGGGGAAGCGCATATTGCGCATATTGCCAAGGCTGGCAGGCGGCTTTCCGAACTCTGGCAGGAGCGGGGACAGCTTTTTGTCAATCGCTGTACGCCTGGCGAGGGCAGAGTTGCGTTTGAATTTCTACAGGGGACTACTGTGGAGGAAGAATTGGATTATTTGTTAGCACAGGGGAAGGCGCAGGAGGCGGCAGACACACTTAGAAAAACGGTTTTGCGGATTCAGGAGAGCGCTGCGCCAGAGCGTTTTTATATGACGCCGGAGTTTCAGAAGGTATTTGGTGAAGTGCAGATTCCCGCAGATACACCGTCGTTTGCAGTGGCGGATGTGGATTTGATTTTTTCAAATCTGCTTGTGACTGAGGATGGAAGATTCCATGTGCTAGATTATGAGTGGACGTTTTTCTTTCCTGTTCCGGTAGATTATATTTTGTTCCGTGCCTTGCATTATTATCTGGAAAGCGCTTCTGTGCGTGCAGAATTCGGCAGGCAGTTTGATTTCTATGAGGAGTTTGGCATTACGTCAGGGCAGCAGGAAATCTATCGCCAGATGGAACAGCAGTTTCAGAGCTATGTGGCGGGCGGCGGCGTTTCACCCGGCAGCCTGTATCACAGTATGGGTAAAAAGGCGGTTCCTTTGGAGGAACTGCTGGCTGAGACGCAGCGCAGGCGGGTACAGGTGTATATAGATGACGGACAGGGATTTCGTGAGGAAAATTCGTATTTTATTGATACTGGGTATGGCAAAGATTTGAGTTATACAGTGAAAGTTCCTGCAAATACGGTAGGTCTGACGGTGGACCCGGCGTTAAGTTCCTGTTTGTTAAAGGATGTGCGCCTGACCTGGATGGGAGAGGAAGGCGGGGAACTTGCGTCTGTATCCTATAAAACAAATGGATACCGGGCAGGAAAGGACAGCTTTTTGTTTGACAATTCTGACCCAAAGATTATAATAGAAGAAATGATGCAGCAAAGCAGCAGGATCAAAGTTTCTTACCGTATCAATATTTTAGAGGAAGAGACGGTTGATTTGCTGCTGGGCGAGTTAGGTACAAAAGGGCGGGATAAGAAGAAAATCCGCAGGCTGATTAAAGGATAAAAATATGAAAAGAAGAGAGCAATACAAGCATTTGCTGAATCTGGTTGCAAATGCGATTATGCTGCTGATCGAGGCAGTGATGTTCGGGTACACATGGTACTTAATTTATACGCCGATGCTTGCGAAGGAAAATCGTTTCTGGAACAGAGGTAACTGGGCAGTTATCGGTATGTATGTGTTGATTATGTACTTTTTTACCAGGATATACGGAGGTTACCGCATTGGTTATCTGCGCATAACGGATATTTGTCTGTCACAGATTCTTGCCATATTTTGTACGAATGTGGTCGGGTATATTCAGGTTTGTCTCATTGCCAACAATTATATGCCAGTTCATCCGATGGCGGTGCTGATGGGGGCGGAGCTTTTGGTAATCTTGCCAGGGGTCTATCTGGTGCGCTTTATTTATACCAGGCTATATCCTCCGCGCAGGATGATTGTTATCTATGGGCAGCATTCTCCGAACGATTTAATTCGTAAAATCAATTCTCGCAAAGATAAATATAATGTCTGCGCGACGGCAAGTGTATATATGGGCTACAAAGCATTGTATGAAAAGATTATGGAGTATGAGGCGGTAGTGCTGTGCGATTTGCCGACGAAAATGCGCAACCCGATCCTCAAATTCTGTTTCGATCAGAATAAGCGTACTTATATCACGCCTAAGATTTCCGATATTATTTTGACTGGCACAGAGCGCATCCATCTGTTTGACACACCGTTGATGCTTTCTCGTAACCGTGGACTTACGATAGAGCAGCGATTTGTAAAGCGCACGATGGATATTGTGCTGTCTTTGATTGCCATTGTGCTCGCATCGCCGGTTCTGCTGGTGATCGCAGCGGGAATTAAGTTCTATGACAGAGGGCCCGTGTTCTACACGCAGGAGCGATTGACGCGGGATGGCGAGATTTTTAAGATTATAAAATTCCGCAGTATGCGCATGGATTCCGAGGAGAACGGCGCGCAGCTCGCCAAGAAAGACGATGACCGAATTACTCCGGTAGGGCGTTTTATCCGCAGAATCCATTTTGACGAGCTTCCCCAGCTTTTCAATATCCTCAAAGGAGAGATGTCTTTCGTGGGACCGCGGCCAGAGCGGGAAGTGATTGCCAACGAGTATGAAACGATCATTCCAGAGTTTAGTTTTAGACTCAAGGTGAAGGCGGGACTTACCGGATATGCCCAGGTGTATGGCAAGTATAATACGACGCCGTACGATAAATTAAAACTGGATTTGACTTATATTGAGAATTATTCCTTCTGGCAGGATATTCGCCTGATGCTGATGACGTTTAAAATTATTTTCCAGAAGGAGAATACAGAAGGCATTGATAAGGGGCAGATGACGGCGATAAAAGAGTGATATTTTTGGGAGAAATGTATGGAGAATCAGATACTTGTGTCAGTAATCATGCCGGCGTATAATGCGGAAAAGTATATCGCCAAAGCGATTGAATCTGTGCTATGTCAGAAGGTAGCCTGGGAGCTCTTCGTCATAGATGATTGTTCCACGGACCATACAGCTGAAATTGCAGAAAAATATACAGAGAATGGTAATGTAATACTGCTGCGAAACGAACGGAACCTGGGAGTTGCAGAAAGCCGGAATGTTGGCATTCGCCGTGCCACAGGAAAATATATCGCTTTTCTCGATGCAGATGATTGGTGGGAGGGGCAGAAATTAGAAGAACAATGCCGCAGGCTGGCGGAGACAGGATGCGTACTCTGTTGCACTGGGCGGGAGTTGATGGATGTAGATGGAAATTCTTTAAATAAGGTCATCGGGGTATCGGAAGAGATAACGTATGCAATGCTGCTTCGCACCAATAGCATCTGTTGTTCTTCTGTGGTGATGGAGACCGCGGCGGCGCGGGAATTTTATATGTGCCATGACGAATTGCATGAGGATTATATCTTATGGCTAAAGGTTTTGCACAAATACGGCAATGCATATGGCATTAATCAGCCCTTATTAAAAAGTCGTATGAGTAAGGGCGGCAAATCCAGAAATAAGTTGAAATCTGCGAAAATGCAGTTCGGCGTATACCGGTATATGGGATTTGGCATTTTGAGGTCTTCTTACTATTTTCTTATGTATGCCTGGCATGGCGTTTTGAAATACATGTAGCTCAACAACGGAAATCAATTTTCAGAATATTCTTATATGTAAGAAAAATGATTTCATACGGCCGGGGCTGCAAATACCCAAAGCGTTGTCCCGTTCGTGTGGGTATTTGCAGTGTTGGCAGAGATAAAATTATGTTGGTAGATGAAAGGATGTTCTGAAAATTGATTTCTGATGGTGACGGCGGTTCGTTCATTGACGAGAAAGCGCTTTTATGGTATGATATGCAATTGATTATAATATAGAGTACGGAGGGAACAGCAGTGAAAAGATTCTTGGCGGATATAAACAAGTACAGAGAATATGCCGTATATTCAGCAAAATCTGGATTGAAGGCTGAAGTGGCAGATTCCCATTTGAGCTGGATGTGGTGGATTTTAGACCCACTGTTGTTCATGCTCGTCTATTCTTTTGTAGCAATTATTGTCTTTGGCAAAGGAGAAAAATACTTTGCAGCGTTCGTATTTATCGGTTTGACATCCTGGCGGTTTTTCTCTGCGACCATTAAACAGAGCGTGCGTCTGGTATCTAGGAACAGTTCAACCGTCTCCAGAATATATATGCCAAAATATATTTTGATTATTATTCAGATGTTAATTAACTGTTTCAAAATGTTGATTTCGTTCAGTCTTGTGGCTGGCACTATGGTTATTTACAGGGTGCCGTTATCTTTCCGTATGCTCTATGCGATTCCCTGTATTTTGGTGCTGTTGGTAGTGACCTTTGGCTTCAGCAGCATTGTGCTTCATTTTGGTGTATATGTAGATGATTTGACAAATATTATAGATGTTTTTTTGCGGCTGGTATTTTATCTGACCGGTATTTTCTATTCTATTGAGGCAAGGGTTGGAGGCGCTTTGGGAGCAGGTTATGCCACCTTGCTGCTGCGGGGGAATCCGGCGGCTTTGGTGATTGACAGTATGCGTAAATGTTTGCTCTATGATATGACGCCGGATTTACCCGCATTGGGACTTTGGCTTCTTGCTGGATGTATATTATCGGCATTTGGCGTGCGGATGATCTATAAGAATGAGAACAGTTATGTGAAGATTATGTGATTGTGAAGGTGAGCGCGTGGAAGAGAAAAATTATGCAATTGAGGTAAAAGATCTGAAAGTAAGATATCGTTGTCTGAATAAGATTTCCATTAAGAAAAGCTTGTTCAAACTCAAGAAGAGCAATGTGGAGATTTTTGAGGCTTTGCGAGGGATTTCCTTTAATGTGCCCAAAGGAGAGATTATGGGCATCGTGGGCAAGAACGGCAGCGGCAAGTCAACGCTTTTGCGCGCCATTGCCGGGATTTTTGCTCCAGACGAGGGCAGTATTGATCTGAATGGCCACACCGTGTCGCTGCTCTCGATTGGCGTTGGCTTCCAGAAGAAGTTGACCGGCAGGGAAAATATTCTGCTCTCCGGTATGTTGCTGGGGTTTTCCGAAGAGGAAATCAGAGCGAGGATGTCGGAAATTATTGAATTCTCAGAGCTGGGCAAATTCATTGACCGCCCGGTAAGGACGTACTCGAGCGGTATGCATTCCAAACTTGCCTTTTCTATAACGGCGATTTTAGAGACAGAGATTATGTTGGTGGACGAGGTGCTCAGCGTAGGAGACGCCAAGTTTAAGAAGAAAAGTTTTAAGAAAATGAAACAATTAATCAATGACAAAGACCGCACGGTTGTTATTGTCTCCCATAATAGTGAGACGTTGCGCAAGCTCTGCAATACGATTCTGTGGCTTCACGATGGAGTGATAAAGATGCAGGGAAGCACCGAGGAGGTATTACCATTGTATGAAGAATTCATGTCATAAACAGGAATATGATGTCAGACGGCTGCAAAAACATTTGCTGGATATCTTGACAGAAGTGGTGCGTGTATGCGAAGAATTGGGGATTGATTATTTCATCATGGGAGGGACGGCGCTTGGCGCTGTGCGCCATGGAGGATTTATACCGTGGGATGATGATTTGGATATCGGCATGCGGCGGGAGGATTATGAGAAATTTCTTGCCGGGGCGCAGGCGCATCTGCGGTCAGATTTATTTTTACAGACATACCAGACAGAACCGAATTCTCCATTCTATTTTGCCAAGGTAAGGAAAGATAATACGAAATTCATTGAAAAATATTGCCGGAAACTTGACATACATGCTGGAATTTATATTGATATTTTCCCTTATGACGCTCTGCCAGATGATAAGAAGGAACGAATGAAACATTACCGCAGGATGAAATATATGTTGAACCTGTATATAGCGAAATGCGTGACTGGTACAAGTGTGCACTACAGGGGCATAAAGAAGCTGATCTATGGCTGTATTCGCCATACACTCCATATTCTGATGCTGCCTGTACCGAAACGTTTCCTTTACAGGCAGACGGATAGGATGATGCGCAAATATAACGATAACCCGTCTCAGTATCTGGGTTATGGGGGGCAACCCAAAGTTCAGGTGCCGCGGGCTGACGTCATCGAACCGGCAAAAATTACGTTTGAGAACCTCACAGTCAAATGTCCGCAAAAGATTGAAGAATATTTGACATATAATTATGGGGATTATAAGAAATTGCCTCCCGTAGAGGAGCGCAAAGGCCATGTTCCCTGGCTGGTGGAATATGAAAGATAATGGATAGAGATAGATGGCAATTGGACAAGCTAATAGTGTATGACAATAAGATGGAGGAATGGTGAATGCAAATCAAATATTTATTGGATGAGATTGAAAAGTTGGGTGTAGCATTTTACACGGGTGTGCCGGATTCTCAACTGCGCGCGCTGTGCGATACGCTGATGAGCCGTTATGGTATCGGTGAGAAGCATGTGATTGCAGCGAACGAGGGAGCGGCAGTCGGGCTTGCCGCAGGACATTATCTTGCGACGGGCAATCCGGCGGTTGTCTATATGCAAAACAGTGGCATTGGCAATGCTGTAAACCCGATTTGTTCTCTGGTAAATGATAAAGTCTATGCAATTCCTGTATTGTTTATTGTGGGATGGCGAGGAGAACCGGGTGTTCATGATGAGCCGCAGCATATTTATCAGGGAGAAGTCACCAGGCAGTTGTTGGATTGTCTGGGTGTGAAGAATTTTGTTATCTCAAAGGACACTTCGCCGGAGGAATTATGCAGTTATTTTACAGAAATTAAAAAAGAGTTTGCTCTGGGACACCAGTGTGCGTTGGTGGTGCGAAAAGGCGCTTTGGAGTCGGAGGAAAAGCTGAAATATGTCAATGAGTATCCATTGTCCAGAGAAGACGTGGTGAAATTGTTTGTGGAGCATACCGATGAGCGGGATATCATTGTCTCCACGACTGGCAAGCTTTCCAGAGAGTTGTTTGAGGCAAGAGAGGCGCGCGGACAGGGACATGAGAAGGACTTCTTAACAGTTGGCTCGATGGGGCACTCTTCGATGATTGCCATGGGCATTGCCAGGGAGAAGAAGGATCGTCGCGTCTTCTGTTTGGATGGAGACGGCGCGGTGTTGATGCATATGGGAAGCCTTGCTGTGGCAGGCAGCGCGCAGATGGCAAACTTTGTCCATGTCTTGTTTAACAATGGAGCGCACGAGACGGTTGGAGGTATGCCTACGGTAAGTGAGAAGATTGATTATCTGGGTGTTGCAAAGTCGTGCGGTTATGAGAATATTTATACGGCCAAGACAGAAGCAGAAGTGGTAGCTTTATTTGAAAAAATTGCGCAGGCGAAAGGCTCTGTGTTCGCAGAAGTAAAGACGAACTTGTTGTCGCGTGCAGATTTAGGCAGGCCCACCACGACACCTGTACAGAATAAAGAAGCGTTTATGGCGTTTTTAAAATAGGGGAAAAAGAATGAAAGCATTGATTTTAAATTCAGGAATCGGCAAACGTATGGGTGAGCTGACAAAGACGAAGAATAAGTGTATGGCAGAGATTGCGCCGGGAATTACGATTCTCGACTGGCAGCTTCGGTTGCTTGAAAAAGAAGGTATTACCGACGTGGTGATTACCACCGGTCCCTTTGCAGAACATTTACAGGAATATGTGTCTGAAAGATATCCAGGGATTTCGTTTACGTTTCGTCACAATCCGGTGTATGACCAGACAAATTATATTTACTCGATTGCGCTTGCCGAAGATGCGCTGCGAGAGGATGATATCTTGCTGATGCATGGGGATTTGGTGTTTGAACGAAGCGTCCTTGCGGACATTGCTGGGTGCGAGACCAGCGCTATGGTGGTAGATGAGACGTTACCTCTGCCGGAAAAGGATTTTAAGGCGGTTGTGCAGGAGGGAAAGATTACCAAAGTTGGGATTGAATTTTTTGAGGACGCTTATGCTGCGCAGCCTTTGTATAAGTTATACAGGGAAGACTGGTCACAGTGGCTTGCGAATATTTTGGCGTTTTGTGAACAGGGAACTCGTAGCGTTTATGCTGAGAATGCTATGAATGAAATTTCCGACAAATTAACCATTCATCCATTTAACGTTGCAGGAAGAATCTGCACAGAGGTGGATAACCTTGAGGATTTAGCGCGGGTACAGAAGATGATGGAACCAATCATTGCCAAGGAGAGCTGATACCGGCTGTCTGTTATGTGCAGATCAAGCGCAGGGCGGACGGTTTGATTTGCAGCTCGAGAAGGCGGATGTGGAGGCGGGAGTGTGTTATATAATGTTGTGCAGTCGGTGAAAACGGTACTCAAACAGGGGATGAAAGCGTGGTATGGCATGGTGGGTTTTTTTCGGAGCCATGGCATTGTATTTCGCGCAAATAGCAGGCGGCTTTTATCCTACCGGGATAAGTACAAAGGGCAAAGGTGCTTCCTTATCGGCAATGGGCCAAGCCTCAGAATGGAGGATTTGGAGAAGCTTGATGGGGAGGTTTCTTTTGCCTGCAATATTATTTATAAGGTATTCGATAAAGTCCGCTGGCGGCCAACGTATCATTTTATCTCGGATGTTGTGGCCATTCATGCGATAAACGAGGAAGGAATGCTCGACAAGATTTTAGAACGTCCCCTATTTTCCAATAAAGATGTATATGCAAAGCTCAAGCGCCTGCAAGATGTAGGAGAAGGGGTTATCTATTTAAACCGCATCAATCAGCAGAAGTACAGAGTCAGCAGAAATCCTCTGGCGTATTATGTGCCGGCACAGGCAACGGTGATGACATTGATGATTGAGATGGCGGTTTTTATGGGATTTGCGGAAATCTATCTGCTGGGCGTGGACTGTACCAATACGTTTACAGAAGGCCATTTTGAGAAATCTTATACTGATAAGTCGGTGGATGATTATAATTTGGAATGGGTGCGCAAGAAGACAAACCGTCCGAATCTGACGTTGTTTGAGCTTGGCGAGGAACGTAGGCTGCGCTCGCTGGATGCCTATCGCAAACTGAAGGAATATGCAGACAGCAAACAGGTAAAAATATATAATGCCACGCGTGGAGGCGCCCTGGAAGTGTTTGAGCGGGTGGATTTCGACGAGGTTATGAAATGAGAATGCCCCAGTATGTGGGGAATTTGCAGTAAAGTCCGCAGACGTCTGTGAGAGGAAAGACGACGGATTGCCAGTTGCATAGAGGAGGAGCCATGCAAAAAGAAAATTATAAAACCCAGGTGATTGTCAGTGGAGAAGGAGCTTTGCAGGAGGCGGCTTTGATTGTTCGGAAATTGGGCGTACAGAATATATTAGCAGTCTGCTCAAAATCGGCAAAGAAGCATTGCGGCGAGGAATTTTGGCGGGAATTTCCGGGAAAGGTTATCTTTTTCCATGCGTTTTCTCCCAATCCCAAATATGAAGAAGTTGAGGCGGGGGTGGCGTTGTTTGAGAAAGAACAATGCGAAATGGTTCTTTCCATGGGTGGCGGCAGCGCCATGGATGTGGCGAAATGCATCAAAATGTTTGCGCCTATGGACAAACATGAGAATTATTTGAAGCAGGAAAAGAAAGTCAATGATATTCGTCATATTGCGATACCGTCCACTGCCGGAACCGGCAGTGAATCTACGAGTTTTGCCGTGGTTTATTACCAGGAGGAGAAGCAGTCCGTGGCGCATTCATCGCTGCTTCCAGATTATGCTATTTTGCATGCAGGATTTTTGGAAAATTTACCGCTCTATCAGAAAAAGGCGACGATGATGGACGCTTTGTGTCAGGCGGTGGAATCTTACTGGTCGGTAAATTCCACGAAAGAGAGCAGGCAATATGCGCGCGAGGCGATTGTGGCGTTGCGTAAGGCGTGGCAGGGGTATGTTGAGGAAAATACAAATTGGCTACAGATTATGGCGGCGGCGAATTTCGCAGGCCGGGCTATCAATATTTCTAAGACGACGGCTGCACATGCGATGAGTTATAAGATTACTTCGATGTATGGGTTTGCCCACGGGCATGCGGCGGCAATCTGCCTGCCAAAGACTTGGGCTTATCTGCAAGAGCATATAGATGACTGTACAGATGAAAGAGGGAAAGATTACCTCTTGCAGATATTAGAGGAATTGAATCAGATGCTAGGCACGGAAAATACACAGGAGTCTATATCCTGGTTTACCAAGCTGATTGATGACTTAGAGCTTCCTTATCCAGTTCAGTGTGGGGAAGAGGACGTGGAAATCTTATCCGCCTCGGTCAATGCAGAGCGGTTAAATAACTTTCCGGTAAAAGTAACTAAGGAAGCGTTGTGCGCGATGTACCGTGAGATTGTAGGAGAAACGCAGAGGTAGAGAAATGTCAATAATCACCAAGCTTCGCAACCGTGTGGAGAAGAAAATTGCATATATCATTTTTCGCACCCTGTTTCGGCAGGATGAGAAGCTTGTGTTGTTTGAATCCTATAATGGGGAGGATAACAGCTATAGTTGCAACCCTAAGGCATTGTATGAGCGGATGCAAAAGGCGCCGGAGTATGCGGCGTATCGTTTTGTCTGGTCGGTGCAGCATCCAGAGAAATTTGCCTTTTTATGCAAGAATCCCCGCACAAGTGTGGTACAAAAGGGCAGCTATGAGTATTTGAAAACTTGTGCCAGAGCTTGCTATTTGTTTACCAATACTGGACTGCCAAGTTATATCCTGCCGAACAGACGCCAGAAGTTGGTGTATCTGTGGCATGGGAAGCCCCTGAAATGTATTGGCTGCGGGATCAAAGGCGCTGGCGACGGCAAACGCTCCAAGGCAAAGATTGCTATGGATTATCGAAGTTCCGGCAGACGGTTGGATATCCTGTTATCCCCCGCTCCGGCATTTTCAGATGTTATGAGCCAGGCTTACGCGCTCAGTGAGAAGAAACGAAAGCGCGCCTTACTATTGTGCGGTTATCCGAGAAATGATTTCCTGTTTCGTTATACGAGGGAAGATATTGCGCGCGTGAAGGTGAGGTTGTCGGTGCCCGCGGGGAAGAAGGTTATTCTCTATGCGCCGACCTGGAGGCCTTATCATTGGCTGGGGGGGAATCATTTTCAGCATACGGGCGGGCTTGATTTTGACTTGATGCGACGGAAGCTGGGAGAAGATTGTGTGCTGCTTTGTCGTCTGCATCATATGGAAAAAGGAAGCGTTCGTTATGATGAATATCCAGGTTTCTTGTATGATGTGACGGATTACCCCGAGGTCAACGAGTTATATATTATCAGCGATTTGATGATATCGGACTATTCCGGGACAATCTTTGATTATGCCAATCTTAAACGCCCGATGGTATTGTATATGTATGATAGGGAACAATATGTAGAGCACGCGAATGGGCTGAACTTTCCCTTAGAATCGCTGCCAGGCAGAATTGTCGAGAACCAGGAGGAACTAGTATGCGCGGTTCGAGAAGAACTGTCTGCGTTTTCGTATGATGAGAAGTACCGTCAATTTAATGAAACGTTCAACTGCCTAGAAGGAGCGGATTCTTCTGGCAAGCTTTTGGCAGCGGTCATTGGGCAGACAAATAGCTAAAATGCTGGATTTGATGCAAGGAAATGGGAAGGACATGCATTATCTATAGTGACAATTCAGCCATCGCCAAATTTATGGGCGAATCATGCTAGCATGAATGAGCACATAATGACGGCGATGAACGGAACGCCAGATTATGAGCAAAAAGAGTTGTGTAGCAACGGAAAGCACGTAAGTGCGGTTTTGCGAATGGCGTGGGTTGAATAGTTACTATCTATAGCAGCAGTACCCTTGCTTGCAAATATATGCCTGGAATGGTATAATTATGTGGAAAATTTTGGCATTATGGACAAAGGAGGAACATTGTGTACACCTTTCTATACGATTTTAATCCTTCCGCGGAAGAAGGATTATATGATATATATTTACCGAACGGCGAAGGACTTATCGAGCGGCAGCTTAGGATCTTGCAGGAAGCAAAGATAACAAAGATAAAGATAGCCGGCAGTGAAGCATTGTTCCGGTACTGTAGTAAACTGGTGGAAAGCCGTAAGGATTTGCATAGATTATCATTGGAATTTGCAGGGACAGAGATTAAGGAAGATATGGTTGCGGACAAGGAGGCGACATATCTGTTTTTGGCGTATAATCTAATGTATGGGCGTGAAGAATTTAAGAATTTTTTGGCGTCATCTTCCAAATATGTGATTGCCTCGTCTCCCAGGCAGAGGGACGGCCAGGAGCTCGCCGTGCGGGTGGATATGGATTGGATTGTGGAGCTCGGCTTGGACTTAGCAGGCTTGGATACCTGCGGTGTATTTTCTATGATGAAGATTAATCCTGACCAGCCGGAGGAAGAACCTGTTTCGGCAAAGCCAGCGTGGAATTGTCAATCCAATCAGGCGTTTGTTCGTGGATTTATCAATTCTCTCGCCAAAGACATCAAGGGAATCTTGTGGTTTGACGAAAGCCAGGGCATTTGCCAGGTCAGGGATGGGCAAGTGGACGCGGAGTTTGCCGCGCGTATGGAGAAGGAAGATTACCTTAACAGGAGGGTTATTTCCGGGCAGGGACATGTTGTATATCTCAAAGATATCATACAAGAGAGTGGGGCGGAGCATGTATTGTTGGTCCGCGACAGTTTGTCGGAGAATATACCAATCGCAGAGCTCTTGCAGATGCAGAAGGTTGCATATAAAGAATATAAGGTTTGCGATCACAAGGAATCCGGGGAGGCATGTGCGGCATTAAAACAGATGATGCAGCAGGAAAACGTGGATTTGTTGCTGGCGGCAGGCAGTAATCAGACGTTAGGGCTTGCGCAGGAGGCAAGACAGCAGTTGTGTGAAGGAAAAAAAGGATGTGCGGATATCCGGCTGGCTGCGATACCTGCTGAATACGGCGATTGGAGTTTCTGTGTGGCGGAATATTGGATTTTAGATAGTAATTTTGTGCGCACAGCGTTTGCTGTTGAGAAAGATAAAGCACAAATATACCTGTTGCTGTACCGTGCTTTGTGTGCGCTTATGCGTGATGACTTGACGGAGAAAGAGCAGACAATGGCAAGGCGCGTCTTTAGCGAACTGGCAAAAAGCCGTGCCAACTTTTTGCAAGGAGAGAGTGCCGGGCTGCAAGCAGCATTGTATGAAAATCATACCTTAGGGTATTTCAGCAGATTTTATGGCAGCGGATTGGAAAAGCTGCCGGAGCTTATCGGACAAGCCATCGGTGCGCCAGCGCAAGACGTGGCGGCTGCGGCGATTCCTTTTATGATTCGTCGTCTGTTTGAGCATGTACAAGGCGCTGTAGTCGAAGGAACCCTTATGTATAAGAGGCTGTATACATTAGAGCTTCATACCCGTTTTGTAAGAGGCGGGGATTTTTCGGGCAGCCTGAAAACATGGTCGCAGGATTTGGCAAATTATAAGGTTTATTTTGGCAATAAATCTTACGCGTCTTATCGCGAACAGATTATGCGTCAAATTAGGACAGACGCGGAAATGACCGGGCATTTTTTTGTTACCATGGATGATTTGCAAGAAGTGGTGACAAAAACCTTATCTTATAATAACCGCAAATTAAAGCCGCAGTGGAAGTTTGTCAATCCGCAGACAGAGGAAGAGCGAAAGCAGATAGAAGAGTTAGCGGAGGCGGAACGTATTGAGAAATTAAAGAATATGCCGCTGAAAAATCGTATGTTATATTCGCTCAAACGTACAAAGTTTTTCCATGAAGTGAATAACTTCCGCAAGAAGATATTTTATAAATTGTACCAGTTGATTTATCCGGTGCAGACGAAATGGGTGCTCTTTGAATCCTATGGCGGCACGAATAATTACGGATGCAATACCAGGGCAATTTATGAGTCCATGTTAGAGGATGCGGATTACTTTGATTACAAGTTTATCTGGGCGTTTAATAATCCCAAGAACTTTAATTTTCTTAAACAGAACCCGCGTACGGTACTTGTGAAACGTGGTTCCAGGCGTTATGTCAAGTTCTGTGCGCGCTCGAAATATATATTTACGAATACGGGCATGCCCAAATATATTAAGCCGAACAAAGAGCAGAAGATGGTGTACACCTGGCATGGCAAACCATTGAAGCGGATTGGCTGTTCGTTCCAGGGGGAATCAGAAGGCAAGCGCAACAAGCGTGAGCTGATGCGGGATTATACGGCATCCGGAAAGAGGCTTTCCATACTGACTTCGCCCTCTCCGGTGTTCACGCCGATTATGGCGGATGCTTATAATCTAAGCCCTAAGAAGCGTCAGACGGCAATGTTAGAGACCGGATATCCCAGAAATGATTTTCTGTTTCGCTATACGCAGGAAGATGTTTTGCGTATGAAGATGAATCTGGGAATCCCACTTGATAAGAAGGTTGTCCTCTATGCTCCGACCTGGCGTCCGTATCGCTGGCTTGGCGGTAAGAATTTTGAGCATGTGCCGGTGTTGGATTTGGACAAGCTGCATGAACAGTTGGGAGATGAGTATGTATTCTTGTGCCGGCTGCATCATTTGGAACGCGATTCCATGCGTTTTGATAACCATCCGGGGTTTGTATATGACGTCTCGATGGTACAGGATGTAAACGAGCTTTATATTATCAGCGATATCCTGGTGTCCGATTATTCTGGTACAGTGTTCGACTTTGCGAATTTACGTCGCCCAATTGTATTTTTTATGTACGATATGGAGGAATATGTGGGTGGCGCCAACGGATTGAATTTCGATTTGGATTTCCTTCCCGGACCGATCGTAGAGACGCAGGAGGATATGGCGCAGGCAGTCAAGGATGGGCTTGCAAATTTTGTGTATGATGAGAAATATCAGAAATTTAACGAGGCGTGCAACTGCTTGGACGGCGCGGACTGCGCTTATCGCACATCCCATCAGATCGTAGAAGTAAATCCGCCCGAGACGAAGAAACAGAAGCGGATCGTAAAATATAAGATTTTTGGCAGAAATACAAAGCTTGTTCTGCGGGGATTTTTCCAGAAGCTGCCATTTATCAAGAATGATAATACAAGGAGAATTGCCTCCTTCCATAATAAATATCAGGGGCAGCGTTGTTTCCTGATAGGCAATGGGCCAAGCCTTAGGCTGTCCGATTTGAATATGCTCAAGGATGAAATCTGTTTTGGCTGCAATATGATTTATAAGGTGTTTGAGCGCACAGACTGGCGGCCGACATTCCTTTGTGCCTCCGACCGCGTGGTGGCGCAGGCGGCGGCAGAGCAGCTTCAGGCCAATCCTGAGTGTACCTTGTGGGTGTCGCGGACAGCATATGATTTGATGAAGTACAAGGGAGACAACTTAATCTATGTCAGCAACTTGCGCAAAGAGAAGTTCTATGTGCATGGGGATATGACAGAGTATTATGTGCCCTCGATTGCCACCGTTATGACCTTTATGATAGAACTTGCCATGTATATGGGATTTTCAGAAATATATCTTTTGGGTGTGGATTTCACAATTGGCAGAGGCAAAAACGATCATTTTATGAACAGTTACCGCGACAAGGAGATGACGACGTTAGAGCACATAAAGATGCGCAATATGTTCAAAGGCGAGGATATTGGCGTACATGACGCGCAGATACGTTTTGAGGGGCGCGCGCTTTACGCATATGAACAGTTAGAAAAGTATGCGAAAAAGCATGGCTACCATGTATATAATGCTACCAGGGGCGGCATGCTTGAAGTGTTTGAGCGTGCTGATTTAGATAAAGTAGCAGGAGATAAAAATAATTAGGTAAACGCAAACAGGAAAAGGAGAAGAACATGAAAAATAATCAACCATATGTAATCGCAGAAGCAGGATGCAACCACAAAGGTGAGATGGAGATAGCAAAGGAATTGATCAATGTAGCAGCAATGTTCTGTCATGCAGACGCCATCAAATTTCAGAAACGCTGCCCCAAAGAACTCTTGACCGAGGAGCAGTACAATGCGCCGCACCCCAATCCCGCCAATTCATACGGCGCAACATACGGTGCGCACAGAGAATTTTTGGAGTTCACGGTAGACCAGCATGCACAGCTCAAAGAGTGGTGCGAGGAGGCAGGCATTACGTATTCCACATCCGTATGGGATATGACGTCCGCACAGGAGATTGCAGGCTTAAAGCCGGAATTTATCAAGATTCCTTCCGCCTGCAACAACCATTTTGATATGCTGCAATGGCTTTGCGATAATTATAAGGGGGAAATTCAACTGTCCTTCGGCATGACAACCCATGAGGAGGAAGAGGAGATTATACAGCTATTTGAGAAAAATGGCAGAAATAAAGATCTCGTGATTTTCAACTGTACCTCCGGTTATCCGGTACCTTTTGAAGATGTCTGCCTTTTGGAGATTAAGCGTATGCAGCAAAGTTATGCGCAGCGCGTGAAAAAGATAGGCTTTTCCGGTCATCATCTGGGGATTGCTGTGGACGTGGCGGCTTATACTTTGGGCGCAGAGGTAATTGAGCGCCATTATACGCTGGACCGTACCTGGAAGGGCACAGACCATGCGGCGTCTTTAGAGCCGGACGGTATTCGTAAACTTGTGCGTAATTTAAAGGCGGTGCAGAAAGCGTTGACTTACAAAGAGCAGGAAATTTTGCCGATCGAGCAGGTACAGAGAGATAAATTAAAATACCGCAAGAAATAAGCGAAAGCCCATGCCAGAAAGAGAAAGGATTTTGAGATCATGAATGTAGCGTTTATACCGGTAAGGGGCGGAAGTAAATCTATTCCGCTCAAGAATATCAAGCCCATCTGCGGTAAGCCTTTGGTGTATTGGGTGGTAAAGGCGGCATGTCTGTGCAGCCATATTGATAAGGTTTACATTGCAACGGACAGCGATAAGATTAAGGAGACTGTAGAGCAAATGGGTTTTGAGAAAGCCCAGGTGATCGGCAGGAGCGCAGAGTCTGCTTCAGACACGGCCTCAACGGAATTTGCCATGCTTGAGTTTGCAGAGAAGTATCTGTTTGATAATATTGTGTTGATTCAGGCGACTTCTCCGCTGCTTACCAGCGATGATTTGCAGCGCGGATTTGAGATTTTTGGTCAGGAGGGGGCAGATAGCGTTCTCTCTGTCGTACCGCAGAAGCGATTTTATTGGGAATACGATGAGGCTGGCAATGCCGTGCCAATCAATTATGACGTGTATGCAAGGCCGAGGAGACAAGAGTTTGACGGATGCCTGACGGAAAACGGGGCGTTCTATATTACAACCAGGGAAGGGCTTTTAGCGAGCAAGAACCGGGTGTCCGGTAATATTAAGGCGGTAGAAATGTGTGAAGATTCTTTCTTTGAAATTGACGAGCCAAGCGATTGGGTGATTATCGAAGGACTGATGAAGAAAAACGGCGTCGCCTCGGAAAATGACAGGGAAGAGATTTTAAAGAACATTAAAATGGTGCTCACCGATTGCGACGGCTGTTTGACAGACGCGGGCATGTATTATTCCGAGCATGGGGACGAGCTGAAGAAATTTAATACGAGGGACGGCATGGGCTTTAAGCTCCTTCGGCAGAGCGGGATTCTTACGGGAATTATTACCAGTGAGAATGTAGAACTTGTATCACGCCGCGCTGATAAATTGCAGCTTGATATTTTAAAGATGGGCGTTGGCGACAAGCTTGAGATTGTAAAGGAGCTGTGTGTTAAATATCAGATAGGGCTAGAGCAGGTAGCGTATGTAGGCGATGACATCAACGATCTTGACGTGATTGCGCATGTCGGTTTTGGTTGCAGCGTGGCAAGCGGCATGGAGTGCGTGAAGGAAAAAGCTTCTTATATCACTGAGGCGAAGGGTGGTGAAGGAGCAATTCGTGAGGTCGCTGAGTTGATCCTTCATGCACAGGGCAAAATTAAACTGCGCACTAGATAAATCTGATGCGGATTCAAGAACAGAAAATGTTTTTGTTCTTGAGTATAAATTTAGAGAAGGGATTAATGCAAAAAGGAAGGTGAAGGGGGATGAATAAGGTTTTATGCGGATTGTTTTCGCTGATATTCTTATTCACATCACTACAGATAACTGTGCTGCCGGCAGAGGCGGCGGCCAAAGAGATGACCATATATGACCTTTATCTGGGAGAAAAGACTGGAGCTGAAAGCGCAGAGCAGGGGGAGGATTCCGGCAGGGGCGGGGATAGCGTAATGCTTGCGTCCCAGGGGGAATACCTTTTGATGGATATGGGGTATTTTGAGCAGCAGCAGAGGTATGTGATCCCATTTATCAAGAAGCATAAAATCAAAGAGTTGAGCCTTTACTTCAGCCATATGCATATTGACCATTATGCGGGTAAGGTGACGAAGATTACGGCAGGTATTGACGCGGTGGCGGCGATTCCTGGTATTAAAATTAAAAACCTTTATCTTCCGGACGCATCAATTGGCGGGACAGATCCGACTTATGTAAAGAAATATGACAGATTTGTCAAGGCATTTCAGAGTTATGAGAATATCACTGGTAAAATTATCCGTCTGAAAAAGGGTAGTACCTTTACGGTCGGCTCGGCGAATGCAGAAGTAATTGGGCCGGTAAATGCTAGCCAGAACATGTCGCAGAATAATTTATCGCTGGTGACAATGATTACTTGCGGCAGGACGCGCTATCTCACGGCGGGAGACTGCATGGGCACGCAGGAAGAGCTGCTGATGAAGGAGTATAAGGGAACGACCAAACTGCGCGCCGACATTATGAAGTTGTCCCACCATGGAACGCCTAAGGCAAACTCCAGGGAATTTGTCAGCGAGGTCAAGCCGCAGTATGCGTTTGCCCAGAACAGCGGCTATACCGGCATGCTTACGGATAATGCCAATAAGTGGCGAATTATGCACCACGCATGGGATGTAGTAAATCCATATGGGCTTCTCTATTTGACGGCAAATGAGAAGAAAGATCTAATTATTCGGGTCAGCAACGATGTTATCAGCTTGTACAAAGGAACCATTGCCTCCGTAAACAGGCTTTCGGGCTGGGTAAGTTTGCAGGGCGGCACCGGGCTTAGTAACGATGCCATTGTCAAGTACTATATTCAGAATGGCAAGCTTGTCAAAGGAATAAAAACGATTGGCGGCAAAAAGTATTATTTTAATAGCTGTATGTTGCGGGGGAGGTATTCTGCAAAATCCCAGAAATGGAATCCGGTAGTAAAATTTGGCAGTAGTTACCGCCAGTTTAATCCTTATACGGGGATTATGGCGACCGGGTTTCAGACGTACAACGGCCGCAAATACTATTATGACGCCAATGGCTTGAGGCTTATGGGCAAAGGAACGTGTACCGTCAGAAAGATAAAGGGCAAGTATTATGGCTTCAGCAGATCAGGGGTAATCGCACGAAAATGCTGGCGTAAGTTTTCTAAGAAGTACCGTTACTTTGACGATAGCGGGAAAATGTTGATAGGATGGCAAAGGATTGGCAATAATAAATATTATTTCAATAAAAAAGGTTATCGTACGGATAACCAGATTAAAAAGATAGGCAGATACAAATATTATTTTACGAATAGTGGTAAAATGGTTGTTGGTAAGATGTATAATATTGGCAGACATCGCTATTATTTTGATAAGAAGGGTCATATGGCGGTAAAGAAGCGCGTCAAATATCAAGGCGTGAAGTATTATTTTGACAAGAATGGAAGAATGGTGTCAGGGAAATGAAAAATCAGATAAAAAAAGTATTAATAAACGTCGCCCCCTATGGCGTAGTTGAAAAACATCGCGGAAAAAAGAGAGAGCTTGAGGAAGAACGGAAACGTTTGGAGAAGGAGAGGCTCGCGCTGGAGAAAAAGCAGCAAAAGGAAGAAGAAAAAAGGCAGAAGTTTCTTGCTACAAGCAATTCTCCTAGATGGGGAAGGTTCTATGCAGACTATCATGAGAAAGAAGCAATCGAGGATAAATGGGTGCTGTATGAATCTTCCGCAGGTATTGGTATGACTTGTAATCCATACGCAATTTTTAGAGCATTTATGAAAATGCCGGAATTTACGGATTATGTGCATATTTGGGCAATTCAAGATGAAGAAGAAATGGAGCTTTTGAAAGAAGATTACCGTGCATATAAGAATGTGATTTTCATTTCTTATCACAGCAGGGCATATTCCTATTTTCTTGCGAAAGCAAAATATCTGATTAATAATACGTCTTTTGCCGATGCATTCTCTAAGAGAGAGGGGCAGATATTTCTGAATACCTGGCACAGTATCACGGTAAAAACATTAGGGTATGATACGCCGGACGGAAACCGTGTCGTTGGCAATATGGTGCGCAATCTTCTGATGTCGGATTATATCATTTCACCTAATGAATTTATGACGGAGATTTTTGAAAAATCATTTCGTCTGGCAAACATTTATGAGGGAAGATATATTTGCGAGGGTTATCCCAGGAATGATTTCGTAGTAGACACGAAGCGGGATGAGATTTTGCACAAAATGGAAGTGCGCGGCACGAAAGTGGATCCTACAAAAAAGGTAATCCTTTACGCGCCGACCTGGACGGGAAATGCTGCTGCGCGGCCAGTAATTGATATGGGAAAATATACGGGTTTGTATGAGTATCTCATGGCAAACATTAATACGGACGAGTATCAGGTTTTAATGAAACCGCATCCGGTAGTATATAAGAATTTAAGTGTAGAGGCGAGGGAAAGCGGACGTTATATCTCTTATGGGGTAGATACCAATGAACTCCTTTCTGTGGTTGATATTTTGATTACAGACTATTCCAGTATTTATTTTGATTATTTGCTGACGGATAAGCCGATACTTTTCTATATACCAGATTATAAATCATATGAAAATGCGAGAGGTATTTATTTTAAGCCGCAAGAGCTGCCAGGTCCTTGTTCTAAGGAACTTTCGGAACTTTTGGAGCAAATCTCCCATATTGGGGAATACGAAAAGCAGTATCAAAAAGTGCGTAAACAGACAAGAGAGTGGGCATGCCGTTATGATGATGGAAACGTTTCGCAGAAGATGATTGATATCGTATTCCGGGGCAGCCAGGACTATAAGCTTTTGCAAGCGGCACGGACAGGAAAAAAGAAGATTCTCATGTATGCAGGCGCATTTTTGATGAACGGCATGACGAGCGCGTCGTTGAATTTGCTTCATAATATAGATTATGACACTTACGATGTAACGGTATACGCAACCGCCTTGAGGACAGGGATGCAAAACTATAATTTTGACAGGCTTCCGGGGGAAATACGCGTATTGCTCAGATGCGGTGTAATGCCTTTGACAGAAGAAAACAGACGAATTTATGAGGATACCACGCGCAATGGTTTTTATATTGCCCCAGAAGATATGCCGATGCAGGATTATCTAATGAAGCGTGAGTATATGCGATGTTTTGGCGTCAGCAGCTACGATTATATCATAGATTTTTCAGGATATGCGCCCTATTTTATGTGTCTTACGGCAAAGCAGTGCCCTCAGGCGAAGAAAATGATTTGGCAGCACAGTGATTTAAAAGAAGAATTTATGAATGAAGAAAAGTGCAAACTAAATGAGACAGCTACCACGCTGGAGGGGTTGCTCTCCGTATACCCGTACTGTGATAAAGTGGTTTCTGCAAGTAAGACGGTGTGTGAGGTAAATAAGGAGAATCTTGCCACAGATAAGACGCGTGGAAAATTCGTATATAGTACGAATCTAATGGATGCACAGCGGACAGAGGAGATGTTACAAAGCGCCGGGAGCTGCCAGATGGATGGCCGGGATTATGTAAGAATTGTCAATGAGTTAAATGATAACGGCACTATGGATGCAACGTTGATTCCCTTCCCTTTGCATGAAAAGGATTGTGTAAAGTTTGTCACAATGGGTCGTTGTATGCCGGAGAAGAATCACAAAAGTATTATCCTTGCACTCAAGAGGCTCATTGATGAAGGAGTTTCTTGTAGGTTGTTTATTATCGGCGACGGCCATATGAGAGAAGAGTTGGAAAGTCTGGCAGAAGATTTAGGAATTGAGGACAAAGTTACAATTACAGGCTTTATCACGAATCCCTACGCAATTTTAAAGGAATGCGACTGTTTTGTATTTCCGTCTTCTTATGAAGCGCAGGGGCTCGCGGTACTTGAAGCAAGGATTGTACAGTTGCCGATTGTCGTGAGTAATTACCCCGCGGTCAAATCTGTGATGCTTGAGGACAAGCAGTATATCATAGAGGGGACGGATGAAAATGCAGTCTATGAGGGTATGCGGGCGTATTTGGATGGCAAAGTTTCCAACGACTATTATTTTGATGTGGCGGAATATAACCGCAAGGCATACCAGGAGTTTTTAGAGCTGCTGTAAAGGCGGCAGACAATCATGGATAGAAGATATCAGAAGGAGGCAGAAATGAGTACAGTATATTTGAGTATGAGTACAGATATTATTCATGGAGGACACATGAATATCATTGAAAAAGCAGCAGAGCTGGGAGACTTAATTGTTGGAGTGCTGACAGACGATGTAGTTGCAAGCTACAAGCGTTTCCCGCTGCTTGCGTACGAAGAGAGAGTAAAGATTATAAAAGGTATAAAGGGCGTTTCCAAAGTTGTTGCGCAAGATACGCTCAGTTATAGAAAGAACTTAGAGGAATTAAAGCCGGATTATCTGGTGCATGGTGACAATTGGAAAGAAGGATTCCAAAGTTCCATTCGTGCCGAGGCAATTGAGGTTCTCGCCTCATACGGTGGAATCTTAAAGGAGTTCCCCTATTCTTCCGACGCACAGTATCAGAGGTTGGAAGATGCGTCCAGAGACCGGCTGTCTATTCCAGATGTTAGAAGGAGCAGGCTCAAAAAATTGCTGGGTATGAAGACGACGGTGAGTGCAATTGAGGCACACAGCGGATTGACGGGAATTATTGCTGAGAAGACACAGGTGTTAGAGGATGGAAAGGCGTACCAGTTTGATGCTATGTGGGTGTCTAGTCTTTGCGACTCCACGTCCAGAGGCAAGCCTGATATTGAGCTCGTAGATATGACGTCAAGACTTCGGACGATTGAAGAGATTATGGAGGTAACGACAAAACCCATCATCTTTGACGGAGATACCGGCGGATTGATTGAACATTTTGTGTACAATATTAAGACCTTAGAGCGTATTGGCGTGTCTGCCTGCATTATCGAGGATAAGACAGGGTTAAAGAAGAATTCGCTGTTTGGCAATGAAGTCGTGCAGACACAGGATTCCATTGAGCATTTCTGTGAGAAAATTCGTGCCGGTAAGAAAGTACTAAAGACCAGCGATTTTATGCTGATTGCGCGCATTGAGAGCTTGATTTTAGAGCAGGGAATGGATGATGCTTTGAAGCGTGCCGAAGCGTACGTGGAGGCGGGAGCAGACGGAATTATGATTCATTCCAGACTGAAAGATCCGGCAGAAATTTTTGAATTTTGTGAGAAATTCAGGGCCAGAGATACGACAACCCCGATTGTTGTGGTGCCGACCTCCTTTAATGGCGTCACGGAAGCGGAGTGGGCCGAGAAGAATGTCAATATTGTTATTTATGCAAACCAGCTTACCAGAAGCGCATTCCCGGCAATGCAGAATGTAGCGGAGACTATTTTGAAGAATCATAGAGCGAAGGAGGCGGATGATATGTGTATGTCGTTTAAAGAAATTATCACATTGATTCCGGAAGAGTAAAAAATAGTATGAGCGTATTAAAGCTGAAACCAAGCTGCAAAGATAACCTTTGGGGTGGCAGCAGGCTGAAAGAGGAATATGGCAAAGAATGCGAAGGAGATGTACTCGCGGAAACGTGGGAGCTCTCCTGCCACCCGGATGGGTATTCTACCATTGCAAACGGTGAGTTCGCAGGCAAGACCTTACAACAGTATATTGATGAGATGGGCAGAGAGGTGTTAGGAACACATTGTGAGAAATTCACGGATTTTCCCATCTTGGTGAAATTTATTGATGCAAAGGAGAATATCTCTATCCAGGTTCATCCTGACAACCGATATGCCCTCAAGAATGAAGGGCAGTCGGGAAAGACGGAAGTATGGTATGTGATGGATGCGGGAGAGGATGCCTTCTTGTATTATGGGTTTAACCGAGAGATTACAGAAGGTGAATTTATCAAGCGTATCCGCGAGGACTCCTTGGTTCCAGTGTTGAATGCAGTTCGTGTCCGCAAGGGCGACGTGCTGTTTATTGAACCGGGGACCATTCATGCCATTGGTAAAGACGTCATTGTAGCAGAAATTCAGCAGAACTCCAACGTAACGTACCGTGTGTATGATTATGGCAGAATTGGCAAGGATGGAAAAAAGCGGGAGTTGCATATTGAGAAGGCAATCGCAGTCACGAATTTTCAGCCAAGTGTGAAGGACAACAGAAGTTATCCGCATGTGGCAAAGTGCGTGTATTTTACCATTGACAAGCTGAATCTGGATGGAGCAGTTATGAAGAAAATGGAAGGGTATGTGTCTGGGGAAACGTTTGTCAATCTTTTAGTGCTGGACGGTAAGGGAACCATATCGGATAATCAGCAGACTGTGGAATTTCAAAAAGGCGACAGTTTTTTCCTTCCGGCAGGAACTGGGGATTATACGGTAGAAGGTTGCTGTGACGCTTTGGTGATCACAATTCCAGAATAAGGCGCAGGAACATGAAAGTTGTTGATGTGAATATGGAATTGCTGCAAAGGAGGAATTGAGAACGATGAAGAATATGCTGAAAGCAGCGGCGTTTCTGTTGGTGGGCGCCATTCTCATTGGCTGGGTGTCACAAGTATTAAATGGAAAATGGACAGAGGCAAATAAAGAGACGTATACCTCGAAAGAATTTTATGAGTTAGAGAAAAACAGCGTAGATGTTGTATTTTTGGGCAGCAGCCAGGTGGTGATGGGCATTTCACCTGTGCGGATGTATGAGAAGTATGGCATAGCGGCTTATGGGCTGGGGCGTGGGAGCGCGCCTATAGCAGCAAATTATTATTGGCTGAAGGAATGTGAGAAAACACAGGATATTTCCACGGTGGTGATTGACGTCAGTATGCTCTATGAGCATACCGGACAGGGCCTTTTCCGCAGGTCTTTTGATCCGATGAAGTTGTCGCGCAACAAGCTGGAGGCGGTGACGGAGCAGTACAGGACGCACGGCGGGGATAGTGTGCTGACGTATGTGTTTCCAGTTATGAAGTATCATAACAGATGGAAGGAACTCACAAAGACGGATTTTGTGTACCGCAAAGAGGACACCTTGGTCTACGGCGGGTATGTGATGAAGTCCGGTATCAAGCCAATGTCCTATGAGAAAGTTGCCATAGATAACGATGAGCTGCAAGACGTCAAGATGGTAGAGCCACAACTGGCATATTTTGAGAGAATCTTATCACATTGCAAAGAGAAGGGCTGGAATGTTTTACTGATTAAGACGCCGAAAGCTACCTGGAGCCTGTCTAAGTCGAAAGGGGCGGAGGCGCTAGCCGAGAAACATGGTCTGCCGTATTTGGACTTTAATTATGACAAGATGCTGCAAGAGATTAAGTTTGACTCCAGCAGAGATATGAGGGATTCCGAACATATGAATCTGCGGGGGGCGGAAAAGCTTTCCGATTATATCGGAGCATATCTCAAAGAGCATTATGACTTGAAGGATCATCGGCAGGATGGCGTTGACCCGGTGGATATGCAGATGTATGCGGAGGATCGGGAAGATTGTTATCTCAAATTGTCGACAGAGATTGGAGAATACCTGGGGCATCTTGATAACGACAGGTATGGCGTGATGGTTCAATTGACGGATAATATTTCGGAAGGTTGGAGAGATATATACCAGGAGAAGTTTGCCGAACTTGGATTTAAGACGGATATTAGCAAATTGTCCGGGAAGAATTATATTGGTATTCTGGAACATGGGAACTGTGTATATGAGGAAGCGGCAGACAGAGGCTTGAGTTATACAGGAAGTTTTGAAGGGCGGCTGCCTTATACGGTCTGGGGAGACATCTGGTTCCAGGAAGAGGATGTGAGGATGGAAGTAAGTGGTACAACGGTGCCTTTTGGGGATAAAGGCATGAACATCCTTGTGTATGATATTGCCAAGGAGAGGATTCTCAGCGAGGTTACCATCAAAAAGCAGGGAGATTCCGCGAACCTGGAATTAGAGAGACAGTACTATTTTGAATAGGGAAAGGATAGGAGATTATTGTCATGACGTTTATCTCAGCAGAGTTTTATCTGTTTTTACTGATATTGGTAATCGCATATTTCATCATTCCCTTAAAGTTCCGTTGGATTGCGCTGCTTATCGGGAGTATTGTGTTTTATGTCTTTCAGGGAATTGAGATGCTTCCCATGTTGCTTTTGGCGGCGGCGGTGGGCTGGCTGTTTGGACTTGGCATTGGCAGAGTATATAATGATGGGAAAACAAAGGAGATACAGCAGGCTAGAAAAAAAGCAAAGCTTGTGAGTGGAGTCGGCATTGTGATTCTGATTGCAGTGTTGGCACTTGTGAAAAGCACGCGTTATATGCCGGAGAACCTGGCGGCAAAGATGATTGTGCCATTGGGGATTTCTTATTATACATTTTCCATTATTTCTTATTTGATTGACGTTTATCGCAGGAAATATCAGCCGGAACAGAATGCGCTGAAATTTCTGCTGTTTGTTGCGTTTTTCCCCAAAATCTTACAGGGGCCGATTGCGCGCTATGATAAGCTGGCAAATCAATTATACGAGGGGCACCGTTTTGAGTATCAGAGAGTTTGTTTTGGTTTGCAGCTTTTTCTGTGGGGTTTAATGAAGAAGCTGATTATTGCGGACAGGCTGGCAATTTTTACAGACAGAGTATTTGGTGATGTGTTCCAAATGTCGGGCAGTATGTTGCTGGTGGCGGCTATCTTTGCAACATTTGAGTTGTATTGTGATTTTTCAGGCTGTATGGATATGGCTTCCGGCGTTTCACAGATTTTTGGCATTGAACTGGAACAGAACTTTCAGCGGCCGTTTTTTTCCAAGAGTGCGGCAGAGTTCTGGAGAAGATGGCATATCACGCTGGGCGCATGGTTTAAAGATTATGTATATATGCCGGTGGTAACTTCCCCGCGCATGGCAAAGATTCTTCAGTGGGCGAAAAAGAGATTTGGCGCACGCGTGGGTAAATCTTTGATGGTTATTCTGCCGCTTGCTATCGTGTGGATTCTTACCGGCGTCTGGCATGGAACGGGTAAGGCGTATGTGATGTGGGGCATTTATTGGGGTGCGATGATTATCGCATCGCAGATTTGGGCGCCTGAGATCAAGAAGATGGGTCGATTTCTTCATATCAATACGGAGGCGGAGAGCTTTCAGATTTTTCGTATGGTGCGTACCTTTTTCCTGTTCTGCATTGGCAGGATCATCACGATTCCCAATAGCTTGCCGACAAGTTTAGAGATTTTTCGCAGAATTGCCTTTGAATTTCATCCATGGGAACTTGTGGACGAGACGCTCTATACATATGGCTTAGACAGTAAGGATATTTCGCTGCTATTGTGTATGTTTGTCTTATTGTGGGCAGTTGCCATGCTACAGGAAAAAGGTGGGCTTCGTACTCGGATTGCCGGATACAATCTGGTATTTCGCTGGGCGATTTATTATATAGCAATTGTAGCGCTGATTGTATTTGGCATTTATGGACCTGGTTACGATGCCTCAAACTTTGTGTATATGGGATTTTAGAAAAGGAGATGAAATCATGGAAGAGAAAATTTTTGAATTACTGTCGGAAGAATTTCCGGAAATTGATTTTAAGGAGTCGGACACGCTGGTGGATGATGGAATCCTGGATTCCCTGACAATTACGGGAATCATTGCCACGCTTACAATGGAATTCGGAATTACAATTCCGTATGAAGAGATCATTGAGGAGAATTTCAATTCCATTGCTGGCTTGGCGAAGATGGTTGAGAAGCTTTCCAATTAAGCCATTTTGTATGGCATTATTTGCGATTGATATTTACAGTTATATAGTCAGGAGGAAAGAATGTATAAGACGATTGTGGAAGCAGTGCTTGCGCATGGACAGGAGCCTGGGCTTGCAGAGAAGACGGCGGTTGGCTTTAAGGGCGTAAAGATTAGCTATGCGCAGCTCTGTAGTCAGATGAAGATTGCTGCACATAAACTGCATACACAATATGGTGTGGACCGCGGGGATATAGTAATGCTGACGGCGATGTCCAAACCGGAGTATGTGGTAATGTTACTTGGTGCGCAGTATCTTGGAGCCGTAACAGTTCCGCTGGACAAGAAATCAAAGGAAAAGAATATTCTCGACGTCTATCAGTTTATCAATCCCAAGCTTTTGTTGACAGATAGTAAGGCCGTGGGAGCAGAGACGGTTTCTTTGAAGAGATTCTACCAGGAGGTCTTGGAAGCGGCAGAAAACGGCGCGGAGCCAAAGATAGAATATACACTGCCGAGGCAAGAGGATGTGGCGGAAATGTTGTTTACAACGGGAACGACGGGGACGCCCAAAGGAGCTATGCTGACATACCGGACGCTTTATGCGAGTACGCACAATACTTGGAATGGGGTGGGGATGCAGACTTCCGACGTTGTGTTAATTCCCTTGCCCCTCAACCATTCGGTAGGCATGCGTGTGCTGCGCACATCATTGTATGTCGGCGCGACAGTTGTCATCCAGAATGGGTTTACGTTTGCCAAAGAGTTGGAACGTAATATTGTGGATTTCGCGTGTACGGCGCTTGTCTGTGTTCCGGCGTCCATTGATTTGATTATGCGTCAGATGCAGGAACAGTTTGTGGGGATTCTGGGAAGGCTGCGTTATATTGAGTTTGGCGCCGGTTCTCTGAGCTATGATATGAAGAAAAAGCTGGTGTCTTTGTTGCCACAGACCACAATCTTTAATACATGGGGTTCCACGGAGACCGGCGGAGCCATTTTCCTGAATGTATCGGAAAGGCCGGATAAATATATGGCGCTGGGCAAGCCGATTGCCGGCGTCACCTTAAAAGTTGTGGATAAAGACGGACAGGAAGTCAAGGCAAGAGATATCGACACGGCAGGCAGGATGGTCTTGAAAGGCGATATGCAGATGGCAGGTTATTACAATCTGCCGGAGGAAAATGCCAAAACTTTGGTAGACGGATGGTTATATACCAATGATATGGTATATACGGATGATGAGGGATTTGTCTATATGTTAGGTCGCGCCGATGCGATTATCAATGTCGGCGGAGAGAAGGTCTCTCCCATCGAGGTTGAAAATATTGCGCAGGAGTTTGAGCAGGTAAGAGAGTGTGGTTGTATAGGGGTCAAAGACCCGGATGATACCTTGGGCTTTGTGCCGGTGCTTTATGTAGTGCCAGAGGGCAGTGAGTTTGATGGCAATGCATTGACGAAATTTCTCTCAACGAAGATGGAAGCGTATAAGATCCCGCACAGATATATCGTAATTGAGGAACTTCCGCGCAACCGCATGCAGAAGTTGGATTATAAAATGCTTAGGAAAATGTGGGAAGAAAACGGTGATGAAGAGCTGATGAATCCGGTTATTCGTGCGATTTATAATCGTCACAGCGTCAGAGATTTCACGGATGAGCAAATATCCAGGGCAAAGTTGGAGATGATTGTTAAGGCGGGTATTTATGCACCTTCCGGGCATAACATGCAGACTTGGAAATTTACAGTCATTCAGGATGCAGACACAATTGCACATTTCCGTGAGGTCGTTTCAGAAGTGGCCAAGGAAAAAGGAGTCTATTTTTATGGGTTCAATAACCCGGTAACGCTGTTACTTGTTTCCAATGACAGAAGGAATGACAACTGCATTCAAGATAGTTCTTGCGCGGCGGAGAATATCATGTTGGCGGCGGGATCTTACGGAATTGGTACAGTTTGGCTGAATGCCCTAAAGACCATTTCCGATGAGCCCAAGGTACGTGAATTGTTGAATACTTATGGAATTCCTAAGACGCATATTGTTTGGTCCACGATTGCCATGGGATATCCGGCAAAAGAGCCGAAAGCCCTGGCAAAGAAAATGGGAGTCGTCCAGTGGTTGTGACAGAGAGAATTAGCAGTCTGAAAGTTATCGTCGGTATACTGGTTGGCGTTATTTTTTCTGCGATGATTTCCGTCATGTTTATAAGTGGCAGTGTCAATCTGCAACAGTTTTATGATGTTGGAAATGTTTATGATGTCAGTAGCATTGAGTATGAGAAGGAAGGGAAAAACTGGTGTTACAATTTCAGCACAAAACGGATTGAGATTGACGCTGCAAAGGGCAGTCATGTTTTTTTGATAAATAGCAGTCAAAAAGAGTGGAAGTATCTTTTTTTAGAATTAAAAGGTTTGCGTACGCCTGTCGAAGCCCAGGCTGCGTTTTTTGACAGTAGCAGTAAATTTATCTATAATTTACATTGTGATTTGCAGGAGGGGAGAAATGTTCTACCGTTACAGGAAGGAGCAATTGCTGGATTTGCCCTGACGGTAAAAGGCCCTTCCTCTTTTTATATCAGCCGTATGCAGTTCCGGGAGCAGCCGCAAATATTTGAATGGAGAAGCGCTCTGGCGGTGTTTGGTATCGTTTTTGTCTGTTGGCTGCCGTTAATGTTTGCGTTGTTTCTTTTTCAACGCGGAGGGCGGCGTAATTTTCCAAACAGAGGCGGCTGGCTAGAAAGTTTACAGGAGGCTTATCGCTGCCTGTTGTGTAACGCCCACGAAGTGTTTGGCATGTTTTCTTCCCAGAAAGCTTTTGTCATACGCCGGGCGCTCTTTTTTATAAGCCTGTTGCTCGTTTATCTGATGTTCGTCATGGGTTGGCGTTGGCAAATACTGGCACAGCGGCGATTGGTTTTTTTACTTGGTATGTGCCTGTTGCTTATCGCTTTTGTTTCGTGGGAACAAAAAATGCGGGCGGTGAATTGGAAGAATCCGCTGATGTCTGCATGGCTAGTTATGTGGGTGCTGTGTATCATATCAGAATTTGTAGTGGGCAAAACCATTCAGCATGTGGGTATCTTTATGTTGGGCTGCATGGGACCGCTGTATCTGTCATGGGGGAGCATGAAGTATCCCGACCGGTTTTTAAAGGATTTTTTGGTGGCATTGCGTTGGAGTTATTGGGTATCATGCGTGTTTTGTATCCTTTTTCGTCCGGCAACAGAAGGCGTTCGCTATATGGGGATTTATCAGAATCCCAATTCTTTTGCTGGTTTTCTTGTCACAGTAAATATTGCATTTTTGATTTGGCTGGATGAAAACTTGAATAGGGTGAACCTCAAATTTGGCGCGTTGTGTAAAAATGTGCTGGCGCTTGCAAGCATCTGTGGTTTTCTGCTGCTGACAGAGAGTATTACTTCTGTGGTTGTATACGCTGCACAGTGGATGGTGTTTATCTGGAAACAATTTCCCAATGAAAAAACGCAAAATTATCAGAGAAATTTGAGAGTTTTTGCAGTGACGTTTTTCGTTGCTATCGCTGTCACATGGATTCCGGGTAAGATATGTCTGGATTATGTGCCGCGCTTGTTAGATACGACAATTTCATTTGAGGGAGATGTATATATTACACAGAGAAATCCCTTGTCGTTAATTTCTAATGCAGCGCAAGAGCCCGACACGGGAGTAGCAAAGCGTATATTAGAGAAAGTCAGGACCGGTGATTGGGATTCGTTGTTTAGCAGTAGAACGGATGTCTGGGAGTCTTATTTGCGTCAGATGAACTTGTTTGGACATAGTGGATATTTGGAATCTTTGAACGGGAAGAGAGCACATGCGCATAATGCGCTTTTGCAGATGATGAGTTATTATGGCGTTTTTGTGGCGGTGCCTTACCTAGTTCTGTTATATTATAGTGTGAAATATGGGATTTTAGCGATTTTTAACGGAGGGCGATCGGGTGTAAGTCTGTTCTTTTTAATGGCTGCTGTGAATTATATTATCCAGGGTTTGGTGGAGGACATGGCTACGCCGTTTTTCTATATTAGCTGGCTGACATTTTTTATCGCCTTGGGAGGTCTTGCCAATCAGCCTGAAATCAGAAGCATAAGAAGGTGAAAGAATGAAAGACAAAAGAAAACTTCATATGTTTCTGTGTATTCTCATTGCAGCGCTTATGAGTCTGATGTTAGTGTTGATGCACATGGGAGGAAGTGTAAATTTTCAGGAATTTATGTCGGCAGGGCGGGTGTATGATGTTGAACCGGTCAAGTTGCAGATGAGTTCGAGAGGCTGGCTCTATGAGAGCCAGAATCAAGGACATCGGCTGCAAAAAAACAAGGCAATGATTCGCTTTTCTGCGAGTGATACGGTACAGACGTGGGAGTATCTTTATATTACGGTGCGTTGGCTGAGCAAGGAGCCGCTGGAGGGCGTACTGAGATATTATGATGGAGAAGACAGCAAGGTTTTGGAGCAGCCAATAATGCTTACGCAAGGAAGGAACATGATCCGGCTGGACAGTACGATTCCCATGCGGATTTTTGGCATAACTATTTTTGATGCAAAAGGGGAGTTTATTTCCGTCTCGGACATACAGATCAGGACCACGCCATCTTGGTTTACCATTCCGTATTTTCTAAAGTTGTTTGCCGTTGCTTTGGCAGAAACGCTTGCTTTGCTTGTAGTAATTACCAGCATTTACAGGTTGATACGGGCGCAATTACCCGGGGGGAGATATGGATTGCGCGGTGAATGGCTGTTGGACAGCATGCAGGATGTTATCCGTGTATTTGGAAACTTTTTGGGAAAGCAGATGGGGGGAAGATTGTACCCTCACCAAAGGGAATCCGTGCGTATCTTTTTATTTAGCCTGCTGTTTGTGTGGATGATGTTTGGGAATATAGCGGGATGGCTTGCGAACACGCAGATGTACCGTTATCATGTGCTCATTTGTGCGCTTTTGCTGCTTGCAATATCTTTTGTATCTTGGGAGAGGGCCTTGCAAAACCAGAATTGGAGTGGGCCATTAATGGTAAGCTGGCTGTGTATTTGGCTGGGAATGATACTATGTGATTTCTTTGTGGTGCGGAAAATAGAATCTGTTACCGGATATGCAATGCTTATCGTTGGCAGTGTGTTTCTCTATTTCTGGCAGAATATGCAAAGGCCAGACAGAATGATCCGTGACATGATGGAAGCTTTGGAGGTTACATTTTTCTTGAGCGCTGCCTACTGTTTTTTTTTCCGCGGAAAGCTGCCGGCAGTTGACTATAACGGAATGTTTAGGAGTTCGGAAGAGCTAGCCATGTATGCAGTCCTAATGGCAGTGGTATTTTTAACAGAATTGGATTGGGCGCTTGAAGGCCAAAAAGGATTTTCCTCTTATGTTAAAAATATTACTGGCGGTGCGGCAAGTTTATTTTTTTTATTGAGGAGTGGACACTTGCCGGGAATACTGATTTTCCTGCTGATTGGCATATTGTATATTCCTATTTTTGCCGGGAAATTATATAGGCAGACAGCAAAGATACGGACGTTTTTTTGTATAATTGCCGCCGCAATTGTGGCATATGCATGTACTTGCATCCTCTTTATTGGTACAAAATATGTTCCGCAGCTATTGGGCATGGATGTAGCATATGAAGAGGAGCTGCTAGTGACCTGGCTTGAGGGTGAACAGAGGGAACAGCATTTGCTACAGAATCCGCAGAGTCTTTTGGGCGTGAGGTCGAAGCAGCTAGCAAACCTTCCCATTATTTGGAGAACTTATGGCAGGAGGCTCAATTTATTTGGCCATAGCGGTGGGCAAAAGGTGTTTCGGCGCGACATTGCTCCCTATAGCGGGTATCTGGGGATGGCATATCAACAAGGGTTGTTTATCCTGCTCCCCTATGTGCTTTTTCAGGTACTGGTAGTGGTGTTGGGAATGAAATGTTTGTTACAAAAGTGCAGTGGAAAGAATGTCTTCCTGTTTTTTCTGGGAATAACATATTTGTGTTTTTGTTTCTGTGCAAACATAGAGCGTTGCTGGGGACATCCATTATGGCTTTGTTATTATTTGTCAGCGGGTTATCTTGGAAGGATGGAAAAGGGAAAAGATTAGGAAAAGAGGGACTCTCGTGAAACGATTGATAGAAAACAATCAACTCTTACTGAAAAAACTGGGGCTTGTGTTGTATGACATGTTTGCCGTTGTGCTCTCAAGCTTGCTGGCGTTGATTCTGCGGTTTGAGGGGAATTACAGCGCAATTCCACAGGAGTACCTGGACAGAAGCCTTCAGTATATCGTAATTGTGATGGGCGTGACGTTTGGAATTTTCTATATGCTGAGGCTCTATGGCAGCCTTTGGAGTTATGCAGGCGCTACGGAGTTTCTCAATATTATTATCGCATGTGTGTTGTCGGCAGGGGTGCAGATGGCGCTGATTGTTCTAATGGATATGAAGATGCCCAGAAGTTATTATGTGTTTTATGGGATGTGTCTGTTTGCGCTGGTGGCTGTCAGCCGTTATTCTTACCGGGTGCTGCGCACACTGTTAAAAAGACAGACGGATGTTCAATCACGTAAAAATGTACTGATCGTGGGGGCAGGTGACGCCGGCAATATGCTGGTGCGGGAGATTACAAATAGCAGGCATGTCAATAAACGTGTGGTCTGCATTGTTGACGACGCCCGGGCGAAGCAGGGAAGCTATCTGCACGGTGTAAGAATTATGGGCACACGCAGCGATATTCCGCGATTAGTGAAAAAGTGTCACGTAGATGAAATTATGATAGCCATTCCCTCTGCTCCGGCCAAAGAGATTAAGGAAATTCTCGATATTTGTAAAGAGACAGGGTGTGAATTGAAACGTCTGCCGGGAATCTACCAGCTTGTCAATGGTGAAGTGAATATCAATACCCTCAAAGAAGTGGACGTCAATGATTTGTTAGGGCGTGAACCGGTGGAAGTAGATTTGTCCGCTATCTTGGATTATGTAGCAGGCAAGACCGTTTTGGTAACTGGCGGCGGAGGTTCCATCGGAAGCGAGCTTTGCCGCCAGGTGGCGGAGCATAACCCGAAACGGCTGGTGATTGTTGATATTTATGAGAATACCACATACGATATTCAGAATGAACTGAAACATAAATATCCATATTTAAAACTTTCGGTATTGATTGCGTCTGTGCGCAATACGAAGCGGATAAATATGATTTTTGAAAAATATCGTCCAGATATTGTATACCATGCGGCGGCACATAAACATGTGCCTTTGATGGAAGATAGCCCGAATGAAGCGGTAAAAAATAATGTCCTTGGCACCTGGAAGATTGTGCAGGCGGCAGACAAATGGAATGTAAAACGATTTGTACTAATTTCGACCGACAAAGCGGTAAATCCCACTAATATCATGGGCGCTACCAAGCGAATCTGTGAGATGATTGTACAGACCTATAATGACCGCTCACAAACGGAATTTGTATCTGTGCGATTTGGCAATGTTCTGGGCAGTAACGGGAGCGTCATTCCCTTATTCAAAAGTCAGATTGCCCGTGGAGGACCGGTGACCGTTACGCATCCCGAAATTATCCGTTATTTTATGACAATCCCGGAAGCGGTGTCTTTGGTATTACAGGCGGGCGTCTATGCCCGCGGTGGTGAAATCTTTGTTCTCGATATGGGGGAGCCGGTGAAAATTGTGGATTTGGCGAGAAATTTAATTCTTTTGTCCGGGCATAAACCGGATGAGGATATTCCGATTGTTTTTACAGGGCTTCGTCCAGGCGAAAAGCTATATGAAGAAATGCTTTTAAAGGAGGAGGGATTGAGAGACACGGAAAATAAATTAATTCATATTGGTGTGCCGATTAAAATGGATGCTGAGAAGTTCTTAATGCAGTTAGAGAATCTTGCCAATTATGTGGTACAGGAACCAGATGATATTCGTAAATGGGTACAAGAGATTGTAACGACGTACCAGCCAATCACAGGAGGAGACAGATGAAGCAGCATATTTATCTCGCATCCCCACATATGAGTGAGGAAGGGTATGAGCAGGAGTATATCAAAGAGGCGTTTGATACGAATTGGATTGCGCCTCTTGGCAGGAATGTAACGGAATTTGAAAACGAAATCACGGCAAAGCTCTCTGCACAAAAGGCCGTTGCGCTCTCCTCAGGCACAGCAGCTATTCATATGGCGTTGAAAGCTGCCGGGGTGAGGCAGGGAGATGTTGTATTTTGCCAGTCTCTGACATTTTCCGCCAGCGCCAACCCAATCGCTTATGAGAAAGCAGTTCCTGTTTTTATTGACAGTGAGACAGATACTTGGAATATGGACCCGCAGGCGCTAAAGCGGGCATTTGAAACATATGAAAAGAGAGGAATAAAGCCGAAAGCAGTGATTGTGGTACATTTGTATGGGATCTGCGCGAAGATACGAGAAATCAGGGAAATTTGCGATGAGTACACGGTAGCGCTAATCGAGGACGCGGCGGAAAGTTTGGGCACTACCTGCCACGGGCAAAGCACGGGAACGTTTGGCGATTATGGAATTATCAGTTTTAATGGAAATAAAATCATTACCAGTTCTGGCGGCGGGATGCTACTGGTAAATACGTCAGACGCACAGGAGAAAGCAGCGCAGGTCTTGTCTTGGGCGACGCAGGCGCGGGAGCCGGCGCCCTGGTATCAGCACACGCAAATCGGCTATAATTACCGCATGAGTAATGTGGTGGCGGGTATTGGCAGAGGGCAGCTTCGGGTTTTAGAAAGACGTGTGGAGCAGAAGCGTGCTATTTTTGCATATTATAAGAAGCATTTGGGAAACTTGCCAGGCGTTTCTTTTATGCCGATGCCAGAGGGTACATACTGCAACTGCTGGCTTTCGGTCATGCAGCTTGACGAGGAATGTCCGCTTACGCCTTTAGATATTATGCGTGCGTTAGAGGAGGATGATGTGGAGAGCCGCCCGGTGTGGAAGCCGATGCATTTACAGCCGGTGTTTGCAGATTGTGACTTTGTGAGTTTGATGCCTCATTTACACATCAGGGATGAACAAATGGGCGCGGATTCCAGTATCAGCGGACAGCTTTTTGCCCATGGCATTTGTTTGCCCAGCGACAGTAAAATGACGGATGAAGATTTGCAGCGGATATGCGAGGTTGTGCAGGGCTTATGGAAGAGGGCATAATTGTTTTTCTATCTTCCTAATAAGATGAGAAATACCCCCGATTGTATGCGCAGTACAATCGGGGGTATTCGTTGGAGGATTGAGGGGCTAGGGGAGCCCTCTTGGGCTTGCCCACTTTGTTCATACGGTTATCCTTTTGCCTACAGATACCGAGTATTTCATAAAGGCTAAAATCTCTCTGGAAGACTGCGATAGAAGTTTGCCTGTTCAATAAGAAGTTCTTTCCGTTCCGGGATGAGAGAGCGGTACAGATGGATGAGCCGGGTCTCGGCTGCGTCCAGAGATGAGGGAGCGGGTTTTTTCTCCTCAGAAAGTCCTAACAGGTAATCAGCGGACACATCGAAGTATTGCGCTAACCGGACAAGCATGCCGAAGTCTGGCTCACGGTAATCTTTGAGGTAACCGTTGACAGTGGAGCTGGCGATATGAAGGTCAAAGGCAAGCTGTTTTTGTGTAAGGTTCTTTTCTTCAAGAAGCTCTTTGAGACGAACATTGAAATCCATAGCGTTAATTCCTCCTGTTTATCTTTAGTATAATCATTATTCCCCGTTCTTATCTTAATAGAAGTATGTGTTTCTTTGCCTGGAAATACGCACTAAGAACAAGTGGAATCGCGAAATGCGATATACATATCGTGTTGAGATTGCGCGCGAATGGTAAAGAGGTTGTTTCAAGAGAGGGAAATCACATAAAAACCCAATTGTAAATGTAAATAAAGTGTAGTAGAATGTGTGGGAAAGCGAAAATAGTATGTAATACATGGAAACTTGAGTGTTGAAGGAACTTTTGGCATAATTGTGAGATTGGCGGATAGTATGATGAAAGAAATCGGCAGTGAATTTTGGACAGAGGAATGTGTAGGGACAAAAAAGTTCAGACATGTTGTATTTAGCAAAAGGAGCCGCGGTTTTTTATGCGGACGTGGTGCGCTTGATTATATAATTAGAGATGCGAAACAAACGATTGGTTTTGCGTCTGTCTTGTTGCCGTCCTATTGCTGTCATACGATGATAGAGCCTTTTGTCAGAAATGGAATAAGAATTCGGTTTTATCCGGTAACGGTGGATGAAAATGGTCTTGCATGTCACTTTCCCTATCCTCAAAAGGAAGAGGCGTTATATTTGATGCCTTATTTTGGCTTTGGTATGCACGAATCTTATCAGTTGCAGACAAAACGGTGGAAATTTTGCATATTAGATGAAACGCATTGTTGTTTTTCAGAGCTTCCGATATCATATGCGGACTGGAATATTAAGTACACCTATGTCAGTTATCGTAAATGGTCGGACATCCGAGGATTTGCAATTGCTAATAAAATAGCAGATGATTTTGTGTTGCCGTATGAGGAGAAGTACCATAACAATTATCTGACTGTGAAGAACCAGGCGTGTATGTTGAAACAGGCTTATATAGAAAAAGGTGTGGGGGATAAGCAGCGTTTTTTAAATCTTTATCGTCAATCGGAGAAAATGTTGGATAGTGATTATGAAAATTATGTATCTATGCGAGAAGGGGTAGAAGTCTATGAAAGACTGGATATAGATGCAATACGCCAAAAGAGGCGGGAGAATGGAAGCTTTCTTATGGAAGCATTTGGCAAGATGAAAGGAATCCGTCTGCTTTACCACTCTTTATCTGGGGATTGCCCGCTGTTTATTCCAATACTGGTGGAGGATGGCTTGCGGGATGGCTTGCGGAAATATTTAATTGACAATCAAATATATTGTCCGGTCCATTGGCCGCAGTCAGAATATCTTGTCCTACAAAATTCACAGGAAAAAGAAATATATGAAAAAGAGTTGTCAGTTGTTTGCGATCAGCGTTATGGACTTTCTGATATGCAAAGGATTGTACAATGTATTTCGAGGTTTTTGGAATCCTGAGAAATAGGTATTGTCTTTAGGAAGGAAAGGAAGAAGCAATGAGAGCGAGGAAAAACAGTCTCTACGGCAAATACATAAAGCGGATGCTGGATCTCATACTTTCAGCGCTCGGTATGATTTTGCTTTTGCCGGTTTATCTTCTGATAACGGTTTTGGTGCGCATAAAGCTGGGGAGCCCTGTCATCTTTTGCCAGGATCGTCCAGGAAAGGATGAAAAGATATTTAAACTTTATAAGTTTCGTTCGATGGTGGATGCCAGGGATAGAAATGGACGGCTGCTGCCAGATGAGGCGCGGTTGACAAAGTTTGGCAAGACATTGCGGAGCACGAGTTTAGACGAACTGCCGGAGCTGTATAATATCTTTAAAGGAGAGATGAGCCTGGTTGGTCCCAGACCATTAGCGGTTCAATATCTGCCTTATTATAATGAGACGGAGAAGCGCCGCCACGATGTGCGCCCGGGTTTAACCGGACTGGCACAGGTCAGTGGAAGAGGCAGCATAGGCTGGGAGGAACGGTTTTCCTATGATATTCGCTATATAGAGAATGTATCTTTTGTGATGGACGTCTGGATTTTGTGGAAAACTGTACAGAAAGTGTTTCTGCGTGAAAATATTGTGTCGGCAGAAGGATTGAAAGACTTTGATGAGTTCAGACGTTGTCAGATGGAAGAAAGACAAGCCCAGACCAGAGAAGTCTGAAAATAATATAGTCCGATAAGCTGCGGGAAGGTGGTATGAAAATGAATATAAAAGGCAGAACGGTTACACTGCGGGCGATAGATGTTCAGGATATGGAATTTATGCGAAAAATGATCAACGATCCGCAGATGGAGCATTTGGTAGTCGGATGGTCTTTTCCAGTCTCCTCTACACAACAGGAAAAGTGGTTTGCGTCTGCCATTGTGGATAAGAGAAATCAACGGTTTGTGATTGAAACGCCGGAGGATGGCAAAGTTGGCATTTTTGTACTTGCCGATATTGACTGGAAAAACCGTACAGCGGATGCTGGTATAAAACTTGCCGATAGCAAAGTTCGTCGAAAGGGCGTAGGCACAGACGCGACGATGGCGATTATGAGATATGCCTTTGATGAGCTCAATTTAAACAGGCTGACAGCAGAATGGCTGGAGGAAAATATCGCCTCACAGAAAATGCATTTAAAATGCGGCTATCAGGTGGAAGGGTGTATCCGGAACTGTATTTACAAGAACGGCTCCTATCATAATCTGATTGTTGGAGGGATACTAAGAGAAGAGTATTATCAGATGATAGAAGAGAATAAATATTGGGATTAACAATCGCAATCAGCGTGGCGATAAATGGATGAGGATAAAACGATGGAAACAATAAGCCTGAACGATGCGAACAAATGGGACATGATTGTTCGCAGTTTTAAAGAATACGATGTATATTACCTTTCCGGTTATGTCAAAGCATTTCAGATTAATGGAGACGGCGAGCCTGTGCTTTTGTATTTTGAGGGAAATGGGTGCAGGGCAATAAATGTTGTTATCAAACGAGATATTGGCAAATACGAAAAGTTATCTTCATTTGTGAAAGAAAATCAATACTATGATTATACGACGCCTTATGGTTATGGAGGTTTTTTAATAGAAGGGAAAGTCACGCAGGCGTTGGAGGCGGATTATGCGGAGTATTGCAGAAGTAACCGCATTGTAAGCGAAGTTGTCCGTTTCCATCCACTTTTGGGGAATCAGGCAGATGTAGAAACGATATACGATAAAGTATGCTTGGGAAAGACAGTTGCCATAGACACAACGAGCGCAGAAATTATCTGGCAAAATTTCAGCAGTAAAAATCGAAATATGGTGAGAAAAGCGCAGAAATCAGGATTGAAATCATACTGGACGTTAGATGAAAGCATGATTGATGTGTTCATGGAATTATATAATGCAACAATGGATAAAGATCGGGCGGCAAAATATTATTATTTTGACAGAAAGTTTTATGAAAGTATCGTAAATGATTTGAAATATCATGCTATGTGGTTTTACACAAAAGCGGAAAAAGAGATTGCGGCAATCTCTATTTTTCTATTTGCCAATGGCAAGATGCATTACCACTTGTCTGCATCCAGACCGCAGTATCGCCCTATGGCGCCCACGAACTTATTGTTGTATGAAGCATCTTTGTGGGCGGCAGAGAATGGGTATGGTACGCTTCACCTTGGCGGCGGTTTGGGCGCAGCGTGCGATAATCTGTATGCCTTTAAAAAGGCGTTCAATCGCCAGCCAGATTATGATTTTTATTTGGGAAAAAGAATCTTTTGCAAAGAAATATATGAAGAGCTTGTAGATTATAGAAGAAAAGATGATAATTTTGATACGCAGAGCAGTTTTTTCCCGTTATATCGTGCATAGGAGAACTATAAATGAAGAAAAACGTCTGGATATTGAATCATTATGCAGCTACCATGATGGCGCAGAGAGGCGGCAGACATTATTGGATGGCGAAGGAATTAAAGAAAAAAGGCTACCATCCGGTTATATTTTGTGCAAATGTGTTGCATAATTCCAATGAAATTATCGAAACGGATGGAATCTATACAGCGATAGAGCAGGATGGGATTGTGTTTGTTGTGGTAAAAACTCCGCCGTATACAGGAAACGGACTCAGCCGGATTCGCAATATGTTGGGATTTTATCAAAATGTGAAAAAAGCGATGAAAAAGTATTGGCAGAAAGAAGATGTAGCGCCAGATGTCATTCTCGCTTCTCATGTACACCCGCTGACGTGCGTTGCGGGTATTCAGATGGGGAAGCGATGGAAGGTTCCTACTATTGTGGAAATTCGTGATTTATGGCCGGCAGAGTTGATTGCAGCGGGCAGTATGAAAGAAAAGAGCGTTGCTGCGTCGTTATTGTACCGCCTGGAAAAATATCTTTATCGCAGGGCAGACGCCGTGATATTTACGATGGCGGGAGGCGCAAAATATATTCAGGATAAGAAATGGGATGTGGAATCTGGAGGTCCCATTGACTTAAATAAGATTTTTTATATCAATAATGGCGTGGATGTGCAGGCATTTGCAGAAAACGCGGCAAATTATCCGACAAAGGATGAGGATCTTGGCAATAAGGAACGTTTTCACCTTGTCTATACGGGTTCTATACGCAGAATTAATCAAATAGATGTGCTGTTGGACACAGCCAAGGAATTGCGCGATCAACCAGCAATTGAGATTTTGATCTGGGGTGCGGGGGATTATGTAGAGCAGATTGTAAGAAGGATTCGTGAGGAACGGATTACAAATGTGAAATATAAAGGCGTTGTGAAGAAGCAGGAAGTTCCCGGTATTCTCACGCAAAGCGATGTGAACGTGGTTCATTGGCAGAATATGGACGTTTTGAAGTATGGTTGCAGTTACAATAAATTATTTGAGTATCTTGCGGCAGGAAAACCGATATTTTCCACCGTACACACCGGATACAGCATTCTAAAAGAGGAGAACTGCGGACTAGAGACGGAAGGTTATACGCCGAAAGAATTTGCAGAGGATATCAAAAAGCTTTATAATATGACAGAAGAACAGCGTAAATGGTTAGGCGAAAATGCGGCAAAGGCAGTGAAACAGTTTGACTTTGCAGTATTGACAGAAAAGTTGATTCAGATTATTGAGAATTTATAGAAATGGAGGTCTTATGAGAGTAACAGTAGTAGGGACCGGATATGTAGGGCTCATAGCAGGGCTGGGGTTTGCAGAGTTTGGCAATGATGTAATCTGCCTGGATGTGGAGGCGGAGAAAATAGAGTCTCTCAAGAACGGGAAATGTCCAATTTATGAGCCGGGAGCGGGAGATTTATTGGAGCGAAATCTTCGGGCAAAGCGTATTCGTTTTACGACAGAAGCAAGAGAGGCAATTACGTTTGGCGAGCTTATTTTTATTGCAGTAGGTACGCCGGAAGATGAGAATGGTAATGCGGATTTGCGCTATGTCTATGAGACGGCGCGCGAGATAGGCGCCTATATGAACGAATATAAGGTGATTGTAGACAAGTCTACAGTGCCTATCGGAACGTCCAGAGAAGTGACGAAAATCATTCAGGACGAACTTGATAAGCGTGGGGAAGCGCTTGCCTTTGACGTCGCCTCTAATCCGGAGTTTTTGCGGGAAGGCAAAGCGGTGGGGGACTTTTTAAATCCTGACCGTATAGTGCTGGGGGTAGAAAGTCTAAGAGCAGAGAAGAAGCTTCGCAAGTTATATCATGTGTTTGTGCGCTCCAAAAAACCGATGATTGTCACCACGCCGGAGACGGCAGAGATGATTAAATATGCCTCCAATGCGTTTCTGGCGACAAAGATTACGTTTATCAATGAGATTGCCAATCTCTGTGATAAGGTGGGAGCCAACGCCATAGAAGTAGCGTCGGCAATGGGGGCGGATGGGAGGATTTCACCGAAATTTCTCCATCCAGGCCCAGGTTATGGCGGTTCTTGTTTTCCCAAAGATACGAAGGCGCTGGCGGGTACGGGAAGAAAATATAATGCGCCGATGACGGTGGTAGAGAGCGTTATAGACGCAAATGAACGCCAGAAAGAATTGGCGGCAGAGAAGATTATTTCTGCCATGCCGGATGGTGGAAGAATTGCTGTCTTAGGGCTGTCGTTCAAGCCGGAAACGGATGACATGCGCGAAGCTCCTGCAATTACCGTGATAGACAGGCTCTTAAAGACGGAGAAGTTCCAGATTAAAGTCTATGATCCACAGGCGATGGAGACGGCGCAGATGGTTTTGCCGAAGGATAAACTTCAATGGTGCCAGAGCACAAAAGAAGTCTTAAAGGATATTGACGCGGTGGCGGTACTGACAGAGTGGGCGGAGTTTCGTAATTTGGACAGCGAGCTTTTGTCAGAGGTAATGCCCGGTGGAAAAGTCTTTGATTTGCGTCATATTTTTGACCGCAGAGAGATGGAAGAGGCGGGGCTGCAATATATTGGTATGGGATTTTAGGAGGAAGATGCATGATACCATTGATGGAATTAACACGCCAGTATAAAAGCCTGCAAGGACAATTGGATGAAGCTGCCTTGAAAGTACTGCATTCTGGCAAATATATTTTGGGTGACGAGGTTGTCCGTTTTGAACAGGAGTTTGCAGATTATTGCGGCGTGAAATATGCAGTGGGTGTGGGAAATGGGACGGATGCGCTGGTATTGGCTCTTTTGGCGGCTGGCGTGGGACCGGGAGACGAGGTTATTACCTGTGCCATGAGTTTTTTTGCGACGGCGGAAGCAATTGCAGTGGTTGGCGCTACGCCTGTATTTGTAGATTGCACAAAAGAGACATACGTAATAGATGCCAATGCTGTGGAAGCCAGGATTACCGAGCGTACAAAAGCTATTCTACCCGTACATCTCTATGGGCAGTGCGCCGATATGGATCAGATAAATGAAATTGCCAGACGGCGCCGGTTGTATGTGATTGAGGACTGTGCACAGGCAGCGGGGGCAGAATATAAAGGAAGGCGGGCAGGTTCTATGGGAGACATGGGCTGCGTGTCTTTTTTCCCTACTAAGAATCTCGGTTGTGCCGGGGACGGCGGTATGATTGTGACAGATCATGAGGAACTTTACCGGCTCTGTCAGGCGTACCGCGTACATGGCAGCGGTGAAAACGGCCTTTTGGCATATGGAAAGAAAAAGGGAATTGCTATGGAGCCGGGAAGTGTAAATTTCCATGGAAACCTACCCAAGTATTATAATTTTGTGATTGGGCATAATTCCAGATTGGACGCGATACAGGCGGCATTGCTGCGTGTAAAGCTGCCGCATCTGAATGGCTGGAATCACAGGCGGCGGCAAATTGCCAAACGCTATGATGAGTCAATCACCAATCCATTGGTGAAAAAGCCCGTTTGTGGAGGCTTTGGCAGCCATATTTACTATGTTTTCGTGGTAGCAGTGGAAGACAGGGACGGATTTCGCGCATTTATGAAATCGCATGAGATAGCTACAGGCGTTTATTTTCCGGTTCCGTTGCATTTGCAGAAAGTATTTGAGGATTTGGGATATCAGCCGGGGGATATGCCGAACGCGGAATATCTCGCGGAGCATGGCGTGGCGATACCCATGTTTCCGGAATTATCAGAGGAAGAGATTGCTAAGGTCATAAATTGTGTAAATGCCTGGGAGGAATAAGGAAGCATATTAGATTTGAGCGTTGTCGTGAACGGTAACTATGTGAATTAATATAACGAAAATGATAGGAGAATATTTAGAATGAAGGTAAGTGAGACTGCTGTAATCCATCCAGGAGCGATTGTTTCGGAGGATGCAATTATCCATGATTATGTGGTGATCTATCCGGGAGTTATCATTGAAGATGAAGTAGAAATATTTGATCATAGCGTTGTTGGTAAAATTCCTAAGACGGCAGGCAGCACAAAGCGTAAAGTTGAGGAAGAATATAAAAGAACAGTAATTGGAAGAGGCAGCGTATTGTCGGTGGGGTGCGTTGTGTATACTGGAACAGTTATAGGCAGGAATGTGTTGTTAGGCGATATGGCTTCATTGCGGGAAGATTGTGTAGTGGGAGATCATTGTGTGCTTGCAAGAAACGTCAGCGTAAATTATAATACGAAGATTGGAAGTCATACTAAAATTATGGACAACACTCATATTACGGGAAACATGATAATAGAAGATCACGTATTTATCAGCACATTGGTTGCCACTACCAATGATAATGCTATGGGAAAAGGCGGGGAATATAACGAGGAGAGGGAAAAAGGGCCTTATATCAAAAGCGGCGCCACGATCGGTGCGGCGGCAAATATTTTACCAGCCGTGGAGATTGGAAAAAATGCGGTGGTTGGTGCAGGAAGCGTTGTGACCAAAGATGTGCCGGATAGAAAGACTGTTATGGGCGTTCCGGCGAGAATTGTAAGAGAGGTAGAAAAATGAAATACGCATTAATCGGCTGCGGCAGGATTTCAACAAATCATATCAAAGCCGCGCGAAATAATAAACTGGAGATTGCAGCAGTCTGCGATATCGAAGAAAATCATATGCAAACATTGCTTGCCAAGCACGGACTTGAGACAGATACTTCTATTCGGCGGTATGCAGATTACCGTAAGATGATAGCAGAAGTAAAGCCTGAGCTTGTCAGCATTGCCACGGAAAGCGGAAGCCATGCCGAGATTGCCTTGCACTGCATTCAGGCTGGCATTCATGTAATTATTGAAAAACCGATGGCTATGAGTATGGAGGACGCCGAAGAGATAATTCGTCAATCCCAAGAAAAGAATGTAAAAGTGTCGGCATGTCATCAGAACCGCTTTAATCTTGCCGTACAAGAGATGCGTAAGGCGTTGGAACAGGGCAGGTTCGGCAGGCTCTCTCATGGTTCTATTCATGTGAGATGGAACCGTAATCAGCAATATTATACGCAGGCTTCCTGGCGCGGCACCTGGGAGCAGGATGGCGGAGCCTTAATGAATCAATGTATTCATGGCATTGATCTTCTGCGTTGGATGATGGGAGATGAAGTGGCAGAGGTCTACGGTGTAACTAGACAGCAATTTCACAATTACCTGGAAGCGGAAGATGTGGGAATGGCGGTAATCAAGTTTAAGAATGGCACAATCGCCACGGTTGAGGGGACTACGAATGTATATTCTAAGAATCTGGAAGAAACGTTATACCTTTTTGGTGAGAACGGAACCGTAAAGCTGGGAGGAACCTCTACGAATAATATAGATATCTGGAACTTTGCAGACGAGACAGAGGAGGATGGCAAGAAGAAAGGGTTTGAGGAAAAGACTTCAAATGTATATGGCAACGGCCATACCAGCCTTTTTGCAGATGTGATGGAGGCAATTCGCGACGACAGAGAGCCTTATGTGAGCGCGCAGGCAGGCAGGAATGCCTTGGAACTGGTGCTTGCTATTTATAAGAGCCAGAGAACAGGAGTACCGGTAAAATTGCCTCTGACAGAGTTTGCCAGTACGGATATGAAAGGAGAATTCTGATAATGAATATCGTAATGCTGCTTACCAATAGTTTTCACCCGGATGTGAGGGTGTATAAGGAAGCAGTTTATTTGGTGGAACAGGGACATCGGGTTACTATACTATGTTGGGACAGAGAAGCGGAATCCGAACTGCCGCAAAAAGAGAAAAAAGATGGTATCAGGATTATACGCTTTCGCATTCCGTCTGTTGCAGGCACGGGGTATCATCAAATTGGCGCTTATGTTCGCTTTATCAAGGCTTGCAGAAGTTATCTGGTAAAGCATCCGACAGACTTTGTTCATTGTCATGATTTGGATGGCATGATGGTTTATAAGCTCTCAGGAATAAAACGAATTCCGTATGTATTTGATATGCATGAATTCTATATCCAGGGAGACGGTATAAAGAGAATGGTACTTCGTCGCCTGGTGGGAAAATTCATTCAAAAAAGCCATTACAGTTTATATGAAAACGATGGGTATTTAAAGATTTATCCCCCAAAGGTAACGGAGCGTTTGCTGCCTTTAAAAAATTATCCAGGCGACTATTTAAAAAGGCTTAAAAAGACGGACTCTGACAAGCTGCGGATTGCTTACATTGGTTGTGTGCGCAGTCAGATTCCCCAATTCACAGCGTTGTTTGAGGCTTGTAAAGGTATGGAAGACGTAAGGGTAGATATTCATGGTGGGGGAATTGACCTGCCAGCCTTGAAGGAGCTTGGGAAAAAGTATCACAATGTCTTCATACATGGGCAATATGACGGGATCAGGGAATCCTCCGTACTGTATCAGAATACAGATGTGTTGTTTTGCGGTTATGATGCCGATAATCCGAATTATCAGAAAGATGCAGAGGTTGTAAAATTTTATGAAGCAATCGTTACCGGTACTCCTATGATTATGACGGAAGGAATAGGCATGGCCCAAAAGGTAAGGAAAAATGGTTTTGGCGTGACGGCAGATACACGCAGCGCCGCTTCTATCAAAGAAAAAATTCAAGTGTTTTTGCAGGATAGAAAGATTTTACGGGGATTCAGTGAAAATATGCTGGCGAAAGCTTCTGATTACCGGTGGGAAGAAGCGGTGGGCGTTTTACAGATAATCTATCGGAAATGAGGTATGGTACGTGAACAGAGTCAAAGTTAAGAGAGATATTTGCTTGAAACCTAGCAAGATAACCAGAATAGACAGCGAGTATGCGGCATGTATTTCGATTGCTTTGTTTTATCTATGGCAGACGGGAAACTTGTTTGTACAAAAATGTTTTGGTGGAAACATGTTGCTAATGCTCGCAATGTATCTGTTGCTGGCGGCGGGGATAGGGATTTCTCTGTTGAATGCGGCAAGAACTCAGGTTGCATATCTGTTGTTGTCTGAATTAATAGCGCTAATACTTTACGGGCTGAGTTTTTTATATGGTAATGCCCAAACCGCAACTTTATTTTACAATCTGATCTGGACGTTGGTAATCTGCGTGCCGATTGCCTTGAATATTTTCAGTATTCGTGATTTGGACAGGTTTTGGCGTCTGCTCTATTTGCTGGCGAAGCCGATGGTTATCATATTATGCGGCATGATTTTCCTGGAATTTCATGTTTTAAAGACAAATCTGGGCGGATATGATATGCCGGCAACGTATGCGTTGATTTTTTATTGTATTATCTTGTGTAATGCTATTTTGGAAAAAGCAAAGATTGCAGATATTATTGTTTTGCTGTTGGGATTGGGATTTGATTTATTACGGGGGAGTAGAGGCACTTATTTTTGTTTTGCTTTGTTTGTTATAATAAAAATTTTGTTTGATATAAATTCAAGCAAAAAAAAGCGTATCTTGCTTATGTGCGGAATAGGGGCGATTTTGATAGGCGTGTTGGCAATCGTTGCGCTTAGGATGTATTTTGCAAATGGGGTTGACAGTGAATTGCTGCGGTTTCGTAGTCTTACAAAATTATTGAGCGGTGAACTGTTCCGTTCGGATGCCAGAGCGCAGTTATATCGTTATTATACGGAATTGATTACACAAAAACCGCTTTTGGGCTGGGGGGTGGCAGGGGGCTGGATTAATTCTCAGAATTATCCCCACAATTTTTTCATGGAAGTTATGTTGGCGATTGGAATTTTGCCGGGAGTGTTGGTGTTTTTTGCGATGCTTGTCGGAATGTGCTATATTTTAAGGGGCAATCGAACACCGGAGAGGACGCTATTTTTGTTATATTTGGCAAATATATTTTCATTATTCATTTCAGGCACATTCTTGCAGAATACGTCATTTTTTATCTGTGTGTGTTTGGGAATTCGCTGTATAACATGCAGGCGGATGCAACAAAGAGCCTATGATAATGTGAAGAGAAAGGAATACCATGCTTTATAATAGAAAAGAAAAACAGTTTATCAATATAGAGAATTTTCATAAATTGGATTATAGAAATTATAATGTATATTACAGTGGATTAATCTATCTGGCACAGGGAATAAAAGCTGGAAAACCAAGTATTGATATTATCATACAGCAATATGAGAAAGGTGAAATTTCCTTTCGTGACATTTATGGAATATATGTAATTTTGATAGAAAATAAAGAAGATAAGAGTATATACATGTTTTCTGATAACAGTGGCATGACGACGAGTTTTTATACGGAGCAATTTATCAGCGATAATTTTACAGAGATTGCGCGCACCATGAAGAATCCTAAGTTGTATAAGAAGATGATATGCGAGTATCTGACATTGTCCAGAGGATATTATTTGGAGACGTTTATGGAAGAGGTACAAATGCTGGAAGCGTCTTGCTATTACGAGGTGCAGGAAGAACAGCTTATGAAACATTCTAAGAAGAACGGTTATCTGGGGGACCGCAGCAAACTGGCAGATATTCCGTCTTTTTTTGCAGATATGGCAAAATCATTGTCAGGTCTCAAAGTGGTGTCTGCACTGACCGGCGGTTACGATAGCCGTATGGTTGTGGCTTCTCTTTGGAAGAAATTGGAGTTTGATCTGTTTATCAGCGGCAATAATTTAAAGAGCAGGGAAATTCAGTTATCGAAAAGAGCGGCTGACAGTATTCAAAAAGAATTAAAGATTTTGAGTCCCGACATGAAAATGATAGAAAAAGAGAAGATTATTGAACAAACGTTTGAAAATTCCGGCGGCAGAGCATGTACGAATTCGTCCGGTTTGTACAGAGTAGATTATTTTCAAAAAGAATTGCAAAGACAAGGATATGAGGTGTTATTGACGGGGGACGCCGGTGATATGTATAAAGATTTGTGGTACAAACAGGAGTATCCGTTCTATCATAAAAAAAGCACGAATACGCGGCTGTTTTATGCGACGAGAATGGAGCCGGCAAATAACGCTGTTTTTTTGGGAAATGATTTGCTTGAATGCTATCGGAATCAGAGAAAGAATATTATCCGTGAGTTAGAAAAACGTAAGTATGGACAAGCAGTAAAAAGTTATGAATCGTATGGTTATCGTATTGCCTGGGAAAAAGGGGCGTTTAGTCATTCTCTGGGAAAAGGAATGGTAACGTATTCGCCGTTACAGGAGTTGGAATTGGTAAAATATTCATTTTTACAGCCCATACATATGAAACGTTTCAACCGTCTGCAAAGAAAGATTATCACCGAACGGTCCCGGAACTTGGCTAAGGTTCCAACTACAAATGGAACGAATGCGTCTTTGGATGCTTTTTCAATATGTAAGGATAGCTGGATAGAGAGTGTGGGACAAGTAAAGCGGCTAGTCAGAGGAGTGAGGCGAAAGCTTGGGGACAGGGAAAAAACGATGGCAAAAGTTATGTTAGAGGATGATGCAGATCTGAGGGAATTGTCACTTGGCAGGCAGGCTGTCAAATATTGCCAGCGTGTGGGATATATAAAACCAGGGTTAGCTATTCGGGACATACCAATTGCATTACTGTATAAAATAATCTATATTTATCAATTGGAAACGGCAATCAATCGGGAATAATGGAGGAACATGGATATGGAGAAACGGGAAGCGTTGGAGAGAGAAATTAACGTGAGTGAAATACTATGGAGTATATTGTTAGGCTGGCGCAAGCTCATTTGCTGTGCGATCGTGTTTGGCATATTATTTGGTGGATTCCGTTATGCTCGCGATTTGTCCGGGTATCGTGCGTCGCAGAAGACGGAGACTGAGGAAGAAACTAGTTTGTTGGGCGAGGAACGAAACGAGATTGAAAATATCAAAAATCTGAGAAAGCAGCAAATTCAGACGCAAGAGTATTTGAGCAATTCTGCATATATGCAAATGGATCCGTTTAATGTACCTATTGTAGAGCTGCATTACTATATAAAATCGGATTATGTTATAAATTATACAAAAGATGCGTTGCCGGATTATACGGACGCCCTGGGCGCTATGTATTATAGATATATAGCGAGCGGAGAGATGCGGCACGAGTTGTTAAAAAAAGCCGAGCTATCCATAAGTTTGGAAGAATTGGCAGAAATGGTTGATGTGGGACAAAATGCAAATACTATTTCTCTTTCTGTCAAATATCCGCAGGAGGAAAAGCTGGGAGATATTTCAACTGTTTTAAAAGAGCTTCTAAGTCAAAAGGAAAGAGATTTTCAGAAAATTGGCAGTCACAGTTTAATTTTGATGGGAGAAAGCCAGAGCAGAATTGTTGATAATTCGTCTATAGAAAAAAGGAGTACTCTTTTTAGCAGAATGGCGTCCGTCAATGTTCAGATTAACCAGTTAAAAGGGTCGTTATCAGCGCAGCAGAAAAATATATTGAATGAGGAGTTAGAGACAGGGGAAGAACAGGAAGTTTCCATGAAGCCGCAGCCTAGTAAAAAATTCGTCTTGTTAGGGGGCATTGTAGGAATATTTCTGGCGGCTGTGTGGATTGTCTGCCGGGTATTATTTACAGCAAAATTGCAGAGCGCAGAAGAAATACGCAGCCTTTTTGGAATGCGCCTTTTGGGGGAAGTCAGTCGGCAGGATAAGAAAAAGCGATTCTTTTCATTTGTTGATCGTAAGCTGCTTTTGATAAAAAATAGAAGAAGAAAGCAATTGACAAAGGAACAGCAAATTAATCTGGCTTGTACCAATATTGCAATATCTTGTAAAGAACAAGGTATCAACAACATCTATTTGACAGGCAGTGAGTATGAACATGCAGACGCCGCAGTGACGGAGGCGCTCAAAAAGAAACTGAAGGAGCAAGGCATCCAGGTGGAAGAGGGAGCAAATATGTATTACGACGCTTCATCTATGATGCGAGGAAAAGTGCTGGGGAATATTTTGTTGATCGAGCAGATCGGAGAATCTGTATATGATGAAATTTCTCATGAATTACAGTTGATTGCAGAGCAGAATAGCAATGTTTTGGGAGTAGTTGTTTTAACATGAAAAAAACAATGGAAAAGTCGGCGGTAATGCTAAGTATATTTACCGTGGCGGGAAAAGGAATCGGCTTTTTGCGGATGATGGTGGTGGCGTTTCTTTTTGGCGCAAACTATGAGACAGACGCTTATTATCTTGCAAATGGACTGGTATCGAATATATTATATGCGCTGTCTACAGCGATAGCAGTTTCGTTTTTGCCGATTTATATTGAGAAGAAGGCGCGAAAAGGAGAGGAGGAAACATCTAAATTTACATCAAACGTTATTACCGTATTATCGGTTCTGGCGGTGATTGTCAGTGTGGCGGTCTGTGTGGGAGCGCCGTTGTTGGCAAAACTATCTGCCCCTTCCTATGAAGAAGTACAGTTACGGCAGGTTGCTTTATACTTCCGGGTTCTGGCGGTTGGAATTGTTTTTTCACTTGTCACAAGCCTGTTAAAAAGTTTGCTGGATGCGGAAGAAATATATGGTTACGGGGCGTTTTCTGGAATCATATTCAGTGTGGTTACGATCGTATTTGCAGTGCTGTTTTATAAAACGTGGGGCATTTTGTCATTGGTGGTATCTGTACCGGCAGCCTATTTTATTCAATATATTTTTTTAAATGTGAGAGCGCGCAAGTGTGTCAAAATTACGTTCAAGTTTGATTTGCATGAGGAGGGGTTAAAAGTATTACTATATTCCAGCGTGCCGGTCTTGTTGAGCAATACTACTGTGGAAATACTTCAGTTAGTCGATCGGATGCTGGCGTCTTCTTCCGCGGAAGGCGCGGTATCAGCCTTATCTTACAGTGCAAATTTGAATGATGTAGTAATTAGTGTAATCTCTGCATCTCTGATTACTGTATTTTTCACGGAATTTTCTAAAAATACGGTGAACAACAATGTGGAGTTCCTTAAACGTAATCTTCAAAAAGGGCTCGGTATACTGATATTGATATTATTGCCAATTTCGGTCATAACGGTTTTGTTTGGTGAGGATATTGTCACGATTGTATATTACAGAGGGTCCTTTGGGAGAGAAGCTGTCGAATTGACATCTTTGGCAATTATGATTTATGCTGTGAGTTGGGTGGCTGTAAGTGTAGAAAAGTTGTTTATCAAGGTGTTTTTCGCGTTAAATGATACGAAGAAGCCAATGATTATCAGTATTTCCGTGGTCTTGGTTAATATTATTCTGAGCGTCTCTTTTGTACAGCTTTTGGGATTTGCAGGGATCCCGCTGGGGACTGTCTGTGCAGAAATCTTCTCCGTTATCCTAAACGTCTTCTTTTTGCAGCGCAAAATTGGCAGTATTGGCATCAAGGAGTTGATTGCGGATATAGGAAAAATGATTATGGGGGCATTAGCGGTAGGGGTTGTGTCAAATATAGTGAAAATTGTGATGGCAGAACAAGCGGCTCTTGTCAGATTTGCCTCAGGTACGGTAGTTGGCTTGTCTGTTTATGCACTAGTGCTGGTTGCTTTGAAATGCCAGGTGATTAGGAAGCATTAAAAATCATTCAGCTCTTGACATTTTTATCATCTGATATTATAATCAAGGCGACTTCTCTTTGAACTTGTGGGGAAGCGATATGTGCAACTATATGATTACCTTGTTATCAGGCGGATATGGCGGAATTGGCAGACGCGCTAGATTTAGGTTCTAGTGGGCAACCCCGTGCAGGTTCAAGTCCTGTTATCCGCATTGAAAATATCATTATAAATATCAGAAAACATATTGAAAAAGTTTAAGAATCTTGGTAATATATATGTGTATAATACTTTTTTTGACAGAAATTCCATGCAAAGGGGGGATCTGTGATGGCAGCCTCAACGCAAAATGAACCCAAAGTAAGATTAAGCCATGATAATATGAAGGCATACCTGTTTCTCCCGAGGCCGGAGTTGGAGGTCCATGATTTCAATTATATTTTGGCGCTGCTAAAGACTAGTGGCGTGTCCTTTGGGATTAATGAAAAGAAAATCAGACAGATGCTAGAGCAGCAGGTATACAATCAGGAAGTTCTTATTGCGGAGGGTCAGATACCTGAAGATGGCATAGATGGGTATTATGAATATAAATTTGACATGAATTTCAGCAAGAAGCCTAAGCTGAAACCAGATGGTTCTGTTGATTACTGGAGTATTAAGATGGTGGAAATTGTCACCCAGGGTCAGGTGATTGCAGAGTATCATAAATCGGTTCCAGGTAAGGACGGCGTAGATCTAAAGGGCAGACCGGTTCTTGCAAAGCGTGGAAGGGACTTAGTTCCATTGCGCGGCAAAGGGTTTGAACGTTCTGAAGATGGCTCTGTATATACATCATTGCTGGATGGCAAGATTGAGAAGAATGGTGAGCGTATCGTTATTTTGCCTGTATATGAGATTGGTGGCGATGCGGATTTATCTGTGGGAAATATTGACTTTCGTGGCGATGTGATTATTCATGGCGCTGTTTGCAGCGGCTTATCTGTGAAGGCAACTGGAACGGTAACGGTAGATGGTATTGTGGAAAGCGCGAATATAGAAGCCGGGAAAGATATTGTATTGAGAAGCGGGGTTATGGGAGGCTCCAGGGCTACGATTATTGCCAATGGCAATATCTCCGCGAAGTTTTTTGAGTATACCAGGGTACATGCCAACGGAACCATTCAGGCGGATGTATTTTTGAATTGTCAGGTGTCTTGTGGGGAAAGCATTATTCTTAATGGCAAGAAAGCGAGCATCATCGGCGGAGAAGTCGGTGCGATTGAGAGCATAGAGGTTGATACGCTGGGCAGTGAAGGTGAAGTTAAGACTCAGGTGAAGATAGGCAATGATATGGCTACGCGGCGCAGAATCAGTGTTCTACAGAATAAGATTAAGATTGAAAAAACGAATCTTAGCAAGATTGAGGAAGGGTTGAAGATTTTAAAGGACATGAAGAACGATCCAAGAAGAACCGATCTTTTGCGTGTGAAGATTCGGGATACCGCTTTACTGGCAGGTGATGAAGCGGAGCTTGAGAAGCTTCTCGATCAGATTGAGCGTGCAAGAGGTGGAAGTGTCAAAGTCAACGGAAACGTATATCCGGGTGTGCGGGTAGAGATTGACGAGTTGCGTGTCTTAGTGAAGGAACAACAGGAGCGTTTGGAGTTTGTTCGAGATCAGGATAAGATACTGATGTGTGCGCTGGAATCTTAAGATTACAGGTTAGATTTCATATCACAGGGATGTAACTACCTCATCCAATATCAAAATGAAATAGAATGGAACGATGGCTGGATTCCTTAACGGGTCCAGTCATTATTTTGAATGGAAAAGTATTCTAGTTAAACATTAGGAAGAAGGAATAAGCGTGAGTGAAAGAAGAAATGACACGGATAATTTACAAGGCAGAACCATATATTTTGATTTTTTGAGAGTCATGGCTACGTTTGCAGTGGTTGTTCTGCATGTTTCAGCACAGAAATATTATGCAGTAGAGGTTGAGACATGGGAATGGCAAATATTTAATGTATATGATAGTATTGTCAGGTGGGCGGTGCTATTTTTGTAATGATTAGTGGCGCCTTGTTTCTCAATGGAAATCACAGTATTGAAAAAATATATAAAAAAAGTATTGCAAGGATTGTACTGGCCTTTGTATTCTGGTCTATGATTTATACGGCGGTGAGTATGGCTGTTACGCATCTTAGAGGGAAACAGGCACTTAAAGAATTTTTGCTGGGACATTACCATATGTGGTTTTTATTCATGATAGTAGGGTTGTATATGATTGTTCCACTGCTCAAACAGATCGTATCATCTATGGAACTAGTGAAATATTTTCTGCTACTGTCGTTGGTGTTTGCGTTTGTAATCCCGCAGACAATTGCAGTGGTGTCTTTAAAATTTCCTGGGGTCGGTTCCTTAGCAAATAATATGATTGGGAAGATGGCGTTTCATTTTACGCTTGGCTATGCGGGCTATTTCATAGCAGGATATTATTTGAGTAAAATTGAGTTAAGTAAAAGGATGAAGGGTATCATTTACTTCTTGGGGCTATGCGGACTTCTACTGACAATTGTAAGCACATCTATACTTTCGGCAAGTCAGAAGAAAGCGGATGTTATGTTTTATGGAAATCTCACCGTTAATACCTTGGTGGAAAGTATAGCGGTATTTGTGTTAGCAAAAGATCTTTTCTCCGGGCGTATTGTGAGAGATAAAATAAAAGACGTCTTGGGTGTCTTGTCAAAGTATAGTTTTGGGGCTTACTTAATCCATGCCCTAGTTCTGGAAGAATTGGGAAGGCTGTTTGGACTTCATACGCTATCCTTTTTTCCGGTTGTCTCGGTGCCGGTCATCAGTATCATTGTTTTTGTGGTTTCTTTTGTGCTCTCTGGAATCTTAAACCACATTCCTTTTATAAAAAAAGTGGTTTAAGAGGAATGGAGGGAAACTTGTGAAGTGTGGGAGTCTTTGGTTTTGCAATGGAGAAGTGAGGATGCTGTGTCATATAAAGTAGAAAATTGTCATACGAAAAATTCCTGTTTTCTATATTTAGGACTGGATTTCGTTTGGCTGCTGTATTATAATGGGCACTGCGAATAAGTACAAAGGAAAATGGGAAATTATGAGAACTTATGAAGAGACAGTGGAGGCAATATTAGAGATTCCCAGATTTTCTACCAAAAATAAGCCGGAGCATACGCGCGAACTGCTTCGCCGTCTGGGGCAGCCGCAAAATAATTTTAAAGTGATTCATGTGGCGGGCAGCAATGGCAAGGGCAGCGTCTGTGCTTTTCTTGACAGCATTCTGCGGGCGTCAGGCAAGCGCGTGGGTCTGTTTACTTCTCCACATCTGATGTGTATTGAGGAGCGGTTTCAGGTGGACGGTCAGCCTTGCAATAGGGAGTGTTTTGTACGGGCGGCACAGACAGTTCAGCGGACGGTTGAGGTTATGATGCAGCAAGGGATGCCGCATCCCTCGTTTTTTGAATACATGTTTGCCACAGGTATGCTTATCTTTGCAGAGTATCAGGTAGAGTATGTGGTGTTGGAGACGGGGCTCGGAGGGCGTCTGGATGCCACGAATATTGTGGAGCGGCCGCTTCTTTCCGTGATTACGTCTATTAGCCTGGAGCACACAGAGCTTTTAGGAGACACGATTGCTAAAATTGCGGCGGAGAAAGCAGGAATCATCAAGCCTGGCGTTCCGGTTGTGTACGACGCGTCTAATCCTGAGGCTAGCAGAGTCATTGTGGATTGCGCCTGTCGGCAGGAGTGCAGCGTTTATCCAGTTTTTCCGAATAAAGTTAAAATTTTATTAAACACAGCGAAAAAGATTGCATTTTCCTATGATTGTGGTTATGATGGTACTGTTACAAAATTTGAGATTCCCTTTGCCGCGCCTTATCAGGCGCAGAATGCTGCTATAGCTTTGCAGGCGGTTGGCTGTATTAGACAGAGTGAAGATATCCCGCAGACAGCAGTGCGGCAAGGTCTTGCAGACGTGAATTGGCGGGGGAGGATGCAGCAGATTATGCCGGATGTGTACTTTGATGGGGCGCACAATCCAGATGGCATTCTAAGATTTCTTGAGGCGGCAGGAAAGATTACAGAGTATCCGTCGGTTTTATTATTTGCCATGGTGAAAGAGAAGGATTCTGTGCGCGCCGCAGAAGAGATACTACAGAAAGGTCAATGGGAAGAGATTGTTATTACATCCGTTCCGGGGAGCCGAGGGACAGACTGCCGTATGCTGGCGCAAATATTTGAGAAAACGGCACGTAAGAACCGACAGACAGTGAGGATTACAGGGATAGAGAAGATAGAGGAAGCATATGCATATGCATTGTCGGCGAAGAAGCCGGGACAGGTATTGTTCTGTGCAGGTTCACTTTATCTGATTGGCGCATTAGAGAGAATTGCAGGAGGTATGGAATGATTGATTTTGAAGAAGAATTGAAGAAATTTAAGCCCAGCCTGGAAGTGGAAGAGGTTGAGGATGCGATATATGACAGGGACCTCACGGATATGACAGACATCATGCAGGAAATTATCAAAGAAGCAAGGCAGCGGTAGGTTCCAAGGAATAGAAAGGATTGGTATGGACAGTTATAACAAAATTATCCGTCTATCAAATACCTTTTACAATGACGGATTGAAAAAAGCAAAGGTGCGTGATTTGTCTGGAGCGGCAAAATCTTTGCGCATGAGTCTGCAATATTACAAGGCGAATATACAGGCGCGTAATCTGCTGGGGCTGGTCTATTATGAAATGGGCGAGGTGGTAGACGCCCTGAGCGAGTGGGTCATCAGTCGCAGCCTGAAAGCAGAGGATAATCCTGCGGAGCAATATCTGGATGCAATTCAGTCGAACAGTTCCCGTTTGAGTTCTGTGAACCAGACAATTAAAAAATATAATCAGGCGCTGCTTTATTGTCAACAGGATAGTAAAGATTTAGCGATTATCCAACTCAAAAAGGTGCTTTCCATGAATCCCGGGCTGGTGAAAGCGCATCAGCTTCTGGCGTTGCTTTATATAGAAGAGGGTAAGTATGAGCGTGCCAGGAGAGAGTTGAACGACGCGGCAAAGGTTGATACGGGTAACTTGACGACGCTGCGTTACCTAAGGGAGGTAGACAGTTATTTGCAAAAAGACGTTTCAGCCTCTAAGAGCACAAGCCATAAGAAAGAGAAAACAGCGTCTTACCAAAGCGGCAATGAGACGATTATCCAGCCGGTAAATGTCAGGGATATGTCACCGCTGATGACAATTTTGAATTTGATTATCGGTGTGGCAATCGGCGCTTTGATCACATATTTTCTGATTATTCCTACTGTGCGGCAGAATGCCGTGTCTGACGCGCGCAAGGCGGAACTGGAGGCAAACAATGAGCTGACTTCTCGCACGCAAGAGATGAACGGGCTCAATCAAGAGATAGAGGAGCTCAAAGAACAGATTAAGAATATGGAGGGAGAATCGGCAGATACGCAGAAGATCATTGCCAATTATGAGCAGATGATAAATGTGTGTTTCGATTACGCGCAAGAGAATATTCAAGCAGCAGGAGACGGCATGAGCAAAATTGATCCGGGGCTTTTGGGCGCTCAGGCAAAGTCAGTTTACGATCAGATGAATGGTTTCGTAAATGAACAGTATATGGAAGCGGTGTATCAGCAGGCAGAGCAAGACTACAATAGCCGTAATTTTGCAGCGGCAATCACCGGATTGGAAAAGGTCGTAAAGGCGGAGGAGGATCATGACGACGGATACGCCATCTATCATTTGGCGCATTCTTACCGCCAGACCGGGGATGTAGAGAATGCTAAGAAATATTATCAGCGGATGATAGAGCTTCATCCGGGGACGCAGCGGGCAAAGGCGTCTCAGCAGTATTTGGATGAATTGAACCGGTAGCAGCCGTAAATAAAAACAGTAGAATATATTACAAAAGACGTCATAATTTTTATGGCGTCTTTTTTATCTTATAGGAAAGACCTTGTCACACTAACATGCGGAAGTGTGAGTGGTCCTCCTATATTCTCCTAATGGTAAAAGTTTTAAAAATGGAAAGGAAGGAAATCTATGGATTATAAATACAAAAAGGAATATGGATGCCTCATCTTGAAAATGCCTGCGGAATTGGATCACCATGCGGCAGAATTTCTGAAAGAAGAGGCAGATGGGCTGATTTTAAGATACCCGGTACGCAGCCTGGTATTTGATTTTGCAGATACCAGTTTTATGGACAGCTCTGGAATAGGGGTAATTATTGGCAGATGCAAGAATGTGCGCTTTGGCGGCGGTTATGTGAAGGCAGTGCATCTCAATGAGCAGATACGGCGTGTGTTCCAGATATCGGGTTTGAGAAAAATAATGGAAGTTGAGTAGGCAAAAAGGAGGAAACTATGGAAAGTTTAAAGAACGAGATGAAGATGGAATTTCTTGCTGCATCTTCCAATGAAGGGTTTGCAAGAGTTGCGGTGGGGGCGTTTGTGGCTGGTTTAAACCCGACGGTGGACGAGCTGGCGGATATTAAAACGGCGGTCAGTGAGGCGGTGACAAACTGTATTATCCATGGGTATGAACAGAAGGAAGGGCATATCTGGATTCAATGCAGTATAGAAGGCAATAAAGTGGAAATCTCCGTGATGGATGTTGGCAAAGGCATTGCCGATATTGCGCAGGCGCGGGCGCCGATGTTTACCACTAAGCCGGAATTAGAGCGATCAGGTATGGGATTTGCATTTATGGAGGCATTTATGGACACGGTGGATGTGGTCTCGGAACCGCGGAAAGGAACTTGCGTTACCATGCGCAAAACCATAGGGGAAGGGTGAGAAAGTTGGACGAGCCTAAGATAATGGGGATAGAAGAGGAAAGAGAAGCATTACATAGGCAGCTTTTGCAGCAGTCCCGGGCGGGGGATCGCCTTGCCAGGGAAGCCATGATAAAGAATAATATGGGTCTGGTGTGGAGTATTGTGCGCAGGTTCAATAACCGCGGATATGAGCAGGAAGATTTATTTCAGATTGGCAGCATTGGCTTGATGAAAGCCATTGACAAGTTTGACGCCTCTTTTTCTGTGAAGTTCTCCACATATGCTGTACCAATGATTACGGGGGAGATTCGGCGTTTTTTGAGAGATGACGGTATGATTAAGGTGAGCCGCAGCTTAAAGGAGAGCGGCGCGAAAATGAAGCAGGCGCGCGAAAAGTTGCAGGCAGAGCGTGGAAGAGAGCCGACACTTTCCGAATTATCTGAGGAGACTGGAATGCCGCGGGAGGAAATTGTCATGGCTTTGGAGGCAAATGGGGAAGTGGAGTCCATCTATAAAAATACCGGAGCTGCGGAGGGAAAAGAGGTCTGTCTTGCAGATCGTTTGCCACAGGAGAAGGACAGCCATGAAATGCTGCTCAACCATATGGCGCTGGAACAGATTTTGCAGGAGCTTGGTGAGAGCGAGCGGCATTTGATTGAACTTCGCTATTTTAAGGAGCAAACGCAAAGTGAAATTGCTAAGGAGCTGGGAATTAGTCAGGTTCAGGTCAGCCGTATGGAGAAAAAAATTCTCTTAGAAATGCGCAGGAAGTTTAATGGTTAGCAGATTATTGTTAAGCGTATTGGCTGCGGAATTCCCCGGGTGTCATTTGGTAAGTTTCTTTAAACGCCCGGTAGAAATTACTGATGTCTGTGTAGCCTACTTTGTATACGATTTCCTCAACGCTGAGGTTGGAGTTTATCAATAGATAGGCGGCCTCTTTGAGCCTGAGTTTTTGAACCAGCCCGGAAAAAGTATAACCAGTGCGCGATTTGATATATCGGCTCAAATAACCTTTGCTGAGTCCAAAATGTTCCGCAACCATGCTTAAAGAGACAGTTGATTTATTCTCAGTAATAAACTGGAAGATTCTGGAAGTTGCGCTTGTGCTGTTTTCACCGGAAAGTCTCTGCACATCGCCGATATGGTTGCGGATAAGCTGGGCAAACAGCAGCAGTACATAACTGTTGATGATGAGCAGACTGTGATTGCGGTTGAGCTGCGACTCATAGTATAGTTGTAGGACAAGATGACGAATTTCCTGGTTTTCCTGACAGTTAAATAGCAGAATGGAGGAGAAGTCTTTTTCGTAAAGCATCTGCCAGAAATAGTCGGACAGTTCGTTGCTCTCCATAAGCAGTGGGAGAAACATTTTCTCGAAGGAGGAAGTGCGCATGATGATATTGAGGGCAATATCTTCATCATGGAGAGCCGAGAAGCTCTGTATCGTGTTAGGCCCCACAACAATCAGGCGTCCCGCGGGGAGACGGTAGTTTTTCTGGTTGAGATGAAAGATATTGCTTCCCTGCAATATGTAGACAAGTTTGACGAATTCCAGCGCGTGATCGAAAACAGGCAGATAACGAAGGTGCTTGAAAATGACGCACTCTGAGTTAGCAATTGGCGGATAGACCATCTCAAAGGCATTGGGCGAGGGGTTATGGGGAATCAGCGTTTGAGGGGAGAAGAACTGACTTTCATAAAAATAAGTAGAAATATCAGAAATAGGCTCTGTGGGGATTTCCACAGGGCTTTTCATATTCTGGCGGTATTCGGTGACAAAATCTTGCCAGTCGCGCACAGGCGGAATTTTGTCGTAGGGGTTGGCAAGGTAGAGCTTGCGGTAAGCATCTTCCGCAGCTTCAAATTCATTGAGGATGGCGAGGATTTTTTGGTCTTCCATGGGACTACTCCTTGTGGCTATAGTAGGTAACGGCAGGCGACGCAATGCGTCACCTGCCAAAACGTCGGAAGGCATTCCAGAAATGCTTCGCATTTGCCTTCCTCCTGATAGAAAAAAGTTATTATACACATTATAATCCCCAAAGGTCATATAAAGCAAGTACCTACCAACAGTGACAGTCGGGCAGGTTACAATTTATAATAGTTATATCTGTAAAAATATATTTAAGGGAAGGGAAGTGTGTGAAATGAGAACAAGAGCAAAGGTTCTTGCAGTAGCGCTTGCAGGCTGCGTGGCGTTTACGGCGTTTCCTGTTTCACCCGTGCGGGCTGCGGGAAGCATACAGCAGCACGAGGCGGTTATGACCACGCAGCGGGGTGCGGCGGCAAAGACAAGCATTACAGGTTTGACTACCAATTACCAAGCGAATCCATTGGGAATTGAGGCGGAAGGGATTCGTTTCGGATGGCAGATGGAGTCGACCGTGATTGGCGCTAAGCAGTCCTCATATCAAGTTCAGGTATTTGCGGAGGATGGCGTCCAGGTTTGGGACAGCGGTAAGGTTGAGAGTGATAAATCAACGGGCATCGCCTGCGGTGGAACGATTTCAGAGAGGGGAACTTATCGTTGGCAGGTTACGGTCTGGGACCAGGCCGGGCAGTCCTATACGGCGGAATCGTCCTTTGAGACGGGTGTGAGCAATGTACAGGAGTGGAAAGACGCGGAATTTATCTGTATGAACAGGAGCCGTCTGGCGCCGATATTTCGTACGGAGAAGCCGCTGGAACAGAAGGAAATACGCAAAGCAAGGCTCTATATCACGGCGCTTGGCGCCTATGAGGCGTATGTGAATGGAAATCGTGTGGGCGAATGGGATGAGAGTGGTAACCTGGTTTACCATCACATGAATCCTGGATATGGCAATCGAAATGTGAGCCTTGGTTATCAGACGTATGACGTTACGCCGTTTGTCAAAGACGCCAAATCCGCGGCGGTGGCAGTATCGGCGGGCGCCGGTTGGTATAACGGTATGGGTAACACAGATGTCAGCAGTCCGGCGGTAAAAGCGCTTTTGATGATTGACTATGCGGATGGCAGTACAAATGCAATCAAGACGAATACCACGGATTGGAAAGGTACGCTTGCCGGAGGGATTACGGCCAGCGGTATTTATTATGGCGAAGATTATAATGCGATTTTTGCCAAAGAGCTTGGCGACTACACGAAGGTGGGATATGACGACAGCGCGTGGGTTAATGCCCAGGGCAGCGGTGAAGAAGAGGGGGAACTGGCAAGCCCTTGTATTGTCAATAAATTTGCGCCGCAGACAGCATCCTATGTGCGGCTCTCGGTGCAGGAGTCGGGACCGGCAGATGAGAATGGTGAAAATTTACTGCAAATTATGGAACTCGAGCTTTTGGATGAAGAGAAGAATAATCTTGTGAGGGGCAACGTCCCGGATATTTCTAATGCCTGGCTTCCGTCGCCGGCTCCTGACATGTGGAGCCCGGATTATTTAACGGATGGCGATTTAGGCGTAAACAGCGGCAAGGGCTATACTTCCACAGTGCTGAGGGCAAATGCGGTGGACGCTTTTAATTTCAAAGATAATCCCATCACTTTTACGTTTGCTCTCGGCAGTGAAAAATCGTTTGAATCGTTACGGCTGTATCCCAGGACGAATGTGAGAGCAAAGTCCGGGAACGAATGCCCCAATTATCCCAAGAAATATACGCTTCAAGTTTCACAGAATGGATTGGATTGGACCGACGTAGATTTAAATGGAGATGCGCAGGGTACGGATTATACGGTGGAGTATTTGCGCAATACAGAGCTTTTCCCGGAAGTAGAGGCGGAGCATTATGACACGGAATTTGGCAGAGAAATTACGGCCAAGAAGGTAAAAATCAGCGTGTCCCAGGTGGGGCCGGCAGTCTATGAGCCGAGTGACGTTGATAAAGAAAACCGTTTGCAAATCATGGAATTGGAGCTGTGGAACGGTATGGAAAATGTAGCGAGAGATGTGGTTCCAACTGTGAGCACGGATAAACCTTTTACGTTTGGGGATACCTGGCGGGCACAGAACCTTACGGATGGAGATTACGGTACGGAGACGGACAAAGGTTACAGCACCGATATTTTAGACAGGATGAAATCGACGCTTGATTTAAGTCAGCCGCTTGTCATAGAGTTTGACTTTGCAGAGGCGGTGCAATTTTCCAGTCTGCGTATTTTCCCCCGCAGTAGCAAGGAGTCGATTCTGGGCGGTATCTATGCCAACTATCCGAAATGCTATACGGTGTCTGTCTCGGAAAACGGCACGGATTGGACAGAGATTGCCAATGAAGATAAGGGTATGGTCAGGAAACAGGGAGATTTACAAAAGATGCGTATGTCCACATCATCATTTCCGGGCGTGATCCGCGCACAGACCGGGCTTCCGGGAAGAATGACAGGAGCGTTTGACCAAAAACCTGTTTCCGCAGTTGTCTACAGTGGATTGAAAGCGCAGTCGGAATATAAGGGCGGCGAAATTGACCCCATAGCAGAATATACAGGAGCGGATATGTTTGCAAATGGCGTTACCTTAAAGAAGGGACAGACCATGGTGGTAAACATGGGACAAAATTTGACAGCCGTGCCCAACGTGCGCTTTTCGGCTCCCTGCGGAACCAGAGCAGTGATGCGCTTTGCGGAGATGCTCAATGACGGAAGTGAAGTGGGGAAGGGTGCTACGCAGGCGGATGGACCGAAAGGATCCATTTACCAGAAGAGCCTTAGGGGTGTGCGTTCCCAGGCAACATATGTATTTTCCGGGGACGGTACGGAAGAGTATCAGCCGGGCATGTCCTTCTTCGGCTATCAATATGTGGAGTTTACAGCCAGCGACGACATGGTAATCTATGGCCTGACTTCCAAGGGGATTTCTTCGGTATCCGAGCAGACAGGACAGATTTCGACGAACAATGCTGATGTCAATAAATTTTTCAATAATGTACTGTTCGGGCAGCTCAGTAATTATTACACGGCTCCCACAGACTGCAACCAGAGGGATGAGCGTTTGTCCTGGACCGGAGATACGCAGGCATTTGCGCAGACCGCGGTGTATAATTTTAACTCTTATGCATTTTTGCAGGAGATGCAGGAAATCTTTGATGAAAATACCAAGAAGAATGGCTATGTGGCCTCTGTGACGGATTGTGTAGACACGAATGAGTTTTTCGGCAATTGGGCGGCAGGCTGGAGCGATGTGTTGATTATCGTACCCTGGGCGCTTTATCAGCAGACCGGAGATGTAAGTTTCCTGGAGGACAATTGGCAATATTTCGATACTTATATGACCTTCCTTGCCGGCAAAGAGCGCGGCGCGAATCAGTCCTGGATTCCCAATAATGCCAGGAATTACGGCGACTGGCTCTCTTTCCAGGGCACCAGCATCGAAGTCATGTTTGATTACTATTATGGATATATGAATCAACTGATGGCAGAGATCGCCGGCATCCTCGGCAAAGAGGATAAGCAGGCTGCATACCAGGCGAAGTTCGATAATATTAAGCAGACTTTTCTCAAAACGCATGTAACGTTTACGGATGATAATCTGGTAATTAAATCGGGAGAGGGAAATAAGAATTTTCAGTTTATGTATAGCGCGGGAAAAGGCGGTGTCTGGGAAAATAATTCACAGACTTCGCTATTGTGGATGTTGAAGCTGGGATTCTATGACAGTGAGGAAATGCGGGACATTGCGCAGAAGCTATTGATAGAAAATATAAAAAATGAAAATCCCGACCCATCCAGCATCCGCGCGCAGGCAGGGAAAAATACGCTTGCCGTAGGATTTCTGGGCTCAAATGTGATTGCCCCGGTGCTGACGGATATTGGCAATCCCCAGGTCTCTTATGATTTGCTTTTGCAGGATGGGCAACCGTCCTGGCTCTTCGAGGTGAAAGCGGGGGCGACTACGGTATGGGAGCGTTGGAACTCTTATTCCCCGGGAATCGGGTTTGGCGACAGTGAGATGAATTCCTTTAACCACTATGCGTATGGTTCTGTGGTGGAATGGATGTATCGCTATATGGCAGGCATTTGTTCTGATTTGCAGGAACCAGGATTTAAGCATGTCATTTTGCAGCCGACGCTCGATACCGGCACGAAGTACAACGATGAGGAGCGAATTAACTGTGTGGATGCTTCGTACGATTCCGTATATGGAAGAATTGAGTCATCCTGGAAGAGTGAAGAAGGAAAACTTGCATTTTATCATGCAAGGATTCCAGCAAATACGACAGCTACCTTGTATCTTCCCGTGGATCATATGGATATGGGGCCAATACCCAATAGTTCCGGCATTACTTTCAAGGGGATGACGGAGCACAATGGGCAGACGGCAGCGGAGTTTACGCTTTCGTCCGGCGGTTATGATTTCACAGTCAGCGGTGGAAAAGTCACTGCCGCGCCTGATAAGGAATACGGCGGCGGAGATAACACGGGAAATGGCGACCATAAGAATGATAAAATTGCGCTGACATCCTGTCAGATTGGCGGCATTTCCAAACAGTATTACAATGGAAAGAAGAAAACGCCCGGCGTGAGCGTGAAGTATCAGGGAAAAGCGCTTGTAAAAAATAGAGATTACGCGGTGACGTACAGCAACAATACAAAGATTGGCACGGCAAAAGCAACTATCACAGGGAAGGGGAAATACACAGGCACGCTTACCAGGACATTTGCTATTACGGTCAAGAAGAATGCGGTATATACGGTGGGAAATTATAAATACCGCATTACAAACGCCAAGACAAACGGCAAGGGCAGCGTCGCACTCACCGGCGTCAAAAGCAGTTCTGCGCGCAAGAAGCTAAAGAAGATTACCGTTGCCTCTTCCGTTAAGATTGGCGGTAAGAAATTCAATGTGACGGCTATCGGCAGCAATGCGTTTCAGAACTGCGGCAAGGTTACCAGCGCCGAAATAAAGGCGAACGTGACAGAAATCGGCAGTAAAGCGTTCTATAATTGTAAAAAATTAAAAAAGCTTACAATACGGAGCACGAAACTTAAAAAAGTCGGCAAAAATGCTTTGCAGAACATCAACGCCAAAGCCTCCGTGCGTGTGCCGAAAGTAAAATTGAAATCTTACCAAAAGAAGCTCAAAGGAAAAGGTCAGAAAAAGAGCGTAAAAATTGCAGCGATAAAGTAATCGTGAAAGAATAAAATTTTTACTATTATGGCATACTACTTCCAAAGATGGAAAAGGAAGTGAGTATATGAGCCATAGTACGATTTATCGGATATGCCTTCTGGTAGTTGTGATACTCACAATTATCGGAGGCATATTTTATTATGTGAATTATGTAGAAAGCCAGGTCAAAGTGACCGAGGGAACCCTTGTAAGGGAAGAGTTTAAGGAAGAACTGCCTGCCGGCTGTAAGGATGCACGGCAGGATCATTTATCAATTTGTCAGTACCAGGGGCAGGAGAAGGCGGTGGCATAGAATGGCAGATGTCGTATATCTGAAAATAGAACAGAATGTAAAGGTGACGGAACCGTCCGTGGTCTTAAAGGATATCGCCAAGCTCACCTGTACGAATCGTCCTTTAGTCAATAAGATGAAGCAGATGAAAGTATATAACTTTCATACGCCGGCAAACCAGAGCAAGAAAAAGACACAGATGCAGGTGTTTTCGGTTCTGAAAGTAATTGAGTTAATAGGTAAGGAATTTCCCAGTGTGGAAATCCAGAATATCGGTGAAAAAGATTTTGTGATTGAGTATGTGCCCAAGGAGGAGCCCAAATGGCTGCTGTATCTGAAGACGGCGGTTCTCTGTGTTTTGATTTTCTTTGGTTCCGCATTTACCATTATGACTTTCAATAATGATGTGGGCGTGGGAGAAGTCTTCGCAGACTTCTATCAGCAGGTCATGGGGACGGAATCGGATGGTTTTACCGTTCTTGAAATCTGTTATTCGATTGGCCTGTTTCTGGGAATCACGGTATTTTTCAACCACGTCGGGCATAAAAAGATTTCGCCCGATCCTACGCCAATCCAGGTGGAAATGCGTACTTATGAGAAGGATGTGGATACCACGTTTATTGAAAACTGCGGGCGCAACGGCACAAGCAATGATGTGGAATAGGCCTGACATGCCTAAGAAGAAGGAGCCGGAAATATGTGGATGAAAGAGATATTTTTAGGATTTATCGGGCTGGCGAGCGGCACAGCAGTTTCCGCCGGCGTGTTCAGCTTTATTATCACCGTGGGAGTGGTGCCGAGGATTATCGGTAAAAGCCGGACGGCGACCGATATCGTGCTCTACGAAAATACAGTTATTTTGGGCGGTGTGTTCGGCAATATTTTTGCACTGTTCCACATCCATCTGCATCTGGGGATTTGGCTGGTGATGCTATTTGGTTTGTCGGCGGGCGTTTTTGTCGGCTGTCTGGCGATTGCCCTGGCGGAAATCCTCAACTCGTTTCCCATTATGTTCCGCCGTTTCGGTATTAAGGAAGGGCTGAGCTGGATTATGTTGTTTATGGCGTTGGGCAAGATGGCGGGTGCATTTTATTTTTACGCTAACCATATGCAGAACTTGTCCTAAGGAGGGACCCAACGAAGTTGGGAGGATGCCTTAGGACTCTTGCCGAAGCCACAGAAGTTGAAGTCCTAAGGAGGGACCCAACGAAGTTGGGAGGATGCCTTAGGACTCTTGCCGAAG
>CANOFW010000009.1 GCA_947565425.1 uncultured Lachnospiraceae bacterium
CAGCAAAAATGAAGCTGTCGCTTCACGAATTTTTATTCGTTAAAGCGACAGCCCCATACAAAATGGAGAAACTCAAATTTCAAAGAGACTGCAACTCATAGAATATTGTGTTATATTGTCGATATGGGAAAACCATAGAGCCAGGCGGCTTTACCCTCTTGTTTTTCGGAGGGTGCAAGTAGCTCTCCAGACGAAAGAAAGGAGGGTGATTCAATGGTTACATACTCCGATCTGATTCAGACGGGAATATTCATTGTTGCCCTTGTGGGATTATGCTATACAATCTTCAAGGGAAAAAAGAAATAGCCGCCACTACTCGCAATAGTGACGGCTTATATCTGCAAAGCAGAATGTAAGTAAAAAACATGGTGGGTAGAGCCGCTTCTATGGCTTTCCCTTTTTCTTATGTCTAATATAGCATATCTGGAGACAGGAAGCAAGAAGTTTTTTGTTTCCAATCGTCTACATTTATTTTTACACTTAATGCAGCAGTTTTGAGAGGCTGGAAAGGACGTCCAGAGCATCGATAATGTAATTGATTTTTAATAGCCAGAGAACAGCATAAAACCGTGGCTTTCTAAAATTTTCAGAAAATATTAGCACTCACCTATTGACAGTGCTAACAATTGGTGCTATTGTTATCTCGAAGTAAGGGAGCGCGTCTATCGGGTATGTGAAATCTATATCTGAACAGACAAACTTGACTGAAATATTATTAGTGAGGCAACAATATTATAGATGGGAAACAAGCTGGAAGGAGGAATCTTTATGAACATTCAGAAATTCACTCAGAAGTCAATCGAGGCCATCAACGGCTGTGAAAAGCTGGCATACGAATATGGCAACCAGGAAATCGAGCAGGAGCATTTGCTGGTTTCTCTTCTGTTGCAGGAAGACGGTCTGATTCCCAAATTGATTGAGAAGATGGAAATCAATAAAGAACATTTTATACAAAATGCAAAGGACCATCTGGCAAAGAGAGTTAAAGTGTCCGGCGGGCAGATTTATATGGGACAGAACTTGAATAAGGTGTTGGTGAGCGCGGAGGACGAGGCAAAGAAAATGGGAGACTCGTATGTGTCTGTGGAACATTTATTCCTGACACTGATCAAATACCCCAATCAGGCGCTGAAAGAAATCTTGAAAGAATATGGTATTACCAGAGACCGTTTTTTGCAGGCGCTTGCGACTGTGCGGGGCAATCAGAGCGTGGTTTCCGATAATCCAGAAGCGACGTATGATACCTTGACGAAATACGGCTATGATATGGTAGAACGCGCCAGAGAACAGAAATTAGACCCGGTAATCGGGCGTGACGGAGAAATTCGTAATGTTGTACGTATTCTCTCCAGAAAGACCAAGAATAATCCGGTGTTGATTGGAGAGCCGGGCGTGGGCAAGACGGCGGTAGTCGAAGGGCTTGCGCAGCGAATTGTGCGCGGAGACGTACCGGAAGGGTTGAAAGACAAGCGCTTGTTTGCGTTGGACATGGGCGCATTAGTGGCAGGCGCGAAGTACCGGGGAGAATTTGAGGAGCGTCTGAAAGCGGTTTTAGACGAGATTAAAAGCAGTGAGGGGCAGATTATCCTGTTTATAGACGAACTGCACACAATTGTCGGCGCGGGCAAGACCGATGGAGCCATGGACGCCGGGCAGCTCTTAAAACCTATGCTTGCCAGGGGAGAACTCCATTGTATCGGTGCGACGACGCTTGACGAGTACCGTGAATACATTGAGAAGGACGCGGCCTTAGAGCGGCGGTTCCAGCCGGTAATGGTGGAAGAACCGACGGTGGAAGATACGATTTCCATTTTGCGCGGACTAAAAGACCGATACGAGGTATTTCACGGCGTAAAGATTACAGACGGCGCGCTGGTATCAGCGGCAGTACTTTCAAACCGCTATATCAGCGACCGTTTCCTGCCGGATAAAGCCATTGATTTAGTGGACGAGGCTTGCGCGCTGATTAAGACGGAGCTTGATTCTATGCCTACCGAGCTGGATGAATTGCAGCGCAGAGTGATGCAGATGGAAATTGAAGAGGCAGCGCTCAAGAAAGAGGAAGACCGCTTGAGCAAGGATCGTCTGGAAACATTACAGCGGGAACTTGCAGATTTGAAAAATGATTTCCAGTCTAAGAAAGCACAGTGGGACAACGAGAAAAATTCTGTGGAGCGGGTACAAAAGCTTAGGGAAGAGTTGGAGGCCATTAACAGTGAGATTGCCAAGGCGCAGCAGAGTTACGATCTGGAAAAAGCCGCCGAGCTGCAATATGGCAGGAAGCCCGAGTTGCAGCGGCAGTTGGAGATAGAAGAAGAACAGGTAAAGAAGAAAGATTTGAGCTTGGTACATGAAAATGTCAGCGAGGAGGAGATTGCCAAAATTATTTCTCGCTGGACGGGCATTCCGGTGGCAAAATTAACGGAGAGTGAGCGCAACAAGACCTTACATCTGGATGAGGAGCTTCATAAGCGCGTAATTGGACAGGACGAGGGCGTCACGAAGGTTACGGAGGCCATCATCCGTTCCAAAGCTGGCATCAAAGATCCCAGCAAGCCGATCGGTTCCTTCCTGTTTCTAGGGCCTACCGGCGTGGGCAAGACGGAGCTGGCAAAGGCGCTGGCCGCGAGCTTGTTTGACGATGAGAATAATATGGTGCGGATTGACATGAGCGAGTATATGGAGAAATATTCTGTCTCCCGCTTAATTGGGGCGCCTCCCGGATATGTCGGCTATGAGGAAGGCGGACAGCTCACGGAGGCAGTGCGCAGAAAACCGTATTCTGTGGTATTGTTTGACGAGGTGGAGAAAGCACATCCGGATGTGTTCAACGTGTTATTGCAGGTCTTGGACGACGGCAGGATTACCGATTCTCAGGGACGAACTGTAGACTTTAAGAATACCATTTTGATTATGACGTCTAACCTTGGTTCCTCCTACTTGTTGGAGGGCATTGAAGAGGACGGAGAGATTAATGCCGCATGTGAAGAAGCCGTTATGAATGAGTTGCGAGGGAATTTCCGGCCGGAATTTCTAAACCGATTGGACGAAGTGATTATGTTTAAACCGCTGACAAAGGGCAATATTGGCGGAATCATCCGGCTTTTGCTGGCGGACTTAAACAAGAGGCTTGTCGAGCGGGAGATTTCTGTAGAATTGAGCGCTGAGGCAGAGCAGTTTATTGTGGATAACGGTTACGATCCGGTCTATGGAGCGCGCCCGCTCAAGCGGTATCTGCAAAAGACCGTGGAGACGTTGGCTGCGAAGCTGATTCTTGCCGATGGAGCAGGCGCCGGAGACGTCATTTTTATTGAACTTCAAAATGGCACATTGGCTGCAAAATGTAAAAAGTAAATTTGCCAGGAGCTGTCGCTCTCAGATACTTCTACATTTGAGAGGGCGGCTCCCAATTTTGTTATTTTATTTCACATAAAGTACAGACCATCCGTCATACATTTCATAGAAGTATCTGTGGAGCATGCAAGGGATGAGTGGAAAGAAAATTTGGCAACGGATTTGGAAGAATCATACGAAACTGCATTTCTGGGAAAAATGTCTGGTGTTTGATTTGTTTTGCGTCTGTTTAGCGACGGGCGCTATTATGAGCGGCACAGGACATTTGGGGACCGAAAATGAGGGCGTTTTGGCGACCGCTCAGGTTCAGAAAGATACGCAGGAGGAAACAAAAAAGATTGCGCTTACCTTTGACGATGGCCCGCATCCTCAGTATACGCCGGAAATGCTTGCCGCATTAAAAGAGCGGGACGTGAAGGCAACATTTTTTCTGCTGGGGGAGGAGGTTGAGAAGCACCCGGAGATTGTCAAAGAAATTTATGAGCAGGGGCATTTGATTGGCAATCATTCTTATAAACATGAACAGCTCAGCAAGCTTTCGATGAAGCAAGCTTGTGAGCAGGTGAATCGGACCAATGAGTTGATTTGCGATGTTACCGGTACATATCCTTCCTATATCCGTCCGCCGTTTGGCGACTGGCATGAGAAGTTAGACTGCGAGGTAAATATGGTGGAGGTGCTCTGGGATGTGGACACACTTGACTGGTCCAGCCAAAATCATGCGCAGATTGTAAATAAGGTATTAAAAAATGTACAGGAAAATGATATAATACTCATGCATGACGGTTATGAAACGTCTGTAACTGCGGCAAAGGAGATTATAGATACCTTAAAAAAGCAGGGATATGAATTCGTGACGGTCGATGAAATTTTGTTTGATTAGTAAGGGAGATACGAAGGAGGAGCCTTCCATGGATTTATTTGATTATATGCGAGAGCAGAATAAACACAAGGATTCGCCGCTTGCCAGCCGTTTGCGTCCGGTAAGGCTGGAAGAGGTGGCAGGGCAGCAGCATATAATAGGTACGGATAAATTGCTTTATCGTGCTATCAAGGCAGATAAATTGAGCTCAATTATTTTTTATGGTCCGCCGGGAACAGGCAAAACGACACTGGCGAAGGTCATTGCCAATACCACCAGTGCGGAATTTACTCAGATTAATGCCACGGCCGCCGGGAAAAAAGATATGGAGCAGGTGGTGCAGCAGGCGAAGGATACCCAGGGGATGTACGGACGAAAGACAATACTGTTTATTGATGAGATTCATCGGTTTAACAAGGGACAGCAAGATTATTTACTGCCTTTTGTGGAGGATGGGACCATTATTTTGGTTGGTGCGACCACGGAGAACCCTTATTTTGAAGTAAACAACGCGTTGTTGTCTCGCTCAGTGGTTTTTGAGCTCAAGCCGCTTGCCACTGAGGATTTGAAAAAGATTATTCTGCGTGCAATTTCGGATAGCGAGAAGGGGATGGGGGCATATCAGGCGCAGATAGCGGAAGATGCTCTGGAATTTCTTGCTGAGGCGGCCAATGGCGACGCTAGGGCGGCGCTGACGGCGGTGGAGTTGGGTGTGCTTACGACACCACGCAGTGAGGATGGGAAGATTCACATTACGCTTGCAGTTGCTTCTGAGTGCATACAGAAGCGGGTAGTGCGTTATGATAAGAGCGGGGATAACCATTACGATACAGTTTCCGCTTTTATCAAGAGTATGCGCGGCTCCGACCCAGATGCAGCCGTGTATTATCTAGCACGGATGTTGCATGCTGGGGAGGATATTCGTTTCATTGCCCGGCGGATTATGATTTGTGCTTCGGAGGACGTAGGAAATGCAGATCCGAATGCCTTGACGGTGGCAGTCAGCGCGGCGCAGGCGGTAGAGCGCATTGGGATGCCGGAGGCGCAGATAATTCTGTCTCAGGCAGTTACGTATGTGGCGTGTGCGCCTAAGAGCAATGCTTCCTGTCTGGCAATTTCGCGCGCTATGGAGGCAGTCAGGGATACGCAGGCAATGCCGGTTCCCGTACATTTGCAGGATTCTCATTACCGGGGTGCCAAGCAGCTAGGGCATGGCGATGGATATCTCTATGCACACGATTATCCCAACCATTATGTGAAGCAGCAATATCTGCCAGACGGTATGGCAAGCGCGCGGTTTTATGAACCGACAGAAAACGGATATGAGCGACAGATACATGCTCATCTGTCGTTTTTGAAGACAGAAAGTCCGTGATGCACGGACAAATGTAAATTTATCAAAGAAAATACTTTACAATCTTAGGGCTATGGTGCATAATATGGCATGAAGCAACGAGCAGTGCCAAAACCAAAGGTTTTGGAGTGAGCACTGCGGGACAGAGGGTAAAATTGCCAAGAAGAAGAAAAAACAGAACTTCAGGAGGATAAAACGATGCAGTCATTTCAGGAAATGAGCAGGGAGGAGTTATTACGCGAGAAAGAGGAGCTGACAGCCGCTTACCAGAAGTATGCAGAGAGTGGAATTAAGCTGGATATGTCCAGAGGAAAGCCTTCTTTAGAGCAGCTTGACTTGTCTATGGGTATGATGGATGTGTTGAGCGGAGGAACAGATTTAAAATGCGAGGATGGGACAGACTGCCGAAATTATGGTGTGTTAGATGGTATACATGAGGCGAAGGTGCTGTTGGGAGATATGATAGAATGCCATCCAGATAATATTATTATTTATGGAAATTCCAGTCTGAATATTATGTATGACACGATTTCACGTTCTATGACTCACGGTGTGATGGGGAGTACCCCTTGGTGCAAGCTGGATAAGGTGAAGTTTTTATGCCCGGTGCCAGGGTATGACAGGCATTTTACGATAACCGAATATTTTGGTATTGAGATGATTAATGTGCCAATGCTTTCTACCGGTCCAGATATGGATATGGTAGAAGACCTTGTGAGCAAGGATGATGCGATCAAGGGAATCTGGTGCGTGCCGAAGTATTCAAATCCACAGGGCATCACATACTCAGATGAGACGGTGCGCCGTTTTGCGAGACTGAAGCCGGCGGCGGAAGATTTTCGTATTTATTGGGATAATGCATATGGTGTGCATCATCTGTATGATATTGACCAGGATCATCTTGTGGAGCTTCTTGCCGAGTGCAAACGTGCGGGTAATCCTGATATGGTATACAAATTCTGCTCCACATCCAAGATTAGTTTTCCAGGTTCTGGTGTTGCAGCTATTGCCACATCCAAGAATAACCTGGTGGATATTAAGAAACAGTTGCAGGTGCAGACAATTGGTCATGATAAGGTAAATCAGTTGCGCCATGTGCGGTTCTTTAAGGATATCCATGGCATGACAGAGCACATGAGAAAACATGCAGATATTTTAAGGCCCAAGTTTGAAATGATTATAGATACGTTTGAGCGGGAACTGGCAGGCAGAGATGCAGGAAGCTGGGTGGCGCCCAAAGGAGGCTATTTCATGTCCTTTGAAGCAGCGGAGGGTTGTGCTAAGGCAATTGTGGCCAAGGCGAAGGAAGCAGGAGTTACCATGACACCAGCGGGAGCGCCTTATCCTTATGGGAAAGACCCTAAGGATACTACGATTCGTATCGCGCCTTCCTATCCGACGCTGGAAGAGTTAAAGATGGCAACCGATATTTTTGTAACTTGTGTAAAATTAGTCACGATAGATAAGGTTTTAGAGAGCAGGCCGTAGTACGGTAAATGTTGCGTTCATTTTCTATGGAAGGACGTAAATTCCATTGTATTGGCAGTCGGTAATCTAAGGCGGGTATCAGACAGGTAAGAAAGGAAATGGCAATATGGACGTGGCAGACAAATTCAGTGAAGGTGTAGACAGTTGGGAGACGGTAATTTTTCTGTATAATTCCGCTTTGAAAGAAGTGGGGACGAAACTGGAGATATTAAATGATGAGTTTCGCCATATACACAATTACAATCCTATTGAATATATTAAATCCAGAATCAAGACGGCTGAGAGCATTGTCAAGAAGCTCAAGAGGAACCATTATGAAAGTACGATTGAGAATATGGTCAACCATGTGAATGATATTGCCGGAATACGGTTGGTGTGTTCCTTCACGTCGGATATTTACCGCTTGGCGGAAATGATTGGCAGGCAAAATGATCTCACGGTGGTATCTGTCAAAGACTATATCAAAAATCCCAAAGATAGTGGATATAAAAGTTACCATATGTTAGTTACCGTGCCTATTTTCTTGACGGATCGCGTGATTGACACAAAAGTGGAGATTCAAATCCGTACGATTGCCATGGATTTCTGGGCTAGCTTGGAGCATAAAATTTATTATAAGTTTGAGGGTGACGCGCCGGAATATATCAGTCGGGATTTGCGCGAATGTGCAGGAATTGTTTCCATGCTGGACGCAAAGATGTTGTCCTTGAATGAAGCGATCTTACAGGCGAAAGAAGAGCAAGAAGACGGTTAGCGGTTTGGATATTTTCAGAGATGAAATGACGATACAGTAAAGGACCGGCAGAGGGAAAACAGGATGATGAAAGTAACGATTTTGACAGAAAATACAGTTTACAAGCGGGGGCTTCTAGGGGAACATGGCCTGTCTCTGCTTGTTGACACCGGTAGACAGAGATATCTTTTCGATACCGGGCAGAGCCGTGTCTTTGTGCACAATGCGGCTAAGCTGGGGATTGATTTAAAAGGGCTGGACGGCGTTATTTTAAGCCATGGGCATTATGACCATGGCGGCGGGTTGGAATATTGGCAGGAATTGGGGAATGTGCCGATTTATGTTCAGGAAAAGGCATTTGAGAAAAAGTATAATGAGAATTCACGTACCGGTAAGCTGTATTATATTGGACTTGAGGATAAGGGAGGCTGGCAAAAAAAAGCGGATGTAAGGAAGCTTTCGGGCGGAGGCACACAGATCGCAGATGGTGTGTATCTGCTCTCAGAGATTCCTTATACAACACATTTTGAACCTGTACCCGGATGCTTCTGGAAATTTGGCTTACAGCATCCTGGGGACGAGCTGTTGGTGGACAAGATGGAGGACGAACAGCTTTTGGTAATTGAGGCGGAGGAAGGGTTGTGTGTGTTTGCGGGCTGTGCCCATGCAGGAATCATCAATTGCCTGCGTTATGTGCAGACCATTTTCCCTGGTAAGCATATTCATTGCCTTGTGGCAGGTATGCATCTGAAAAATTCTGATGCCGGGCGTATAGAAGAAACGATCCGTGCGCTTAAGGAGATAAAGATTGACATTGTAGTTCCGGTGCATTGTACAGGAATTTGTGCCATTGCAAAAATGCGGGAGAGTTTGGGAAGCGTTTGCATTCTGCCGGAGGTAGGAAAAGAGATCGCAATTGAAAATAAATGGAGAGAAAAATGAAGAAGAAAAGTTTGATGTATATATTTCTGGAAGGGGCGGCTGCGTTGGCGGTAATTTTTATGCTAGGGCTCTTTCCACTGTACTTTCAAGATCATTATATAGATATGTCAAATGCCAAACTTAACTTTTTCCGCATTTGTTCTGTCGGGTTGATAGTGGCAACGGTCTTGTTTGTTTGCATGGACTGGCTGCAACGATATAAAGAGGAAATGTACAATCGTAACAGAAAGCAAAAGAAAAAAGCGCAGACAAAAGTGCAGGGGCAGACGACAGGGAAAGCGCAGGCATTTCAGTTGTGGCTTCGCAATGTATCTGTGACGACTTGGTTTGCATTCATATTTGCGGTAGGTATTCTTGTGGCCACTGTTTTTTCAGCAAATCCACAGGAATCTTGGCTGGGGCTGGAGGGCAGGAAGCTTGGAGCGATTGTATGGCTGCTGTGCATAGCCATGTATCTTATTCTCGGGAAGTATCTAAATCCTGGAAAATGGACAGCGTGGGTATTTTTGGCGGCGAATATTCTGGTGTGTGTGTTGGCTGTTCTTAACTTTTGGGGGGTAGATCCTCTGGGCATGTATCGCAATCTTGCGAAAGAACAGTATGGGAATTTTATCAGTACCATCGGGAATATCAATGCTTGTTCTAGCTATCTGTGTATGACTGTGCCGGCGGGCATGGCGCTTTTTTTTGTGACAAAGGATAAATATTTGCGAGTAGTATCCGGTATTTTTCTGGCATGGGGATTTCTTGCCGCGTATTGCGCGCATAGTGCAAGCTGGATGTTGGGAGTTGGCGTATCATTTTTGGTATTGTTGTGGTTTGCATTGCGTGATCATGACAGCATGTTGAGATTTTTAGAAATTTGCGGTATTCTTTGGATTGCCAGTGTTATTATGAAGATTATGGTGCTTATCGCAGCTTCCGTAGAATGTACCACTTATCTATATCTAAATTTTAGTTTTGATAAGATGCAGAATGAGTTTTTGTTAGGTGGATATGTGTTGGCTTTTGAGGGAATACTGCTTGCAGGTGCGTTGTTTTTCGTTTGGAGTAGGTTAAAATCAGGAAAAGAACTGCCGTATTGCCTGATAAGAAAAATTATTTTTCTTGCAGTGGCAATTGTGGCGTGCATAGGAATCTTGTTGCTTGTTGTCGCTAATCGCAACCGCGCTGCCTGGGAGGGTGTATTTTCTGTGTTAGAGCATTTACGGATACAGGACTCCTGGGGAAGCAGCAGGGGCTATATTTGGCGTATGACCCTGGGGGCGTGGCTCGACTTGCCGCTGTGGGATAAGATAACCGGGTATGGCGTCAATTATTATCATATGTTTATTCAACAGTATGCCGGGGCAGAGGTTACAGAATATTTTGGCGGTGCCACGCTTGTTGATGCGCACAATGAGCTGATGCAGATTCTAGTAACCATGGGCGTGATAGGCGTGATAGGCTATTTTGGACTTCTCATAAGTACGATTGTCAAATCGGCAAAGAGCGTTTCGCTGCGGCCATCTTTGGTAGCTGGCGTACTTGTTGTTTGCAGCTATATGGTACAGGGACTTGTCAATAATCCAACGGTATTCTTGACCCCATACCTGTTTTTGATGTTGGGAATTATAAAGAGTATGGAGAGAGACAGAAATGTCGAATTGTAAGGAACGCCCGCAGGGGCATACCTCTATGCGCAAAGAGCAGCGCAATAATAAGGAACGCCCACAGGGGCATACCTCTATGCGCAAAGAGCAGCGCAATAATAAGGAAATTTTAAACCTTGCCGTATCAATGGGAGAAGAACTGTTAAGAAATGGCGGTGAAATATATCGTGTGCAGGAAACAGTTGGTCGTGTCATGGAAGCCTATGGCGTATGGGACTATCACGTCTTTGTGGTGACGAACGGCATTTTTGCTACGGTCCATGAACAGGGCGAGGATGCTGGAAGCATGGTAAGAGACGTTCCTCTTGGAGATATCAATCTTGAGAAAATTGCAGGAATCAATCAACTTTCCCGGGAAATATGTCAGGGTTCCTGTAGTTTGAAAGAAGCATATAAGCGGTTGGAGCAGTGCAAAAACGCTTCCCCCATGCGGGACGCTTTTCTAGTGTTGGCGTGTGGGGTTGAGAGCGCAGGATTTTGTTTTCTTCTGGGCGGGACGCCTTTTGATAGTATTTTCTCATTTTTGCTAGGGTTGTTGCTTCAAGCTTTTCTGGTGGCGGGGACAAAACGCAACGTTTCAAAGTTTCTGCTGAATATTTTAGGAAGCGCATGGGTGACGGCGGGAAGCCTGCTGCTTTATTACCTGGGATTGAATGTGCAGTCTGACCGTATTATTATTGGCGGAATTATTGTTCTAATGCCGGGCGTGGCTTTAGTTACCGGCATACGGGATTCATTTAACGGAGATTACTTGTCAGGCGGTATTCGCTTGATGGACGCGTTGTTGACGGGAATTTGTATTGCCGTGGGAGTGGGCGCCGCAGTTAAGGTATTTCAATTGCTGGGAGGGGGTGCGCTGCCGATATGATTGTACAATTAATTGTCGCTGTGATCTCTACGCTGGCATTTGCAGTATTGTTTCATGTACCCAGGCAGGAATATTTCTACTGTGCAGTGAACGGGGGGCTGGGATGGATGGTTTACAAACTCAGCCTTGCTTGCGGATTTGGAGTGCCGGTTTCATCGCTGTGGGCGACGCTGACGTTGACGTTAGTGGCGAGAATGCTCTCTGCTTTGCGAAAAATGCCGAGTACGGTATTTCTGTTGGCGGGTATTTTTACGCTGGTGCCGGGCTCAGGCGTCTATTATACGGCGTATTATCTGATAATGAACGAACTGTCCAAAAGCACGGCAAAAGGCATTGAAACATTTAAAATTGCTGGCGCAATTGTGTTAGGGATTATCTTCGGGCTTGCGTTGCCGCAGAGTTGGTTTAACCGTTTGGGAAGATTGACCGATAAAAAAGGAACATCCGAAAGAGTGTAAAACTTTCGGATGCTTCCTTTTTTATTTTATAAAAGACCTTGTTGTATGAACGCGTGAAGGTACAGGCGTTTACTTGATAGAATTATAGTTCGCATTTCCAGAAGTAAGCGCTGTAAGGAGGAAGCTCGCTGCCGCCGCCGAAGTCATGGTCTTCGCCGCTAATCAGATCAACAGCCATGCCACATCCGGCGTCAAAGTGTGCGGTGTATGCTTCGCTGTCTGCATTGATGGCGACTAGTACCCGCTCATTCTCACTTTTCCGCTCAAAGATACATTGTTTGTTGGTGAGTACTATGGAGCGAAACGTTCCATAATTCAATGCTTCAGAGGACTTTTTGGCCGCGGTGAGCTTAGAAATCCATGTTGTCAGGTCGGTCCATTCCGGCGCTTCAAAGCTGGGACGCAGGGAGGGATCGCCGTTAGATTTATCGCCTGTTACACCCCATTCACTGCCATAGTAGACACAGGGGATTCCCGGCATACCAAAGCACAGAGCATAAATCAAAGGTAAGTGTTCGGGGGTGCTAAGAATGGAAGCAATTCTCGAAACATCATGGTTGTCCACAAAGCTGAAAAGGTGCTTTCCTCGGTAAAGCGTCCAGTTTTCCGGTCCGAATTGTCTGAGCAGAGAGTGGATAATCTCGAACATATTCATAGAGTTAAAACTGGAATGAAGTCCTTTGTAACACTCATAGTTAGTGGCAGAGTGCAGCATAGCGTCGTTCATCAATTGGTTATAATCGCCGTGCAGCATTTCTCCCACGAGGAAAAAGTCTTTTTTCAAGTTGTCACAGTGGCTGCGCAGTCTTCTCACAAAATCATGGTCCAGGCAGTAAGCAACATCTAATCGTAATCCGTCAATGTCCCAGTTGTCTACCCAGAAAGAGACGCTTTCTAAAAGATACTGGATGACTTCTTCGTTGCGCAGATTCAGCTTTACCAAATCGAAATTTCCTTCCCATCCTTCATACCACAGTCCATCATTGTAATTAGAGTTACCGTGGAAGTCAATATGGAACCAGTCGCGGTAGCGAGAGTTTTCGCGGTTCTGCAACACATCTTGGAAGGCAAAAAAGCCTCTGCCGGCATGATTAAACACGCCGTCTAATACGACACGAATGCCTGCCTCATGGAGTGCATCACAGACCTCCTTAAAATCGTCGTTGTCGCCCAGGCGCACATCAATTTTGCGGTAATCTCTGGCGTTATAGCCGTGGGTATCGGATTCAAACAGCGGAGAAAAATAGATAGCATTTATACCTAATTTTTCCAAGTGGGGAATCCAGTCTTTTATTTTGAGGATACGTTTTGCTGGGATTCCGTCGTTCTCAAAGGGAGCGCCGCAAAACCCCAGGGGGTAAATTTGATAGAATACACTTTCGTAAGCCCACATAAGTAAGTTCGTCCTTTCTGTGAATATTCAGTAGATTTCTGAATGAATATGACTGTTATATGATATAATTGTTTGACTAAAATATAGCAATATCATTCAGATAATAATATTATAGTAATAAATGAACGTTGTGGCAATCAAAAAAAGCAACATCGTACATTTTTTTATGTCAAGAAATTATATTGACATCAAAATATCTGGCAATGTATAATGTGGCATGAGGAGCCCTGATGCCCTTTACGGGAAAAAGTAAAGTATATGTGACAGATATTATACGCGCCGTAGTGCGCATAAGGTTTTTGCATGTTTACGGTAAGAATGGAGAACGAGAATGAAGAAAAATCAGAACAGAAGCAGAAAGGATAGAGGAATTCCACTGTTCGTTTTTATTATTATAGTGTTTGGTATGCTAGGAGTTATCGTTTTTTCTGTGGCAGGAAAATTATCTGCGGAGATGTCGGCGTCTGCGATTCAAAACCTTAGTGAGAGCCTCAATTTAATACAATGCACGATAGAGGCGATACTCAAAAATGAAGCTGATTTTCAAAAGCTGATAGCTCAGAGAGTTGCAGCAGCAGACAATCCTATAGAATATATCTGCGTTTATGAGCGGAATGAGACCATGGTAAAGCTGTCTCTGATATTGGAGGGGGAGGAAGAAGGGGTCTCAAATGATGGTTCCAAATTTACCGAGGAGGACTTAGATTTCTCAGCAGGCGGCAAGGTTGATGATTTGCCAGTTTCTCAATCTTATGTAAATTATATGGGGACATGGGCGTATACCATGAAATGTCCGGTTGTAAAAGACGACGAGGAGATTGGAACGCTCTATATTGAGTATGTGTATGACTCCCTTGACAAATCGCTTCCCAATGGATTTTATAATAACAAAGCGATGCTCTACATCATGGATGCCAGGAGCGAGAGGCTTGTGCTGAAGCCGAAAGGAATGGGCGAACGCAGCGCCGGGCATCTGAATTTGGAAGATTTTTATCATGCGAACGATATTCGGGAACGGGAACTGAGAGCGAAAGTAGACAAATGTCTGAAAAAGGGCGATAATATTTTATTTTACCATGATATCCGTGGTAAACAGTCCTTGAATTACATGTGGTCGGTGAATAATGGGACGATTTATTTGATTGGTTATGTTCCGGTGGAGGCAATTCAACAGGAAGGGCGTACCGTGAACCAGAATATTCTCATTGTCGTTTCTGTGATGTTGATTGCGTTCTTCTTATGTTGTTTACTATATTATTTTAACCAGAGGCAGCAGATTAGAATACGTAAGGAGCGGGAAAAAGAACGGGAGCAGCACAACAAGCAGCTTGCAGAAGCGTTGCAGGCGGCTCAGCTTGCAAGCAACTCCAAGACGATGTTCCTATCCAATATGTCCCATGATATCCGTACGCCGATGAATGCGGTTCTCGGGTTTACGGCGCTGCTTGGCATGGAAGCGGATAACCCGGTGAAAGTTCGTGAATATACGAAGAAGATTACAGCCTCCGGGCAGCATCTTTTGAACCTTATTAATGATGTTCTTGATGTGTCTAAGATTGAAAGCGGCAAGGTTGTGCTGAATTTTGAGAAGTTTACCTTAAATGCTCTTGTATCCTCTATAGATGCGATTATTCGTCCCATGGCAGACGGCAGGAAACAAAGATTCCATGTGGAGGTTACCGGGATCAAGCATGAATACCTGATGGGCGATGAGACGAGGATTAATCAGATTCTGATTAACCTGCTTTCAAACGCAGTGAAATACACCCAGGAAGGGGGTAATATCTGGTTTCGCATTATCGGGTTGAAACAACGTTCCAGTCAGTTTGAACATATACGTATTGAGGTGGAAGACGATGGATATGGCATGACGCCGGAATATTTAGAGACTATTTTTGATGCGTTTACCAGGGCAGAGAACAGTACGACCAATAAGGTGCAGGGCACGGGGCTTGGTATGGCAATTACCAAGAACATTGTGGAGCTGATGGGCGGTACGATAGATGTGGCAAGTGAAGTAGACAAAGGAAGTATATTCAAGGTGGAACTTGAACTTCGCATTCCAGAAGAGCAGATAGATGGGAAATTCTGGCAGGAAAACGGAATTAACCGCATCCTTGTCGTGGACAGAGAGCAGGAAGAGTGTGAAAATATCCGGGTACTCATGGAAGAGGCAGGCGTTATGGTTGATACTGTTTCCGTGTTAGAGGATGCTTTGAATATTGTGAAAGAAAAAGGAGGAGACAGTTACCAGCTTGTTTTGTTGGACTGGCAGGTTCAGGAAGCCGGTAGTGTTTCTGTAGTCAGGAAAATACGGGAGGTAATCGCAGATATGGCGCCTGTTTTGCTTCTTACTCCCTATGCTGCTGAGGGGATAGAAACAGCGCTCGAAATAGATCATACAGAAGTTTTGTCTAAACCATTCTTTGTATCTGCGTTAAAAGAGAAAATCTTGGAAATGCAGGGAGAAACAATGGGAGAAACTGTGCCAGCAGAAGAGGCTTGCATTAGTCTGGAGGGCTTGCATTTTCTTGCAGCGGAGGATAATGAGATTAACGCGGAGATTCTCTCGGAAATTCTGGAAATGGAAGGGGCAAGCTGTGAAGTCGTGGAAAATGGCAAACTGGTATTGGAACGATTTGAGCAGGCGACGGAGGGTGAATTTGACGCTATTTTGATGGATGTGCAGATGCCGGTGATGAATGGTTATGACGCAACGAAGGCAATCCGTGCGCTGGAACGCAGTGACGCGACGAAAATTCCAATCATAGCAATGACAGCGAATGCTTTTGCAGAAGATGAAAAAGACGCATTGGACGCCGGCATGAATGTGCATATGGCGAAGCCTATAGATGTGGAGCTTTTAAAGAAAATTATTAATAAATATGTTCAGGGAAAGGGCTAAAATATGAGGAAAATTAATCTTATAAAGAAATGGGTGGCAGTCAGTTTGGCGGCATTTATGGCGCTGACATTAGCGGCCTGCGGTATAGGAGAACCGAATGACGATATCATTATAACGGAAGATACAGAGGAAAAGACTGTAAATTTGTTCAGTCCGATGGAGAAAACAGATCCTGATGCGGAGAACATTGCGAGAAGCGCCTTTGACAAGACGATTTTGCTGGCCGAAGAGAAGTTGGGAATAAACGTCGCCTATCGGACTTATACGGCGGAAGACTATCAGGATAAGACGTATGATGATGTAACGCTGGAACGTGCGCGCAATAACATGGACGATTTATATCTGTTAAATCCAGATACCGTACAGAAGCTTGGTGAAGAAGGGAAACTTTTGGATTTGTCAGATCTTGCGTGTGTGAAAAATCTGCGGGAAGTGGTAAAGACAGCAAATACGGTGAATGGAAAATTGGTGGCAATCCCACAGGAAGTCGTGGCATATGGATTGTTTGTCAATAAAGACATGTTTGATAAGTATAAGCTTCAATTGCCAGAGACCCCTGAAGAATTTTTGGAGTGCTGCCGCGTGTTTAAAGAAAATGGCATTGAGACGCCGATAGGAGCGAACCGCTGGTGGCTGGAAACGTTTGTATTTGCCCAGGCGTTTGCGGATATGTATAATGGCGGAGACACGGAGGCGGAAATTGCCAAACTAAACAGTGGAGAGAGTAAGTACAGCGATTATATGCGCCCCGGGTTTGAGTTTCTTCAGGAGTTAATTGATAAGGGATATGTGGACGCCAAGAAAGCGTATGTCAGCGAGGCGATTGAAGGTGAGGGAAACGATTTTCTGGCGCAAAAGACGCCGATCGTTATGGCATATTGGGGAGCTGCCAATACAGAGACAGCTTATGGAAAACCGGATTTTAATATGCAGGTTATTGGGTTTCCCAGCAGTCATGGGCAGATGCCGGTGGTGCCGATTACAGGATTTGGCATTGGTACGCAGGCGGAGCATTTGCAGGATGCTAAGGACATGCTGGATATGATACTTTCCGATGAGGCTTTGCAGGTTTATACAGAGACGAACAAAGTAATTTCACCTTCCAAGAATGTTGAAGTTGACTGTATTCCGGCCTTAAAGCCATTAAACGACAGGATAGAAGAAGATATATACGTTCTTGCTTCCAATGCCAGTCTCAAATTAGAGCAATGGGGCAATACCTGCCTGATTGTGCGAGAATTGCTCAACGGTGCCACAGTGGATGAGTGTATGGCGCAGTTTGACAAGTTGCAGGAAGAAACTTTAGACAAATAAAGGAAGAGAATAAGGTGAACAATCCCGTTTATGAGCGGGATTGCATACAAAGGCACAGCGTAGATATGCTGTGCCTTTGCGATAGTACAAATATGCTTGTCTAGGTCATATCTCTCGATTTCTGTACACAGGCGCGCTGCGCGCGGATGACTGTGCTGCGCAGCCCAAGTTGTTCTAGCATCGCTACGGCTTCTATCGTAGTTCCGCCGGGAGAGCAGACAGCGTCTTTGAGGGCGCCGGGATGCGTTTCAGTTTCTAAGACCATTTTTGCCGCTCCGAGCACGGCCTGGGCTGCAAATTTATAGGATTGTGCCCGTGGCATGCCGTCTGCCACTGCCGCGTCCGCCATGGCCTCGATAAACATATAGACATATGCTGGAGAAGAGCCGGAAACGCCGATAACTGTATCCATCATGGATTCCGGGACAACTTCACATTTTCCAAAGCTGTTAAAAATTGTTTTGGCGTCTGAGAGGTCGTCCTCCGTGACGTTTTGGTTCGTGCAGAGCGCGCTCATCGCTTCGCCTACCAGGGCCGGAGTGTTGGGCATGGCGCGTACAAGTTTCATATTCTTAGCAAAAGCGTCTTCAATTTTTTCGATGGTCTGTCCGGCAGCGATAGATATGATCAGTGTTTCCGGGCGTACAAAGTCTTTGATTTCGGCAATTATTTCCCCAAAAAGGTGAGGTTTCACAGCAAGAAAGAGGATGTCCGACTGCTTTGCAGCCGTTGTGTTGTCTGTGTCGGCCAAGATGCCAAACCGTTCTCTCAGAGAGGCGGCAGTTTTCTCAGTCTTTGCCGTGGCAAGGATCTGTTCTTTTGCGGCCAGCCCGGAATTTAAGATACCTCCGATTATGGCGCTCGCCATATTTCCGCCGCCGATAAATCCGATTGTTTTATTCATTTCATAGCCTCCATTTCATTTTCTTAGGGTGTAAACAATTATTATTATCATAACAGCAGGCAGGGAAATGTGCAAGTTATAAACTGGATGTACCAGATTCCAGAAAAACCCATGATTGACATTATTCAGCTATGCATTTATAATGAAAATAGCTATTAATATAACTGGTACAACCAACGGGAGAGAGGTAACATGAAGGAATTCAAGGTAATTGAAGTTAAGCGCAGCATTTTAGAGGACAATGATGCGGATGCAGAGAAACTCAGACAGGAGTTAAAAGAGGAGGGGACGTTTCTGCTTAATTTGATGTCATCTCCGGGGGCGGGCAAGACTACAATGTTAAAGAGAACGATTTCTATGCTGGCGGATGAGATGAAAATAGGCGTTATGGAAGCGGATATTGATTCTGATGTCGATGCGCAGGCAATTACAGAGGCAGGCGCGCGCTCCATACAACTGCACACCGGGGGTATGTGCCATTTGGATGCGTCTATGACCCGGCAAGGACTTTTGGAGTTTGGCGCAGGGGATTTTGATTTGGTGGTGTTGGAGAATGTGGGCAATCTGGTATGCCCGGCGGAATTTGATACAGGGGCGTGCCGAAATGTTATGATTCTCTCTGTGCCGGAGGGGGATGATAAGCCTCTGAAATACCCGCTGATGTTTTCCGTCTGCGATTTGGTGCTCATCAACAAAATAGACGTATTGCCCTATTTTGATTTTGATATGGACAAATGCCGGCAATACATCTACAGGAGGAATCCCAAGGCAAAGATAATTCCCATCTCTGCGAAGGACGGAGAGGGTTTTATGGAGTGGACGCAGTGGCTGCGCGAAGAAGTGGCCGCGTGGACAAACTCTTAATAAAAAAATGAGAAGGAAAGAGGGTAAAGGTTATGATGTTTCAGGTGTATGGAGATGGCGCAGGCTGGCAGCTTTTTGGGTGGCTGCTGGTATTTGTAAGTCTGATTTTGGTGAACGAAATTGCGCGGCGTTCAAAAATCGGCGGGATTTGTTGTTTTCTGGCGTTACCAGCAGCGTTGACGGTATACTTTATCGCTATTCAGATTGGCGCTGCGACAGGCGCGCAGTGGGCATTGGAAAATGACACATACCTACATATGAACAGTTGGTTCCACTATGCAAAACTGTATGCGGCAACGGCTGGTTGTATCGGTTTCATGATGCTCAAATATAAATGGGGCGTCGGCAAAACGCATTGGTTTAAGGTATTTCCCTTTGCGATTGTAGCAATCAATATTTTAATTGCTGTGGGTAGTGATTTTGAATCGGGAATCCGCGGGTTTATGGCGCTTGCCGAGCAGGGAGACCGCTGGTGGCTTTCCTCTGAGAACGTATGGCTGTACGGCGGCTGGTGGAACTGGGTCAACGGCATTGCGGGTATTATCAATATTTTCTGTATGACAGGCTGGTGGGGGATTTACGCTTCCAAGGACAAGAAAGATATGCTGTGGCCGGACATGACGTGGTGCTTTATCATCGCTTATGATATTTGGAACTTTGCTTATACCTATAATAACCTGCCTACCCATACTTGGTACTGCGGTGTGGCTCTGTTATTGGCGCCTACGTTTGCAGCGATGTTGTGGAACAAAGGCGGCTGGATTCAAAACCGCGCGAACACCTTAGCTTTGTGGTGTATGTTTGCACAAGTATTTCCGCTGTTTCAGGATGAAGGGAAATTTGCCGTCCTTCCGTCGCTTTATAAGGACGGCGTTATGGACGCGGCAGTGCGCCCTACGGCGGCAGACCCGACGATGCAGGGCGTGATTTCTGCATTGGCCTTGATTGCTAACGTAGTCTGTATGGCAGCCATCATCAAACGTGCGAAAGAGCAGAAGAAGAATCCGTATACGAATGAAATCTTCACCGACCAGAAAGATTTCAAGGATGCAATGGCTAGGGCAGAAAGCAACTAAAGTAAACGACAAAAATAATTGTCGTTGACTATAAATATGACCTGGTACTAATTTGGAGGTAGACTATGGCAGATCCATTATTCCCGAATCCTCATCCCGAGGAACCGTTTCGGGAGCCAGTCGCAAAACTGGCGAAAATGATAACAGACAGAATTCCCATTGTGTTGGGCCTGGAGAAGATAAGCAAAGATTCCCCAGAATACATAGGGCTTTGCGCTATCTGTACCGATGAAATGGCGGAAATTGCCATGAAGATGGGCAAGCGCAAGCCTCGCACGTTGGAGGATATGGTTAGGCTGACAGGCAAAGATAAAGCCTACCTGGAGGATATTTTACAGAAAATGTCCATAAATGGGCTGATTGAATATAACTGGGAGAATCCCCGGCATGAAAAGCAATATGTGCTGCCCATGTTTGTTCCGGGAAGCGCAGAATTTGCCAATATGAACGCAGAACTTTTAGAAGAGCACCCGGAAATGGGGCGATTCTTTGAGCGCATGAGCCGTGTGCCCTTAGAAAAAGTTACGCCGATGGTGCCGCCGGGAGGCGCGGGAATCGGTATGCATGTGATTCCGGTGGAGAAGGCCATCGAGATGGAGAATCAATCGGTTTCCGTGGAACACATTTCTCATTGGCTGGACAAATATGATGGAAAATATGCGGCAAGTCCTTGTTCCTGTCGTCGTTCCCGCAAGACCTTTGAGGAAGGCTGCGGGGATGACCCGGAGGGCTGGTGCATCGCCGTGGGCGATATGGCGGACTATGTGGTGGAGACCAACAAAGGCGGCCGCTACATTACCAGGGAGGAAGCCTTAGAGATCATGAAGGTTGCCGAGGAGAACGGCTTTGTTCATCAGATTACGAATATTGACGGCGAGGACAAGATTTTTGCCATCTGTAACTGCAATGTGAATGTCTGCTATGCCTTGCGGACTTCTCAGTTGTTTAATACACCGAACATGTCGCGGTCAGCTTATGTTGCCCATGTGAAGACGGATAACTGTGTGGCGTGCGGACGCTGCGTAGAGTACTGTCCGGCGGGCGCAGTCAAGCTGGGACAGAAATTATGTAAAAAAGATGGCAGTGAGATTGCCTATCCCAAACAGCCCCTTCCCTCTCAGGTGAAGTGGGGTCCCCATATGTGGACGGAGGATTACCGCGATAAGAACCGTATCAATTGTTACGATACGGGAACGGCTCCCTGTAAGACGGCTTGCCCGGCGCATATCGCTGTGCAGGGCTATCTGAAAATGGCCGCCCAGGGCAGATATCAGGACGCGCTTGCCCTGATTAAGAAAGAGAATCCATTTCCGGCAGTCTGCGGCCGCGTCTGCAACCGCAGATGTGAGGACGCCTGCACGAGAGGTACAGTTGACGAGGCGATTGCCATTGACGAGGTCAAACGTTTTATTGCAGAGCAGGATTTAAAAGCGGAGACTCGATATGTGCCAAAGAAGGTAGTGCCGTCCCTGAAAGGGGAATTTACGGAGAAGGTTGCCATTATCGGCGCAGGTCCGGCGGGACTTTCCTGTGCGTTTTATTTGGCCCAAAATGGTTATCATCCCACTGTATTTGAGAAGAATTCAAAGGCCGGCGGTATGCTGGTGTACGGCATTCCCTCCTTTAAACTGGAAAAGGATGTTGTGCAGGCGGAGATTGATATTATCAAAGAGATGGGGGTGGAAATCAAGACCGGCATAGAAGTGGGCAAAGACATTACGCTGGATGAGCTGCGCGCACAGGGATATAAGGCGTTTTACATAGCCATCGGCTGCCAGGGCGCAAAAGGTGCAAATATTCCGGGAGAGGATGCCGCAGGCGTGACGACTGCCGTTGATTTCCTGCGTGCAGTCGGCGAGGATGAATCGTATCAGGTGAGCGGCAGGACAGTAGTTATTGGCGGAGGAAATGTGGCAATCGACGTGGCGCGCACCAGCAGCCGTTGCGGGTCGGACAATGTTTCTATGTACTGCTTAGAGAGCCGGGACATCATGCCGTCTTCTAAGGAGGAAATTGCGGAGGCGGAAGAAGAAGGCGTTCATATTTGCTGCGGCTTTGGTCCCAAAGAGATTCTCACCGAAAACGGCAAAGTCAAAGGCGTTATTTTTAAGAAATGTATTTCTGTCTATGATGCGGATGGCAGATTTCATCCACAGTATGATGAGAGCGATACGGTCACTGTGGAGTGTGAAAACGTATTCTTGAGCATTGGACAGAGTATTGTGTGGAAGGATTTATTGAAAGGCTCTAAAGTAGAGTTTGGCAGAGGCGGGGCGGCAGTGGCAGATTCCTTGACCTACCAGACGGCGGAGCCGGATATCTTTGTGGGCGGCGACGTCTATACGGGACCCAAATTTGCCATTGACGCCATTGCGGCCGGCAAGGAGGGCGCAGTTTCGATTCATCGGTTTGTACAGCCGCATACCAGCATGACGATCGGGCGCAACCGCCGTCAGTTTGTGGAGCTGGATAAAGAAGATATCAAGCTGGAAGCGTACGATAACTCCAGCCGTCAGATACCGGGCGTGGATGATAGCGCGGACCGTAAGAAATCATTCCGCGATCTATCGAAGACCTTCACCGAGGAGCAGGTCAAGAAAGAGACGGCAAGATGTCTGGGTTGCGGCGCTTCCGTGGTTGACGAGAACCGCTGTATCGGCTGCGGCGTCTGTACAACAAAATGTGAATTTGACGCCATTCATCTGTATCGGGAGAATCCCGAGTGTAGTACCATGAGAAAGAGTGAAGATAAGCTGAAATATATTCTTCCCTACGGCGCAAAGCAGGCGATAAAGATTAAATTTTCCAAACGTTCTTAGTGATTGTCTCATTGGTATCTGGTGAAGCGCACGGTTATAGAATTTTGATTGATGCTATCAGCGCGGAGTGTTGAAGGCTTATAGATAGGTGGTCGATGGTTATGCATGAGCTTGGAGTAGTGTTTCATGTCATAAAAATAGTAGAGGAGGTAGCCGCTGAGAATCAGTTGACGGAAGTGGAATCTGTGACGCTTGAGCTGGGCGAAGTGTCCGGCGTCATTGAGTCTTATCTGCAAAATTGCTGGAAATGGGCGGTGCGTAAGCGCAGTGAGATTTTAAAAGACGCATCCTTAAAAATTGAGATGATTCCCGCCGTTACTTACTGTGAAGATTGCAGAAAGATTTATGGCACAATGGAACATGGAAAAATATGTCCCCATTGCGGCAGCGATAACACTTATTTGCAGCGGGGGAACGAATTTCAGATAAAGGAGATTAGCGCGTGCTAATCTCCTTTATCTGTCGTCTGGCTTGGTGTGTTCTCAGGGTAGACTAATGGTAACTATTCAGCCTTAATTTTTATATGATAGCCTTATTCCATAGAACATTTTATACTGTTGTATAAAAATGCTTATGGGAACCCTTTGTTTCCAACAGAGCTCTCCTCCATACAGCCAGCGGGAAACGTGACTGGATTCCTGGCATCCCTAGCTCCGGGGATGGACGTATTCTATTAATTCCCTTCCATTCAAACTCGGTTTTCCTTCCAGCCGGAAGGTATCGTAGGCGGAAACTGTTTTTCTGGGATAGGAAGCCCTTCGTGCGTTTTCCTTGCCAGCGGCAAAAAAACACCAATGGGTATGCGTGCTGACCTGTCTGAGCGGCTGCCGCACTGAGTAGTTTCAATAGAGCTGTACATGAAATTAAGGCTGAATAGTTACGCCTAATGTGACGAACTTTTGTAAAGTATTTGCCCACCTGGTAGGGTTATGGTAGAATAAAAGATAATAAAGAACGAAAGAAAGTGATACTTTTGGATAAACGTGTTACGAAGATCTATTTTACAGTGCTATTAATCGGGATTTTATATGCAATATTTGCTTCAATTTCTTATCAGAGTAATATATATACCTGGGAAGGGGACAATGGGGTCGTCACATGGGATGATGAGATGGAGATGACGAAGGAAGGAGACATATACTATTACAGGACGACTTTGCCCCAGAAAGATACAGATGATAAAGTCATTGTATACGATACGGTGCATATGTACCTGGAAGTGAAAATTGGCGAGAGAACAGTATATGAATTGAAGCCAAGTGAGGACAGCGCCATTAAGACGACAGGTTTTTGTTGGAATATAGTTTCGCTCACAGGAGGGGACGCCGGCAAGGAAATTGAATTTCGTGTAATTCCGGCTTACGGTGACAGCAGGCCCAGAGGAAGTTTTCTTTACGGAACATATCAGGACGTAGAGCACAAGATTTTGAAAGAACGGATTTTCCGGCTTATCTTGGCAGGGATGATTGCCATTGCAGGCATTGTTATGTTATTTTATGGCTCTTTTGTGGTGAGAAAAGGGCAGGTAGCCGAAACTATCATGCAGTTTGCCATTTTCGCCACGATGCTTGGTGTCTGGTCTATCTGTGAGACGCAGATTCTGGATCTGTTTTTTCCATGCAATATGGTAATTGTATTTGCGTCCCATTTGATGCTGATGATAATGCCGATACCTTTTGTGATGTTTTTGCGCCAGATGTACCGCAACGGAGAAAATAAGCTGTGGGATATATGTTGTTCCTTTAATTGCGTGGTAATTATTGCACGGATTTTCCTACAGGTGACAGGGTTGTTTGATTTGCGCGAGACATTGTTTTTAACGCATATTTGTCTGCTCTTGTTTGTGGTAAGCATTGTGGCGATGAGTATCCATGAAATGGTGGCGAACAGGCTTACCAGACAGATTAAAATCAATAGTATTTGCGTAATGCTTATTCTGCTAAGTACGGTACTGGAATTGGCAATTTTCCGTTTCAGTAATCATAGTACCCCTTTGGGTAGTATCGGTTTTCTGGTTTATATTGTGGTGATGGGAATTGAAAATGTCAGCAAATCCCGTAAATTGATGGAGCAGGCAAGGGAAAGTGAGATTTATCGCAAGCTTGCATTTACGGATGAATTGACAGGTCTTTTGAACCGTACGGCGTTCAAGGAGGATTTGGAGAGCCGGACGATAACGGATGAAATTACTCAAAATGAAAGTATACTGCCAACAGTAATATTTATGTTGGACTTGAACGACCTCAAAAAATGCAACGATACATATGGACATGATTATGGAGATCAGTATATTAAGATGGCGGCGGATATTTTGAAGAAAGTATTCGTAGAAGATGACAGATGTTATCGCATTGGCGGGGATGAGTTCTGTGCCTGGTCGCCGGAGGTTTCACCGGACAAAATTAATGCGAAACTGCGTTTCCTGGAAAAGCTGGTCAAGGAGCAGAGCCGCAAAGAATTTGTTGTGAAGTTTAGCATAGCGGTGGGGTACGCCGTCTATAAAGAGAAGGAGGATTCCAACCTTTACAGCACGCTCAAGCGGGCGGATGCCATGATGTATGAGAAGAAGCAGGAATATAAAAGGAAAATCCGTGAGGATGTAATGTAGATAATGAGTATCGTTGAGGAGATTTCTATTCAAAATACCCACAAACTGTTCCTTGTTGAATAATATGGCCATTTGCTTTACTTAGAACTTTTCTCTTGGTAGAAAATGATTTCAAATTAATTTTGCAATCCAATGCATAAATCGTAAAACAATATCTGTGAGATTTGCCTTTCGGCGGCTTTGGTCCGGCATAGCGGTGAAGTCCATATCCGATTCCCTGTACGGCTCCCTCTGGTGAAGATATTGTTTTCCCGGATGGGATGGCTTTCGCAATAGTATCTGTTGCGGGAATATTCCAGATAACCCAATGCGTAAATCTTTTAAGCGGATGGCTCAAATCTTCCAGGGTAATAATAAAAGTCTTAGCATGTGGGGATAAGTTTTTTATGATAAATTCTGGCGAAATGTCCTTTCCCCGCCCAGTGTTCTCTACCGGAAACTTCCCGCCATCTTTTATTCCTATACAATCAAACATAAGCGTATTTTTCTCCATTTCATATTTCTCCTAATTGCTTTATATTTTAATTAATTCTGCTCATAACAAAAACTAATACAATTGCAAGAGTCAATACAATAGACTGGCTACTCATAGTAGATTTTCCGGTTGCCGTCTATGCTCGCTCTGACGGATTTTTGAATCCAGGCAGCGGCGCCCTGGGAATCACGGTTCTTGATATAGGTGAAAAGTTTATAATTATTCTCGTACAATGCTTCTATTCCGTACAGCAGACAGAAACGTTCCCACAGGGTGGTGATGGCCACCTTAAAAGAACAGAAGATGAGGGGAATCAGCGTGTTGCCTGAGAATATGGCAAATTCGTGCTGAAATTCGTAAGCTGCTTCCACAGCGTCTTCTATGGAAGCGGCATTTTTAAGCTGTTCTATAATTTCTGCCAGAACAGATATTTCTTCATCTTTGATATGTGTTTCGCAAAGTTCGGCGGCCAATGTGTCCAACGCAATACGCACTTCCAGGATGGAGCGGATTTCTTCTGCTCGCAGCCGTCCGCCATTATAGTTCATGATGGCGAGGAGGGTATCTGCGGTGCCGTTTCTGCGGTAGTCGGCAACGTATGTGCCGCTGCGGGGTTTTACCACCAGAAAGCCTTTCTTTTCCAAATCGGAGATACCGCCGTTTACGACCGAGCGGCTGACTTGCATAGATTCGGCAAGCTGACGTTCCGGCGGAAGCTTTTCACCTACGGCAAGTTTACCGGATAAAATCATGTGTTCTAATTGTTCTACGAATAGTTCCCGAAGAGAGGGGGAGCTGATTTTTTGAAATTCCATTTCGGGCTCCTTATAGTTGTCAGAGGTATTAGTTGAGAAATAATAATTATAATCTGTATTATAAGGTTTGTCGCTACACATTTCAAGCGGTCTGTCAACATTATCTCAAATGTAAGTATTTCTTTCCTTGCATTTTCTTTTGCCAGCGTCCATAATAGTAATAAATATTTGATAGAGGAAGGGAAAGAGATATGGAACAGTTAAGCCTGTTTGACAATCGGGAAAGGACAGCGCCCTTGGCAAGCCGTCTGCGGCCGGATAATCTCAACGATTATGTGGGACAGAAACACCTAATTGGGAAGGGCAAGATTTTGCGGCGGCTGATAGAAGAAGACCAGATTTCTTCTATGATATTCTGGGGGCCTCCAGGAGTAGGAAAGACGACTTTAGCGCGGATTATCGCGGAAAGAACGAAAGCGGAATTCGTGGAGTACAGTGCAGTCAACAGCACAATCAAAGAGATTAAGGAAGTTATGGCAAGGGCGGAAGAAAACCGCAAAATGGGTGTCCGAACCTTATTGTTTGCTGATGAGATTCATCGTTTCAATAAGGCGCAGCAGGACGCCTTTTTGCCTTTTGTGGAAAAGGGCAGTATTATCCTGGTGGGGGCAACTACGGAGAATCCTTCTTTTGAAATCAATTCCGCTTTGTTGTCCCGCTGTAAAGTGTTTATCTTAAAAGCCCTGGAGGAAAAAGATTTAAAAGAACTTCTGTTTCATGCACTGAAAAGCCCTAAGGGGCTTGGAAATATGAAGATTTCCATAGAGGACGCGCATTTATCAGCAATCGCCCGTTTTGCTAATGGGGATGCGAGAACGGCATTAAATACACTGGAAATGGCGGTGTTCAACGGCAGGATGAATGAACAGGCAATTCTGTGTGTGGATGAGGAAGTGCTGGCACAGTGTATGAATCGAAGGTCGTTGCTGTATGATAAAAACGGTGAGGAGCATTACAATCTGATTTCTGCGCTGCATAAGTCTATGCGCAACAGCGATCCAGACGCCGCAGTCTATTGGATGTGCCGGATGCTCGACGGTGGAGAGGACCCGCTCTATATTGCCCGAAGGCTGGTGCGTTTTGCCAGTGAGGATGTGGGGATGGCGGACCCGGGGGCTTTGCCGTTGGCGGTGTCTGTTTATCAAGCATGTCATTTCCTGGGAATGCCAGAATGTGACGTACATTTGACGCACGCAGTCGTCTATCTTTCCATGGCTCCCAAATCTAACGCACTCTATCTGGCGTGTGAAGCCTGCAAGAAGGACATTAAGGACTCTCCGGCAGAGCCGGTGCCTTTGCAGATATGCAATGCGCCCACTAATTTGATGAAAGAACTGGATTATGGAAAAGGTTATATTTATGCACATGATACAGAGGAGAAATTATCGAGAATGCAGTGTTTGCCGGATGCGCTGGCAGATAGGAGGTATTATCGGCCCACGGAACAAGGACGGGAGCAAAAAGTGAAGGAGCGTTTAGAGGAGATATTGGAATGGAAGCGTAGCTAAAAATCAGAGTTTAGGAGGACATTATGAATTACGAAGCGAAGGATTTTATGGAAACAGCAGACCAAGATACTTTAAAGATGATTGCCCGTGCAAGGAAACTGACAAGGGATTATTATTTTTCAGATTATAACGATATACAAAAGCGGCGGGAAATATTAGAAGAATTATAAGGCAGCATGGGTGAAAATGTTTCCATTGACACGCCTTTTCACTGTGATTATGGGAAAAATATCTTTTTGGGCGATGATGTTATTATTGGTATAAATTGTACCTTTGTTGATAACAAACCAATTCGTATTGGTAATCGGGTATTGAACGCTTCTAATTCTCGCGGGGGTGACGATTGGTGAAAATACTGTGATTGGCGCTGGAAGTATTGTTACGTGATCTATTCCGGCAAATTGTGTTGCCGTCGGCAATCCATGTAAGGTGATAAAAAGATTATAATTGCCGAAGTGTCTGGCTTTGCAGAGCCACCGCAAAACCTACCGACAGCCGTCGCAGTAGTGCAGACGGTTTTGCCGTTAGAATGAAGTGGACGAAACCAGGGCAAAGTGCAGATTGCTTTTCGTAGTTGGATATGATATAATACTTTTCCATCTCGACAAATTCGATTCGGAGGAATTAAGTATGGATAAAGACAAAAGAAAGCTAACAGAAAAAGAATTAAATCGTAAAGAAAATTTTGAAAAATTTAATTCTCAAATGCAACAAAATGGATATAAAACAAAGAATATGATTCTCAATATTAGAAGAGCGAATTATTTAGGCCCTTTAAGTATGTTGCCATTTATGGCATTCATCTTTTGGATTTACTATTATGTGAATGGGTTTGATTTAGAGGAGCTTTCTTTGGGATTTGTTGTAGTGGCATTTGTACTTATCCTATGTCTAACCATCCTGCATGAGTTAATACATGGAATCACTTGGGGGATTTTTGCGAAAAACCATTTGCATTCGATTGATTTTGGAATCATTTGGAGTAGTTTTTCTCCATACTGCACTTGCTCGGAACCATTGAAAAAGTGGAAATATCTGCTAGGGGTTGCCATGCCCACTTTAGTCTTAGGAGGTGGGGTTGCAGTGGTTGCGGTGATTACAAATCAATTACTGCTATTTTTCTTGGCAGAAGTAATGATTCTTGCGGGTGGAGGAGATTTTCTAATTATTCTAAAAATTTTATTATACCGCACTGACAAGCAAGAAAGTGTGTATTGTGACCATCCTTACGAATGTGGTTTTGTTGTTTTTGAGAAATAGAAGTAAATATAATAATTCTATTATATCGGATTAACGAAAAACCAAAAGAAAAAGAGGCTGCAAAATCGAAAATGATTTTGCAGCCTCTTAAATATGACTGATAAAAAAATTACAATCGGCAGCCTTATAAATTCAGCTTTAATTAAAAATCTGTCAAATCAGCAGCACGTCTCTCTAAGAAAGCAGTCATGCCCTCTGTCTTGTCGTGTGTGGAGCAGGTGATGCCGAACAGGTTTGCTTCCATTTCTACAGCGTTCTTGATGTCCATGTCATAGCCATTGTTGATAGCTGCTTTTGCGATAGAAACAGCGTAGCTTCCCTTGGAGATAATCTTAGAAGCCATCTTCTTAGCAGTATCCATCAATTCTTCTTTGGCAACAACCTTGTTCACCAAACCGATACGGTATGCTTCTGCGGCATCAATGTTGTCACAAGTGAAGATAAGTTCTTTCGCACGTCCCATACCTACCAGACGCGCAAGTCTCTGGGTTCCGCCAAATCCAGGAATGATACCCAATCCTGTCTCGGGCTGTGCAAAAGTAGCGTTATCGGAAGCGATACGGATATCACATGCCATGGCGATTTCACATCCACCGCCCAATGCAAATCCATTGACAGCAGCGATAGTAACCTGGCGCATATTCATCAATTTGAAGAACGGCTCCGCAGCTCTCATACCGAATGCGCGTGCCTCAGCAGCAGAGAAGTTTACCATCTCAGCGATATCAGCGCCTGCTACAAAGGACTTAAATGCGTTATCCTTCTTGTCGGGACCGCCAGTTAAGATAACAACCTTAACATCATCTCTTGCTTCAATTTTACTGAGGACAGTATTCAGCTCGTCCAATGTCTCGCTGTTAAGTGCGTTCAATGCGCCTGGTCTGCTGATAGTGAGGACAGCAATCTGCTCAGCTACGTCTAATTTTAAATTATTCATGTGTAGAACCCTCCTAAGTTATATGTATTTGTAACTGATTTAAATATATATCTTTGACAAAATTTTGTCAAGGATAAAGAGCCGTTTTTATAGGTGGCGAAAGGTGTGTAATGACGATATAATATTTAGAGAAGCTTCATACAAGAAAGTGGATATGATAGCGTATTGACAAAGTAAAAGAATATCAATATATTTAATTAAAAGTTTTTCAAGACTAAGGTTAGGAGGTAACAAAATTGAAAAAACGAATACTCTCGGTTGTATTAACGCTGTGCTTATGCATGTCTTCCCAACTAGAGGCACAGGCATCGCAAAAAGTCCCTTTACAGCAAAAGGATGTGCTTACGGTAGAATCGGCGTCTAGGCTGGCTACTCGTGATAGTACGAATCCTTCCCCAACGGAAGTCTACAATGCCATGATTGCATTGAAGGATCGAGATGGATATAAGGAAGGAACGACCTGGACCAATGATGAGCCTTATTCGGACGCAAAGGGATATTATCATTGGAAAGGCGGTCTTCTTGGCGGGAAGAATATCGTCGCTGTAGGCTGCGTAGCCTTTGCTTTTATACTCAGTGATGAAGCCTTTAATAATCTGCCGGCAAGGATGTATGCAGCGGGAGAATTTACATTTGAGGATATAAAAGTTGGAGATATCCTGCGGGTAAACAACGATACTCATACCGTAATCGTGCTTGAGGTGAACGATGCGGGCGTGGTTGTTGCCGAAGGAAATATCAGCACAGGAGACCACAAAGGTAAAGTGCATTGGGGGAGAGCTATATCTAAGGAAGAGCTGATGCGCAACATTAGCCATTATATTACGCGTTACCCGGAAGGTTATGTTCCGCCAGACGATCCGGAAGCTAATGTATCAATTGCATCGGGGACTCTTGACGGAGGGCTTGCCTGGAATCTGACGAAAGCGGGTACGCTGACGATTTCTGGCAAAGGGACTATGCCGGATTACAGCAGTGCTGGCGACCAGCCGTGGCGCCCCAACAGCGGCAAAATCCGCAAGGTCGTTATTGGAGATGGCGTTACAGGCATCGGTTCCTGCGCTTTTTGGGACTGCGGTGTTTTTAGCGCAGAGATTTCCGACAGTGTGACAGCAATTGGTAACAGTGCATTTCGCGGCTCTTCGCTTATTTCCGTAAACATTCCTTCCAGCGTGAAAATCATCGGCGATAGCGCTTTTCGTGAATGTGAAAATCTTAGTTCAGTGACGGTTTCCGAAGGTGTGGAGACAATCAGCCAGAATGCTTTCCGAGCTTGCAAAAGTCTCACTTCTATAGTCTTGCCGGCAAGTATTGGAGAGGTCGGCGCCGCAGCATTTTTTCAATGCCAGGCAATGACAAGCGCGACCTTTGCGCCTGGCAGCAGGCAGGTAAAGTTGGGTGATAATTTGTTTACGCAGTGCTATTATCTGATGCGTGTAACATTGCCCAATAATATAGATCGCATTAGTGAGGGTATGTTTCAGAATTGTCTGATGCTTCCAGGCGTGGAAATTCCGCAAGGTGCGGAAAGTATAGGGACATCAGCATTCGCTTCCTGCACAGGCTTTACCACTGTGGTAATTCCGGACAGTGTAACGACCATAGGAATAGCTGCATTCGCGTCTTGCGCTTTAAAAGAAATATATTTTACTGGCACTGAAGCACAGTGGAATAATATACGCAAATTAGGCGATACGGCAGCGGCAGTGTCAAAAGCGACTGTACATTATAACTATATCCCACCTGTCAAACCCAATCCTGATGATAACAATAACGGAGGTAATACAGGAGGCGGAGACAATACAGGAAGCGGAGATAGTTCAGGGATTAAAGTAAATATTTCCCAGGCGACCGTGACATTAGACAAAACAGCCTACACTTATGATGGGACAGCCAAGATGCCATCTGTGACCGTGAAGCTGGATGGTAAAATATTAGTTTTCAATACAGATTATACAGTTTCTTATAGCAATAATATTCAAGTTGGAACAGCGAAAGTAATTATTACAGGCAAGGGAAATTATACGGGCAGCAAGACAACCAGTTTTACAATTATCAAAGCGGCAGAACAGAAACCGACAATATCCATTACCTGTAAGAAAACCTTATATAAAGTTGTATATGGTGCAAAGCCATTTAAGATCAATGCATTATCCGAGGCTAAGATAACTTTTTCAAGTTCTAAGCCGAAGATTGCCGCTGTGGATAAGAATACCGGGAAGGTAACAATCAAAAATACGGGAGTTGCCGCCATAACTATTCAGGCAGGGACAGTATCTAAGAAAGTGACAGTCAAGGTCAGCCCGAAAAAACAGTCTGTAACGTCGCAAAAAACAGCAAAGGGTAAAAAACTGACGGTGAAATGGGCAAAAGATAAGATGGCGTCGGGATATCAGGTTCAAATTAGTATGGATAAGAAATTTAAGAAAAATGTGAAATCGAAAGAACTGTCAAAGACATCTTACACATTTACAAAGCTGAAAACAGGCAAGAAATATTTTGTAAGGGTGCGCAGTTATAAGAAATCAGGGAAAGAAACTCTTTATGGAACGTGGAGCAAAGTAAAATTAAGCGGCAAAGTTAAAAAATAAACGTAGAGGTAAAAGTAAGAGTTTACACAAAAATGTAAAAACCACCTTGTAAAACGCTACCATCTAGTGTTAATATATATACGTCGGCAGTATCAGACGATGAAATCTTACAATGGCAGATACTACCAGGCAATTGGCAGGATAAAGTATACAGGAAGCGTGAAAAATGCAAATTAAGAAGCAGATAATTGGGACCGGCAGACCGTTGGTCTGCGTCCCAGTGGTGGAAATAGAGGAAGATGGAATTTACGAAGCTGCACAGCGGGCGGTGAAGTGTGGAGCTGAAGTATTGGAATGGCGCATAGACTGGTTTGCACATGCCGCAAACAGCAAACGAGTAGATGAGATCGTGCGCGGGTTACAAAATATATGTGGGGATGTCATTTTATTAGGTACGTTCCGCAGCAGACGACAGGGCGGAGAACAAGAGATTACCCAGGAGGCGTATCTTGCGCTTTTGCAAGGAATGGCAAAAAGCGGACAGGCAGATTTGCTTGATGTAGAAGTGTCGGAGATTTCCAATCCGTCCGCAATTATCAGAAGGCTTCACGACATGGGACAGCATGTGGTTGCTTCTAAGCATTATTTTTCTCATACGCCGGCGGATATACAGATGCAGCAGGACTTAACGCAGATGCAGCAGATGGGAGCGGATATCGGTAAGCTTGCAGTGATGCCGCATAGTCCCTTGGATGTGCTCAGACTATTACAGGTCACAGCGCAGATGCAAGAGGAGCATCCGCAGTATCCGCTGGTTACCATGGCGATGGGCGGACTGGGAGCTATTTCCCGTGTCAGTGGACAAATCTTTGGTTCCTGTATGACCTTTGCGAGCGTGGGCAAAACATCCGCTCCGGGGCAGATGCCTTTAGAGGACGTCAAAGAGATTTTAGAGAAATTATCGGAGAGTATGGAATTAGAAAATGGCTAAGAGCAATCTATATTTAATTGGATTTATGGGAACTGGGAAAACAACCGTTTCCCGTAGTTTGTCAGAAGTGTTGGGATATGAAGAGATAGATACGGACGCGCAGATTGTCTGTCAGCAGAATCAGAGTATTGCGGAGATATTTGCGAGCAGTGGGGAACAGGCATTCCGTGATATGGAGACGAAGCTTTTGTGCGAGTTGGGGAGAGAACGGCATAAAATCATTTCCTGTGGCGGCGGCATGGCAATGCGACAAGAGAATGTCAGGCTTATGCAGGAAAATGGCGTTGTGGTACTATTGACTGCATTACCGGAGACGATCTTAGCGCGGGTACAAGGAGACAATGAGCGTCCGATTTTGCAAGGGAATATGAATATTTCCTATATTGAAGGACTTTTGGCGAAGAGAAATCCCCACTATCAGGCGGCAGCAGAAGTGGTAGTTGCCACAGATTGGCAGTCTCCCGAGGAGATTGCAAAGGAGATTGAGAAAAAATTAGTTTCTGGCGAAATTTGTTTTGATTTTTGAAAAAAAGTGTGCTATAATAACCTACGTTCGTAAAATACTGGAAAAGCACCCATAGTTTAACGGATAAAACACCAGATTCCGGTTCTGGGGCTGGGGGTTCGATTCCCTCTGGGTGTACTGGCACTATTAAAATGACTTCCCTGCTTGCAGCAATGCGGCAGGAAGTTTTGCACTATAGAGATGCAGTTTCCTGGGAGATACGCAGGAAAGCATGGTAAGATAAAGGAGAAAATATGGCAAATATGGAGAATGGTTCCGGCAGTGGACTTAATATAGACAAGATGATAAGTTTTTGTAAGAAGAATGTAAAATATATTTCTGGAGGCGTTTTGTTAGTTGCGCTTGTGATTGTTTTGGCGGTCATGGGCGTGAATAATTCAGGCGGAAAGGACAAGCCAGAACAGAAGGTTGCAACCGAGGAAGAAGAGCAGACGCCAAACGAAGTGGAAACTAACGACGCGGATAATCAGGATGATATACAAGATGCGAATACAGACAAAGAAGAGCATCCAGAGATTAAGCAATTAGTGTCTACTTATTATAATTCTTATGCGACAGGAGACTTAGAGTATCTTTCCAGCGTTGCCAAGAAACTCTCCGATATGGAGAAAGACTATATCAGGATGATGAATGAGCATGTAGAAAGCTATGGCGATATCTCCTGTACTGTTGAGGAAGGTCAGGAAGGCGCATATATTGTTGCGGCAGTATATCAGATGAAATTTGCGGGAGCGGATGAGACGCTTCCTGGTATGAATGTTTTCTATGTTCAGACAGATAAGAATGGAGATTTGTTTATTAATAATCTTTATAGCTCTTTCAACCGTGAATTGAAAGAACAAAAGACGAAAAAGAAGATCATAAAACAAATAGAAGAATTTGAAAAGAGCGAGGCTGTTTTGAAGCTTCAGAATGAAGTGCAGACAGAGTATGACCAGAAAGTAGCGGCGAATGAAGATTTGCAGAAGAAGCTGAATGAGATGGTGGATGCCATTGCTAATTGGAAGGAGACGTATACTCCGCCTGAAGATACGGAAAGCGAAGAGCCAGAGCAACCCCAAGAGCCGGAGACAACGGATGAAGGCAATACCGATGATGGGGCAGATGATGGTAATACCGATGATAATTCTGATGAAGGCAATACCGACGAAGGCACAGAGGAAGGCAATACCGATGATGGTAGTACGGACGATGGAGCAGATGATGGCGGAAATGGTTCCGGTTTGAATTATGTGCCGGATGGTACCGTCTTGACGGCAAATGACGGCTACAATGTGCGTAAGTCGATGGACGAGAATTCCGAGCTTGTGGGAACAACGGCAGTCGGCGACAGCATCAAGGTGATTCTCAGTTATGCCGAGGGTTGGACGAAGGTAGAGTGGAATGGTACAACAGGATATATCAGAACGGATTTATTGCTGAGTAATTAATGTTTATCTCATCGAAGATTACTCCCACTTCTATACCTTAAGGGACCGCTCCGAAGGAGTGTGTCATATTGGGGTGCCCTTGGGTATATGTAAGGAGTAAAACAAACTTGTCTCAATGGGAGTACAATCTCCGATTGAGATAAAGCCTCTGGCAGATTGCAGGTGTGCGGATTTGTATATGTCAGCAAAGCTGACCTGCACCCCGCAGCAAGAACGCCGATGGCGTTCTTGAAAGTAGAAAAGGAATTGCCTACAGGCAGTTCCTTTTTATCATCTTATAGGAAAGACCTTGCCATGCTAAAGCGTAAAAGGGAGTGGATATGGGCTTGTCTACTTTGTTCTTAACGTTTGGATTCGTTGTATAAAATATGCAAAATGCTTCAACCTATTAGTAAAATGATTAGGAGGAAGCTATGCGCAATAACGAAGAAATTAATGTATTGAAAGAAACGAGAAAAAACGCGTCTATGGCGGTGAATGCGATTGATGCGTTGATGGGCAAGATTTACAATCAGGAATTTGCTTATGAGCTGACGGCAGAGCGCGACCGTTTTCGTGATTTTGAACGGAAAGCAGAAGCAGGACTGTGGGAACATGGGTTGGTATCAAAAGATTCCGGTATGCAAAAAGCGATGCTGTGGGGCGCTATCCAGGCAAATACAGTATTGAATATCAGTACGAATCATGTAGCAGATATGATGATTCAGGGCAATGCCAGAGGGATCATGGAGCTTATGAAAACGAAACACAACAACAAGGCGAGCAGCAGTTTTGCCAATGAGCTTGCGGAAGAGTTGATGGATTTTGAGGAAGAGAATATTGAACGGTTGAAGCGTTTTTTGTAACAGAGAGAATATTGAACGGTTGAAGTGTTTTTTGTAACAGAGAGAATTGTTGAGATAGAGAAATCTTCACAGCAGCAAGGGCTGTTGTGAAGTATTTTTTCAGCAGTGGTTTTCTGCAAGAAGTGGGGGCAAGTAATGGAAGAACCTGTGAGAATCAATAAGTATTTAAGCGAGGCGGGCATTTGTTCCAGGAGAGAAGCCGATCGCCAAATTGAGGCGGGTAACGTAACCATCAATGGCAGAATGGCAATGATGGGTGACAAGGTCTCTGCGGGGGACGTTGTCATGTATGGCAAGAAAAAAGTCACCCGGGAAGAAGAAATGATTTTGCTTGCCGTAAATAAGCCGATAGGCATTGTCTGTACGGCTGAAAAGCGGGAAAAAGATAATATTGTGGATTTTATCAATTATCCGAAACGCATTTATCCGATCGGGCGGTTGGATAAGACCTCACATGGGTTGTTGTTGATGACCAACCAAGGGGATTTGGTAAATAAAATGATGCGCAGCGGCAATTACCATGAGAAGGAATATATTGTCAAAGTGAATCGAGACCTCACAGAGGAATTTCTTCGCGGGATGGCAAAAGGCGTGTATCTGAAAGAACTGGATGCAACGACGAGACCTTGCCGTGTGGAAAAAGTGGGCAGGAGAGTATTTCGTATTATTTTGACGCAAGGAATGAATCGCCAAATCCGCAGAATGTGCGAGGCGTTTTCCTATTGTGTGATTGATTTAAAGCGTGTGCGTATTATGAATATTCGGCTGGGAGAACTCAAAGAGGGAACGTACCGCAAGGTTACGCAGGAAGAATGGCGGGAATTACAGGAACAGATTAGACATTCCTCCAATGAGACAGTCATCCCCGGATAGCAGTCAGGTAAGGAAATCGGTTTTCGGAAAGGATTTGTTATGGACAGAAAGCAGGCGGAGTCAAGGATTAGGGAGCTAAAGAGTGAACTGGAATATCATATAGATCGTTATTATAACCAGGATAATCCCCAAATTAGTGACTATGAGTATGATATGAAAATGCAGGAGTTAAAAAAACTGGAGCAGGAATTTCCCGAACTTGTCACACAGGATTCCCCTACGCAGAAAGTAGGAGGAGAAGCAAAGCGCGAGGCGGGGGTGCTGGTGCCTCATAATGTGCCCATGCTTAGTCTTCAGGATGTTTTTTCCAGAGAAGAAGTGGAAGAATTTGTGCAAGATATGCAAAGGCAGCTTACAGAACCAGAATTTGTGGTGGAATATAAGATTGACGGCTTGTCGATGGCGCTTCGCTATGAGGATGGAGCATTGGCGTTGGCGTTGACGCGGGGTGACGGCGTCAATTTTGGTGAGGATGTAACTGCGAATGCCAAGGTCATCTCGGACGTAAAAAAGAAATTAAAAGAGCCCGTAGATTATCTGGAAATTCGCGGGGAAGTCTATATGAAAAATGAAGACTTTGCACGGGTCAATAAAATGCAGGAGCTAAATGGCAAAAAGCCGTTTGCCAATCCTAGGAATTGCGCTGCCGGTACGCTTCGCCAATTGGACAGTAAGGTCACAAAGGAGCGAGGGCTTTCCATGTTTATATTTAATATTCAGCAAATACGGGGGATGGATATTACAACGCATACACAGGGGTACGAATATTTAAAAAGAAATAAAATCCCGGTGATAGACGATTACCGTATTTGCCGAACAAAAGAGGAAGTCTGGGAGGCAATCTGCGCCATCGGTGATAATCGGGGCAGTCTGGGTTATGATATTGACGGAGCAGTCGTAAAGATTAATTCCCTGGCGGACAGAGAGACGCTTGGTGCGACTTCCAAAGTGCCGCGCTGGGCAGTGGCGTATAAATACCCGCCGGAAGAGAAGGAGACGACGCTTTTGGATATTGAATTGTCTGTGGGACGGACCGGGCGGATTACGCCAACCGCTATTTTTGAGCCGGTGCGTTTGTGTGGTACCAGCGTATCACGCGCAACGCTGCACAATCAGGATTTTATTGATGAATTAGATATCCGTATTGGAGATCGTATTCAGGTGTATAAATCAGGTGAAATTATCCCCAAGATTCGTAAAGTCGTAAAAGAAAAGCGTCCGGCGGGAACCATGCCTTATCGTTTGCCGCAAGTGTGTCCCGTGTGCGGTGCAAAAGCACAGAGAGAAAAAGATACGGCAGATATCAAATGCACGTCGCCGAATTGTCCGGCGCAGCGGGAACGCCATATTATTAATTTTGTGGGCAGGGACGCTATGGATGTGAAAGGATTCGGAAGCGTGTATGTGGAGGAATTAGTACGGCTGGGTTATCTTCAGGATATTGCAGATATCTATACGTTGTGGGAACATCGGGAGGAATTGATTGAACAGGGAATAATTGGTAAAGAGAAAAATACCGATAAATTATTAGCTGCCATTGAGAAATCAAAGGAAAACGACGCCATTCGCCTGTTGACGGGATTTGGAATTCCCAATGTAGGAAAGGCTGCGGCAAAGGCGATTCTTCGGGAATTCGGCACGATTGACGCGTTGATGCAGGCAGATAGCGAGTCATTGCAAAACGTCAACGATATCGGTGAAGTGAGCGCTGGTTGTATTTTGGAATTTTTTGCCAAGGAGGAAAACCGTCAGATGATCGAGCGTATGAAAACGTATGGCGTTAATATGCAGTCTCAGGAACAGCCGACGGGTAGCAAATTCCAGGATATGACGTTTGTGATTACGGGAACCTTGCCTACGCTTGGGCGCAAAGAAGCGGCGGCTTTGATTGAAGCGCAGGGCGGCAAAGTGTCAGGTTCTGTTTCTAAGAAGACCTCCATAGTCCTGGCGGGAGAAAGCGCGGGCAGTAAATTGACGAAAGCGCAGGAACTTGGAATTCAGGTGATTTCAGAGGAAGAGTTGTTAGAAATGCTTAACAAAGAGAAGTAGATTATGTAGTTACTTTTTTGGATGTTACCAAGGGACTCAGAGTGATGGAAATAGAAAAATTTAGTAGAAAGAAGGAATGATTTATGCCAATTAAAGTCCAAAGCGGATTGCCGGCGAGGGAAACGCTGGAGCAGGAAAATGTATTTACCATGGATGAAAACCGGGCGATGCACCAGGACATCAGACCGATTGAGGTGGGAATATTAAACCTGATGCCTTTGAAGGAAGATACAGAATTACAGATTTTGCGTGAGTTGTCTAATACGCCCTTACAGGTAGACGTGACGTTTGTGGTAGTGAGCAGCCATGAGTTCCGCAATACATCCAGCAGCCATTTGAATAAATTTTACAATACATTTGATGAAATCAGAGACAGGAAATTTGACGGTTTTATCATTACTGGTGCGCCGGTTGAACAAATGGAATATGAAGCGGTGGACTATTGGCAGGAGTTTGAGCAGATATGTGAGTGGACGAAGACAAATGTGACCTCCACCATGCACCTTTGCTGGGGGGCGCAGGCGGCGCTCTACCACCATTATGGAATTCCCAAACACATGCTGGAACAGAAGATGTTTGGATTGTTTGAACACAAAGTCAGCAATCGCAAAATCCCTTTGGTTCGCGGGTTTGATGATTATTTCCTTGCGCCGCATTCCAGACATACCGAGGTGCGCAGGGAGGACATTGACAAGGTGCCAGGATTGACAGTTCTGGCAGAATCGCCAGAAGCGGGCGTTTTCTTGCTGATGGATATGACGGGCAAGAAAATTTTTGTGATGGGACACCCGGAATATGATAGAGTTACCTTACATACGGAATATATGCGTGATAAGGAGAAGGGGGTGGAGATTCAGATGCCGCGCAATTATTATGTGGATGATGATTGCACCACCCGTCCGCGTCTGCAATGGCGCGCCCACGCGAACGCTCTTTATTCTAACTGGCTTAACTATTATGTGTATCAGGCGACCCCTTATGAATATACTTCTGTGCCTGCGAAATATTTCTAAAAACAGGCAGAATACCTTTGCAAAAATTGGATATTCTGCTATAATGATAGGACGAATAAGTTTAGGAGGCGTAATCATGGCGGAAGACAGGAAGGCATATATGATTAAAGATGATAAGTTAGGAGAGGTACGGATTGCGGACGAGGTAGTTGCCATCATTGCCGGACTTGCCGCGACAGAGGTAGAGGGCGTAAGTTCAATGGCAGGCAATATTACCAATGAACTGGTGAGCAAGCTGGGCATGAAAAATCTGTCCAAGGGAATTAAGGTAGATGTTCAGGGAAGTGTCGTTAAGGTAGATGTAGCCTTGAATATATGTTTCGGTTATGCGATTCCTGAAGTGTCTGTGAAGGTACAGGAGAGAGTGAAATCTGCCATTGAGAATATGACAGGACTGGAAGTAAGCAATATCAATATACGAATTGCTGGCGTGAATATGGAGAAGCGCAAATAAGGAACCTTTAAAAGTAAAGACGTAAGTAAATAAGGATGTCTTTCAGGCATCCTTATTTATTTCTATATGAGCACTCGCACATTAGGGAGGAAGAATGAGTCGTAGAGAAATCAGGGAACAGATTTTTAAACTGTTATTCCGAGCGGAGTTTTACGAAGGAGAAGAGCTTGAGGAACAATGCCGGCTGTTTTTTGAGGAACTTGCACAGGAGGATACAAAGGACACAGATTATATCCGGCATAAGTTTGCAGATGTTTTAAGCCATATGACGGAAATTGACGCCATGGTGAACGAGGTGGCGCAGGGCTGGAAAACCAGCCGTATGGGTAAGGTGGATCTGACTCTGATTCGTCTTGCCGTATATGAGATGAAATTTGAGGAGGATGTTCCGCAAGGGGTGGCGATTAACGAAGCGGTGGAGTTGGCGAAGCATTATGGGACGGATGATTCGTCTTCTTTCGTCAATGGAATCCTTGCAAAACTGGTATGACAAAAAATGTATATACGGTAGGACAAGTCAACGCCTACATCAAAAATATGTTCACCCAAGATTTTATGATGAATCGTATTTATGTCAAGGGTGAAGTGTCAAATTGTAAATATCATACGTCAGGTCACATTTATTTCACACTCAAGGATGAGACGGGCGCTTTGCCAGCAGTCCTTTTTGCCGGTAACCGCAAAGGCTTATCCTTTGACATGAGAAATGGTGATAATGTGATTGCGCTGGGTTCTATTTCCGTCTATGAGCGGGATGGCAAATACCAGCTCTATGCCAAAGAGATCCTTTTGGATGGCGCAGGGCTTTTGTATCAGCGTTTTGAGGCTTTAAAACGGGAACTGGAAGAAATGGGGATGTTTGCACAGGAGTATAAGCAGCCCATTCCTTCCTATATTAAGACGCTCGGTATTGTGACAGCTCCTACGGGTGCGGCAATTCGCGATATTCAAAACATTACCAGGCGCAGAAATCCATTTGTACAGCCCATTCTCTATCCGGCGCTGGTACAGGGAGAGGGTGCGGCGGCGAGCATAGTCAATGGCATCTATGCGTTAGAGCAGCTTGGCGTGGATGTGATGATTGTCGGTAGGGGCGGCGGCTCGATGGAAGATTTATGGGCGTTTAACGAAGAGATTGTGGCGCGCGCTATTTTTGAATGTTCCGTGCCGGTTATCTCGGCGGTAGGTCATGAGACAGATATTACCATTGCAGATTATGTGGCAGATTTGCGGGCGCCTACGCCGTCCGCAGCGGCAGAACTTGCCGTCTATGATGTCCGTCAGTTACAAGGGCAGCTTCTCACCATGCAGATGGAATTGAATCGCAGGCTCGGTGAGAAGTTACAATATTGTCGGGAAAAGTTCGGTGAGTTTGAGAGAAGCGTAAAGCTGCTCAGTCCGGCGAACCGGCTCAATGACAGGCGGCAGATGGCGGCAGATTTGGCGGACAGGCTTGCACTTATGATGCAGCAGCGCCTTACTGCCAGCAGGCATGAGCTGGAACTGTATGCAGGTAAACTTGAGGCAATGTCTCCGGCTAAGAAAATGAGCCAGGGATATGCGTTTGTATCGGATCAGGCAGGCAGGGGCATACAAGGTGTGGATAACTTACAGCAGGGAGATTTGCTTACGATTCATATGATGAATGGCAGGGTGAAAGCTCAGGTATGCGAGATAGCCAAAGAAGCTGCTTTTGAACAAGGGTGCGGCAATTAGAATGAGGTGAAAATTATGGGTAAAGGCGAACAACAGGAGGCGTCCCTGGAAGAAACGTTTCAGGAGCTTTCATCCATCATAGAAAAAATGCAGGAGCGGGATGTTACTTTGGAGGAGTCTTTTTCCCTGTATGAACAGGGCATCCGTAAACTCAAGCTCTGCAATGACAAAATAGACAATGTTGAAAAGAAAATGCTCCTGCTCAATCAGCAGGGAGAACTGGAGGCATTTGATGAATAAAGATTTCAGCGAAGAGGTAGCGCAACGCACCTGTCAGATAGAGAAAATTCTTGACAAATATTTGCCGAAAGAAGAGGGGTACCAGAAGACGGTGATTGAGGCGATGAATTATAGTGTCAGAGCAGGGGGCAAGCGACTGCGCCCTATGCTGATGTGGGAGACGTACCGCATGTTCGGCGGGAGGTCTGAGGTGATTGAGCCGTTTATGGCAGCGATTGAGATGATACATACATACTCGCTGGTACATGATGATCTTCCGGCAATGGATAATGATGAATTTCGCCGGGGAAAGAAGACTACCCATGCACAGTACGGCGAGGCGATGGGGATTCTTGCCGGGGACGGTTTGTTGAATTATGCGTTTGAGACAGCGGCAGGAGCTTTTGAGCTGGAGCCGGCAAATATGCAGATCGGCAAAGCTATTTCCGTACTCGCGAACAAAGCAGGAATCTATGGTATGTTAGGCGGACAGTGTGTGGATGTGGAAGCGGAAGGAAAATCGGTAACGGAGGAGACATTAAGGTTCATTTACCGTTTGAAGACAGGGGCATTGTTGGAAACATCTATGATGATTGGCGCGATTCTTGCGGGAGCGACGAAGAGTGAACAGCAGAAAGTAGAACAGGCAGCCGGGGAGTTGGGGTTAGCATTTCAGATTCAGGATGATATTTTAGACGTTACGAGTACGACGGAAGATTTGGGTAAGCCGGTGGGCAGTGATGAGAAGAACCACAAAACGACCTGGGTAACGTTATTTGGGATTGAACAGGCGAAGCAGGACGTAGAGGAATTGTCCAGACACAGTGTGACGTTGATGGACACGTTGGTAGTGAAAAATGAATTTCTTACCACGCTTATGTTGGATCTGATTCACAGAAAGAAATGACAGGAGATGGTATTTCCTATGGTTATGGACAAAATAAAAGAAGCCAACGATATCAAGAAACTGGATAAAGGGCAATTGCCGGTACTGGCACAGGAAATTCGTGAGTTTCTGATTGAGAAAATATCAGTAAGCGGCGGTCATTTGGCTTCTAATTTGGGGACGGTGGAGTTGACAATGGCGTTGCACCTGGCGTTTCAACTTCCGCAGGATAAGATAATCTGGGATGTAGGGCATCAGTCTTACACACACAAGATTCTTACCGGGAGGCAGGAAGGGTTTGAACAGCTTCGCAAATATGGCGGCATGAGCGGTTTTCCCAAACGAAAGGAGAGTTCCTGCGACTGTTTCGACACAGGGCATAGTTCGACCTCTATTTCTGCGGGCTTAGGTTATGCGGAGGCGAGGGAAATTACTGGGGGTTCTTACAAAGTTATTTCCGTGATTGGAGATGGAGCAATGACTGGCGGGATGGCATATGAGGCTTTGAACAATGCTTCGCGCCTCAAGACAAATTTTATTATTGTACTCAACGATAATAATATGTCCATTTCTGAGAATGTGGGAGGGCTTTCCAGGCATTTGGGGAACCTGCGTACAGCGGACGCATATCAGGGCTTGAAGGAGGGCGTTACGAATTCTCTGAATCGTATACCGGTTGTGGGAGAGCGTATTGTTACGCGCATTCGGCGTACGAAGAGCGGCATCAAACAGCTTTTTATACCGGGAATGCTCTTTGAGAATATGGGGATTACTTATTTAGGTCCGGTGGACGGACATGATATTGGAGTTATGACAAGGACGCTGCGCGAGGCATCGAAAGTCAATGGCGCAGTGCTTGTGCATGTTTTGACGAAGAAGGGAAAAGGGTATGCGCCGGCGGAACGTCACCCGGCGAGATTCCATGGGGCGGAGCCGTTTGCCATTGATACGGGACTTCCGCTAAAACGCAGAACATCAGCCAATTACACAGACATTTTTTCTACCGTGATGCGCAAGCTGGGAGAGCGCGACGAGAAGATTGTGGCGATTACGGCGGCAATGAAAGATGGTACGGGTTTAAAACGATTTCACAATATGTTCCCGGAACGATTTTTTGATGTGGGGATTGCCGAGGGCCATGCGGTTACGTTTGCAGCAGGTCTGGCAGCGGCAGGACTTAAACCTGTGGTGGCGGTGTATTCTTCCTTTTTGCAGCGTGCCTACGACCAGATGTTGCATGATGTCTGCATTCAGGATTTGCCGGTAGTATTTGCCATTGACCGTGCAGGACTTGTGGGGAGCGATGGGGAGACGCATCAGGGAATTTTTGATTTGTCTTATCTTGCTACTATTCCGAATATGAGTATTTTAGCGCCCAAGAATAAATGGGAGCTTTCAGATATGCTGAAATTTGCCGTGAACTTTGACCATCCCATAGCTATCCGCTATCCCAGAGGGAAGGCGTACGATGGACTCAAAGAATTTCGCGCGGACATTAGTTACGGCAAGAGCGAGATGATTTATCAGGAACAAGAAATTGCGCTGCTTGCTGTGGGAAGTATGGTAGAGACGGCGGTACAGGTGTATAAGCTGCTCAAATCCATGGGATATTTCTGTTCGCTTATTAATGTTCGTTTTGTAAAACCGTTAGATATAGAATTGTTGGACAGCATGGTAGAGCAACATGATTATTTGGTGACATTGGAAGAAAACGTAATCAGCGGCGGGTTTGGCGAGCATGTAATACAGTATTTTAATGAAAAGGATGCACAGCATATGCCTAGGATTCTAAACATTGCCTTGCCGAACGTTTATGTGGAGCATGGGAATGTGGATATTTTAAAGAAGGAACTTGAGGTAGATGCGGAATCTATCGTGAAGCGTATTGTAGCGGATTATGTGCGTAAATAGAAATGTTTTTCTGTAACAATGTATGTTTTTAATTTAGAAAGGTTATTGCATGAAAGAACGTTTAGATGTGCTTCTAGTGCAGCGAGGGCTTGCACCCTCCCGGGAAAAAGCAAAGACGATGATTATGGAAGGAAATGTGTTTGTAGCAGGGCAACGGGAGGATAAAGCGGGCAGTGCTTTTGATGCGAATGCCAAGATTGAGGTTCGGGGAAATACATTAAAATATGTGAGCCGCGGCGGTCTGAAACTGGAAAAGGCCATGCAGAACTTTGGCATTGATTTACAAGATAAGATTTGCATGGATATCGGGGCGTCCACCGGAGGCTTTACAGATTGTATGCTGCAAAACGGCGCTCGCAAAGTCTATGCTGTAGATGTCGGTTATGGGCAATTTGCCTGGACTTTGCGGCAGGATTCGCGTGTGGTTTGTATGGAGAAGACAAATATTCGCTATGTAACGCCGGAGAATATTGAGGACGTGTTGGATTTTGCTTCGGCAGACGTATCGTTTATCTCTCTTACCAAAGTATTGCCAGCGGCAAAAGAACTGTTGTCTTCGGCGGGAGAAATGGTTTGCCTGATTAAACCGCAGTTTGAAGCGGGACGTGAAAAGGTGGGAAAAAAGGGTGTAGTCCGCGATTCCAAAGTACATAAAGAAGTCATTGACAAGGTTCTTGCGTTTGCTCGGGAGCTGGGCTTTGACATTCTTAATCTGGACTTTTCTCCGATTAAGGGACCCGAAGGAAATATCGAGTACCTTGTGCATATAAAGAAAGGCGCAGAAATACAGGAAGAAATGGTGGAACGAAAGGAAGTTACGGCAGAGGCACAAGAGCAAATGGCAACTGTTTCTGAAATCGTGGCGCGGGCACATGAAGCTTTGAAATCGAAGACTCCGCAGCAGGCTGGCGAGGAAACAAGCCAGGATTAGGAGAAAGGGGCATTTTGTACAGTGAAGCATTTTTATATCATTGTAAATCCGAGGCGGGATCAGCAATTAAAGCTTACAAAAGAACTTCAGAATTTTATTGAGGATAACGGCGGAGTATGTGACTATCAGGTAAATCGAGAAGAAGAGGGAATGACGTTTGAGGAGAGCAGAATTCCGGCTGATACGGAATGCATATTGGTTGTGGGGGGAGACGGTACGTTGCTGCGGGCGGCGCGTAATATGGCGGCGCGCAACATTCCGTTGATTGGCATTAATACCGGGCACGTCGGTTATCTTTGCGAGTTAGAGAGGGATTCGGCAATTCAGGGCATTCGGCGACTCTTGGATGGGGCGGAGTATGTGGTCGAGCAAAGGATGCTGCTGTCGGGGAGTTGTGTTCGTGAAGGCGGAGCAATTGCGGGCAGGCTGGCGCTCAATGATATTGTCATACATCGCTGCGGGGCGCTTCAGGCAATGGATTTTGTGCTTTCTGTAAATGGAGAGTACTTGAATACATATAATGCTGACGGCATTATCATAGCCACGCCTACCGGTTCTACAGCATATAGTATGTCGGCGGGAGGGCCGATCGTGGACCCACAGGCTAAGTTGCTTGTCGTAACGCCAATTTGTCCTCATACGCTCAATGCCAAAAGTATCGTGCTGGGGGCTGAGGATGAGATTGCTATTGAAGTGCAGGCGCGCGGGGAAGGACAGCGAGAAAAAGCAGAGGTAAGTTTTGATGGAGCCCCGGTTGGCACGTTGACAGCAGGTGAGCAAATTGTTGTGAAGAAGGCGCAGGCGTGTACCGGAATCCTCAAATTGAGCCGTCAAAGTTTTTTAGAAAGGCTTAGGAAGAAATTGCAGGGGTATGCCGGTGAATAAAAGGGAGAAAACATCAAAGGACGAAAAAGCAGGAGAAAATACGAATTTACAGCCCATGGATGGGAGGATAGGATAGAATCATGAAATCGAGACGCCACGCAAAAATATTAGAGATTATTGCCAAAAATAATATCGAGACGCAAGAAGAGTTGTCAGATTGTTTAGAACGTGAGGGCTTTCGTGTGACGCAGGCGACTATTTCCAGAGATATCCGGGAATTGAAGTTGACAAAGGTTGCCGGGAAAGCGGGACGCCAGAAATATGTGTCTTTGGGGGAAAGCTATGCGGATATGAGGGAGAAATATGTCCGTATTTTTCAAGACGGATTTGTTTCTATGGATATGGCGCAAAATATTTTGGTGATTAAAACGGCATCCGGTATGGCGATGGCAGTTGCGGCTGCACTGGACGCGATGGACTGCCATGAAATTGTGGGCAGCATTGCGGGGGATGATACCATCATGTGCGCGGTGCGGACGGTGGAAGATACGGAACAATTGATGAAACGCTTGCGAAGGCTTGTGGAAGGAGAGTACACATAAGATTTGCCGAATGAGAGAGTAGAAGGAGAATAGATATGTTAGTAAGTCTGCATGTAAAAAACCTGGCATTGCTGGAGGAGGCAGAAGTAGAGTTTGGAAATGGCTTGAATATCCTTTCCGGAGAGACAGGAGCGGGAAAGTCTATTATTATCGGTTCTATCAACCTTGCTCTGGGTGAAAAAGTAGCAAAAGAAATGCTCAGAGATCAGGCGGAGTATGCCTTGGTGGAATTGGTCTTTCGGGTGGAGGACGAAGCGCAGCTTAGACAGTTAGAGGAAATGGATATTTATCCCGAAGACGGCGAGGTTATTATGTCGCGCAGGATTACGGCGGCAAGAAGCGTGGGGAAAATTAATTCAGAGACGGTTTCAGCTTCTTGTATGCGGAATGTAGCGTCTCTTCTCATTGACATTCACGGGCAGCATGAACATCAATCGCTGTTGCATAAAAAGAAACATTTGGAAATCCTGGATGAATTTGCCGGAGCGAAACTGAATGGAAAAAAGGAAACCTTGAAAAAATATTACCAGGAATATCAAAAAGTGCTCGAGGAACAGCGTCAGGCATTGCAGGATGGAGAAGGAAGAGAGCGGGAGCTTTCTTTTTTGGAATATGAGATACAGGAAATTAAGGAGGCAAACTTACTTCCTGGTGAGGATGAGGAATTAGAAGCGGCTTATCGTAAAATGGCAAATAATCGAAGTATCATGGAAGCTGCGGGAAATGCCTACGAGATGACCGGCGCGCAAGAGAGCGCGACAGAGCAGATTGGCAGGGCGTTGAGAGAATTGCAGTCAGCATCGGAATACGATTCGCAGTTAGAGGAACTGAGCGGACAGCTTGAGGAGATTGATAACTTACTGAATGACTTTAACAGAGAGTTATCCGGCTATATGTCCGACAGTGAGTTTGATGAAGAAGCTTTTTATGAGACGGAGAAAAGATTAGATGTTGTAAATCACCTCAAAGACAAGTTTGGCGGCAGTATTGATGCTGTGCTGCGTGCGAAGGAAGAAAAGGAGCTTCGTTACCAGCATTTGCAGGATTATGAGGAATATCTGGTGCAGCTTGAGAAGCGATTAGCTGAAACAGAGAAGGAGTTGGCGACGATTTCTGGAGAAGTATCTCAGATTCGCCAAAAATTTGCGAAAAAGCTGACGAAGCAAGTGAAAGAAGCATTAATTGATTTGAATTTCTTGGATGTCAATTTCGTCATGGAATTTAAGGATGCAGGAAAATATTCGTCAAATGGACGGGACGAGGCGGAATTTTTAATTTCCACCAATCCAGGAGAACCGTTAAAGCCTCTCGGTAAGGTGGCGTCCGGTGGAGAACTTAGCCGGATCATGCTGGCGATTAAGACCATTCTTGCGGAAAGCGACCGTATTGAAACCTTAATATTTGATGAGATTGATACCGGTATCAGCGGCAGGACAGCACAGATGGTTGCTGAGAAAATGAACGTCATTGGTAGAAATCATCAGGTAATCTGCATTACGCATTTACCGCAGATAGCGGCTATGGCGGATAATCATTTCCTTATCAGCAAAAATATAGTAAAGAATGGAACTTTTTCAGAGATTGTGCGTTTGCAGGAGGAAGAAAGTATTACGGAACTTGCAAGGATGCTGGGCGGCGTCAAGATTACCGATACCGTATTGGAGAGCGCAAGGGAAATGAAAGAACTTGCCTGCGCAGCAAAGGAGCCTGAGTCATCAAAATCTTAATGATTGTATAAATCTCCCAGAGTGAAAAAATCAGAATTCCACATACTAAAAAAGATTTCAGGTCAGCTTGAAATTTTTTGAGAGGGTGTGTGAGAAGTTGAAAGAACAGAAAAGAAAAAAGATGCGGTATCAGATATGGATTGCCCGCGCGAGTTTGCTTGCAGGCTTCTGCTGGGGCGTATTTTTTACTTATACTGTCTTTGCAGAAGCCATACCGGATACAATCCATATCGAAAAAGGCGAGGCAGAGATTTTTAATTTTCATGTGCCTGTTACCGGAGAGTTACAGCAGGAGGGAGTGGAGGTTTTTGGCAATCAGTCCCCTACGGTAGAGAAAGACAAGATTACGCTGGATTTGAACCAAAGTTTTTCCCTAAAATCCCAGGAACAGGGAAGTTATCATATGTCCTGTAAGCTTCTGGGACTGTTTCATATCAAGGATGTCTCCGTGGAAGTGATGGACAAGGAACAGGTGGTACCTTGTGGCGTTCCAGTTGGAATTTATGTAAAGACGGATGGCGTAATGATTGTTGGAACAGGGCCCATTGTAGGAAATGATGGCATGAGCCATGAACCCGCGGCAAATCTTGTTAAGAGCGGTGATTATGTCAAAACTGTTAATGATGAAATTGTAGATAATAAGGAAGATTTGATTGCAAAAATCAACCAGTGTCAGGGGGAACCTGTGATACTGGGTGTTTTGCGGGAAGAAGAATACATTCACTTAAAGGTGGATCCGGTGGAAACAGAAGAAAACCAGTATAAGCTGGGAATATGGGTACGGGATGACCTTGCCGGCGTGGGTACGTTGACATTTTATGACTCTCAGGGACATTATGGAGCCCTTGGCCATCCAGTCAGCGATATGGACACCGGATTGAAGGTCAGTCTCAATGAGGGCACATTGTATGAGGCTGAAATAGCGGGGATCACCAAGGGCGAAAAAGGAGATCCCGGAGAAATTTCTGGCGTCATTACCTATTTAGACCAGTACAAACTTGGAACAGTGGAAGAGAACAGCAATGTGGGCATCTATGGGAAACTCGAACGCACGCCCCAGGAAGACAGCGGCGGCAGCTATTTTCCAATTACCCTGAAACAAAACATTGAAAAAGGTGAAGCAACGATTATTTCTTCCGTTTCCGGGGAACAGAAGGAATATGCCATCCGCATTCTCGAACTAGACTATAACAGTGAGAATAAAGGCATTCTCTTTCAAGTTACCGATGTGGAGCTCTTAAACCTTACTGGCGGAGTGATTCAAGGTATGAGTGGCAGCCCCATCATCCAGAATGGCGCAGTAATCGGCGCTGTCACCCATGTCTTTGTACAAGACTCCTCCAAAGGATATGGAATATTTATTGAAAACATGCTTGAGCATTGAGCCAGGTAAAGATGAAATCTCCATGCATTTCTGCTGCTAGCAGCGAGAAATCATGGAGATTTTAAATTTATGTGGCGAAAGCCACACACCGCACGGATGCAAAGCATCTGTGCGGTGCCTGGCGCAATGGCAGAGTAGGGCGAAAGCCCCCATCCAGCAGACGTTTATTCCTTGACATATTATCTGGCAAATGTTCACAGATTAAAAAACTAATAATTTAAAATTGTCTATAATTGACTTTTTTTGTCAATATATGTAAAATAAAACTATCTTTAAATAGAATATTATCAATTCTTTTGATTCTTTGTCTGAGGGGAGGGGGAGCCATGTCAGATAGCGAATATTATTATTATCATTATCGTCAGAAATATTACGATTCATGTAGTCAAATCAACAATTGTGAACACCAAATTTATAATCTTAATAATGAGCGGCGGCAGGTTGTGAATAGAATTAATCAGCTTAACAAGGATATTAGAGATAACCAGGCGGCGATTGATGGTTTGAATGCTGTTCTCCAGAGGGAAGGCAATTTAAACAGTAGGCTTTCTGTTGTTGTTAATAAGACGAACCAGGCGGCGACAAATTTCAGTGGAATGGTTGTGGCAAGCAATATTAGAAGTAAAAGTATAACGGACGTTTTTAGCAGTGAAACAGCAAAAACCCAAAATAGCTTAAATAGGGTATGGAGTACGCTCAAATCAAAGAAAAACAGCCTCAATGCAAGGCTGTCTAATTTGCATACCGATCTAAAGCGGGCAAACGCTAATTTGCAGAATATTGACAGGAGTATCAGACAGCTTAATTCAAATTTATCGTATTGGAGAAGGCAGAAAACAAACAATTATTATAATATGGAATATTACAGAAAGAAAATGATGCAAGAGGCGAGTTGAAGTACATTTGCAAGTTAGAATTGTGGGGTGGGTATATGGCAACGATTACTTTGTATGCAGGTAAGATTAATCAAATGCCAGCGCTTGTGAAAGACGTCCATAAATCCGTGACAGATTTCAAGTCTGAGCTTTCGGGAATGAGAAGGTCACGCCGCTTGAAAACGGACCTTATATAAAGAATGGACAGCCAAATGGAAGGCCTGACCCAACAGGGAAAGCCAAGTTAAAATTTGAACAGGAAGTTTATGACGCGTGTGTTGATCGTGATGGGATTTTGAGAGATCCTAATACCGGGGAAATTCTTGATTGGAAACCTGGACAGCCCAGAAAAGGGAAGGTTGATTTTGGGCACAAGCCTGGCAAGAGTTATAAGAAAATGTTTGAAAAATATAAGAATGGAAAAATTTCTTTGGAACAGTTAAAGGCTTTTCAGTCAAATCCAAAGAACTTCAGAATAGAGAGCTACTCCGCTAACAGAAGTCATCAATTTGAGAAATCATTATTAGAAATTTCAGAGGGATTTCCCTGGGGGAGCAGCGCCTCAAACTACTGGAAGGAGTTGAATTATGCGAATTAATGACAATGCATATGGCGGATTCGTTGTCTCAAGAAATGTGTATAAGGGACGGCCGATTAGATATTCCTATAGGGAAGAGAGTTCGCTCCCGCAATTGAACGGATGGACGATTTATTCCTGTGATGACGACGACGAGTATGTGAGTAATGGCAAAAACTTTATTATTCTTGGAGCAACAACCATGTATAAAATAGCTCCAGTTATGTTAGAGATATTTGATGCTCCGTATGGCACGGATTTGTGCTGGATGTATGAGGGGAATACACATGTTGGCTTTTATGATTTGATTTCCAATAAAGATACAACGATAGATGAAATATTAAATAACACTGAATGTTTTAAGTGAAGGTCGCAGCGAAACAGACGGCAAGGCAAATGACACGGATAAGCTGATTGAATACAAAACATTCGAGAACAAATACATGTTTGACCAGCAAGGAGAATATCGGGAAGGTTTTACAAAAGGGAAATATGAGATTAAGATAGCAGTTACAGATCATGCGGGAAATGTGGCGGACTATGAGGCGGTATATTATATAGATAAAGTTCCTCCGTCTATTTCTGGGATTGATTTTATTCCGCAAATACCTGACGGAGCGGAAGAAACGGCAGGCATGATGGAAGAATTTGCGATTGATGAGTTTACATATGGATATTATTTCAAGACGGATTATCAGGTAATTGTAAATATTACGGATGCAAGTCCCTCTTGCGGGCTTGACAAAGTGAAATATCGCTTGTTGTCTTGGCAAGATGGGGAAGAACAGGAAGAAGTCAATGGTTTTCAGGAAATCATAGATGGAAAGGCAAAGTTGGAGGTGCCCAAAGGATTTCGCGGGCGGATTTTTGTGGAAGTTTTTGACTATGTTGGTAACTCGCTTGGTGAAAAACTGATAAAAGCAGAGGATGATAGCGCGCCTGTAATTGAAATAACGAATAAAGCAGAAACAAGTTATCGGGATGCCGAAGGAAACAAGCTTTATACGAAGGGTAATCGTTTTACTGTGAAAATCACGGATATTGTTTCGGGAATTAAGGAGATTGGCTATCAGCAGAGTGCGGAAAGAAATTCGTATGCCAGACGAACAATTGCTTTAGACAACAATAGATATAGCTTAGGAGAAGATTTAGGGGACGGCTGGTTGGTGACAGGAACGGAGGACAATCTTGTCACACAGCTTTCCAAAACATTTGATTTTACGGATGATGATAACAATGTCAACGTAACCTTTGATGCAATGGATCATTCAGAGAATCTGGTTCATAATGTGAAAAGTGAAACGTTCACAGTTGATCAGACGCCTCCAATCATCAAGGTACAATTTGAAGATGACAGAAATTCCTACTATAAGCAAAGTCGAGTTGCTAATATTACAGTGACCGAGCGGAATTTTCAGGCTGATATGATAGAAATTGCGATGGTAAATACATCTGGGGAGGTGCCAACGTATACCTTTATTGATAAATCTTCCACGGAACATGTTGCCGTTATTGCATTTGGTGAAGGCGACTATACCTTTGAACTTAAGGGGACAGATTTGGGTAATCAGTCGGCGAAGGTTGTTTATGAAGGAGATCATGCGCACGCATTTTGCATTGACAAGACAATACCAGAAGTTAAGATCATGGATATTGACGGAAACTTTCAACGCGCCGTAAAAGCAAATGTTAAAATAGCAGATGCTCGTTCGGGGATTGCTAAAGTGGAATATTTGTGGGATGATGGATTTTTGTTAGAGGAAGGAGATTCGCAGTATCAGACAGATTATGTAGAGTTTAAGGAGTATATAGATGGTAAGTCAGAGTATCAGATGATTCTGCCCTGGAACTTAGCAAAATCTGTTCCCGGTAATCGACATACCTTGCATCTGAGAGTTACCGATAAAGCCGGAAATGTCTATGATGACGTAGAACCTGTTACAGATCTAATCGGCAGTGATATGCTTCCGCCGCAGATTGAAAGTATTGAAATAAGAAAGCCTCAAAGCGATCAATCCGAAGGTATTTTGAAGTTTTTATCATTTGGTACATTTTATAAAAATACCGTTGAAGTTGCAGTAAAAGTAAACGATAATGAGGCAAAGGAAGAATACTATGCTTCCGGGGTACAGAGCGTTAAGATAAATGGAAGAGAAACCATTCAAAGCAAGGAAACAAAGGAATATGTTTTAGTTGTGGAGCCGGATGAAATATTGACAGGGATGCGCATTAGCGTTGAGGATAAGGTGGGTTTAACCACAGAAGCATATGCAACAGATATTCCTGAGCGTGGAATGATTCGCAGCAATGATTTAATCATTGAAGATGATGCTCCCACTATCGATTTTGGCGATATTTTTCTTCATGGCCATGAAGACGATAAGGGGCGTGTATGGTTTGGCAAAGGTGATGATAGTATTGAAATGATGATTACGGTCGCTGATTGTCAGGGTTCTTTACACAGCGGATTGTTTGCTCTTACCATCAAAGATAATGGACAAGTGAAGTATTCAAATGCAGACTTTTCATTTAAGACAGAAGAGCATCTTGAAAGGTTCCGAATTGGCGATTTAAGTAATGGAGAGCATGTATTTACCGTGGAAGTGGAAGATAATTGCGGTAACATGGTCAGTGATTCTATTACTTTTTATAAGGATGCCAATCCACCTGAAAAGGGAATCGTTACGGCGATTTCTCCGGAAAGCGTAAATATCGGCACCAATCAGTGGTTTGACAAAGAGGAAGAAATTACATTTCGTGTGGACGCTGCGGATGATGCATCTGGAATCAAGAATATTTCGCTCCACATTAATGGCGAAAGCTTTCAGTATGCGCATGATCAGATACAATCCGATGAGGCGGGCTATTATGTTTTAGCCAAGACAACCGATATCAAACCAGACAAGGAACATAAATATGTGGTAACGGGAACTGTGACTGATTTTGCACATAATGAACTTGCATTGGAGCAGTTGGTGGTTTATAAAGATTTTGAAAATCCGACCATTGAACGGTTTACCGTACAGAAGAAATCGAGTACATGGGATAAGATTCTCAAAGTGCTTACCTTTGGCATATACTCAAATGATACCTTGATTTTTAAAGCTTACACAAAAGATATTGATTTTGACAGTGGCATAGATTATGCAACAGTCCAGTATGCGGGCTTATCAGAACCAGTGCAAATGACGGATGAAGGGAACGGTGTATTTTCGGTAAGTATTTCGGCGAAGGGAACGGCCTTTGAGAGTGATATTCTAGTGAACGTATATGATCGTTATGGAAAAGTCAGTCTTTCCTGTCCGAATATTTCCGATGCCAAGGGGGAGGCTGTCTCAAAGGGGAAGCTGGCAATGATAGAGACTGATTTGCCCATAGTAACTTTTAGTTTGCCGAGAAGCGACAGTATTCCCAGAAATGACGGCCAGATATGGTATCGTTCAAACAAAACAATTAAATTAACCGTGCAGGATATACATTCTGGTATAAACAACATTGACTTATCTGTCAATGGCGCTGAGGTTTTGGAAGATAAAAAGGGCAATGCGTTATTAAAAACAAGCATAACGGAGGCAGCGGATGCGCGCAACAAAGATAAGCAAAAGTATACGTTTGATACAAATTATTTATCCTCCATTTGTGGGGATGCTTCCAATGGGAAATATAGGATTGCTGCCCAAACGACGGATAATGCCGGTAATGTAGATAACCATAAAGCTGTCTATTACCTGGATGAAGTTTCTCCCACTATCGACAGGATTGACTTTATTCCAAAAACGTCTGACGGAATTAAGAATACGTCAGAATTTATTGAGGAGATGGTGTATGGCTATTACTTCAAGACCGATTTTAAGGTTACCATAAATGTTTCAGACGCCAAGCCATCTTCCGGTCTTCATGAAGTGAAATATCGGTTGGTGCCCTATGAGAATGGCAAGAAACAAAAAGAAATCAGGGGCCTGCAAAAGATTAAGAATGGTAAGGCGACTTTAGATGTACCCAAAGGATTTAAAGGGCGAATTTTTGTCGAGGCCTTTGATTATGTGCGTAATCGCTCAGGAGAGAAAACAGCCAAAGCTTACGTTGTGGATAGCGTTGCGCCAGATATTAAGATAACAAAGAATGCAGATACAAGTTACCATGACGCTGCTGGCAATCCTCTTTATGTCGAGACAAACAGCTTTACCGTTGTGATGACCGATACTGTTTCAGGAATCAGGCAGATTGGGTATGTGCAGAATGCGGAACAAAATCCGTATGACAGGAAGACCATAGATGTGAATCCTGCTGGACATGGCTTACAGGATGATTTAGGAGATGGCTGGGAAGTGACAGGGGTGGACGCTAATCTTGTCACGCAGGTTACGAAAACGTTTACGTTTCCAGAAGATGATAATGATGTCATCTTAACGTTTGATGCAACCGATAATGCACGGAACAGAGCCGGGGACGTCCAAAGTGAAAAATTTACCGTTGATAAGACGGCTCCTATTATCAATGTTGCTTTTCGTGAAGATGATGATACAGACATGTATTATAATCAAAACCGTATTGCAGATATTACGGTAATCGAGAGGAACTTTGATGAAAGACTGATAAAGGTAGAAATTGAAAATATGTTTGGGTCTGTGCCGGGTTACTCTTTTACAGAGAAATCGAATACAGAACATACGGCTGTTATTGACTTTGATGAGGGCGATTACATGTTTGATGTGACAGGCATGGATTTGGGCGATCATCCCGCAATTGTTAATTTCAGTGGCGGCAATGAGAAGATGTTCTATGTAGATAAGACAATGCCTGTCGTAGAAGAAAATTTTTCTGAATTCAGTAATTCTAAAGAAAACAGTTTTAATACGGATAAAACGGTAAGTATTACGGTCACAGAGCACAACTTTGATCCGGAACTTCTGAATCTGAAAGTTATGAGAAAAGAGGCAGGGGAAGAGCACAGTGCAAAGGATATGGAAGACGCTACGGGTATGGTTCTGGGCGGTGCAAGGTGGGACAGCACGGGAGATGTCCACACGATCTCTTTTACCTTTGACTTTGATGGTGTCTATCGTATGGAGATGACGCCTGGCGATTTAGCGACCAATATTGACGACAGGCGCAGTACAGTTATCTTCGAGATTGACAAGACAGCTCCGGTTGTTAGTATGAAAAATGGTTCGTTTGTCGGTGAGGATGACACGGAATTCCTGGATGTTTATCCGTATCCAAGGAAGGACGAGGCTGCGCCAACCGTTGAATTTGAGGATCTGAATTTGTCGCATTTGCAATATAAACTGACGGTTTACATTCCTGACTATTCTACTTCTGACGAAGTGGTTGTCAGGCCATCGGTTACAAATGGAACGATTGAAAAAAATAAATATACACTACCGGATTTCAAAAAAGACGGTGTATATGCGCTTGAATTAGTAGCAGTTGACGTTGCAGGCAATGAAAGCGCTATAAACTATAATACATATGCTCGTATGGTAGATCAAGATGTGTTAGCGTTTATTATGGAGAGCAACCTTGAGGAGCAAACGGGTGTGTATTCGTTTGAGTACGAAAACGGTGAGGCCATCAGCAAAAAACCGTCAGATTTTCAGGACCTGAAGATTTTTGTGATGTCAAAAAAGGCGGCTACGACGGATATTGTCCTGCGTGACAACGAAGGCCGGAATATTTCCACCAATGCACAATGTACGGTGGATGACAGCATTTATGGAATAGGTATTTATAATTACTTACTGCGGTCGGATTTCTTTCAAGAGAAGTTTCAGGATGATACGGATGTAGAACTGCAATTGACAGTGAAAAATCAGGGGTACCGCATTGATCTTGGCAAAATACATATTGATAATATTGCCCCAACCTGTGTTTTGCCGGATAATTTGCGTTCATGGCATTGGTTTTATGGTGAATCTGACCGTACGTTCACGCTTTCAAATATTAGTGAACCGGTAGATGCAGATCATTGTGTGATATATGACAATGGGAAAAAGGTGCCATTTACCTATTCCAGTGATGATGGGGCAATAACCTTTTCTCTTGGAAAGGGGTGGCACAATGTTGGTATTATCCTTACTGATGTGGCAGGCAATGCAAATAACATACAGGAGAAAGTAAATTTATATATTGGCTATTTTTGGCTCAAGTTCCTTGTGGTGTTATCTGTATTGGCGATTTCAGCTATCATTTGTATTGTTATCTATTGTTGGATTAGAAGAAGACGGGAGCTTGATTGATATATGGATGGAAGTGTTCGCTGAATTTGTGAACATTTGGCAACATAAACGATAAAAATAATGCAACCTTCATGCCTAGCATTTGGCGGGCAATGGTTGCATTATTTTTTTGCATTCCAAAACGACAAGTTTCGACAAAATATACTAGAATACAATTATTATAATAGGTTTATGCTTGATGCAGGGTTTTGAATCCGACATCATTCGCGTTTATTGGGATGCTTTGTGGATGATATGTCGAATTCCGGAGAAATCCGCAGAAATCTTTTCCTTGAAGGAAGTTCGGGATATGTTATAATTTTTAACGAAGAAGTTCTTGAGGGAAAAAGTAAATTATTAGGAGGATATTACGTGGAAAAATTAAATGTTGCGATTGCAGACGACAATGAAAGGATGCTGCAAGCATTGGGAGAGATTGTAAGGAGTGATGAGGAGCTTGAGGTTGTCGGAACGGCGAAGGATGGCGAAGAGGCGTATGAGTTGATAAGGAGAAAAGAGCCAGATGTTGTTCTACTAGATATTGTCATGCCGAAATTAGACGGATTAACAGTCATGGACAAGATTAGAAATGACAAGAATATGAAAAAACATCCGGCATTTATCATGATTTCTGCGATCGGACAGGAGAAAGTGACGGAAGATGCGTTTTCTCTGGGAGCCGATTACTATATTATGAAGCCATTTGACAATGATGTAGTTTTGAATCGGATTAAACATGTGCGAAACATGGAAAGACGTAGAGTTAGCGAGGCGCGTAAGGTGAACGCCTATGAGAACGACCGGGAATTAGAGGGCAAGAATCTGGAAAGCGATGTGACAAATATCATCCATGAGATTGGCGTGCCGGCACATATCAAAGGTTACCAATATTTAAGAGAGGCAATCATTATGTCGGTAACTGATATGGAAATGCTCAATTCGATTACGAAAATTCTTTATCCCGGGATTGCGAAGAAGTACCAGACGACGCCAAGTAGGGTAGAACGCGCGATTCGTCATGCCATAGAAGTGGCATGGAGCCGCGGCAAAATGGATACGATAGACGAATTATTTGGATATACAATTCACAATGGAAAAGGAAAGCCTACAAATTCTGAATTTATAGCTTTAATTGCGGACAAAATTCGGTTAGAATATAAATTGAGAGAATAAAATACCCGCATAGAATGCGGGGGAAAGTTTGGAGGTTTTCATATGAAAAAAGTTCTCTTTGCAGCGTCCGAGGGAAATCCTTTTATCAAGACGGGAGGGCTTGCAGATGTAGTGGGGGCTCTGCCGAAATATTTAGATAAGGGGAAATTTGATGTGAGAGTCATTTTGCCAAAATATTTGTGTATTTCCAAGGAAACCAGGCAGAAGATGTCGCATGTGACGGAATTTTACGCGGATATGCCGAGAGGGAAAGAGTACATAGGAATTGATAAGGCAAAAGTAGAAGGAATTACTTATTATTTTATCGACAATGAGCATTATTTTGCGGGAGACAACCCCTACCATGAGGTATTTGAGGATGTAAATAAGTTTGCCTTTTTCTCACGGGCAGTACTGGCAAGCCTTCCCAAAATAAGGTTTAAGGCGGATATTATCCACTGTCATGATTGGCAGGCGGCGTTGATTCCGGTGTTTTTGAAAGAATTTTATGGACAGGACCCATATTTTCAGAAGACAAAGACGATACTGACGATTCATAATCAGAAATTCCAGGGGAGGTGGAAGATAGACGATATCGAAAACTGTCGCGATTTGCCGCCAGACTGCCGCTATCGAGCGATGGAAGCATACCATGAGACAAATTTTCTCAAAGCAGGAATTCTGTATGCGGATCGTGTAACGACAGTCAGTGCGACTTATGCAAAAGAAATACAGTCCCAGGCGGGTGGAGAAGGATTAGACGGTGTGATGCGCAAAGTGTCCGATAAGCTGTCGGGAATTGTCAATGGGATTGACAATGAAGAGTATAATCCCATGACAGATCCGCTACTGCCAGCTTCCTTTGGAGAGAAACGCATTTCTGGCAAAAAGAAAGATAAAAAAGAGCTGCAACGTGAGCTGGGATTGAAGCAGGATGCCTCCGCCATGTTGATTGGTATTGTCTCACGGTTGACAGAGCAGAAAGGATTTGATCTTGTAAATCATATCATGGAGGAAATGTTAAATACCATGAATGTACAAGTGGCAATTTTGGGCACCGGGGAAGAGCGATATCAGGAGTCGTTCCGTTACTTTGGGCAGAAGTATGCGGATAGGGTCTCTGTGACTATTGGCTACAGCGAAGAGTGTGCACATAAGATTTATGGCGGAGCGGACGCATTCTTGATGCCTTCACAGTTTGAGCCCTGCGGTTTGAGCCAGCTTATTAGTATGCGCTATGGGACAGTTCCCATTGTCCGGGAGACGGGGGGATTGAAAGACACGGTAGAAGCCTATAATGAGATTTGGCAGACAGGAACGGGATTCAGCTTTGCCAATTATGATGCCGGAGAAATGCTGATGATTATCCGTTATGCCTATGACGTATTCCAAAATCATCCGAAAGAGTGGCGGATGATGATGAAACGCTGTATGAAAGCAGATCACTCCTGGCAGAGTTCTGCCGGAAATTATGAAAAACTGTACCTGGATTTGTAGAAGATAGACAAGTCTTGTCATGGTAAATAGTTTGAGTGGAGAGAGTGTTTCTATTTTTCTCTATAGCAGAGTGACACGGTTTGTATTCCGCTCATAATAATAAACAGAATCAGATAAAATCTCATCTTGTGCTACCTCTGTGAGATTGACTTCGTGGACAGTTTCACGTAGTTCAGACGGATTTTCGACGGCGGAGGCGGGGACAAGTATGACTTCATGGATGCTGCTCGGCAAAAGGAAGAGATTGTCTCCCAGAGTGTCGGAGATTTCTTGTAGCGCGTCAGGATAGAGGAGGCAGCAGGCGCCGAAATAACATCGCTCATTTGTGAGCACGTGCATGGGAACCTCTTTCGTTTCGCGGGATGGAAGCGTCTGATTCTGCATCTCCTTAGGGAGAGCGTCAAGCATCGGAAAAAGCAGAGCCGTCAGGGAATCGCAGCGCCAGGGAAGCAGTTGCGGTGTGTTTTGCTGTGCGAAAAGCAAAAGCGTGTCCTTTGAAATATTCCAATAGTCGAGATGGCTGCTGTATATGAGGATAGATGCGTTCTCATGAGTATCGCCGGCAATCAGGCAATAGAATACGATTGCCAGGTCTAGATATGTGAAATGCGGTATTTGCGCAAGGAGCTGCTTGTTTTTATCATAGTTTATCAGCTTGTAGACGATGCGCGGACGTACTTTGTCCAGGCAGGTAAAAAAGGATGTGTCAATATTCTGCGTATAGCGGTGTTCGTAGTAATGCGCTGTAATCTGGCGGCATATGTCTGAAAAGGCGGTGCCTTGTTCGTATTGAATGAAATAGGACTCAAGGTAGATGGTAGGGGAAATGTTGCTGCCGGATTCTAAAATTGTCAATCCATCCAGAGACAGATGGTTGTTGTGAGAAAAGACGTCAATGGAAATCCGGGTATCGGCAGGAAAGAATTCCCTGAGAGTGGCGAGTAACTGTTGTTTAAAAGATTCGTATCTCGAATTGTCAGCGAATGGCTGATGTAATGAATGATTGTTCATAATAACCTCCTGCGTTGTGCTGGCAGTAGCAGGAAAAGCCCACACAAAAAATGTGTGGGCTTTAGTGTAGCATGTTTGAAGGGGAAATGCAATGGTTGTCGAAAACTTTTTGCAGACATATGAAATACGTATTATTAATCCGCAGATTTAATTTCCTTCCAGTACAGGTTATAGCGCATAGTCGCCTCATCATCCAAAGATTTAAAGACTTCGCAGTTGTCGAGAACTTCCGTGGGGGGGAAGATGGTAGTATTTTCCTGAAGTTCTGTATCTAAGGAATCTTTTACTTTGGTGTTGGGCGTGGCATAATACACATAATCAAAATTTAAGCGTGCAATGTCTTCCCGGCAGAGAAAATTAAGGAATTTTTCTGCATTTTCGATATGCTTTGCACTTTTTGGCATAAACCAAGAATCAATCCACATGTTGGATCCTTCTTTCGGTACGGAAAATGCCAGCTTATCGTTGTATTCAAGCGCTAATCCGGCCTCTCCAGAGTAGACGACAGCCATGGCTGCATTTTCAGCGATCATTTCATCCTGAGCCTCATCTACCAGATAGGAATAGACGAGAGGTTTCTGTTCAATAAGTAGTTGCTGAGCTTCGCGCAGTTCTTCGTCATCTGTGACATTCAAAGAATATCCCAGACGTTTTTCGGCGACCATAAAAGAATCCCGGACAGAGTCAGCCATAATGATTTTGCCGGCGTATTCTTTATCCCAGAGGATATCCCAGGAATTGACTTTTGACTCGTCCACCATTTCTTTGTTATAGAGGATACCGACCGTTCCGAAAAAGTAGGGAAGCGTATACTTGTTTTGTGGATCAAAAGATTTGGAAAAATCAAAATATGCATGGTCCAGATTTTCCACAAGCGGAATATTGTTGTAATCAATTTCCAGAACTTCGCCTTCTTTTATCAATTTCTCAATCATGTAATCGGAAGTGCAGATTAAATCATAGTCTATGGCGCCTGCCTTGTATTTCGTATACATATTTTCCGGCGTGATGTACTCCTCATACTCCACTTTGATTCCGGTTTCCTCCTCGAACATGTCTAACACATCCGATTCGATATACTTTCCATAATTTAAAACCGTTAAAGTGTTGGGGGAATCTTTCGCGCAGCCGGCAAAGATGCCGGAAACCGTCAGAACTCCCAGGATTAGCAATAATGTCTTTTTCATGAGTGCCTCCTGTCCTTTTGTACGTTAGATTTGTTCTTTGCGCGCCGCAGGCCGGAAGTTTATAAATAGCAGCAGTACCAGTGCAATCAGAAATAAGATTGTGGACAGTGCGTACATTTCCGGACGGATGCCTTTGCGCATTTCCGTATAAATCATCGTAGATAATGTATTGATTCCAGCGCCTTTTGTAAAGTAGGTGACGGAGAAATCATCCAGCGACATTGTCATTGCCATCAGGAAGCCGGAGAGTACCCCAGGCAGGATTTGCGGCCAGGTAATTTTATAAAAAGCGTACAGAGGCGTCGCACCTAAATCTAGCGCTGCCTCATAGGTGATACGGCTATTCTGCTTGAGCTTAGGCAGTACATTCAAGATCACATAGGGAATGTTGAAGGTGACATGCGCAATCAAAACCGTACCAAAGCCCAGGCGGGTAAAGCGTACAAATAAGAGCATCATGGAAATTCCAGTGACGATGTCGGCATTTAACAGCGGGATGTTTGTGGCGCCGAGCATGATAGCTTTGCCACGCTTTCGCATAGCGTCAATGCCAAGAGCGGCAAGCGTTCCCAAGGCAGTGGCAAGTACTGCGGAGGCCAGGGAGATGAAAATTGTGGTGTAAAAAGCCTCCATAATCGCGCTGTTAGAAAACAGTTCCCGATACCAGCGTAGGGTAAATCCGCCCCAGACGACTTTTGCTTTGGAGTCGTTAAAGGACAGTACAATCAGCACCATAATCGGCAGGTACAAAAATAAAAAAATCACAAAAAGATATATACGTTCCGCAGACTTTTTCATCATGTGAAAGTACCTCCTCCCTCATCTCCATGTGCGTTCATCAAGGCCATGCTAGCAATTACAAATACCATTAGCACGACGGAAAGGCCAGAGCCTAAGTTCCAGTTATATTCCTGCATAAATGCCTGTTCAATGACATTGCCAATTAGAAGTACTTTGCCGCCGCCCAAAAGGTCTGAGATGGCAAAGGAAGTCAGCGCAGGTACAAAAACCATGATAATGCCGCTGATGACGCCGGACATGGTTAAGGGAACAATGATTTTAAAGAAAATTGTGATATTTCCGGCGCCCAAATCTTTCGCTGCCTCAATGATGTCCTTCTGGATGCGTGCCATCGCGTTATAAATGGGCAGAATCATAAAGGGCAGAAAATCATACACCATGCAGAACACGACGGCTTTGGGCGTGTTGAGAATATCAAGCCCTGGCAGCCCAATTACGCCAAGCAAGGAATTGATGACGCCGTTATTGGACAAAAGCATTCGCCAGGCAAGGATACGCAGCATGAAATTCATCCACATCGGCAGGATAAATATGAAGACAATAAATCCCTGGCTTTTCGATTTCATCTTACTCAAAATCATGGCAAGCGGATAGGACAAAACCAGGCAGATAAGCGTGCACGCCAGCGCAAGCTTCAATGACAGGAGCAATGATTTTAAGTGTACGGAAAAAGTGATGGAGCTCACATTTAGCAGGGAAAAGTCTCCGCTGGTAGTGGTAAATGCATAGTAAAGGATCATCAATGTGGGCAGCAAAATAAATCCTATCATCCATAAAATATAAGGGCCCGCCAGCAATTGTCGTTTCAAATTACGCATCTGATTCCACCGCCTTTTCATCATTGGATTCCGGTTTGTTCATAATCTGAATATTGAAAGGGTCCACGCAAATTCCCACATGAGAACCCAAAGGCTGCATCTGTGTGGCGTGTACCAGCCATTCATAGCCGTTTGCCAGTACTTCCATTTCCCAGTGAACGCCTTTGAAAATTAAAGAGGTTACCTCGCCTTGCAACATGCCCTTCTCGGGAGCGACTAATTCCACGTCCTCCGGGCGGATGACTACGTCCACCGGAGTTTGATTGCCGAAGCCCACATCCACGCAGGGGAAATCGACGTTCAAAATCCGCACCAGGCGGTCGTGAAGCATGGTGCCGTTTATGATGTTGCTCTCACCGATAAAATCGGCGACAAAAGCATTGGTAGGCTCATTGTAGATATCCTCTGGCGTGCCGATTTGCTGGACATAACCCTGATTCATAACTACAATTGTGTCGGACATGGTAAGCGCTTCTTCCTGGTCATGGGTTACATAGATAAAGGTAATGCCGAGCTCATTTTTCAAACGGATTAATTCGTACTGCATGTCTTGGCGCAGTTTTAGATCAAGCGCGCCTAAAGGCTCATCCAAGAGCAATACTTTCGGCTCATTGACGATGGCACGGGCAATGGCAATCCGCTGCTGTTGGCCGCCGCTTAAAGAGTCGACGCTGCGTTTCTCAAATCCGTCCAAATTTACAAGTTTGAGTGCGTAGCGAATTTTATCATCAATATAAGCTTTGCTTTTTTTGCGGATTTTTAAACCAAAAGCGATATTTTCTGCGATGGACATATGGGGAAATAAGGCGTACTTTTGAAATACCGTGTTTAACTGCCGTTCGTTGGGGGCAAGACTGGTGATGTCCTTGCCGTCGAAGATGACGTTTCCCGTATCGGGTGATTCAAAGCCGCCAATAATTCGCAGCGTAGTAGTTTTTCCGCAGCCGGATGGACCAAGCAACGTCAGAAATTCATTTTCTCTTATATATAAATTCAAATCGTCCAGCACCATCTGTCCGTCATAGGATTTGCTAATGTGCTGCAAGTCAATCAGTCGTTTGCTCATGGCAGTGTCCTCCTAAAAAATGGGGGGAGTGGAAACCCAGAGTATGGATGCCTCCCTGTCGCTGCAATTCTCGATATAGTGTTTTTTGCCGGCAATGAAATAAAAAGATTCTCCCTGCCGGACTGTGAAGGAGCGCGAGCCGTAGACCAATTTCACGCTGCCTTTTAAGACGTAGCCGAATTCTTCCGCCTCATGGGGAAGCTGGGTCTTAGAAATACCCTGGGGCGCCAAAGTCATAAGTACCGGCTCCATGGCATTTTTCTGCGCATTGGGAATCAGCCATTTGATTTGATGGTGAAGCTCCTCCATATCTTTTGTGAAATAGTCTTCCTGGCGGAATACAATTTGTTCCGGTTCCTGGTCAGTGAAAAATTCTGCCGGGGTTGTGCCCAGACATTGGATGATGTCTAACAGCGTGCCCACCGAGGGAGAAGTGAGATTGCGCTCCAACTGGGAAATGAAGCCCTTGGAAAGCTCGCTGCGGTCGGCAAGTTCCTGCTGCGTCAGTCCATACTGAATGCGCAATTCTTTCATGCGTTTGCCAATGTCCATGGGATTCCTCCTTCACTGTATGAGATAAAAGTAATAATGATTTTTTTGTTTAATAATGATAAACAAGATATATTATATAGGGGAAATATGAAAAGTCAATAGGCAATCATAAAAAAGCGTAAATCTTATTGTGAAATGAAATAAGATTTTAACAGAATGCACAAAGGAAGACGTGCAGAATGCAGGAATATTAAAAAAATCAACTAAGAAAAGAAGAAATTATATTGATTTTTACTGGTAAAATGAGATAATGGTATTACTTCATAAAAAATACAAAGGAAGGGAGAACAAAACATGAAATTTAAGAAAATTGTAAGCCTAATGCTTGCATGTGTTGTGGTGGCGGCTTCGGCATTTACCGGAAGTACGGCTACGATGGAGGTAGCAGCGGCAGAAGAGGAATCCCCGGTGGAAGATCCAAGTTATCTGGATCCGTTTGCAGAGATTCCTGATGATTTTAACCCGACGGTAGGAGGAAATATGTCATTGTCACCAGGCGGGACAGCATCTGTGAAGAAGAACGAACTGCCGGAGAAGGTAAAGGATGCGATTAAAATTACTTATGAGTCACAGTCGCCGGATATTGCAATGGTAGATGCAGACGGCAAGGTTACTGCTAAGGAGAAATTAGGATATGCACTGATTATTACCAGCCTGACCGCGTTGTCTGACGGCTATACACAGGAGTATTATACGTTGGTTAAGGTGAATGTGGATTTGAGCGGCGTCAGAGCAAGCGCAAAAGCCACTTCCTTGGCAAAAGGCAAGACAACAACAATCAATCTCAGCGTACCAAGTAATATTAAGAATCCGGTAAAAACTTACCGTGCAACAGGCGCCGTTTCCGTTGATAATTCCGGTAAGATTACTGCAAAATCAGCAGGGACCGGCAAAGTAACGGTTAAGGTGAGCAAAAGCGGCAAGAGCATTGTCAGGAAAATTACCGTTAAGGTTGGTGAAATCACTGGAGCCAAAAAGGTGAAAAAGGGCCAATCCATTACCTTGAGTGTAAACGGACTTTCCGGCAAGGCAAAATGGTCACTGGACGCTAAGGGCAAGAAATTGGCAACGATTACGTCCGCAGGCAAATTGACGGCCAAGAAAGTTGGAAAAGTAACGGTGACGGCTAAGGTTGGCAATGTTACCATGACCAAGACGGTTACGATTAGTAAGAAATAAGAGACGACAGACAGGAGGTAAGTTATCATATGAAACGCAGAATAATCAACGCATTGCTTGCTGTTTGTCTTGCAGCAGGCTTGACAGCAGGCACATTGCCGGCAGCAGGTATGGAGGCAAAAGCGGCGGGGGCTGCCGCAGAGAAAGCTTCCACGGAGAATTATACGGGCATGACAGACGACGATTATGCAGGTTATGTATATGTCTGCTTTGCTGATACCAAAGGAGGGAAAGACGTACAGCAGGTACATTTCTTCCTCAGTGAAGACGGACTGAACTGGACGGCATTGAACGGATGCAAGCCAATTTTTGAGACAGGCCAGGACTATATGGAATATATTGAGAAATGCGGCGCAAACAGTGTCAACTATAAGCTGGCAGACTGGATGGATAAGTCAGAAATCGCCTATACGACGGAGGGTGATGCTTCCGTGCTTTTCCCATTTGAAGGCAGCGATCAGGGAATCCGCGATCCCTATCTGCTCCGTGGTCTGAAGAAGGACGGCAGCGATGCGAATAAGGTATGGATTCTTGCTACAGACCTGAACACCATGCAGCCGAAGTATGGCGGTAATTTGGCCAATAATTCAGTTGGTAACTGGGGACTCATGACCACGAGCCCATATGGAAGTACAAATTTATTTATCTATGAGACGGAAGACTGGGTACACTGGACGAGACGTTATATTGATGTTGGAAAAGAAGTGAATGCATGTATGGCATGGGCGCCTGAGGCAATTTATAACCCAGAGAAGGACAATTATCTGGTATACTGGTCTGCCCGTACCAATGTGGACGGCAGGGCGAGAGACCGCCTCTACTGTAATGAGACGGAGGACTTTGTGAATTTTGGGCCGACCAAACTGTATGAGCAGGAGCCGTTTTATCAAAACTATCTGCCAAACGGCGTGAGCTCGGCAGATGACGGCTATGGCAATATTGATACCTCACAGCTTTGGGTTGCGGAGAAGAATGCAGACGGAACGGTGAATCCTTACGGCACCTTATATCGTTTGGTGAAGGATGAGACGAATAATCATATTGAGCTGATGAGCGCTAAGACGGTGTTGGATCCTGAGAAAGATTACGATGCATCGAATCCGATCCAGATCAAAGAGTACACCGATGCGGATGGCAATACTTTTTCAACATTGGCGGACATCAATAAGCTGAACGACCCCCGTCATATTAAGATTGCAGAAGTTGTTTATAACTGGTTTATCGACGAATCCGTCGGCAACCATTTTACAAAGATTTCTCAGAAAGATATGGAGAAACAAATCGGCGCCTATGAGGGTGCGACAATGTTCAAGTTCATTGGGCGCGACGAGTGGTGCGTTATGATTGACTTCTATGGAAATAACACGGTGCGTTACGAGCCTTATACAACGACGGACTTGTCCCAGCCGGATAGTATCAAGAAGGTGCCAAGCGGCAGTTATGGACGTACGGGCGGTGACATCGGATGTCACGGCGGTATGATTCCAATTACGGCAGAAGAGTATAATACACTGATTGACGCTTACAATTCAGATAGCAGCATTGACAATTATCATCCGATTGATTATGTTGTAGATAGCAGCAAGTTTAAACATAAGAGAGCAGAGCTCAAAGCAGCCGCAGGCACGAATGAATATACAGCAAGCATGAAGGCACAGATGTTGAAGCTGGCAGAACTGGAGCTGACAGGGGAAGAGACACAGGCAGAGATTGACAAGCTGGTAAAACGCGCAGACAGAATGATGGCAACCAAGCTTCCTAAGGTGCCGGAAATGCTGGCAGAGAACGTATACCTTGACGAAGACGCTGTGACAATCTGTACCAAGGCGACGGAAGGCTTGAAGACAAAGGCAACGATCCATGCGGACGCCGACATTGACAGCCAGACGTCTAAGATTACCTTTAGAAGCAGCAATTCCAGTGTTGCCACGGTAGATGCTAAATCGGGCGTGATAACTGCTAAAAAGGCAGGAACCGCCAACATCACGGCAACTGCGCCAGGCGGAGCGAAGGCAGTCTGCAAGGTGACGGTCAAGGGCGTGCCGACGAAGCTTACATTGAAGAAGAAATCTGTGAGCCTCAAGCCTAAGAAGACGTATCAGATTAACGTAAGCATTCCCAAAGGAACGGTTTGCTCCAGCTTCAAGTATAAAGTGGATAAGCCGAAGATTGCATCTGTGTCCAAGACAGGATTGGTGAAAGCGAAGAAGAAAGGAACGGCAAAGGTTACGATCACAGCAGCTAATAATAGTAAGGCGAAAGTGGTTCTTACCGTGAAAGTGAAATAACAAAGACTTAGAATAGTTCCCCGGCAGACAAACCATGTCTGCCGGGGGTTTTTAGTGTACCGTTTCGGTAGTTGCGAGGATAGTGTGAAGATGCTATAATGATGAAATAATGAAAGCTGATTGGAGGGAAGAAAAATGGGAAGTTCAGATGATAAAAAGATTGATTATGGAACTGTCCTGACAGTGGGCGTGATTGCGTTTGTATGTTCAAGTATCATTTGTATATTTGCTCCGGCATTTATAAGTTTTAAGAGTGTGTATGTAGTAGGGTTTTTCGTGAGTTTGCCGATAATATCCCTGATTATTGTATTGATAGGAGGGATAGGGACAGATATTGAAGCTAAAAAAGAAAAGGGAAAATTGCAGAAAAATATCTGTGATTTTCAAAGGGAATATGAGGAGTATAGAGAAAGATTGGGAATTACTGCGTGCGATACGCAGGTAACGTTGCTGGAATTGGATGACAGTGGTTTTCATTCTTCCATACAACAGTATTTATGGATAGAAGATAATAATCTATGTATGTTTCCGATGTCAAAATATTACATAGAAAGATGTACAAGTTCTACAGTCAAGCCATCCATATCGGATTTGCAGCTAATATCAATTCCGGTAAATAACATAGAATACTTTGAAGAAATAGGAGAGCTTCGCAAATATACGACTGTCTCAGGTGGAGGCTCCTCTATAAAGGGAGCGGTATTAGGGAAAATCATTGCGGATGATGTAGGGGCAATCATTGCCAGTAGAGTGCCGATAAAATCAGAGATTGTCAGCGAAGACGAGCGAAGGATAGAATTAATTTATAAAAATGAGAAGAATGAAATCTTAAATTTAGAGTTTGAACATGATGCATATGATGCGTTAAAATATTTAATTCCTGCAAAAGAATTAAGGAGAATTATGGGCCTTAACGCTAGTAACCGTGCAGGAGAATCATGTTAGAAATAGGAGTCAGTTATTAAGAAATACTTAATAACTGCCGCTGACGGGAAAAAGTATACTTTTTGGAAAGGATTGTTTCCTTGTATCTTGATTATGCCGAAACTGAATTTGAAAAATATCGTATTATTCAAGATAGACTATTTATGTCTGATTACGATAAATTTATGTTAAAACTCGAGGAACAGACAAAGAGCTTATCGGAAGACTGATGTGAGCTAGTCAGTTTGCTACAATATATGAATATGAACAAGGAGGAGAAATACAATGTTAGAGACAGGATTAAAAGGAAGACAGGAAATAACAGTCACAGCGCAGGACACTGCGAAGGTATATAAGAGCGGCACTTTAGAGGTGCTCGCCACGCCGCGGATGGCAGCTTTGATGGAGGAGACGGCATGGAAGAGTGTCGCAGAGCATTTGGATGCAGGAATGGGGACGGTGGGGATTCGTCTGGAATTAGACCATCTGGCGCCTACGCCGGTCGGCATGAATGTGTATTGCGAGTCGGTACTGGAGAACGTAGAAGGGCGAAAGTTGACGTTTTCCATTGTGGCGAGGGATGAAAAAGGCGACATTGGGAAGGCAGTTCACGAGCGGTTTATTGTGGAGGAAGAACAGTTCCAGCAAAAGGCAGAACAGAAACTTATGAGCAAAAAGAGCTGCGAAGCAACAAAGAGCACGTAAGTGCGGTTTTGCGAATGGTGTGGGCCGAACTGTTAGTTACTGTTCACTCCGTGACCAGTAACTGGTGATTTTTGCATGAAAGTTCGCTTCGCGAAGCAAAAATCACTTACTGTATCATGTTCTTACGCAACCAGACAGCAAGTGTCTGGCTGCTGTGTGAACAGTAACAACTGTTACATAATTAGGAAAATAAAATCATAAAAAAACTGGCATTTTCCACGAATTTCTGTTAGAATATAAATAATTATGCAGATATATGAAAAGGAGCGTTGATTATGGCAGAATCTATGGAAGATTACAAGGATGAATTAGAAGCGTCCTTCCGTGAGATTAAGGAAGGTGATATTCTCTCAGGAGTAGTACTCGGAGTGACAGAGGAAGAAGTTACGCTGGATTTGAAATATTATACACAGGGCGTCATTAAAGTGGAGGATTTAAGCAATGATCCGAACTTTCAGGCGATGGAAGAGATTCATCCCGGAGACGTTATTAAGGGTACGGTAGTGAGCCTTGACGATGGACAAGGCAACATTAAGCTGTCTAAGAAGGAAGCGAACGACGTACTTGCTTGGGATAAGCTCAATGAGTACTTGGAGGAGCAGACGGAGCTTTCCGTGAAGATTGCTGGCATCGTGCCCAGTGGTGTCGTTGCCTATGTAGAAGGAATTCGTGGATTTATCCCGGCGTCACAACTGGATTTGTCTTATGTGGAAGTGACGGATGAGTGGTTAGGGCGCGAAGTACAGGTAAGGGCGATTACGGTAGATGAATCGAAGAAGAAGCTTGTACTGTCTGCGAAGGTTATCTTGAGGGAGAAACAGCAGGAGGAGCATGACAGCAGGGTTAGAGCCTTGGTTCCCGGCACAGTAATGGAAGGCACGGTGGAATCATTGATGCCCTATGGAGCGTTTGTGGATTTGGGAGATGGGGTTAGCGGACTGGTACATATTTCGCAGATTTCCCACAGGCGGATTGGCAAACCATCCGAGGTATTAAGTGTAGGCCAGAAGGTCAAGGTAAAGGTGCTCAACACCAATGACAATAAGGTGAGTCTCAGCATGAAAGCGCTGGAAGAAGAGATGGTAGATGTGGATAGACCACAGAAGGTAGAAGAGTATATCTCCAATGAAAGAGCATCTACAAGTCTTGCAGATTTGTTGGCAGGAATTAAATTATAGAAAGGGTGTTTAAGTCTATGAGAGTAAAGGCTATACAGGCTATGGACAGTACCGGAACGCCGACTGCGGCTGCCGCGGTGGGACAGGGAGAGGATTTCTCTTCTTATCTGAAAACCTCAGCGTCTTTGGAAGAGATTTTTACAGAAGCGGCGGAGAAGTACAATGTGCCGAAGGACTTGATTAAGGCAATTGCCAAGGCAGAGTCGGATTTCAACCCCAATGCCACCTCGGGCGCAGGAGCGCAGGGGATTATGCAGTTGATGCCGGCAACCGCCAGGGAATTGGGCGTCACAGATTCCTATGACCCTTATCAGAATATTATGGGCGGGACGAAATACATCAGCGAGATGCTTGCCAAATACGATGGAAATGTAAGCCTTGCGTTAGCAGCCTACAATGCAGGAAGCAATAATGTGGCAAAATACGGCGGTATTCCGCCTTTTAAAGAGACGCAGAATTATGTAGTCAAGGTAACTGGATTTATGAATAATGGCGTTGATGTTCCCGATGCGTCCTATCGTGTAAATGCAGACGGCAGTCTGGCTGCGGCATCTGTGCAGGAGGTGGAGGACAGCTACTATCAGAGCATCTTAGAGCAGCTTTTCTCCTATGAAGAATACCTCAAGTTTATTGATATGTACATGAAGCTCCAGGAAGCACAGCAGCAGGAGATCAAAGAGGAACAGGAGCAGGGTGAGAAACAGAAGGATGATTCTTATTATGCTTATCAGGAATTGCACTACACGCCGGCGGTGATGAATCTGCTGGGCCAGTGATGATTTGCAAGAAGGCAGTGCGCAAGCTGCTGGGCCAGTAATGATTTGCAAGAGTGCAGTACGCAAGCTGCTGGGCCAGTGATGATTCGCAAGAGTGCAGTACGCAAGCTGGCATTTATCAGGAGAAAGAGATGGAGACAATTAAGATCAAATACTTCACACAGGATATAGACAAACTTGCCTATATAGATGGTAAGTCGGATTGGATTGATCTGAGGGCAAGCGAGACGGTGGAGTTAAAGGCGGGGCAATTTAAGTTGATTCCCCTTGGCGTTGCCATGCAGCTTCCGGCGGGCTATGAGGCCCATGTGGTGCCAAGAAGCTCTACATTTAAGAATTATGGCGTCTTGCAGGTAAATAGCTGCGGTGTGATAGATGGGAGTTATTGCGGTGACGGCGATATGTGGAAGATGCCGGTGTATGCTACCAGAGATACCGTTATTCATAAGAATGATAGAATTTGCCAGTTTCGGATTATGGAGAATCAGCCGCATATTGTCTTTGAGGAGACGGCAACCCTCGAAGGGAAAGACCGCGGTGGATTTGGCACTACGGGAGTGAATTGAATTCGTAATCTTTTAAATAGGGACTGTTGCTTCACGATGGAGAAATCATGAAGCAACAGTCCCTATGATTTATAGCAAAAAGGAGCTGGCGCACGAATTGCTTCGTGCGCCAGCTCCAATATCTTCTTGAAGAACGCTTAGTCTCTGCGAAGTACTAAATGCTGTGGAAGTCCATTTACCATGAACGGCTGGTAGTCTCCCTGAATTAACGGCTCAATATAGTTGATGAATTCATCCGTTACGTAGTTGCCTTCCTTGTTCATCCAGTTACGCGGAACAACTTTTTCATGGTTGGCAATCCGGTGTACATCGTAAATGCCGGCTGCACTCTGGTACGGATCGTCGGAAATACGGTCGATAACAACCATCTTGCCGGTATCTCCTTCGTCTGCTGCTTTTACGGCAGCGCCGCCTACCATGAATGCTTCGTCGATATCGACACGGGAAGCCATGTGGGAAGCGCTTCTTTGCAATGTGGAGAATTCAACGCTGCGGGTCTTGCAGCCAATCTCAGCGCCGAGGAAGCTGGCAAGATAAGCAGCCGTTCCCTGAAGCTGTTTGTGTCCGAATGCGTCCACATACTCTCCGCCGCCGGACAGCTCGCAGACATACCTTCCGTCGGCAAGCTTGATACCTTCGGAAACTGCGATTACGATAGATTTCTTCTTCTCTAATATATTCTTAACAGTCTGTAAGAACTTATCAATATCAAAGACGGATTCCGGCAGATAGATAGCGTCCGGTCCCTCGCATTCTTCTGTCTTGGCGAGTGCAGTCGCACCAGTCAGCCATCCGGCATTACGTCCCATAACTTCGATAATGGTAATCATTTCTTTGTTATAGGTGAGACCGAGCGCATCGCGGATAATCTCTTTCGTGGATGCTGCGATATACTTAGCCGCACTTCCGAAGCCGGGCGTATGGTCTGTCAACGCCAAATCGTTGTCGATGGTCTTGGGTACGCCGAGGAACTTCTGGGAATGTCCCTTGACAATTGCATAATCCGATAATTTTTTAATGGTGTCCATGGAGTCGTTACCGCCGATGTAGATAAAAGTTTCAATATCCAGCTTGTCCATGATTTCAAATAATTTCTCATAGATTTCCGGGTTCTCGTGAATTTCCGGCAATTTGTAACGGCAGGAGCCCAGGAAAGCGGAAGGTGTACGCTTTAACAATTCAATGTCGATGTCTGAGTGAATCTGGGTGGATAAATCTACATACTGCTCGTCCAAAAGGCCCTGTACGCCGTGCAGCATGCCATATACCTTGTCAAAGCCCCTTTCCTTTGCAGTCTTGTATACACCTGCAAGACTGGAATTGATTACGGAAGTGGGGCCTCCTGATTGCCCTACAATAATGTTACGTTTTTTGCCCATGATAATAGGTCCTCCTCTAAAAGTTTTTTTCTTATTATAACGAAAGTGCAAGAAATTTACAACCCGCTTCCTTTGTTTGGCAGTATAAAATGTAGCAGTTCAGCCTTATTTTTTATATAAAAGCCTTATTTCATAGAACTTTTTATACTGTTGTGCAAAAATACTTATGGAAACAAATAGTTCCCATAAGTATTTTTACATTCTGTTATAAAAGTTCTATGGAATAGGGCTGTACAAAAAATAAAGGCTGAACCGTTACTATAAAATCATGCGTCTGACAAAAAACCACAAATACTAGGCAGTTACCCATTGCTTAAACAGAGGATTCGTGCTAATATTCTCATTAGTTTCTATGTGGCGTTTTGGGCGACAGAAAGCCCTTGGAACGTGAAAAGAAAAACAGGTCCCAGGGGCTTTCCGTAGTATATAAAATATACTCCCTCATTAATGTAACAATTTAGGAGGGCCAAATATGACACTTTTTTGAAAAAAAGTTAAAAAAATTTGAGAAATGCGTATTTTTTTAAAATTTTTGTTAAAAAAGTGTCATGTTTTTCATGTTTGGATTGTTACTATGTATAAGAGGAAAGATTATGTGTAGGAAAATCTGTAAGCTGGAGGGGATGGATCATATGAGGAAAACGGAGAACATGGATGAAAAGGATGCGATGGACAAGTTGCTTGAGGCGGCGTTTACGGAGATGGTGGAGCAGGAGTATGCGAATCGTCCCCGCAGAGTGCGCAGGCATCACTTTTCCCGGAGATTTAAAAAGAATATGAAGGCGATGTTGCGTACCGTTTATACGCCCGAGGAGGCGGAGCGCAAGCCGGCGAAGGGCGGCTCTCTGGTGGAGCTTATGCGTCCGATTCGTTCCCGGCGTGCGGTGGTTGTTGTGGCGGTATTGGCGTTGCTGCTGTTTGGCACAACGGCTAACGGCACGAACCCGATTATTCTCTGGCTGCATGATAGTTGGATGGAACAACATGGAGATTATGTAGAAATAGAGAATAGAGAAAATGGGGTGGCAGTATCGGAAGACGGATTCCGTAAGTATGAACTGGCAGAACTGCCGGAGGGATATGAAGTAATAGAGGAGCAGTGGGATGAAAGTGTTAGTATGTATATGGTGACGTATGCCGATGCGGATGGAAATATATTTATGTTTAGACAGGGCAGGAAGGATAACAAAAATCTTGGCAATTTTACTGCCGAAAGAAAAGAGTTAGAGGAAGTCAAGATAGGAGAGCTAGAGGGATATTATCTTAGAGATGAGAATTTATATAACCTGGTGCTTTCAGATGAAGAGTACATGTTGGTATTTTCTGGGGAGTTGTCTAAGGAGGAATTTGCAGTGATTGCCGATGGCTTACGCGCAGTGAAATAGGGGATTTTTTGGCAGAAATAGAGGCAACATTGTGTTCTTTTGTAAAAAAATAAAAAATTTTCTAAAAAAGTGTCATGTTTTGCTGTCCTGGATGGTTACTATTTATAGAGGGGCGTGAAATTTGCCCACGGCAGCAGCCGGAAAGGAGAACAAAAGATGAACTGGAAACGAAGAATATGGATGTCGCTGGTACTGGCGGTTGTGCTTGCAGTCCTGCCCATCAGCAGCAGCTATGCCGCAGGTCGCACAGTACAGTTGAAAGGTGAGGAGGGCATCGACCCGCAGTATGTAAATACGATAAACATTACCGCAGATCTTGTTATCAAGGGCAATAATGCGCATGCCTATGCCAGTGCAGTTGCTAAGAAGGTCTGCCGCGTGACGGTGACGATGCGCTTACAGCGCAAAGAGGACGGTGTCTGGAAGACGAAAGTATCCTGGGTTGGCTCCAGCACTTCTGGAAGTAAAACCATGGGAGAAGACTTTACATTGACCCAGAGGGGCACTTACCGTACCTATGCCATCTTTGATGTCGCAGGAGAGAACCTCACCTATATAAGCTCATCACAGGTGTACTGATTATGAAAGACTTTTTGAGGGGCTGTGGTATTATCATACTCTGTTTCATTGCAATTGTGGCGGCAAACCTGCTGCTTGAATATTTCTTCTAAGCAGGCAGGAGATGAGCGCGTCATTCATTTCCGGCATCATGAAACAGAAGCGAATGTATTTATTATCGAGAAAAGGAAATGTAGAGCAATCACGAATCATCATTTTTTGCCGGATCATTTGGTCGAATAGCATCCCTGATGACAGGGTATCATCAAGAAGGCGCACTAGCATAAAGTTTGCATGGGGTGGATATACCTTGAATCTGCCATCGGCCAGGAGTTTCTCATAGATTCGGTTGCGTTCCCGCGAAATCAGGGCTCGGGTACGCGTGATGTAGGAAGAATCCCGGAACATAATCTCACCTGAAATTGCAGCCAGGGAGTTTATGGTCCAGGGATTTTTTCTTGTATTGATTTCTTTGATGAGATCGCGGTTTCCGGTGACGGCATACCCTAAGCGCAGTCCGGGGCAGGCAAAGAATTTGGACGTTCCGCGCAGGATGACGATGTTGTTGTAATAAGCGGTCAGCGGAACCGAGGTAATCTCTTCGTAGTTGTCCGCAAATTCCACATAGGTCTCATCCACCATGACAAAGATGTCGTTCTGTTTGCACACATCGAGAATTTTACGCATCGTGCGGCGCGCAATGGCTCCCGAGGTGGGGTTGTTGGGGTTGCAGATGACAACCAGGTCAATGCTCTCATTGAGGTGTGCGGTGAAATCATCTTCGTTGAGAGCGAAGTCTTGTTCTTCTTTCAAAGGATAATACAGGCAGGTGCCGCCCCCTAAGGCGACTTCTCGTTCGTACTCCGAGTAGGTGGGACCGATAATCAGCGCCTTTTGCGGGCGTTCAATCTGAATAAACAGGGAAATCAATTCGGTGGAGCCGTTGCCCATAATGATGTTTTCGTAGTCGGTGTCTGTGTAATCGGCAATGCATTTGCGCAGAGAGGTGTATTCCCTGTCTGGGTATGTGGTAATGGCGTCAAGATGACTTGCCAGGGTGTCACGCAGCATGGGAGAAATGCCAAGCGGGTTTACGTTGGCGCTGAAACTGATAATTTCCTCTTTTTTGATGCCGTAAATCTCTTCAATCTTTTCTAAATCACTGCCGTGAAAATGGTCTTTGTGCTGAATCATTAGAAATCCTCCTTCTTTACACCGCTGTGTAAATCGTTTATAATAAAATCAACTGTTTTTATTATAACGAATCACGATAAAAAAGCAAGCAGGTGACGATTTGCAGAGAAAAATGGAAGAGTTGGCAGCAGGAATTTGTACCCGCCAGACCTCTATTTTACAGTTCCTTCCAGAGAAATTGGAATTTGAGGTCGTGGAGGGTAACGTTTACAGCGGGGAATTTACAATAATCAGCAGTGCAGGTGTGCCAGTGACAGGGATGGTCTGTTCCACCAGCGCGCGGATAAAGTGCCTGGATGCACAGTTTGCAGGGATAAAGATTACGCAGAAGTTTGAATTTCGCAGCGCGGGCCTGTCAGACGGGGAGAGGCAGGAAGGAAAGTTTCAGATTATTAGCGACCAGGGGGAGTATGAGCTTCCCTTTGTGGTGTCTGTCTGTAAGGATTATCCACAGAGTTCCCAGGGCAAGGTCAAAGGGATTGTTGATTTTGCGAATCTGGCGCGCGCGTCTTTCGACGAGGCGGTTAAGGTGTTTTCACAGCATAAGTTCGCGGCTGTTTTTGCGCCCGGTGAGGAGGAACAACAGCTAATCTATCGCGGGCTGTGCCATAAGCCGTGTACGCGCACGCAGGTGGAGGAATTTCTGATTGCCTCACGCAAGAAGAAACGGGTATTGTTCGAGGTGGAGGAGGCAAAGCATGATTTTTGCGGGGTGACTGAGAACCGTCAGGAATGTGTTGTGTTGCGCAAAGAGGAGTGGGGGCATCTTGCCATTGCGGTGTCGGCGGATGGAGCATGGTTAAAACCGCGCAAGTCGCGGATGACCGATGAGGATTTTGTGGGCAGCCGAGGGATGGTAGAGTACTTGATTGACGCAGGACAGCTCCATATTGGTAAGAATTACGGCAAACTGATTTTAAAGACGCCGTTTCAGAAAGAGGAGATTTCGATTTGCGTGACCAGAGAGGAAGTGCTTGGGGAACATCCCATTTGGGAAATTCAAAAGAAACAGGCGCAATTAATGACAGATTATCTGAGATTCGGTATGCATCAGTTGGTAACGGGTGCGTGGGCGAAGCAGACAATCCGCAATTTGGAAGAATTGCTGGAATTTTTGCCGGACAATCAGTGGTATGTTTTAGCGAAAGCACAGGTGTATTTTGTAAACCGGCAGCGGCAGGAGGCGGAATGGGTATTGACTGCATTTCCGCGCAATAAGGTAGATAAGGATGCGCCCTTATATGCCTATTATTTATATCTCACGACCTTGAGGGACCCGGAGCCCGCATATGTCAATAAATGTACCGCTAAAATCCGTAAAATATATAATAAGCGTCCCGATGATTCTTTGCTTTTATGGATGCTGTTGATTTTGGATGAAGAATTGAACTATAGCAAGGGCAAGAAGTTGGAGACGATTGCCAGGCATATCCGGCGGGGGAATGAGAGCGTACTTCTTTATTTGGAGGCGTTTCGGATTCTGGAAAAGGAGCCGTATCTGTTAAGCAGTCTATCTGGTTTCGAGAAGAAGACGTTGCATTTTACGGTGAAACACAAGGCGATGACGAAGGGAATCGCGGAGCGAGTAGTGAAATTGCTGCCAGAGATTCCGCTTTATGAACCCGTCTGGTATGAGATCCTGGTGTCTTGTTATGAAGCGTCGCCGGGCAGAGAATCCTTGCAGGCAATTTGCAGTTATTGTATCAAGGGGCAGCATTATGGCAAGGAATACTGGAAATGGTTCCAGCGGGGAATTATACAGGAACTACGGATTGCCGGTTTGTATGAGGCATGGGTGCGCTCCGCGGATGAGGAACAGATGGCAAAGATGCCCAGGCAGATTGTCCTGTATTTTCAGTCTTACAGCAATTTTGCGGGAGAAGCGGAGGCATTGCTGTATGCGGCGATGATTGAGAACAAATCGCAATGGAAAAGCGTATGGCCCCATTACAGCAAGAATATCCAGGATTTTGCTTTGAAACAATTGTCAAGCGGTAAGATAGACCGTGCGTTTGCCACCGTCTATGGGGAGGCGTTGACACCGAAGCTTTTGACCCCGGAACGAGCCAAGGATATGGCGAAGGTATTGTTTGCCTGCGAGGTGTGTTGTGACAATTTAAACGCCCGTAGCCTGGTTGTCTGCCAGCATACGCTGAAGAAAGAACAGGTGGCGCCGATTGTCCATGGTAAGGCATATGTGACGATTTATGGCAGTTCTTATAAGTTTCTATTGGAGGACGCCCAGGGCAGGCGGTTTGTCCCCGATGAGGAGCTAGCGGTGAAACCGTTGCTGGCCAGCGAGAAGTTTTTACAGGCGGGTATGGCTTGCGCCCCGGAGAAATTACCGTATCTGCTGAAATATTTTGACAAGAAGAAAATATGGCAGACGTTTGAAGAAGAAGATCTTGCATATTTACGGGTGCTGGTGGATGCGCCGGAAATCAGCGAGGCATACCGCAGAGAGCTTCGCTTGCAGATGATCGCCTATTTCTATGATAATTACACAGGAGATGCGTTGGATGAATTTCTGTTGTCACTGTCTTTGGAGGGAATCGGCAGCCGCGACAGGGAGAAGATTATGCGGCTTTTGGTGGCGAGACGCCATTACAGGCGCGCGTATGAGCTTTTACAGGCTTATGGCACAGAATGTATCTCTCCTTCCAAGCTGGTCTATGTAATTGGGCATCGTATGGATGAGATGGAGCAGGAGGGGCAGGAGGAAGCCGATGAATTCCTGCTGGCGCTGTGCAGGGAGGTGTTTTTGCGCGGGAAGTATAATGAGCGGATTTTGGTATATTTGTGCAAATACTTTGCGGGTAGCCTTAGTGAAATGTTAAAGCTTTGGGAGTCGGCGCGCAGTTTTGTAGTGGATGCTTATATGTTGGAGGAACGCTGTCTGCTGCGTTTTCTGAACACGGGAGATTTTTCCGTCCGTTTGGAAGAGGTATTTGAGGGGTATGTACACAACCTTGGCAAAGACGATGTGATTTTGGCGTATCTAAGCCAGATGGCGCATCTGTATGTTGTGAGGGATGCTGTGGTGTCAGAATTTGTGTTTCACAAAATTGGCGAGCTGTGCCGCCGGGAACAGCAGTTAAATCACATATGCGAGCTGGCATTTTTGAAGTGGTGTACCTTGGAATCGTTGGCTTCGGCAGAGGAGTGGAAGCTTGCAGAGCCAGTATTGCAAAAATTGGTGCGAAAGGGACAATGCTTTGCCTTTTTTGAATCTCTGCCCGGGAAATTGCGGGAGAAATATATGCTCCATGATCGGACTGTGGTGGAGTATCGCACAGAGCCCCAGGCGAAGGTATTTATCAATTATCTTCCTGTGGGATATACCAAGTATGTGGAATGTGAGATGACACAGATGTATGATGGAATTTTTGCCAAGGAGTTTCTTGTATTTTATGAGGAGCATATTCCATATTATATCAAAGAGGAAATGGATGGCGAATATAAGGTGACCCAGAGTGGTCAAATTGTAAGGCAATGTCTTGTGGATAGCGGTGAGGAGGGGCGGCTCGCGCTGATTGACGATATGATGGCGTCCTGGCAGATGAAGGATGAAGCCACCTTGTTAAAACGGTTAGAGACTTATGGACGGACAGATGAGATGGTGAGGCGTGAATTTACGCTGCTGTGATGAATATGGAGAGAAACAATGAAACCGACAAAAGAGGAATGGTATATTGGAATAGAGGCAGGCAGACAATGGACACAGATAAGCTGTTACCATGCGGGGCTTGCAGAACCTGAGACGAAGAGCACTCTGGCAGGGACAGAGGTGTATCAGATTCCTACGGCGATCTGTAAGCGCAAGCATGGCGGGCAGTGGTGTTTCGGCGAGGAGGGCAGGCGTCTTGCCGAATCCGGAGAAGGATATTATGCCGCCGACCTTTTAAAACGCGCGTTGCATAAAGAAATCGTTACGCTGGACCGCGACTATGCGGCGCAGGATTTGTTGGGCGTGTTTTTTCGCAAGCTGCTCAGGCTGGCGGTTCCGCCAAAGGGCGTCAGGGCGGTGACGAAATGCGTCTTTTCTCTGGAGGAGGTTACGGAGGAAGCAGTACTATTTTTGCAGCAGTTTGTAAAGAAGCTGGGGTTTACAGAATCCCAGGTACAGATTCAGGATCATCGTGAGAGTTTTTATGCTTATGTAGTTTCGCAGGATCCATCTTTGTGGAAACATCAGGTGTTGCTGTTTGAGGAGGAAGGCAAGGGCGTGTACTGCCGCCTGTTCTCCTGCAATCCGAAAACAAGTCCGATGATTGCGCAAGTGGCGGAGGCATTTATGGGCAAGTTGCCAGAGGATGAGAGGAAGCGCGACATAGAGTTTTCCTTGATTGTGAAGAAGGCTTTGGCGGGCAGGATAGTCACTGCGGCATACTTGATAGGCTCCGGTTTCGAGGGCGGATGGATGGACGAATCTCTACAGCTTATCTGCCGCAACCGCAGAGCGTTTCAGGGGAAGAACCTCTACACCAAGGGCGCGTGTTATGCGGGAATGCTGCTTCATCATAAGGAGGAGGCGAAGACCGTATATTTCTGTGATTACAAGGTCAGGGAAAATATTATGTTAAAGGCAGTTAAGGGGGATGCGGAATTTTTCTTTCCACTTATTGAGGCGGGCAGCAACCGTCATCAGGTGAAGAAAGACTTACGCATTTTATTGGAGGGAGAGCCAGTTTTGGAACTTTGGATGCAGCAGCCGGGAAGCCGGGAGGCGAGAATTGAGAGTTTGGAGTTATCGGGACTTTCTCCTGACGGAAATGAGAGAAGCAGGCTGTCTTTCCATATTTCTGGTACAGAGGGCGGCAGTCTTCTTTTGAAAGTGCGCGAGTTGGGTTGGGGCAAGATTCAGCCGGCTAAGGGATTGGAATGGCAATTTGAGATTTAAGCGTTTGCAGCGAAGAAAGAATGGAGAATGTTTAAGTTTCCCCTTTTTTTTGTAATAACCTATATTTCAGTACCAAAAGGTCTTGTTGCCTTTGGCAGCATAGACATCTTGCACAAAAAGTGCCTGGAAAGCTAGCTTTTCATAGCGCTTTTATGTGCAAAGTGTTTCCATCACAAAGTGATGGAAACCTTTTGGTACTATGCATATACAAAATGGGGAAACTCAAAGGAGAATAATATGAGCAGGATGTGGATATGTGAGGGACGCATAGCGCAAAAAGGGCTGGCAGTAAATAATAGAGTAAGCTTGTATTCTCTCGAAGAGTTGTGTTATTATCTATACCAGAATGCGGAGTCTGTGGAGGAAAGCTTATACAATGAGGCATTCTGCCAATGGCTGTCGGAGGAACTTGGTATGGAGGAACTGGCAAAAGAGCTTCGCCAAGGGGTTGAGCAGGGCAAAAGCGGCGGTTGGTGTATGCAGCAGATTTTGTTGTCGAGTGGTTTGTATAGCCATAGGGAGATTAGCCAGGCAGTTTCCATTGTGCAGAGTATGGAGAGTACGAGTCCTGCGCAGCGGGCGAAACTGAAAGGCGATCGTCTGTTGCGGTCGGGCAAATACCGGCAGGCATGGCTCGCCTATCAGCAAGCATTGGAGGAAGAGTCAGATTTGTTTTTCCAGGGAAAAGTTTGGCATAATCTGGGGACTTTGTATGCCAGGCAATTTCTATTTGAGGCGGCGGGGGAGTGTTATAAACGCGCTTATGAGATTGGGCAGCAGACGGTGAGCAGTGAAGCTTATCTCTTTGCGCTGACATGTAGGGATGGGCAGGCGAAAGAGTTAGAGCCGGGCGGCGCACAGGCTTGGGGAAGCGCAGATGGGCAGATTACCACACAGAATTCAGGAAATATCGCGGGGGCGCTCAAAGCGCTGCATAAGTTGAAATCATCTGGAGACCGCACAGGCTATGAGGGAATGGTGGAAGATTTACTGTTCAAATTAAGATTAGAGTATAGGAAAAGTGAGTAAAATGGGATTATTCAGAAAAAAGAAAAGACCTAGATATATTGATGAGTTATGGAATTCGGATGCGCAGCAAACACCCAAACAAAAAAAGGTTTCCGCGCCCGTGAAAGCAACAGAGCCCAAACAGAATACGGCGATGGAGTATTGCGAGCAGATTCTAACAGCGGCTAAGGCGTTGGAGGAGACAAAGCGTGATTATAAAACGGCAACAGATTATCTAACAGATATTCAGAAAATCGAAGAATTGCCGGAAAAGGAATTTGCAGAAATACTGGACGTAGCGAAACATGTCTCAGATTTGAGTCAGTCACGGGATGCTTATTTGAATAAATCGCGTAATATTTCAGATTCCCAGTTTGCCCAGATGGAGCAGTTGGAGGAGCAGATGCCGGGCATTATCAGGCGTTTGCAAGAAAATGAAGCATATCAGACGACGGTTAAGCGGGATATGCAGTATCTTGAGGGCGAGCGGGAAGAGTGGCGTTATTATAAGGATGCGCTTGAGCAGGAGAGCCAATTGTTGCGTAAATTGCTGTATACCCTGGCAGGCGTGTTTGTGGCGGCGATTATTTTGATTATTGTGCTGAGTGTAGTTCTTCGTTTTGATATGATGCTGCCGCTCCTTTTAACGATGCTCGTGGCGGCGGCTGTGGGCACAGGGATGGTTTGGCGTCTGCAAAATGACAATTTGGATATCAAACGTTCCCAAGCGAATATCAACCGTGCAATTACGCTGTTAAATAAGATTTCTTTTAAATATGTGAATGTAACAAATGCCGTCGACTACGCTTGTGAAAAGTATCACGCTAAGAATTCTTATGAGTTGAATTATATCTGGGAGCAGTATTTAGAAGAGGTGCGTGAGCGGGAGAAATATGAGAAAACAAATGATGAACTGGAGTTTTTTCATGATAAGCTAATTATGCTGCTGCAAAAATATCGTCTTTATGACGCCAAAATTTGGATTCATCAGGCACATGCGCTTTTGGATAAGAAAGAGATGGTAGAGGTGAAGCATGAGTTGTTGGTGCGCCGCCAGAAATTGCGTGCAACGATGGATGGGCAGATCGCGAATATCCAGAAAGCAAAAGCAGACATCCTGAAAATTGTCAAAGAGCGTCCTGGTGATGATGCGGAGATAAAAAATATTTTACAATCTGTGGATGAAATTTGCGGGCTGGCATAGGATTATGGCTTGTGTTTCTGGGATTTGTGAAGTATAATCTTTTTGAATAGGTAGATTCATACAATATGATTCATGTGATTATCTGATCATAAGGAGGAAATATCATGTACCACTGTCATGTACATTTTTATCTGCTTGGCAAACAGAGCAGAATCTTTGAAATTATGAAGGAGATGCCCCCTCTTGAACACTTTGCTCATGAATATATGGAAAGCAGCGAGCCGAAGCAGGAATTGACGGCGAAGGCAGACGTAATTATTGCCAATCTGTATGCGCTGGAAGCGAAAGCCGTTGTAAAGGAGCTTATTCAGGCAAAGTCAGAAGAGGCGGAGCTTATTTTACTGGCAGAGAAAGAGCAAATCGACGTTCTTACAGACGAGTTTGCAGACGTAAAAGATATTTGGATTTGCCCCATGCAGGAAGAGGAAGTGCGTTTCCGTTTTCTCAGGTGGCAGCAAGATTATAAGAAGGGGAAGGATTTTTGGGAAGCCCGCCATTTTTGGGAGGCGACCATCAATAATATTCCTAACCTGATTTGGTATAAGGATAAAAACGGCATTCATGAGAAGGTGAATGATAGCTTCTGCATGACGGTTAATAAGACGAAGGAGCAGGTGGAAGGACAAGGGCATGCTTATATCTGGGATGTGGAACAGGATGACCCGGCATGTATTGAGTCGGAGCGGGAGGTTATGGAGAGCCGCAAGACCTGTGTTTCGGAAGAGATTATTCAGACAGGGGCGGGGGAGCGTACATTGACAACGTATAAATCCCCGCTTTATGATGTGGATGGCAGCGTCATGGGAACAGTAGGCGTAGCAATTGATGTGACGCAGGAACGTTTGTATGAACAGGAAATTATACAGAAGAACCAGACGTTAGAGAAAATATTCACGTCCATAGACTGCGGTGTGATGCTTCACACGTTGGACGGGAAAGTTGTTGTCAATGCGAATCGTGCCGCACTGAAGATCCTTGGATATGAGTCGCTGGATGAATTAATGGCAGATGACTTTGATTTGGTGGCCAAGACCGTTATAGAGGAAGACAGGCAAAAGCTTAGAAGATGCATTATGGAGCTGGAGAAAGAAGGAGACACGGTCAGCACGGAATACCGTATACGCCATAAAGATGGAGAAATTCTGCATATTATGGGCAGTGTGAAAATTATAGAAGAGAATGGGAATTTGTATTATCAACGGTTCCTTCTGGATTGTACGGCACAGAAGCTTCAGGAGAAGAGGAACGAGAAACGCCAGGAAGAATTGATTCATGCACTGAGCATTGATTACAACATTGTCTGTTGTTTTGATCTTGACTTAGATTTGGGGATTGCGCTTCGTAACAATGAGGAGGAGGGGCGTGCTTTTGCTCCCGATGAAAAAGGCAGGCTCTCTTTCGAGAGAAGTATGGAGAATTACATAGAACAATTTGTACATAGAGATGACAGAGAGATGTTCCGGGAGAATATTGCTCCAGAATTTTTGCGGAAGGAATTATCGGAGAAGAAGCAGCATTATGTGAATTATCGAGCCGTCTTGCAGGAGGAAACAAAATACTTCCAGCTCAAGGTAGTGCGTACTGGAGGCTGGAGTGAGAAGCATGGGATTGTTGTAGGCATCCGTTGCGTAGACGAGGAGACCCGCAGTGAGATGGAGAAGAAGGCGCTGCTGGAAAATGCTTTGCGGCAGGCGAATCAGGCAAGTAAGGCAAAGAGTATCTTCTTGTCAAATATGTCCCATGATATCCGTACGCCGATGAATGCTATTGTTGGTTTCACAGCGCTTGCCATCACACATATTGATGAGCGCGATCAGGTGGAAGAATATCTCAAGAAGATTATGACGTCGGGCAATCATTTGTTGAGCTTAATTAATGACGTTTTGGATATGAGCCGTATTGAGAGCGGTAAGATGCATGTGGATGAGAAGCCGTGTAGTTTGCCGGATATCCTTCACAGTCTGCGTAATATCTTACAGGCGGATATCCGTGCCAAGCAGTTGGATTTGTATATTGACGCCGTGGATGTTGTAGATGAAGAAATTTATTGTGATAAGCTGCGATTGAATCAGGTGCTTTTGAATCTTTTAAGTAATGCGGTTAAGTATACAGGCGCAGGCGGTATGATAAGCATGCGTATTATCCAGAAGGCTGGCGCGCCGAACGGTTATGCCAACTATGAATTTAATATCAGGGATAACGGTATCGGCATGAGCGAGGAGTTTGTAGCGCACATTTTTGAGCCGTTTGAGCGTGAAAAGAGTTCCACGAACAGCGGAATTCAGGGAACGGGTCTTGGTATGGCGATTACCAAGAATATTGTCGATATGATGAATGGTACAATTGAGGTGAAAAGCGAGCAGAATTCCGGTACAGAGGTTAAGGTTTGCTTTACGTTCCAGTTGAATGCCGATGTGAAGGAACCGGAAGATATACCGGAACTGAAGAATTGCCGGGCGTTGGTGGTGGATGATGATTTCAATACCTGCGATAGTGTAACCTATATGCTGACACAGGTTGGTATGCGTGCGGAATGGACGCTGTCGGGCAAGGAGGCTTTGCTGCGTACCCGTCAGGCGGTCAGCAGAGGAGATAATTATACGGTTTATGTAGTGGACTGGATGTTGCCTGACATGAATGGCCTTGAGGTTACCAGGCGAATCCGCAAGGAGATGGGGGAAGAAGTGCCCATTATCCTGCTGACAGCATATGATTGGCTGGACATTGAGGATGAAGCGAAGGAGGCAGGTGTAACAGCATTTTGCAGCAAGCCGCTGTTCTATTCAGAACTGCACCGTTGCTTACATTCTCTTGTGTATATAGAGGAAGAAGAGAAAGAGAATAAAGAGGATGAAAAGCAGAAAGAGAAGCGTCATACCGGACGCATTCTGCTGGCGGAGGACAATGAGCTGAACCAGGAAATTGCCACCGTCATTCTTGAGGATGCGGGCTTTAGCGCAGAAGTAGCAGAGAATGGGCAGATTGCGGTGGATATGCTGCAAAATTCAGAACCGGGATATTACCAGCTTGTGCTGATGGACGTGCAGATGCCGGTGATGAACGGTTATGAGGCGACAAGAAAAATCCGTGCATTGGAGGATCCGAAGTTGTCGAAGATTCCTATCTTTGCTATGACGGCAAATGCATTTGAAGAGGATAAAAAAGAGGCGTTAGCTTGCGGGATGAATGGGCATTTGGCGAAGCCGATTGAGATTGAGGTGCTGTTTGAGACTTTGAACAGAGTAATGCGGTAAGCGCATGGTAATGTTGTCTGAACAACCGGATTTCAAATATTCATACCGAAAGTGTTTATTTTTCTCATGGATGGGCATACTTCTTAAAAAAGAGAAGGAGCGCTCGATATGGACAGATATTTATGTGAGCCCTGCGGTTATGTATACGATCCCAAGGTTGGGGATCCCGACCATGATATACCGCCGGGAACAGCCTTTGAGGACTTGCCGGACGACTGGTTATGTCCCTGGTGTGGGCTGGGCAAAGAAGTATTTGTGAAGGAGTAATTTGAACGCCTCTGAAGCAGGAAGAATTTACAATGCTTTAGGGGCGTTGCTTTTTTGCGAAAAATTCATTGCGGTTATAGGTATTTATGATATAATTTATTTAAGTGAAAACAATGGCGAGGAGGAATTTAAAGTGAGATTAGTTACCCGTTCGGATTTTGATGGATTGGTCTGCGGTGCATTGTTGTTGGAAGCAGGAATCATTGATAGTTGGAAGTTTGCGCATCCCAAGGATTTGCAGGATGGCTTAGTGGAAGTGAATGAGAATGACTGCCTGGCAAATGTACCTTATGTGGAAGGCTGTGGACTGTGGTTTGACCATCATTCCAGTGAGCATGAGAGGTTGGCATTGGAGGGCAAATATAAGGGAGAGAGCCGGATTACGCCTTCCTGCGCAAGAATTATCTATGAGTATTACGGAGGGAAGGAGCGTTTCCCGCAGTTTGACGAGATGATGGAGGCAGTGGATAAAGTAGATTCCGGCAATTTGACAATCGACGAGGTTATGAATCCAAAGGGATGGATTCTGGTAGGATTTTTGATGGATCCCAGGACGGGACTTGGAAGATGGAGGCAGTTTACAATTCCTAATTACCGTTTGATGGAGGTGTTGATGGAGGCATGCCGCACCATGTCCACAGAAGAGATTCTCAATCTTTCTGATGTACAGGAGAGAATTGAAGTATACTGGGAGCAGGCGGAGAAGTTTAAAGAGATGGTGAAGAAATACACCAGGGTGGAAGGCAATGTTATTATTTCTGACCTGAGGGGCGTAGATCCCATTTATACGGGAAATCGTTTCATGATTTATAGCATGTATCCAGAACAGAATATTTCCGCATGGATTGTAAGCGGGCGCGGCGGTCAGGGATGTTCGGCGGCTGTCGGCTACAGCATTCTCAACAGGACTTGTGAGGTTAATGTGGGAAGCTTAATGTTAAAGTATAACGGTGGCGGACATAAGAAGGTCGGCACCTGTCAGTTTTCTAATGAAACGATGGATACGGAGTTGCCGAAGATGCTGGCGGAGCTTTGTGAAATGGCGAATAAATCATGAGTTTGTTGGCTGTAATACAGCCAGTTGTTGTAACGGGAAACGTTTCATTTATAATTACATATGGTACTTTTGGGCTGGCATTTCCGGGTCGCGGAGATGCCTTTTTTTTCTAAAATTCTCTTAGGAATAGGCTTCCAAAATTCATAAATTTATGGTATGATATGAAGGATAATATTTTATCAATACTAATTCAAAAAGCGGAGGAATTTAAGATGGGTAATGTTCAGAAATCGAGGGGGCGAAAGCGTAGAAATAATGGGGGGATTGGGCTTAAAGTAGGTCTTGTTGTAGCAATTATGCAGATTATTTCCGTCGTTTTGGTATTGTCTGTCTGTGTTTCTATATTCAATACGATGGTAAACAGAATGCTGCGTGAACGTTGTACAAATGGTACGAATGTATTGGCGCATGAATTGAGCAGGGCGTCAGAAGGCGATGATATGAACGCGATGCTTGATGGGCTGAAAAGCCGTATGGGATGTGAGTTTACGATTTTCGAGGGTGATATGCGTAAGTATAGCACGGTGATGCAGGATGGTGAGCGCGTGGTAGGCACGCCTCTGGCGCCTGAGTTGAGCGAAATTGTAATTGAGAAGGGCGAGGCTTATGTGGGCGAGGCGGAAATTGCCGGCAATCTTTATCGGTGTTCCTATGTTCCTACGAAAGATGACAGTGGTCAGGTAATCGGTTTGATTTTTGCTGGTATATCGGAAGAGACGGCAAAAGAGGAGACTGCTACCGGCGTCATGTTATCCATGATTACAGCTGCAATCGCAATTTTTGTTTCTATCATTTTACTGGCAATTTACATAAGGCTGCGCGTGTCTGGTCCGTTGGGCAAGATTACTCGCATGGCAGAGGAATTGGAAACTGGTGATTTAGGATTAGATAGCGGTGTAGAAATAAAAGCAGGCGTCTATTCTAATGATGAGATTGGAGAACTCGGCAAGATTTTTGAAGATACGATTCGCCGTATGAGAGTCTATATCGGCGAGATTGGCGATGTATTAGGTTCCATCGCCGATGGTAATCTCACACATGATGCTGTTCAGGAATATGTGGGAGATTTCCAGTCTATTAAGAATTCGTTAGACAGTATTCAAGGTCAGATGAATAATACAATGGGTCAGATTACAGCAAGCGCTGGTCAGATTTCCGTTGGGTCTGATCAAGTATCTAGCAGCGCACAGGTATTGGCGCAGGGCGCTACACAGCAGGCGAGCGCTGTTGAGGAGATTTCTGCAACGGTTGCCGATATCTCTGAGAATTCAAAGAGGACGTCAGAAGCTGCTGCGGAGGTGGGCGAGTATGTCAACAAGGCAGGCGCTCAGCTTGGCGTTAGTATGGAATATGTGAAGGAATTGAATGACGCGATGGAGAATATTTCTAATTCCTCACAGGAAATCAGTACGATTATTTCTACAATTGAAAACATTGCTTTCCAGATAAATATTCTTGCTTTGAATGCTTCGGTGGAAGCTGCTCGTGCAGGCACCGCAGGCAGAGGATTTGCAGTTGTGGCAGAGGAAGTGAGTAATCTTGCTTCCAAATCAGATGAAGCGGCAAAGGCGACGAAGGATTTAATCGAGGATTCGATTGTGGCGGTTACGAAGGGTAGTCAGGTGGTGAATAATGTCACAGATTCCTTAAATCAAACGAATCATCATGCTGGCAATGTGACGTCTCAGATGAGCGTGGTTGTGGAAGCAGTGGAGAAGCAGACAGTTGCTCTTTCTCAGCTTACGGAGGGTATGAACCAGATTTCTGCTGTAGTGCAGACCAACTCTGCGACCAGTGAAGAGTGTGCCGCTGCCAGTGAAGAGTTGTCATCTCAGGCAAGTTTGCTGAAGAACTTAATGAGTTCTTTCAAATTGAAGATTCGCCGGTAAAAGGCAGTAAATGTGGGGTTGTTGCAAGAAAAAATTAAGAAAATAATTATATAAATTGAACAAACAGCACCCTTGTTTTGATACTATATTTGTGTCAAAACAAGGGTGTTTTTATGTTTTATGCAAGGAGGAAGGATTACTATGAGCCACAAAAGCTCGTATGATGTGTGGCATTAAAGATATGTAGGAAAAGAAGCTGCCAATGAAATTTACGAAAGAGAAATTTGCTTGGAGGAATATTTAGACGGGCAAAATTCACAATAGACAAAACAAATTTTTAGAGAACTATGTTCTTTTTAGTAATATAAAAACTTTTTATAAAATTTTTGAATTTTTGTACGCTAATTATTTTAAGATATGATATAATAATGTGCGGAGTGCTGAAAAAGGTATGTTTCAGTCGATTGCTTTTCATTTGTCATATTGGTTAAATAGAGAGGACAAAAAGTTATGAAGGTAAATATTCGTAGAATCAGTGAAGATACCGGGTTTTCCATGTCCACCGTATCGAATGCGCTGAATCACAAAAAAGGAGTGAATAAAGAGACTGCTGAGAAGATTCTCAAGACAGCGCAGAAGCTTGGTTATCGCATGGAAGAGGAAATCACCAAAATCCGTTTTGTGATATTTCGTAGAGATGGATTGATAATTGATGAAAGTTTTTTTCATCCGGCAGTCATCGAGGGGGTGGAGCGTCAGGCAAAGCTTATGGGATATGAGATGGTATTCTGCTATGTGGATATCAATGATGCGGATTACCGGGAGCAGCTTGCCGATATTTTGACAGATATGCAGAGTGCGGTAATTCTTTTGGGAACGGAGATGCTTGAAGAAGATTACGAACCCTATGCCGGCGCACAAAACCGCATTGTTTTGCTGGATGGCCGCAGCGAGAAATATGCATTCAACAGCGTACTGATTAACGATACAGAGGCTGCTGTAGAGGCTATGGAATATCTGGTTCAAAAAGGGCATACAAGAATCGGTTACTTGCGGGGGGAGTCCCGTATACAGGCATTTCGTTCTCGTGAAAAAGGCTACTATCAGGTGATGAATCAACATGGGTATCCGGTGCAGGCGCAATACATTGCAACGGTTGGAACGAGAATTGAGACTGCATATCAGAAGATGAAAGAATACCTTTGCCGGACGAAAGAGGTGCCAACGGCATTTTTCGCAGATAACGATGTGATAGCCATTGGCAGTATGCAGGCGATGAAGGAGTGCGGCTATCAGATTCCAGAAGATATTTCAGTAATTGGTTTCGATGATATTGCTTATGGAATGGTGTCAGATCCACCGTTGTCTACTGTTCATGTGTATAAGCAGGAGTTAGGAGCGAGAGCGGTTCGAGAATTATTGTCTGCGGATGGCAAAAACAGTGAGGCAAAGGTGAAAATTCAAGTCTGTGCGGAATTTATAGAGCGTGGAAGTGTAAAAGAAATAAAAGACGGATGTAACTGATAATATTTTTGAAAATATAGTTAGGATATAGGACTGATGTATGAGGAAGAATACAGAGGTTCTATTTTTTTATCTTACAGGAAATGTCTTGTCAATCTAAAGCGTGAAAGCGTATTTTCGACAGGACAAAATCTTTCTGTGAGCAATACGAAATTTTTATTAAAAATATCGAAAAATTTATATAATATATTTTGCGCGTCTGAAACGAATAAACTTATAAAAGTATGAAAATTGAAAACATTATCTAGTAAAAATGGATAAAAAATGACATAAAAACCTGTACAATATAGACGAATTACAGATAAAAAGTAAATAAAATAAAAATAAGTATTGAAAATTTTATATAAATGTTTATAATGTGAATTACAAGATTGGTAAAGGAGATGAAGAGTCATGGGTAAGATTGGTGTAGTTGGAAGTATCAATATGGATATGACGGTAAAGGCAGAACGGATTCCGCTCAAGGGTGAAACGGTTAAGGGTGAAGACTTAAAGTACATTCCGGGAGGAAAGGGAGCGAATCAGGCTGTGGCAATGGCAAAGCTGGGTGCACAAGTTGAGATGTTCGGATGTGTGGGGGACGACGCAGCAGGAGCAAGCCTTGTTAAGAACATGCAGGAAACAGGCGTTGAGACAAAATGCATTAAAACGGTGGCGGGGACGCCGACTGGACTGGCAATGATTACAGTTGGAGACAATGATAACACGATTGTCGTTGTTGCAGGAACGAATGATGATGTAGACATCGCTTATGTCGACGAAGTGAAAGATTCCCTTCTGGAATGTGAGATTGTCCTGTTACAGCATGAAATACCGCAGGAGACCGTTGAGTATGTAATTGAATTGTGTGCCGGAAATGGTGTGAAGGTGGTCTTGAACCCAGGACCTGCACGCCCGGTAAAAAAGGAGATTTTGGAAAAAGTAACGTATCTGACGCCCAATGAACATGAAGCGGTTATCCTGTTTGGCGAGGATATTTCTTTTGAAGAAATAATGAAACAATATCCTGAAAAATTAGTAATAACACAAGGTTCGCGGGGGGTCAGCACATGTCTTGAGAGTGGAGAAGTGATTCTGGTGCCTGCGAGAAAAGCAAATGTAGTAGATACCACTGGAGCTGGAGATACTTTAAATGGAGCTTTTACGGTAGCGATTACGGAGGGGATGGATATTGCAAAAGCCTTGGCATTTGCCAATACAGCGGCAGGGCTGTCTACAGAAAAATTTGGCGCGCAGGGCGGAATGCCGTCTCGCGATGAAGTAAGAAAGGCGATGGAGGGGTAGAAGATGAAAAGAAACGGTATTCTAAACGCAGATATTTCAAGGGTATTATCCTATATGGGACATACGGACACTTTGGCCGTGGGCGATTGCGGTCTTCCCATCCCCGAGGAGACGGAGCGCATTGACTTGGCGCTGAAATTAGGAGTTCCTTCTTTTTTGGAAGTGCTGACAGAAGTTGCAAACGAGATGAAGATAGAAAAGGTTGTCCTTGCCGAAGAAATTCGGGAGAAGAACCCGCGTATTTTGCAAGAAATACTGGCGCTCGTCAATAAAATGGATACGGAATGTGAAATTGAATATATATCCCATGCAGAGCTGAAGACACAGACAAAATTATGTAAGGCAGTAATTCGGACGGGTGAGACAACGCCATATGCAAATATTATCCTGCAATCCGCGTGCCTGTTCTAAATGGAGCTGTCGAGCGAATCTGTGAATGTTAGTGTGACAGACCCTTTGGCAAATTATCAAATAAAAAAGGAGGAAGTAAGATGCAGATTGAGATGAAGGGAATCGACAAATCCTTCGGAGCGAATCAAGTATTGAAGGATGCCGGCTTTGTTCTGGGGCATGGAGAAGTCCATGCGCTCATGGGAGAGAACGGGGCTGGGAAAAGTACCCTGATGAAGATTTTAACGGGCGTCTACACCAAGGACAAGGGTACGGTCGTTGTCGACGGTCAGGAAGTGAATTACAAGAATCCCCAGGAAGCGGAAAAGGCAGGGATCGTGTTTATTCACCAGGAATTGAACGTATTGTTTGATTTGACCGTGGAAGAAAATTTGTTTATGGGCAAGGAGATTAAGAAACGATTTGGGTTCTGCGACCAGAAGGCAATGAGGAAAAAAGCCAAGGAAGCGTTGGAACGGCTGGGCGTCTGCATCAATCCGGGAGAGGTCATGTCGAACTTGTCTGTCGGACAGCAGCAGATGATTGAAATCTGCAAGGCGTTGATGGTAGATGCAAAAGTCATTATCATGGATGAACCGACGGCGGCGCTGACGCAGAGTGAGACGGTAGTGCTCTTTGAGGTAATCCAGTCGCTCCGCAAATCCGGGGTTTCCATTGTGTATATTTCTCACCGAATGGAAGAGATTTTCGAGTTGTGTGACAGAATTAGTGTACTGCGTGATGGTACATATGTAGGTACCAGAAATATCCCAGAGACGAATATGAATGAAATTGTCAAGCTGATGATTGGTCGTGAAATTGGAGAACGCTATCCGCAGCGAAATTGTAAGATTGGCGATACGGTTCTTAAAGTCAGCGGCATGACGAAAAAAGGCGTGTTTGAGGATGTGGCGTTTGAGGTCAAGGCAGGGGAAGTCTTGGGCGTATCAGGGCTGATGGGAGCAGGAAGAACAGAGATTATGCAAGCTATTTTTGGTAATCTGCCCTACGAATCTGGAAAAATTGAAATTAACGGCAAAGAGGTACAGATTAAGTCACCCATTCAGGCAATGAAAAACGGTATCGGTTTTATTACGGAGGACCGGAAGGTGGAAGGGTTGATGTTAGAAGAAAGCATTGAGAAAAATATTGCGCTTGCCAACTTGCCCATCATTTCTAAGAATTATGTATTAGACCGTAAAAAAGAAAGAGACCTGGTTACGAAGGGCATCAAGGAACTGCACATCCGCTGCTTCGGTCCATCCCACGAGTGCAATAATCTAAGCGGCGGCAACCAGCAGAAAGTGGTATTTGCAAAATGGGTATATACAGAACCTCAAGTCTTGATTCTGGATGAGCCGACCAGAGGTGTGGATATCGGCGCAAAAAAGGAAATCTACAGTATTATCAACGACCTGGCGGCAAAAGGAGTGGCAATTATCATGGTCTCCTCCGAGTTGCCTGAGGTACTCGGGATGAGCGACCGGGTGATGGTTGTTCGGGAAGGCGTTGTCAGAGGAATTATTTATAAAGAAGAAGCAAACCAGGAAAATATCATGACATTAGCAACGGGAGGTATGATTTAATGGAAGCAAATAAGAAAAAAATTACCGATCATATACAAGATTTGGGCGCTCTTATCGCGCTGTTACTGTTAGTTATCGGAATCAGTATCATAAGCCCTGAATTTAGGACGGGAAGTAACTTTTTATCTCTGCTGCGTCAGTCGTCAATCAACGGACTGATTGCCTTTGGTATGACTTGCGTAATTCTGACGGACGCCATTGACTTGTCTGTCGGTTCGGTTCTTGCCTTAAGTACGGTACTTTGCGCAGGCATGATTTCCGCCGGAGTTCCGGCAGGGGCGGCAATGCTGCTTGCTTTGCTCATCGGAACTGCGCTGGGAGCCATTAGCGGACTGCTGGTAACGAAAGGAAGGTTACAGGCATTCATCGCAACGTTAATTACAATGACCGTTTACCGTGGTGCGACGATGATTTTTACAGGGGGAAAACCAATTTCTAACTTGGGAGACAGTTTTGTGCTCAAGCTGGTGGGAAGAGGCAACCTTTTTGGTATACCAATCCCGGTAATTTTGCTGGTTTTAATTTTTATCGGATTCTACTTCTTGTTGAATAAGACGACTTTCGGGCGTGCAGTCTATGCAACTGGAAGCAATTGGAAATGCGCCAAACTTGCCGGTATTAATATCAATAAAACGAAGATTATCGTCTACGCGATTTCTGGCTTTATGTCAGCCTTAGCAGGTTTGATTCTACTGTCTCGTCTTGGCTCTGCGCAGCCTACGTTGGGCGCAGGATATGAGCTTGACGCAATTGCAGCCGTAGCGTTAGGCGGAACAAGTATGAGCGGTGGACGGGGAAAGATTTATGGAACGTTAATTGGCGTGCTGATTATCGCCGTATTGAACAATGGCCTTAACATCCTTGGTGTATCTTCTTATTATCAGGATGTAATCAAAGGATTTGTAATTCTGATTGCTGTATTATCAGACCGCAAGAGATAATCGAAGCGGTAATTAAGAACAGACAGGGAAAGGAGAAGATAGATGATGAAAAAAATAACAGGTATTTTACTGATATTATGTATGGTATTCGGTATGACTGGGTGTAACGCGATTACGATTGACGGCGAGGGGGAGGCTGCACAAAGCACGGGTAACGGTTCGATTGGGCTTTCCGTCTCCACACTGAACAATCCGTTTTTCGTGTCCCTTGCGGAAGGAGCCAAAGCCGCGGCCGAAGAAAATGGCGTAAGCCTGGCAGTTGCAGACGCCGGAGACGATAGCGCAAAACAGCAAAATGATATCGAAGACTTGATTTCGAGAAATGTGAGCGTGTTGATTGTCAATCCGGTAGATTCCGATGCAGTGGCTCCCGCCGTGCAGAATGCGATTTCTCAAGGCATTAAAGTAATTTCGGTCGACCGTGTGGTAAATGGCGTTGATGTGGACTGTCAGATTGCGTCTGATAATGTGGCTGGCGCAAGAATGGCTACGGAATATCTGATAGAACTGATTGGCGAGGGCGCTAAGGTGGCAGAATTGCAAGGAGTTCCAGGTGCATCTGCGACCATCGACCGCGGCGCAGGCTTCCACGAAGCGGCAGATGAAGCTCTTAATGTGGTGGCAAGCCAGAGTGCGAACTTCGACCGTGCAGAAGGCATGTCCGTTATGGAAAATGTGCTTCAGTCGGATGGTTCCATCCAGGGCGTATTTGCCCACAATGATGAGATGGCATTAGGAGCGCTGCAAGCAATCGCAGCGTCCGGGAAGGATATTAAAGTCGTTGGTTTCGACGCTACGGATGATGCAGTGAATGAAGTCAAAGCCGGAAGAATGGTCGCTACGGTTGCCCAGAAGCCGGAATTGATGGGCGAAACGGCGATACTCACGGCAATTCGCCTGATTGCCGGAGAAGAAGTAGAGAAATCCCTGCCGGTAGAAGTGGAATTGATTACGAAATAACTTGTACAGAAAGTGCAAAATGTATAAAATGGAGTTGTCGCACGAGTATATAGATTCGTGCGGCAGTTCCATTTTTTTTTAAGATTATTGTCACAAAGGCGAAGAAACCGTGTCTAATTATATAGGAGGTAAAAATCTATGAATAAAAAAAAGAATGAAGAATTACAGGCCCTCGTCGCTCAAGCTACCGCAGGAGATAAGAAAGCCCTTGAGATGCTTATTGCGGGTGTGCAGGACATTGTATTCAACTTATCCTTGCGGATGCTTGGAACATTTGCAGACGCGGAGGACGCCACGCAGGACATTTTATTGAAAATGATTACGCATTTGTCGTCTTTCAGAGGTGAGAGCTCATTTACAACCTGGGTATTCAGCATTGCGGCAAACCATTTAAAGAATTACAAAAAGCATATGTTTGCCCGCTATCCGCTTAGTTTTGAATACTATGGAGACGACATTGTAAACGGAAAGATACAAGATGTGCCGGATTTAACGCAGAATGTGGAAAAGGATATACTGGCGGAAGAACTGAAAATGTCTTGTACCAATGTGATGCTGCAATGCCTTGATGTGGAAAGCAGATGTATTTTCATTCTGGGTACGATGTTTAAAATTGACAGCCGTATTGCGGGTGATATTTTGGACATGTCCCCGGAAGCGTATCGGCAACGGCTCTCGAGAGTACGCAAAAAAATGGCGGAATTTTTGGGAGCGTATTGCGGGGAATATGGTGATGGCAAATGCAAATGTAAAGAACGGGTGAATTATGCCATTCAAAGCCATAGGCTTCATCCGCTGCAACTGGATTACATAAATGCCACGGAAATTTCCCTTCAAACTATGTTGGATGTGAAAAATGCTATGGAAGATATTGACGATTTATCACAGGATTTTTCGTTCTGTAAACCGTATCAATCGCCCGAACGCACGAAACATATGATACAGGAATTTTTAGATTCCACGCAGCTTTCCATTATCCAGAAATCGTAAAGGAGATAACAGATTATGAATACACAATTGATGATTGATTATTTAACGGCATTGAGCATGAATAACAACCGTGAATGGTATCACGCAAACAAGGACGACTATAAAAAAGCAAATGCTGAATTTGAAAATTTAATACAGGCATTAATCTTGGAGATCGGAAAATTTGACAGCAGTATTTTGCATAACAATCCGAAGGATCTTACGTTTAAGCTTGTAAGAGATACGCGGTTCAGCCATGATAAATCGCCTTATAATCCGGCGTTTCGCGCTCATATTTCCTCGAAAGGCAAACTGCCTGTCCCTGTGGGATATTATCTTATGATAAAGCCCGGTAATCAATCTTTTTTGGGAGGCGGTTTGTTTGCGGACATGTTTAAGGAGGCTACGACGATGGTACGGGATGCGATTGCCCGTAATGGCGAGGCATGGGAAGCAATGATTCATGAACCGGAATTTGCAAAATATTTCACTGTGCAGGGAACGGCATTAAAGAGAGTTCCTGCAGGATATGAAAAAGAACATCCGCAAGCGGAATATCTTAAATATAAGAGCTGGTATCTGGAATATCCGCTAAAAGATGAAGAATTGAAGGATGAAAAAGCATTTCTTGCAAAAGCAGTAGAGATTTTCCGAATTATGAAGCCTTTCAACGACTATTTGAACAAAGCGCTTGAGGGTTTTGAGATGCCGACAAGATAACGACATAGAGAAATGGTAAGGCTCACGAAAAGGGTGGTATCTTATTTATTTGTGCGGCTTTTGTATAGAGGGCGTTGAAAGATTGAGGAGTAATCATTCATCTTTTAACGCCCCTTTCCATTGCTATTTATGCCAGAAGAGTTGTTTTTGCAGTCAAGAAAATATTGTACCTATGAAGGGCGAATGATAGAAGAGAAATTATCGCTGTTTTTTCTTTTTTCTAAATACATATTTTTGTCCGAATCGGTAATGCACATATGGAAACTATCTGCTCTGGTATCCATGACAGATACGCCAAATGAGACACTTAGCTGCTGGTTTTGTATGTGGAACTGCTTCTGTTTATCTTTTAACTGCTCTACGAGCAGCAGGGCTTTTTCCTCCGAAGTGGATGGTAATAAAATGAGAAATTCGTCCCCGCCCATGCGGAACAATATGCGCTCCTTGGGTAGAACCATTTGAAAAAGGTTTACAGTAGCTTTTATGTATTCGTCTCCCGCATTATGCCCATAGGTGTCGTTTATTTCTTTCAGTCCGTCACAATCAGCAGAGATAATGGCAAGCGGATAGCAAGCATCGTTGTGCGTTTTGATAAATTCATCCAAATACGCGCGGTTATAAAGACCTGTCAGCGCATCCGTTTTTGCTTGTTCTTGAAGCTTCTTTTTCAGTAACTCATGCTCTGTTACATTGTTAATAAGGCCAATGATGCCGGTAACGAACCCTTCTTCATTGAAAAGGGGCTGTTTGATAACCTGGAGAAATTCTTGAATCCCGTCCTCATTGATTTCAATTGTGTATGTCATTCCCTTGCCGGTCTCAATGATCTCCATATCCCTCTTATGCGCTTCTATAGCATTTTCTTTGTCTTTGCGTATCTCAGGATCAATTTTTCCTCTGATCGACCAATTAGCATCATCTGACTTCTCCAGGTGATGCCAATACTTTGTCGCAAAAACATATCGGCACTCATTATCTTTGAGAAATATGTTGGAAGGAAGCTGTTTGAGCATTTTTTCGATTCCGTAAAAGGTCAGGGAATCCGTAAATGCAATAGCATTTGAAAGTCTGTTTTTTATAATTTTACGGATAAATGGTTTCGTAATACAATCAATAACACCGGATCCAAGACACGCAAACCCGTCCGCGGAGTCCTCTTTGTCGGTATAGATAAGAATTGGTATGGAAATAAGCTTCTCGCTGTCTTTCACAAATGTAACAGCTTGGCGAATGTCTTCTTGCAAATCCGCATGAATCATAAGTGCCTGGATATCTGACTTACTGTCTGTAAGGATATCCTTTGCTGCCTTCATATTTCTAACAATTTTTATGTTGTACTCGTCATCAAGAATTTGGAAAAGTTCTTCATATGTCTGCCCATTATCAATAAAAAGCAGATTTTTTGTCATTTTTGTATGATACATTCTGCACTTCCTTTCAGATGGGTTTAATTGCCATGAATTTCTAATGAATATGCATTTAATTATACAATAGCATAGAAAAAATGTATACTATTTATATTTAAAAAGTTTTTTATTTACACGTAGCGAGGAGGTGCAGCTTATGAAAACGTTGATGTTTGAAGTACAGATTTAGAGGGCGTTGAAAAACAGAAGAGTAATCCTCTATTTTTCAGCGCCCCCTTTATTTAAATGTTGACTTTTTATGTCGATTTCTTATTTTCGACAGTCAAACGCCGGGTTTGCAGCATAGAAGTTCTTGGAATCCAGGTGGTCCTGGACGATGCGCAGTCCTTCACCGAAACGCTGGAAGTGTACGACTTCACGTTCACGCAGGTAGCGTATAGGATCGCAGACTTCTGGGTCTTTTACCAGACGCAGTATATTCTCATAGGTGCTTCGGGCTTTCTGTTCGGCTGCCATGTCTTCTGTTAAGTCTGTGATAGGATCGCCCTTAGACTGGAATTCACAGGCATTAAAGGGAATTCCTCCAGCAGCCTGCGGCCAGAGTGCAAGCGTATGGTCTACATAGTATTTGTCAAAGCCGGATGCTTTAATTTCTTCCGGTGATAAGTCTTTTGTAAGCTGATAAATGATGGTGCAAACAATTTCCATGTGCGCAAGTTCTTCTGTACCCAGAGAAGCAGCGGTAATGTTCCACTTACTGTATTTTGGGACGGCATGATACGGTGGGATTTCCGATACATAGCTTTTCGACGTTTGAGAGGATAAAGAAGTATGATGAAAATGAAGATGCGGGGAATGTCGGGAAGCCTTATTCTATCGAAGTTTGCGACACTCCGAGATGGATAAATCTCTATGCGGCAGCTAATGATGATGTTTATTTATGATACGGAATGTAATAAACTCAGTTTGTATATATATTCTTGGACAAGCTGAGTTTATTATATTAAACCACACAATTAAATGATTTATTTATGGTGTTTTACTATCATTGACTTTTCATACAAAAGAGGATATACTATAACAAATCACATAATTGTTGAGATATTTTTGTGTGGATTAATAGAGGTGTAATCAATGCTTGATGAAAAAGTGATAGATATTGTCAGAAGAATTTTTTTTGACCATGATTGTATCATGACGACCGCTGAACTTAATTCTTATAAACTATATTATGCTGATATTCAGAAATTATTAGATGAAGGACTGATTGAAAAGGTAAAATGGGGATATTACCATTGGGTGGATTCTTTTGATGGACAGGAGGTTAAGATAATCAATCGGCTTTTTCCAGATGCAGTCCTTTGTATGGAAACAGCTCTTTTTTATTATCATTATAGCGACCGTAATCCTGCCGAATGGAATATTACGGTTGATAAAAATGTTTCAAGGAATCGTACAAAGATAGATTATCCGTTTGTAAAGGCTTATAGAGTTGAGCCTTATTTAGTACCACTGGGGGAAATAAAAGGAAGTATTGATTTTGTAGATGTCCGCATTTACGACCGTGACCGTACGATTTGTGATGTCTTGCGGAATATGAGCAAGATGGATAAAGAAATTTTTAATAAGGCAGTTCAAGGTTATGTGAGGGACACGCAGAAGAATATCCCAAACCTTATGAAATATGCAAAGGAACTCAGGGTGCAGAAGAAAGTAAAAGAATTGATTGGAGTGTGGTTGTAGTGGCTGATATTGCGGCATCTGTTTTGGCAAGGCTAAGGAATAAGGCAAAGGCGGCTGGCATTAGTTATCAGCAATGCTTACAGCTTTTTATGCAGGAGGAATTTTTGCGGAAACTTTCAAAATCGGGGTATGAGGATGCTCTTATTCTCAAAGGCGGTTTGTTTATTTATGCGCTTACAAACTTTGAAAGTCGGGCGACCGTTGATGTGGATTTCCTATTGCGCAGTGTTTCTAACTCGTTAGAAGAAGTACAAGCTCTTATTGTAAAAATTCTTGCCATACCTACGGGCAATGATTATATTGAGATGACAGCCAAAGGCTTTGAGAAAATTTCCCCACAAAGGAAATATCACGGCATTAGTACGCAGATTATCGGAAAAATCAAAAATGTCCGTGTGCCGTTCAATGTAGATATAGGAGTCGGGGATGTGATTGTGCCATGTGCCGAGGAACGGACGATTCATACGCAGCTTCCTGATTTTGAATCTCCTGTTATTATGACGTATTCTCTTGAAAGTACGATTGCTGAAAAATTTGACGCTATTTTACAGCGGTTTGAACTGACAGGCAGAATGAAGGACTTTTACGATATTTACTATCTGGCAAAGACTTTTGATTTTGATGGAGTGAAATTGCAGACAGCAATATCCAGAACATTGGAGCGGCGAGGGACACCCTACGAAAAGGACAGTTTCAAGCGTATTCTCACACTTGCTGAGGATGTGGATATGCAGAAGCGGTGGAAATTCTTCTTGAAGACTATAAAAGATGATACACTTGAGTTTTCGGCAGTCATTGAGGAAATACAGAAATTCCTTGAGCCAGTGTTTGAAGCTATTGTGAATGAAGATAAATGGGAAAAAAAGTGGCATTATTTGGGATGTGGTTGGAAAGAGGTTAGATAAGATGAGTGATTTATTATACAGCACAGATTTAGGAAAATATTACATAGGAAAATGTGAAGAAACAATTAAAGGGTTGAATTTGAAAGAGAAAGTACAACTTATACTTACATCTCCGCCATTTCCATTAAATAATAAAAAAAAATACGGTAATCTGAACGGAGATGAATATTTAGAATGGTTTACTGGCTTAGCTGAATTATTTTCCGGCGTACTAACTCCGAATGGTTCAATAGTAATAGAAATGGGAAATGCATGGGAAAAAAATCGTCCTGTTCAATCATTATTGCATTTAAATAGTCTTTTGAGTTTTGTGAATAATGAGAAGGCTGGTCTTAGATTATGTCAAGAATTTATATGTTATAATCCCGCACGATTGCCGTCCCCTGCTCAATGGGTAACGATTAATAGGATACGAGCAATCGACAGCTTTACGCATGTGTGGTGGATAGCCAACTCAGATTATCCTAAAGCTGATAATCGCAGAGTGCTACGACCATATAGCAAGAGTATGAAGAAATTGCTCAAATCAGGAAAATTTAATTCGGGTAAACGTCCATCGGAGCATGTGATTAGTGAAAAGGGATTTCTGACGGATAATCATGGTAGTATTTCACATAATGTTTTAGAGTTGGAGCAAATTGATGAGGATAAGGAACTGCGGTTGCCTTATTCAATGTTTAGTATATCGAATACAAAGTCGAATGACTTTTTTACAAAAACTTGTAAAGAAAGAGGAATGATTCCTCATCCTGCACGAATGCCTCTTGAACTGGCTAGTTTCTTTATTGAGTTTTTAACAGATGAAGGAGATTTAGTGCTAGATCCATTTGGGGGGAGTAATACTACGGGGTTTTGTGCCGAAAAAGTTGGTAGAAAGTGGATTAGTATTGATGCAGATGTAAATTACGGAGAACAATCGAAAATTAGATTTGAGGAATTGATAAAGGATTAATGAGGTGCTGTTATGAAATATAAAAAATTACCTTCATATGATACGTTGATGTTTACACTACGAAAAACGATTAGTACAGCATGGCATATAAATACTATTCATGAAGTAGGTATTAACAAGTGGCTTAATAATTTTGAGGGGGATGCATTATGTACAAAGGATTTTGAACGTGAAGAAGCAAGAGATTTAGAAAAAAGGATTGCGTTGTTTTTGCTTTGTAATTTTATTTATTATAACGAAGAAGAAGTAAAACATCTAATGAAAGTTATGATTGAAAAATTTATTCATGAATATTTTTTGAGTCATAATTTAATCGAAGTAAATAATGATGAAATAGATTCATTAATAGGGAAAACAACATTTTCACCGCTTGGAAATCAAAGTGAAAGTTCGTCATATATGCTCTATCTTTTTAGGCAAATTAATGATTTATCTAAATATGACACTACTTTACAACTATTATAAATAGTGCTCGTTTTGTCGGACAAGATATTTCAA
>CANOFW010000010.1 GCA_947565425.1 uncultured Lachnospiraceae bacterium
CCTTGCAAGCGGGAAATGATATTTTTTTTAGATTTTACTTGACAAAAGCAGAACTTGTAGCATTGAAACATGATGCTTTTGATGGCAATACTATTAAAATTAGGAGAACAGAAACACGATATTTGGGAGAAGATGGCAAGTATGTCTACTCGGTGAAAGAGTTTCCTAAGAGTGAGGCAGGAGTTAGGACAGTAGTTATCCCAGAAGATTATATGTGGCTATGTTCTAAAATAAGAATCTTAAATCCATTTGGAGAATATGTGTTTACTGGTAGTGATGGAAAGCGAATGACTACAAATTGTATTAGGAGAAGACAAGAGCAGAATTGCAGGAAACTAGGTATATATAGAAAGTCTCCACATAAAATACGAAAAACTTATGGTTCAATATTACTTGATTATAATGTAGATAACAGATTGATTATGGAGCAGATGGGGCATACTGACATAAATTGTACAGAGAACCATTACCATAGGAACCGTAAGGATATTGAACAAAAAAGCCGTATTATCAGTGCAATTCCAGAATTTAAGAAAGCATGATTACAAAGTAATCAAAAGTAATCATAGGAAAAACTGGAAAAGGTTGATTTTTCAAGGAATATCGAGGTTTGCTAGCGTGTCCGATTCCCGTCAGCAGCTCTAAAAAGGGCAAAAATAAAGGCTTTTCAAAGGAAATTCACTTTGAAAGGTCTTTATTTTTTATCATACTATTCCCCAAATTACTGAAATGATGGAATAGGATGGTTCTTTCATATGTGAGTTATTTATTTTGTTTGACAGCGGATATTTTGTTTGTGATAATATTGTATATTATATTTCTTAAACGGAAAGGGGAATGGTTATGAAACATTTAAAAGGTAGTTTGTTGTTGCTGCTGATTATGATGAGTTGTATTTTTTGGGGGAATAGAGATGTCAAAGCGGCGGAACCGGATTTTTTTAAAGAATATTCTTCTGAAGATTCTTACATGGATGAGGAATATAATTTCAGGCTAAAACATAAGTGTAGGCTGACGATTTACATGAAAGGTGAAGAAGTAGATTATGATGATTATGATGACTATGATGATTATGGAAGTATGTATGTGACAATAGATGATGGTGATTTTTTAAATACTTTTTTTGAAAAATATATGGATTTAAAAGATTCCTATCAAAAAACAATTACTTTAAAAGCCGGAAAATATTCATTATATGTTGACAGTGATGGGCCATATTATATATCTCTTTCGGGACAATATTACCCTGAACTATCATCGAAGGATTTTACGTTGGAGGAAGGCAAGACCAAAACACTTAAAGTAAACGGAACAAGCAGCAAGGTGAAATGGTCAAGTTCCAAGAAGTCAGTTGCAACCGTCAGTAATGAAGGTGTTGTGAAAGCAAAAAAGGCTGGGAAGGCTGTTATTACTGCCAAATGCGGAGAATATTCTTTAAAATGTAAAGTTACAGTAAAAAAGAAGCCAGTGTCATATAAAGTCGTTGCAAAGAAGTTGAAAACATTTGCAAAGAAGAATAAGAATTATAAATTTAATACGATTGATGCAGGTAATAAATGCAGGCTGTATGGATATGGAGTATACGATTATACGAGTGAATCCGTAATGTATGGTGAAGGATATGGTTTAACGGCAGTTTACTATCCTTATATAGAATTGGTGAAAAAGGGCAATGGAAAATCAGAAATAAGGTTGAGGATTTTTGGCGAAATGTATGAATTATCGCTATACGACAGTACGTCATTATATTGCAGTTCCATTCAAGCGTTTACATCTAACAGAAGAATGAAATTTAGAATGAAAAATACCTACAACAGAAATGAATACAAATACTCAGGATACTACTATGAAGGAAGAATGAAAGGATATGCGCAGATTTCTTCATCTTTGTATCCGGAGAAATCAAATATAAAGAAATTTAATACTATGCTGGGACAAAACTCACTGTCTATGAAGCTGAATAGTTCCGATGGAGCATCTTTGAAGTTTGGTATTCCGGCAGCCAACAGAAAGAATTGGAAGAAATTGCTAAAAGAATACAATATATTGTTAAAAGATTATATATAATATTATTTTGACGAGACACCAGAATTTTTCAATATTGATGTGTAGAGGAGTAAAATAAAATGGTACGTGAAGCTATGAAAGAAGATTTATGCGAGATATTAGAATTGTATTTATGTTTGCATGAAGAAGCTATCCCGGAACAATCAGAGGGTTTGTCCCATACTTGGAAACAAATTTTAGAAGATGAAAACCATCATTTGATCGTAAACGAGGTTGCTGGAAAAATTGTGTCTTCTTGCGTATGTGTCATAATTCCCAATTTGACGAGAAATGTGCGTCCGTATGCTTTTGTAGAAAATGTTGTTACCCATACAAATTTCAGAGGACAGGGATTAGCATCACAATGTCTGGAATATGCAAAGCAAATAGCAAAACAACGTAACTGTTATAAAATGATGTTGCTGACAGGAAGCAAGAAAAAGGAGACGCTGGATTTCTATAAGAAAGCAGGCTATAATAATACGGATAAGACGGCATTTATCCAGTGGCTTAATATAATTTGATGATGTAATCAGACTCGTCAACGAGGAACCCATGGAGATATAGTTATGAATTTGAAAATGACAGGGATTGATTTTACGAGAGCCGAGATTGATATCAGGCAGCGTTTTTCCTTTACTAGAAATGCAATGGCAGAGGCGATGGAGCAATTAAAGCAGAAGCAGGAAATCCGAGGTTGCGTGCTGATTTCTACTTGCAATCGTATAGAGTTGTGGCTCAGTCTCAAGGAGGGCGCCAGTCTTTCTTTGCCGCAGATTCTTTGCAGTCTCAAGGGATTGGCGTGGGAAGAATATGGGCGTTATCTGGTAACGCGTGAAAGTGAGGAGGCAGTAAAGCATCTGTTTTATCTCAGCGCAGGTATGAAGTCCCAGATTGTAGGGGAGGACCAGATTTTAACGCAGGTGAAGGAGGCAATCTCGTTTGCCAGAGAGAAAGAGTGCGTGGATAAAATTTTGCAAGTATTGTTTCGCATGGCGGTCACTGCCGGAAAACAGGTGAAATCACGCGTGGTTATGGACAAGGCAAATTTCTCGGCAGCTCATCAGGCAGTCGATTTCTTCAAAGAACAAGGAACAGTGTTTGCGGGCAAAAAGTGCCTAGTGATTGGGAATGGAGAAATGGGCAAGTTGACGGCGCAATCATTGATGGAAGAGGGGGCGGACGTCACGGTTACGGTTCGTCAGTTCAAGAGCGGTATGGTGCAGATTCCGCAAGGTGCGAAAAGAATAGATTATGGGCAGCGTTACCATCACATTTCGGGATGCGACATGATTTTTTCAGCGACGGCAAGCCCCAATGTTACGATTACCAGACAAATGCTTGCAGATTGTTTTGCGGACTGTGAGGATAGTAGGATTGCAGATAAAAGGCGGATTTTTGTAGATTTGGCTGTGCCGCGGGATATGGAAACATCCATTGCCGAAATGGAAAATGTAGAGTATTATGATATGGACAGCTTGCCTATTCGGACGCAGTCGCCGGAAATGCGCAGCCAATACAGGCGGGCAGAGGAAATCCTCACAGAAGAGATACGCAAATTTATGGTCTGGCAGGAATGCAGGGATATTAATCCGAGAATTCAGCAGATCGGCATGGAAGCGGCAGAAGAGTTAGTCTGGCGGATGGAACGGCCGCTTTCTGGATTGTGTTTGTCTGGCGAGGACAAGGAGCGGCTGCAACAGCAGCTTCGGCAAACGGCGGGGAAAGTTGTGGATAAGTTGCTGTTTGAATTGCGGGACCAGGCAGAACAGGAAGTATTGCAAAAGACCGTGGAGATTATGGAACAAGTATATAGAAAGGACAGAATGACAATGGAGTTATGGGATATTTATGATGAAAATAAACAGAGGACAGGGCGTACCATGCGGCGCAACGATTGGACGATGAAGGAGGGAGAGTACCATCTTACGGTGTTAGGCGTTCTCATGCGCCCGGACGGAAAGTTCCTTATTACCAAACGGGTGGAGACGAAGGCGTGGGCTCCCGGCTGGTGGGAGGTTTCCGGGGGAGCTGCGATGGCGGGCGAGGAGTCGAGAGAGGCAGTCAACCGGGAAGTGTTCGAGGAAACGGGAATTGATGTATCAGGATGTGAGGACGGTTATCTCTTCACTTATCAGCGGGAGAATCCCGAAGAGGGGGATAATTACTTTGTGGACGTCTATCGTTTTGTCGTAGATTTTCAGGAGGAAGATGTGCATTTGCAGGAGAAGGAGACTGCCGGATTTCAGATTGCGGACAAGGAAGAGATAGAAAAGCTTGCTGCACAGGGGATTTTCCTTCACTATGACAGTATCAAGCGAGCATTTTCTGTATCATAGGATGTGATAAGGGGTAATAAATGAGTACATATTTTCCTATATTTGTCAACATGGAGGGGAAAAATATTCGGGTATTCGGCGGCGGGAAGATTGCGGCGAGAAGGGTACAAACGCTCTTAGCGTTTGGCGCGAATGTGCAGGTGACTGCGCCGCAGATAACAAAGAAGCTGGAAGATTTGGCGCGGCGCCAGGGGAAACTTATGTTGGATTATCATATCTATCAGCCTGGTGAACTGATAAAAGAAGATTTTGTGCTCGCCGCGACAGACAATGCACAGGTGAACGACGCAATTTTTCGGGAATGCCGCCAAAAGCAAATTCCGGTAAATGTGTCGTCTGATAAGGAGAAATGTGATTTCTATTTTCCGGCAATTGTGCAGGAGCAAGATATCACCATTGGAATTGCAGCAGGAGGCAGAGACCACCGGAAGGTGGCAGAAATGGCGAAGAGAATCCGGGAGTGGTTATTGTGCAAGTAATAAAAATCGGAACCAGGGAAAGCCGTTTGGCAGTCGTGCAGGCGGAAGTTGTGGCGTCCTATATCCATCGTTTCTGTGAGGGAAAAGAGCCGCAGCTTGTGACGATGAAGACGACAGGCGACAAGATTTTAGACCGGACGCTTTCTAAAGTTGGCGGCAAAGGGCTGTTTGTCAAAGAATTGGACTGTTTTCTGCGGGAGGGAAGTACGGATATATCGGTACATAGCTTAAAGGACGTCCCCATGGAGGTATCCAGGGATTTACCGCTTCTGGGCGTTTCCGCAAGGGAGGACGCCAGAGACGTCTTAGTTCTGCCATTTGGTTTCACAGAGTTAAATCCCGCGCTGCCGTTGGGGACTTCAAGCCCGCGGCGTATGATTCAGCTTGGGCGGCTGTTTCCGCAGATGGAGATAAAAAGTGTGCGGGGAAATGTACAGACACGTCTAGCAAAGCTTGACGGAGGAGCGTACAGCGGGCTTGTGCTGGCAGCCGCAGGTTTGAAACGGCTGGGCCTGGAAGGTAGAATCAGCCGTTATTTCACAGTGGAAGAGATGGTTCCCGCGGCAGGCCAGGGCATGCTTGCCATTCAGGGAAGAGAAGGCGAAGATTACAGGTATCTTGAGGGCTTCTTTGATGAGAAAGCAGCCTGCTGCGCACGGGCGGAGCGCAGTTTTGTGCGTGCGCTTGACGGTGGGTGCAGCTCTCCGATTGCTGCATATGCGAAGATAACTTTGGCAGGTAATCATCTGGGTGCAGAAGACAGCGGCGGTGAGGAAGTTTTAAAGCTAACCGGGTTGTATGCAAGCGAAGGCAGCCGGGAATATCGGACGGCTTCTGTTGTGGGAAGGAAGGAAGAGGCAGAAAGACTTGGGCAAGAGCTTGCCAGGGAGATAAAAAATTTCGCTTAATTTGGAAATTAATTTGTCATGTATTTTATACCGTAATTTTTTTACGGCTATTTGTTGCAGATAATTGTAATATTGGGTATACTGTTATTAAAGATTTGTGTGTGGAAATCGTTTGAAAGGTAGGTATGCCAGGATGTTAAAGAAGTTTACGCTCAGAAATTATAAAAATTTTAAGGATGAAATATCTATAGATTTCCATAATATTGCCGGATATCAGTTTAGTAGCGATTGTATTTCAGATGGTGCGATTAGTAAAATGCTGATTTATGGGCGGAATGCGACGGGAAAAACGAATTTAGGAACAGCTTTTATGGATATTTATAGGCTAATGACTGGCAGACCAATGTCTATAAGAGATGAAATATTGCTGAATGCAGATTCAAAGGAAGACTCAGCATTTTTTTCTTATACATTTCAATTTATGGGCAGAGAATTGAACTATAAATATTTTCGCTCGTCGAATTGGGAATTGCAGTATGAGGAATTAATAATAGATAGTACTGTTATTTTCAAATGTGATTTTGCTGAGGGAAGTTATGACTTTATGAATCTGGAATACATCGAAGCGGAAACTGCCATTACAGACAGGTATTTACAGTCAATAAAGACTGGTGAAGAATCGGAGGATGACAACGAAGTTAAATTGCCATTTCTGAGATGGGTAATTAATAATGTCGCGTTAAAAAGTGATTCGATTCTAATCAAGATGGCTGATTATGTGCAAAGAATGATATGGATTACGGTGAGCATTTCTATGCTGCATTATCCGAGAAAGATAAATGATAGTTTTTATGAGTTATTGGAGAATCCAGAGAAGTTAAAGGATTTCGAGGAGTTTTTAAATGCAATGGGAATAGAGTGCAGCCTGGTGTTGAAAAAATTACCTGATGGGCAGAGGGAGTTGTATTTTGCGCATGAGAAATTAATTCCATTTTTTCAAAATGCTTCCAGTGGGACTTTGGCATTGGTAACTTTGTATCGCAGGCTTGTTTCCAGAGTGTGGGAGGCTTCATTCATATATTTAGATGAGTTTGACGCATTTTATCATTATGAGATGGCAGAAAATTTAATTCGTTTTTTTAAGATAAAATATCCTAAGTGTCAGATAATAATGACGTCTCACAATACAAATCTCATGACAAACAGGCTGATGAGACCAGATTGTTTGTTTATTTTATCAAGAATTGGAACACTGACTTCGCTTTGTAATGCGACACCCAGAGAATTAAGGGAAGGTCATAATCTTGAGAAAATGTATATTAGCGGGGAGTTTGAACAATATGAGTAATTATGTAAGCGTGGTAAGAAGGCGAAGGCGGAACCTGCTGATTGTAGAAGGCAATCATGAAAAGAATAAATTATTTTCCCTGATGTTTCAATGTTTTCCAGAAATTAATATTGATATCAAGGATGTGTGCATAATATTCATAAAGCGAATTGGCTTCAAAATGGACAAATTGATATAGAAATAGATAAATATAAGAAATGTTTTGAACGTATGGATTTAATGGAAATTTTAAAGGTGCAAAATACATTCAGTCAGGATGAGATCCAAGGGTATATTTGGGTATTAAATACATGTGTTTTCTTTGTGGCAGACTATAATTTTTCATTGCTCAATTAAGGCTGCACCATTAACAGGGAAAGGGGCATTTTTGATGGACAAGTCATCGGAAAATAAACCCAAAAAACAGATATGCACAGCATTGCTCGCCCATGTGGACGCAGGGAAAACTACGCTTTCCGAGGCGTTGTTATATGAGAGCGGCAATCTACGCAAAATAGGCAGGGTGGACAATGGAGATGCTTTTTTAGATACGGACGCGTTGGAGCGTGCAAGGGGGATTACCATTTTCTCCAAACAGGCGGTACTGAAAACGGACGACACGGTCTTTACGTTGTTAGATACGCCAGGACATGTCGATTTCTCGGCGGAAATGGAACGTACCCTGCAAGTGCTCGATTACGCGATATTGCTCATCAGCGGCGCCGACGGCGTGCAGGGGCACACACGCACGCTCTGGCAGCTATTAAAGAGGTATCATTTGCCGACCATCCTCTTTGTCAATAAGATGGACCAGCCGGGTACAGAGAGAGAAACGCTGCTAGAAGAATTAAGGGAAAAACTGGACGAAAACTGTCTTGATTTTTCCGATGTGGACAATGAGGAGTTTCAGGAAAATGTTGCCATGTGCCGGGAGGATGTGCTGGAATATTATTTAGAACAGGGCACGGTGGAAGAAGGACAAATCAGAGAGCTTATTTGGCAAAGGAAGGTATTTCCCTGCTATTTTGGTTCTGCCTTGAAGCTTGACGGAGTGAAAGAATTTCTGCAAGGGCTGGAACGTTTTACGCAGCGGAAATCATACCCGCAGGAATTTGGCGCTAAAGTTTTTAAGATTACCCATGATGGGCAGGGCAACCGATTGAGCCATCTGAAAGTGACGGGCGGTGTGTTAAAAGTGAAAATGTCTCTGGGAAACGGGCAGGAGAAGGTCAACCAAATCCGCATTTATTCAGGTGAGAAGTTTGAGGCTGTGCCGGAGGCGTGCGCTGGGACTGTTTGTGCCGTGACCGGGTTGCAGGAAACGCGCCCGGGGGAAGGGCTGGGCATGGAAAAGGACGCTTTGGCGCCCTTATTGCAGCCGGTGTTGACTTACTGTATGGAGCTGCCGCCAGGATGCGATACAGGCAAAATGATGGCAAAATTGAGCCAGCTCGCAGAGGAGGATCCGCAGCTTCATATTATCTGGGATGAGACTTTGCAGGAAATCCGCGTGCAGGTTATGGGCGAGGTGCAGTTAGAAATCCTTACCAGTCTGATCCGAGAGCGGTTTGGCGTGGATGTGTCTTTTGGGGCAGGTAATATTTTGTACAAAGAGACGATATCCTGCCCGGTGGAGGGCGTAGGGCATTACGAACCTTTGCGCCATTATGCGGAGGTACATTTGTTGTTGGAGCCTGGAGAGCCAGGCAGCGGGCTTGTGTTTGCGGCGGCTTGCAGTGAAGACGTGTTAGACCGTAACTGGCAGCGGCTGGTGTTGACACATCTTATGGAGAAGGAGCACAGAGGCGTACTCACAGGTTCCGCGATTACGGATATGAAGATTACCCTCGCTGCGGGACGGGCACATCTCAAACATACCGAGGGCGGTGATTTCAGGCAGGCGACATACCGTGCGCTGCGTCAGGGGTTGATGGAGGCGCAGTCGGTGTTGCTAGAGCCAGTTTATGAATTTGTATTAGAAGTTCCAGAGCAAATGATTGGGCGCGCCATGACCGATATTGAGCGGATGCACGGCCATTTTGCGCCGCCTTCTGCGCAGAGCGGAATGGCGGTGATTGCCGGAACTGCGCCGGTATCTCAGATGCAGGATTATCCAAGGGAAGTCCTACAGTATACCAGAGGTGAAGGACGCTTGTCTTGTACGTTGAAAGGTTATGAGCCTTGCCATAATACCGAAGAGGTCATGGAACAGACTGGCTATGCGCCGGAGCGGGATATGCAAAATACGGCGGATTCAGTGTTTTGTGCGCATGGCGCAGGATTTGTCGTAAAGTGGAATCAAGTCAAAGAACAGATGCATGTGGAGACGCCGGCGTTTGTACAGCGTGCGTTGCATGGAATCGAGGATGCGGATATTTTGGACGAGACAGCCGGGATAGCAAAAGGGCGAAATCCGCAGGCAGAAACGGGCTTGCAGGAGGAAGCGTGGATCGGTGAAGATGAGGTGGAGGCCATTCTTTCTAAGACCTTCTGTGCCAACAAGCACGGCAAGGAAGCAGTAAGAAAAGGCTATCACAGGAAGCGTGCGGTCACGGGAGAGTATGCACCGCAGACAAAACGAACTTTTCAGATGCCGGAAAAGAAAGAGGAGTATTTTCTGGTAGACGGTTATAATATGATCTTTGCCTGGCAGGAATTAAAAGAGTTGGCGGAGCATAATATAGATAGCGCCAGAGACAGGCTTTTAGATATTATGTGTAACTACCAGGGAATGCGGGGATGTCATCTGATTGTAGTTTTTGATGCGTACCGCGTGCAGAATCACCGCACGGAGATTCTGGATTACCATAATATCCACGTCGTATTTACGAAAGAGGCGGAGACCGCCGACCAGTATATTGAAAAATTTGCACATGCGCATGGGCGGGAGTACCGTGTTGTGGTTGCTACTTCGGACGGCCTGGAGCAGATTATCATCCGCGGCCAGGGCTGCGGGCTGATTTCTGCGCGGGAATTGCAAGAGGAAATCAAGCGTCTGGAACAGGAAGTGAGAGAAGGACTGGCAGAGAAACAAGTGGGAGGTAAAAGTTTTCTGGGAGAAGTGATGCCGGAAGAAGTGAAAGGTTAAGTGATGACAGAGGAAGGGACAGTGAAAGGAAAAGTATTTCTGGTGGGAGCCGGGCCAGCAGATGTGGGGCTTCTCACCTTAAAAGGCAAGGAAATACTGGAACAAGCCGAGGTAGTGGTTTGCGACCGTCTGGTAGGGGAGGGTATTTTGTCGCTGATTCCCCGTGATGCAGAGCGGATAGACGCCGGTAAGCGCGCCGGCAGTCATACTATGACACAGGAAGAAATCAATCAGACACTTTTAGAAAAAGCGCTGGAGGGAAAGTGCGTAGTACGCCTAAAAGGTGGAGATCCCTTTTTGTTTGGCAGGGGCGGGGAAGAGTTGGAACTGCTGTTGCAGCATGAGATTCCCTTTGAGGTTGTGCCGGGCGTGACATCGGCTTTTGCTGTCCCGGCGTACAATGGGATTCCGGTGACACACCGGGATTTTGCATCTTCCGTACATATCCTGACCGGGCACAGGAAACAGGGCCAACCTTTGCAACTTGATTTTGAAGCGTTGGCGCGCTTATCCGGAACACTGGTTTTCCTCATGGGCGTCTTAACATTGGAAGAAATTTGTCGGGGCTTGCTGGCTGCGGGTATGCAGCCGCAGATTCCGGCGGCAGTATTGCAGCAGGGCGCGTGCGCCGGACAAAAAAAGATTATTTCCTGCCTTTCAAAAATTACAAAAGAAGCAAAGCGGCAGGGCATACAGACGCCGGCAATCCTTGTAGTTGGCGAGGTCTGTACGCTTGGCATTCAATTTGGCTGGTATGAGAAGCTTCCTCTTTTTGGACATAAAGTGTTGGTGACAAGACCGAAAGAGCGCGGGAAACTGCTGGCGGATAAGCTGCGGCAGTTGGGCGCGGAGGTAGTGGAGCATCCAACTATTCGTGTCGAAAAAATAAAAGAAAACCAAAGGCTGTGGCAGGAGTTTGAACGTCTCTCGCTATATAACTACCTCGTGTTTACATCTCCGGCAGGGGTATCGGTATTTTTTGACGAGCTGGCGGCGCGGGGGTATGATATCCGCAGTCTGGGATTGGCAAAGATTGCCGCAATTGGCCCAGGCACGGCACAGGAGATTCACAAGCGAGGGCTGCTATGTCCACATGTGCCAGAGGTTTATGACGGGGAGCATTTGGGAATACTGCTTGGAGAAATCTGTGAGGATGGGGAAAAGATTTTTATTCCGCGCGCAGCGAACGGAAATTTGCAGCTTATTCAGGAAATAGAAAAGCGAGCGTGTGTGGAAATAACGGATTTGCCGATTTACCAAACAGTTTATGAGGAGTTTCCTGCATTTGCGGATGTAAAAGGACAAATCGAAGAGGGACAGATTTCTATGGTGGTATTCACTAGTGCCTCCACGGTCAGAGGTTTTGTCCAGGCAACCAAAGGGCTGAATTACAGTTTTGTGCGGGCGGTATGTATTGGCAGGCAGACGGAGGCGGCAGCCAAAGAGCTTGCTATGAAGACTATGACGGCAAAAGAAGCAACGATAGACGGTATGGTGGAAGCTTGTGTAAAGTTATCAAAGGGAGGTGCGGATAAATGAATTTGACTTGCAGGCCGCGGCGTTTGCGCAGCGACGGCATTTTGCGGAAAATGGTGCGGGAGGTGAGAGTGGACAAATCCTCGCTCATTTACCCCATGTTTGTGCGGGAAGGGAATCATATCAAAGAGGAAATCCCTTCTATGCCTGGGCAGTACCGCTATAGTGTGGACTGTATGGAAGAAAAACTGGTGGAACTTCGTGACGCCGGCGTGCAATCGGTGATGCTTTTTGGTATTCCTGACAGTAAGGATGAAGTGGGAAGCGGCGCCTATGCCCAGGATGGGGTTGTGCAGCAAGCGTTTCGCAAGGCGAAACAAGTATGCCCAGATTTATATTTGATTGGGGATGTTTGCATGTGCGAGTACACTTCCCATGGGCATTGCGGCGTGCTCTGCGGTCAGGAGGTGGACAATGACAGGACTTTGGAACTTCTGGCGAAGACGGCGTTGTCCCAGGTGCAGGCAGGCGCGGATATGGTTGCGCCCTCCGATATGATGGACGGCCGTGTGGCTGCGATTCGCAGGGTGCTTGACGAGAATGGTTATGAAAACGTTCCGCTTATGTCTTATGCAGTCAAATTTGCCTCTTCTTTCTATGGGCCGTTTCGTGACGCCGCCGGTTCTGCGCCTGCATTTGGCGATCGCAAATCTTACCAGATGGATTATCATAACCGCCGAGAAGCCTGGAAAGAAGCGATGCTTGATGTACAGGAAGGAGCGGATATCGTGATGGTTAAGCCGGCGATGGCGTATGGAGATTTGATTCGCGAAGTAAAAGAGCGCGTCAATGTTCCAGTTGCGGCTTATTCTGTCAGCGGGGAATATGCCATGGTAAAAGCAGCGGCGCAGGCGGGATTCCTTGAGGAAGAAGCAATTATGTGCGAGATGGCAGTGAGCGCTTACCGCGCAGGCTGTGATATTTATATCACCTATTTTGCCAAAGAGCTGGCAAAATGCATGGACGTGGGAATGATCGGATAGGGAGGAAGAGGATGACGAGATCACAGCAATTATTTGCGGAGGCGGCAAAGGTAATTCCCGGCGGAGTCAATTCGCCGGTACGCGCGTTCGGTTCCGTTGGCGGTACGCCGCGTTTTATCAAGCGCGCACAGGGAGCTTATATCTATGATGAGGACGAAAATGAGTATCTTGATTTTGTCGGCTCCTGGGGGCCGATGATTTTAGGCCACGGCAAGGAAGAAGTGTTAAAAAGCGTGCAGGAAGCGTGTAGAAAAGGGCTTAGTTTTGGCGCGGCCACGGCAGTCGAGGTGGAGATGGCAAAACTCATCTGTGCTTTGGTTCCCTCCGTAGAGCTGGTGCGTATGGTAAATTCCGGGACGGAGGCAGTGATGAGCGCGATTCGCACGGCAAGGGGATTTACCGGACGGGATAAGATTGTCAAATTTGCTGGCTGCTACCATGGACATTCCGACGGACTGTTGATACAGGCGGGTTCCGGTGTGATGACGGCGGGCGTACCCGATAGCCTAGGGGTGCCCGTGGGCTGCACAAAAGATACGCTTTCGGCAGAATATAACAATTTAGAGAGCGTCAAGGCGCATTTTGAACGCTGCGGCGAGGAAATAGCAGCGGTGATTGTGGAGCCGGTAGCAGCAAATATGGGTGTGGTTCCTCCTGCGCCGGGATTTCTGAAAGGTCTGCGCAAAATATGTGACGATTATGACGCGCTGTTGATTTTTGATGAAGTGATTACCGGGTTCCGGCTGGGCATTGATGGAGCGCAGGGTTATTACGGCGTCATCCCGGATTTAACGACGTTCGGCAAAATTATCGGCGGCGGCATGCCGGTAGGGGCATACGGCGGCAGACGGGAGATTATGGAGCTTGTATCTCCCTTGGGCGGCGTATACCAGGCGGGCACTTTGAGCGGGAACCCAGTCGCTATGGCGGCGGGTATGGCGCAGCTTTCCATTTTGAGAGAGCATCCTCAATATTATGAAGATTTGAACCGGAAAGGCGACTGGTTCTATGGGCAGATACAGCGTTTGTTGAAAGAAAGGGGCAAGCCCTGGCAGGTAAACCATGTGGGTTCTTTAGGATGTCTGTATTTTACAGAGCAGATTGTGGAAGATTATCAGAGTGCGAAAACTTCCGATACGAGCTTTTTTGCAAAATATTTCAACTACATGTTGGCGCAGGGGATTTATCTGGCGCCGTCACAGTTTGAGGCTATGTTTTTGTCTGTTGCACATACCAAGGAGATGCTGCAAAAAACGTTAGAACGAATAACAATATTCTTACAAAAAATTTAAAGAATATTAATTCTTTTTGCAACAAAAGGGTGTATACTGTGAGTATGGAAAAGATAGGAACTATCGGAATATACAAAGAAGAAGCGGAGAGGTTACAGTGACGAGTGAAGAACGGATGAGAAGGGACAGGTATCTGGCAAGAAAGCGTCGGAGAAAACGGCAGAGGACAATTCAGATTATCAAGCGGTGTGTATTTTCTTGCGCGTGCGTGTTGCTGCTTGTATTTGCCTTGACAAAGATTTTATTGCGGGAGGAAAAACCGGAATCTGTACAGGCGCAGCGTAACATTTCCATACAGAATGTTATGGACGATAAGAAGCAGGAGAAAGAGCAGGGATTTCAACAGAAAGTTATTGAGGAAACGCCGGATTATACGGTGGACCTTCTGACCCCCAATCCTTACTCCAGACCACAGATGGCAATTGAAGAAGTGAGAGGAATCGTGGTACATTATACGGCGAATCCGGGTACGACGGCGGAGCAGAACCGCAGTTATTTCGAGAGCTTGAAAGACACACAAAAGACAAAGGCCAGCAGCCATTTTGTTGTAGGAATCGATGGCAAGATTGTGCAGTGTATTCCCAGCTCGGAGATGTCTTATGCTTCTAACGACCGCAATGCGGACACGTTATCTATCGAGTGTTGCCATCAGGACGAGACCGGGCAGTTCACGCAGGAGACTTATGATTCCCTGGTGGAATTGACAGCATGGCTCTGTGGGAAATTCAACTTGCCAGTGGATAGCGTAATTCGGCATTACGATGTAACCGGCAAGGAATGTCCCATCTACTATGTGGAGCATGAAGACGCCTGGGAGCAGTTTAAAAAGGATGTGCAGAAATATCTTGACGAGCATGGCAAAGAGACGAAGCAGGACTTGACGTAAGGATAATAATGGAAGAAACGCTGACAGTGACGTTTCCCCATACGTCTGTTTTGTATCTTCGTTCTTACCAAAAGACGCCGGATAAAATCAGGTTATTCTTAAAAGACTTGATGAGTTGGAACGGCAGGGAATAATCGGGGCATTTGATAAGCGGACAATTATTGACTTATCGGGTGATGTCATTAAGGAGATTGCAGAATATACGGAGCTTAGTATTGCAGAAGTGGAGCGGCTTGCAGGACTTAAAACCGTGTAAAAACAGCTTTTTAAAAATAGGGGGAATTGTGCAATGAAAATGTATAATTTTCCCTGTTTTATCGTTAAAATACAAAATTGAGGGTCTCAAGTAGAGTCAATCTTCCATCTATAAGTCGAAATATTTTTTTCAGTGTTTTCCACAATGGTTCATACGCTATCAGATATCAGCTTGATTTTCCATAGAATGGCAGGTGTTTTGCTGCCGTAATCATAAAAATATAACCTTTTTCGTAAAAAAATGCATGTACATTTCTTAGAAAACAATTGCGTCATATAAAAATCAACTAATGAATGAGGATATTATATTGATTTTTTCCCCTAAAAATAAGATAATTACATCATAAGTCTGACTATCAGAATGTATACGATGTCTGTAATTTTGATGTCAGGCGGAAGGAAGAGGAACTCGTGTTGCCCTCTGACTTCAAAAAATATTAAGTAAAGGATGGAGAGATATGGGAAAAGTGAAGAACACGCGAAAACGGCTGCTCACATTTGTGCTTGCGCTGGCAATGGTACTCACTTCCGTGAGCTTGCCAAAGGCAACGGCTGAAGCGGCTGAAGGTGTCAAAGTCCATTTGGTGCAAATCACAAAACCAAAAGCTACGACTTTGACATTGGCAGTAGGCGAACCTTACCGTATCAGGGTGAAGGTTAGGCCAAGGAACGCAGAGAACAAGAAACTGGAGTTCAAGTCAAGCAAGAAGAAGATTGCCAAGATTGGTAGAAAGGGTAAAATCTTCGCTTACAAGAAGGGTACAACGAAGCTTACTGTTAAGTCTACGGACGGCAGCAATCTGAAAGCAACCCTTACCTTGAAAGTAGTAGACCCGGTATTGGTTAAGAAGGTAACGCTTGACAAGAAGTCTGCTACGGTAAAGGCTGGCAAGAGCATACAGCTCACAGCTACCTGCGCGCCTAAGAACGCTACGTTCAAGAAGGTAAAATGGACATCTTCTAATAAGAAGGTTGCTACCGTTGGCATCAAGGGCGTTGTAAAAGGCGTTAAGGGCGGTAAAGTTACAATTACCGCAACATCCACGGACGGCACCAATAAGAAGGCTTCTGCTACGGTGACCGTGTTGAATAAGGTGCCGGTTAAGAGTGTGACGCTCGACAAGACGAGCGCAACTGTTGATGCTGGCAAGACAACTACGCTGAAAGCGACTGTCGCACCTGCAAACGCTACCGATAAGAGCGTGGTATGGGAGTCTTCCGATACGCAGGTTGCCACTGTTTCCAGCCAGGGTGTTGTGACAGGTATCAAGGCTGGTACAGCTAAGATTACTGCAACAGCAAACGATGGCACAGAGAAGCAGGCTGCTTGCACGGTAACAGTAAAGAATGCTACTAAGACTCTGGATAGCATTGCTGTTACAAAAGAACCCACGAAGAAAGATTATTTCGTAGGCGATAAGTTCGATCCGGCAGGCATGGAAGTTACAGCAACTTATTCTGACGGCAGCAAGAAAGTGCTTGAGCAGGCAGATTACAAGCTTACTCCGGCAACCACGGCTTCCTTAAGAGTGACGGACAAGGCAGTGACGATTAGCTACACGGAAGGAGCAGTTACTAAGACAGCAACAACACCGATTTCTGTAAAAGTGAAACCGACAGTAAAGAGCATTGAGCTCACAACCCAGCCGACGAAGAAGACTTATGTAGAGGGCGAAGAATTTGATCCGGCAGGAATGGTAATCACAGCAACGCTTACAGACAATACGACGAAAGAGATTACAGCTGATTGTACATACTCCAAAGATCCGTTGGCAGTAACCGTAAAGGACGAGAATACGATCTTTACAATCTCCTACAAGGTTAGCAGTTCTAAGACCTTGACGGTAGACGTTCCGATCCTTGTTACAGCAAAAGATCCGCTCAAGTCTATCAGCGCAGAGCTTTTGAAGACTGTACTGGAGAAAGAGGGCGCATGTTTCAACGATGACGATGTAAAGGTAACCGCAACATTTGAGAGCGGTAAGACGGCAGTGATCAGCATGAACGACTGTACCGTAGATCCCGCTGCGTTTACTAAAGACACAACAAGCGCGACTATTACATATCGTTACGGCGGCGTTGATAAGTCTGTAAGAGTAGAAGGCTTCACAGTAACATCTTATCGTGAGAGATATACGTTTGAGGATGCTAAGACAGTAGGAACTGTTGTAAAACGTGCGAATGAAAGCGGCAATGCAGTACCTACCGAAGACAATGCAGGCGACGTACAGCTTGAATTTGTGGACGGCGTGAATGGCAAGGCGCTCAAGATGGATGGTAAGTTTGGCCTCAGGCTTGATAAGATTGCTGGAACTGCCTCCAAGAACTATAGTATCTCCGCATGGTTCAAACCGGATGGAAATCTGAATCCGAACCAGGCGCTGATTATTTCTACCGCTAACAAGTTTGGTCTTACAGACGGGCTGCCAGAGACTTGGTGTGCAATTGCAGGTAACGATCCGAACGGAACGACGCCTCCATCTGACAACAAGCTGAAACTTTGGTCTTATGACAAAGATATTTCATGGTCAGTAATTGGTAGAACTGCAACTGCGATTCCGGTAGGCGCAGACGCAGGTTGGACACACGTTGCACTTGTAGTTGACAATGCAGGCGAGGCAGAAGATAACTATGCAACTGGTACGCTCTATGTAAATGGTAAGAAAGTTACATCCGGCAAAGTACGCAACGAGAAGAATGAGTTGATGAAGACTTACGTTGGTGTAACTGGCTGGACGGCTGACGGATATTTCAAGGGTCTTGTAGACGAGCTGGTATTTACCAACGAAGTTCTGACAGATGCAGAAGTAGAGGCATATTATCTTGAGAATGCCGGCAACAGCGGTACACAGCTTGGAACAATTACAGCGGTAACACCGGAAGAAAATGCAGAGGTAAACGTTATTTACGGAACAAGCCTTGCAGACGTGAAACGTCAGCTTGAGAAGATTACATTTGAGGCAACCGTAGAAGGTAAGGAAGAGAAAGTTACACTTACCACCAAGGCAAATATGTGGACCGTGGAAGGTTATGAAGTTACTTCCACAGCAGATGCGAAAGCTTCTGTAACATTGCAGGCTCCAGACGGCTATCTGTTTAAAGATGGCGACGGCACATCCCTGACAATGACACGTACTTTAACAATTAAGATTCAGAATCCGGCAACGATCACTGAGGTAACACCATCTCAGACAGAGATTACCGTGCCTTTCAGGGAGCCGGAAGACGCTATTAAAGAACAGCTTGCTGCATTGACATTTGCAGTGACAACCAGTGATGAAAGCGCATATGAGATTGCTAATGCAGCATCACTGTGGACCTTGACAAAAGAAGAAGGCGGCTATAAGGCAGCATTTGATTTAGGTACACCGAAGGCAGGTTACAAGTATGCAGACGGCTTGAAGGTAGAAGTAGCAGTCAAAGAGGAGCAGCCTGCTCTGATTACTGGATTGACCGTAGATCCGAATGCAATTGAAGTAGCTTTCGGCATTTCTGAGGACGCCGTGAAAGCAGAACTTGCGAAATTAGCAATTACTGCACAGGTGACAACTGGCGAAGCTCCGGCTATCGCTAACGCAGCAGAACTTTGGACAATTACTGATTATGCGGCTGAGACGGCAGGAACATACACTGCTAAAGCTACAATTGCGGCTCCGACCGGATTTGATTTCGGCGAAGGCGTAAGCGCTGAGATTACTGTTACAGTAACCGTTAAAGAAGCAGGCGCGCATGTTCTGGACAGCATCAGAGTTACGACAAATCCGACAAAGATGAACTACATTGTCGGCGATGATTTTGATGCGACTGGTATGGTAGTGACAGCTCATTATGCAGACGGCGCTGATGAAGACGTGACAGATAAAGTAATTGTAGCCTCAACAGATATGGTATTGGGCAAGAATAACGTTGAGATTTCTTACTCAGAAGGTGAAGCAGATGCAGTTGTTGAGAAGACCTGTACGCTGGAAGTAGAAGCAGTTAAGGTAGAAGACGGCGCGGCTGTACACTATGGATTTGAAGAGAGCCTGGCAGACAGCAAGGGCGGGCCAAGCGCTGTTATGGCTACAAATAAAACGATGGTGGATAACACAAACGAGCCGACTTATACAAATGGTTTGAAAGGCAAAGGCGTTTCACTTGGAGAAGAAGAATGGGGCGATGTCATCAGACTTGGACGTTCCGTAACAAGTAATAATTTCTCCATTAACATCTGGGCAAATCCGAGGACGTTGACAAGAAGGTTTGCTGTGTTGTTGAACGGATTGCCAGAGAATGCGCCGGCTAACAGACAGCTTGCTATTTATACTTGCTGTAACGGTGTTGCTCAGGATTTAAGATTCTGTATTGGAAATAATGAAGAAAAAGACGTAAAAGGTGTTTCAGGTTGGGGTACTGGCAAATGGTCCATGGTTACTTGGGTCAATACGGCTGACAGAATTCATGTATACGTGAACGGTGAAGAGATACTCAATGTTGAGAGCAAGGTTAATGTTGCCAACTTGAAAAAACTCTTTATCAGCGGTAGTCCGTATGACCAGACATTTGATGGGTACATTGACGAAGTTAGTATTTATGACTCTTCTTTGAAACAGAGTCAGGTTAAAGCGCTTTATAACACGATTAAACCTACCATTGCAAACATCAGCGTGGACGCAAAGGCAGAAGACTTTACTTTCTTGTCAAGTGTATTGGGAGACAGTGTAGATCCAATTCAGGAAGCGTTGAAAGCATTGAAGATTAATGTTGACATGGTAGTTGGTGAAGCGCCAGTATTTGATAATACGGAAGACTGGACGCTGACTGAGACAGAAACCGGCTACAAGGCAACGAAGAAACTGACCATACCGGAAGGATATGAAGTGGCTGAAGGCGTAAGCGATACGCTGGAAGTAAATGTTATTGTAAAGAATGCTGTGCTGGAGTCCATTGCAGTTACAACCCCGCCAAGTAAGTTATCTTATTACATCGGTGAGGAATTTGACCCAGCAGGTATGGTTGTCACAGCAACATATGATGATGAATCAACAAAAGATGTGACGAATAAGGTTACCATTACGTCTGAGAAAGTTGTAACACCAGAGGATGGTGCGGCAGCCGACAAGCAGGTAATTACCATCAGTTATACGGAGGGTGAGAAGACCCAGACAACAACGCTGGAAATCACGGTTGAAGATCCTATTGCTGCAATGAACGCTGCCAGAACAGGTTATTTCACTTTTGATGATGGATTGAAGAATGAAATTACCGGAGGAAATGCAGAAGAAGCAATATTAAGCAGTCAGGCAGATGGGGCAGCAGTTGCCTATAGTGATGCTGGAGTAAAAGGGAAAGCGTTGAAAGTTTCCGGACCTAAAGGTAAGGGAATTAAGCTGGATACCAAGATTGCGGATACCGCGAATTACACGATTTCCATGTGGGTAAAAGCAGTAGATCTTGGAGCAACCGCAGATCAGGGCCACGCACCAGTGCTTTTCATGCAGGGAGCTTCTGGCTATCAGAATACCTGGTTTTCCAATATGGCTAATAATCCGGAGCATTTCTTTATCAGAGGAGCCGACTGGAATCACAGAGACGGTCATGAATCCGGGAATCAGACAGGTGTATTAGTAAATAACACATGGAAGATGATTACTTTGTCAGTAGCAAATAATGCGGCGACATTCTATGTGGATGGAGTTGAAAAGTTCAAGATGACTATGTATCATGGAACGGACGGCACTCTGTATCTTGGAACTTGCCCATACGATTGGACATTTAATGCAGAGTATGATGAAGTAAGTATTTACAATCAGCCGTTAGCAGCAGTGCAGGTTGGCTTACTCTATAATAGCTCAAAACCGGCAGAGGTTCCAGCTGAATAATACGCTGCGAAACAACACAAAAGAACCTGAAAAGGTGAACGTACAAAAGAGAAAATCCCCCTCTCAGGCTGGCGTTCCGATGGAAACGCCGCCTGGCGCGGAGGAGAAATGAAGAAATTCCGGTTCGCCGGGCGTCTGCGCTTCACAGCGTTGTGCCCTGGCGGACCGGAAATTTTTCATCTTATAGGAAAGTATTTGCCACACTAAAGTATGAAAGTGTTTTCCCATAAGATGAAAAATTATGAGCACTCGCACAAGAGGAGAATACCATGGGATATTTCAGAGATGATGCGGAGTATTTATCGTTAAAGGAGCTTTGTGGAGAGTTGTCTATTTCTACGGCAACGGGACAAAATTGGCTGAAGCTGGGGAAGCTGACCCCTCAATATACAGAGAAAGCGCCGTTCTTTCGCAGAGATTATGTGGAAAATTTAAAAAGTGAAATAAAGTCTGGCAGGAATGAAGCCTTAAAAAGCAGGCGCAATAAAAAATACGTTTCAGGCAATGCCTTTTATCACGCATATGTTTCTGAGAATTGTAAAAATCTTGCTCTTCTTGAGAAGATGCTTTGCATGGTTGAGAAAGAAAAAATTGTCTTAGATATGCCCATGATTCAATGCATCGTAGCGGATTGTGCACTTCATTTATTGTCTGAAAAGTCGGGAATTCGTGCAAAAGAGGGAACCTACTATTTGTATGAATATCTAAAGGGCGAACTGGAAGTTTCTAAGTACCATACGTTGATAGACGCTCTGATTGCGGACAAAAAGGCTGCGCTGAATTTGTGCCAGAAATATCCGTATTTATTTCATCTTGATTATATTTATGAAAAAAATGAGGATATTTTAGGACTTATTTACATTTCCTGTAGAAATGCCGGTATACGCAAAACAGCGGGCTTGTATTATACTCCAACCAAAGTGGTGAAAGCATTAATTTCTAATCTAAACACTGCTGCCAAGGGTAAGATATTAGATCCCAGTTGTGGAACCGGAAATTTCTTGTTGCAGCTTCCAGAGACCGTACCGTTTGATAATATTTATGGAAACGATATTGATATAGTTAGTGTGAAAATTGCACGTCTGAATATGGCGTTGAAATATCCGCAAGAAAGTATTGAGCGTATTTGTAAGCACATTACGGCGTTGGATTATTTGACAGCCTATCGGGAGACGGGATTTCAGTCAATTATAGGCAATCCCCCCTGGGGGTATGAATTTTCGGAGGATGAAAAGTCAGTATTAAAAAAGCAATATAGAACTGCCGCGGGCAAGAACTTGGAATCGTATGATTTGTTTGTGGAGCGTGCGCTTTCTGGATTGAGCGATAAAGGTCAGTTATCCTTTGTATTGCCGGAAGCAATTTTAAATGTAAAGGCACATACGAATATTAGAAAAATGATACTCGGCAAAAGTGTTATCAAAAGCATAGAATTTTTAGGCAACGTCTTTGACGGAGTACAATGCCCGTGTATTATATTGCAGCTCTTACGTACAGACAAGCCTTTTTCTACCGCAGGCATGAAAATCAAAGACAGGAACCGTTCGTTTGAAATCGGCAGTGAAAGGGCAGTGACGTCGGAATGCTTTAGTTTTACGACAACGGATTTAGAATATGCCATATTAGAGAAAATCAAAAGGACAGGAAATGCTGTGACATTGGCGGGGAATGCCAGCTTTGCACTGGGAATTGTAACCGGAAACAATAAAAAGTATCTTTCGTCTCATAAAACGGATGAGAACGAGATTGTACTCAAGGGCTCAGATATCAATCTATATCATGTCAATGCTCCAGAGAATTACATTGTCTTTCAGCCGGAAAATTATCAGCAAGTTGCTCCGGTAGAATTGTATCGGGCGCCGGAGAAGTTGCTGTATCGTTTTATATGCAGCCGCTTGATATTTGCATATGATGACCAGAGGACGCTTACATTAAATAGCTGTAATATTTTGATTCCCAAATTGAAGGGCGCAAAAATGAAATATATACTTGCCGTGTTAAACGCAAGCGTTGCGCAATTTCTATATCAGAAAGAATTTCATTCCCTCAAAGTATTACGCTCACACATCGAGCGCATACCCATTCCGATTGTAAGTGAATCTGTGCAGAATGAAATTATTGCCGTTACGGATTTACTGATACGAGGCGTGGATGTTGCGGCTGCCAAAGATGCTTACGATAAACTAGATCAGCTCATTTTTCAGGCGTTTCAATTAACGCCTTCTGAACAAGAGGTTATCAAATCGTCTGTAGGCGATATGGGGAAATTTTTAGCATAAGAGCTGTAATTTTGCAGTATTTTAGTAGCAAAAGGTCTTGTTGCCTCTTGCCTTTTGGAAAAAGGTATGGTAAAATACTGTCTTGTGAGACAAGAAGATGATGGTCCTCTGTTACCGCGTGTATTAAGAACATCTAATGAAATAGGAGGTCACAGAATGAACGCAACAGAAATTATTAAGAGCATTGAGCAGGAACAGTTGAAGCCGCAGGTAGACGAATTCCGCGTAGGCGACACCGTTAGAGTGTACGGTAAGATCAAAGAGGGAAACCGTGAGAGAATCCAGGTTTTCGAGGGAATTGTCTTAAAGAGGCAGGGCGGAAGCAGCCGTGAGACTTTCACAGTAAGGAAGTTTTCTAATGGCGTCGGCGTAGAGAAGACATGGCCGCTGCATTCTCCCAACGTAGAGAAGATTGAAGTTGTCCGTTACGGTAAGGTAAGACGTGCGAAGTTGAATTACCTGAGAGGCCGTGTAGGAAAGAGAGCGAAAGTAAAAGAATTAGTGAAATAATCCAAGGCAGAGATGAATCATGGGAAGGGACAACTACGACGGTATTTGTTCCTTCTTTTGTATCTTTTATCTTATAGCAAAGACATTGTCACACTTAACGTGTGAAAGAGCCTTTTCAATAAGATAAAAATGATTATGCGCACTCGCACAAGAGCAGCGAACAGGCAGGAGCAGCAGAATATGAGAAGACGAACAGCAGGGCTGAGTTTTTACCGGGAAAAAAAGAAAATTAATATAGGTCTGCTGAAAGAAATAGCAGTCTGGATTGTGGAGATTCTCTTGACGATTGTGGCGGCAATAATTATGGTGTCCTTTTTTGGATTTCGTGTATCGGTCATCGGGCCGTCTATGTCACCGACGTTGGAGAATGGAGAGAAGGTTCTGGTCAACCGTTTTGTGTACAAACTGTTTGACCCCAAGCAGAATGACTTGATTGTATTTCAACCCAACGGCAATGAGAAATCCCATTACTACGTAAAGCGTGTGATTGCGCTGCCCGGAGACACGGTGCAGATTAAAGACGGCAAAGTGTATGTCAATGGGGAGCCTCTTGCGGAGGGCGCGGATGCAGAGAAGATAGAGAGTGCTATGATGGCGGAGAATGAAATTGTTGTCGGTGAAGACGAGTATTTTGTGCTGGGAGATAACCGCAACAATAGTGAAGACAGCCGCTATGCCAGCATTGGCAATGTGAAGAAAGATCATATTACAGGGGAGGCGTGGATGGTTGTCTATCCCTTTGATCGAATTGGGATGTTGAAATAGCAATTTTTTTGCTTACAAACTTATACGAGGAGGTAAGACATGCATTTTCAATGGTATCCGGGACATATGACGAAGGCAAAGCGTCAAATGCAAGAGGATATAAAGCTGATAGATTTGGTGATTGAGCTGGTGGACGCCCGCGTACCGCTCAGCAGCCGGAACCCTGACATTGATGAATTGGGAAGGCAGAAGGCGAGACTGATATTGATGAATAAGGCGGATCTTGCCGACGAGGAGCAAAATCAGGCATGGGCAGCGTATTTCAAGGAAAAGGGTTTTTTTGTGGTCAAGCTGGACGCTAGGACCAAGGCAGGTATGAAAACCATTAGCAGCGTAATTATGGACGCCTGTAAGGAGAAGATTGAGCGCGACCGCAGGCGTGGAATTAAGAATCGTCCAGTACGCGCAATGGTTGTGGGGATTCCCAATGTCGGCAAATCTACCTTTATCAATACCTATGCGGGAAAGGCATGTGCAAAGACGGGCAATAAGCCGGGGGTCACCAAAGGGAAGCAATGGATTCGTCTCAATAAAAATGTAGAGCTTTTGGACACGCCGGGAATTTTATGGCCCAAGTTTGAAGATCAGAGGGTCGGACTGTATCTGGCGTTTGTCGGTTCCATCAAAGATGAGCTTCTCAATATTGACGAATTATCTTTGGAGTTGATTAAGATTTTGCAGGCGAACTATCCAGGAGTGTTGGCGCAGCGCTATGAGGTTGTGGAAGAACAGACGCCGGCGAAGGTTTTGCAGGAGATTGCCGGGAATCGTAACTGTGTAAAAAAGGGCGGTGAACTGGACTACAGCAAGGCATCGGCGCTTGTGATAGATGAGTTTCGCAGCGGCAGGCTGGGAAAAATAACACTTGAATTTCCCAGGCAGCAGAGCTAAAATATAGATAATCAGGGTAACCGGTATCAGAAATATATCAATTATGCTGTTATACTGGAAATACAGGAATAAGGATGAGAAGATATGGGCAGACACAAAGAGCAGGAACAACCAGCAGAGAAAGAGACAAATGTAGTGCGGGAGACCATTAGTTTTATTATTTATATTGGGATTGTATTTTTACTGACGTATCTGGTGATCCATTATGTTGGGCAACGCACGCAGGTCAGCGGGAGTTCGATGGAAGCGACGCTAAGCGATGGAGATAATCTGATTGTAGATAAGATTTCCTATCGATTTCATGATCCAGAGAGGTTTGATATCATTGTTTTCCCTTATAAATATGAGGACAATACGTTTTATATAAAGCGAATTATTGGTCTTCCAGGTGAGACAGTGCAGATAGACGAGCAGGGAAACATTTATGTGGATGGGGAGGTGCTCGACGAGTCTTATGGCAGGGAAGTTATTTTAGACCCTGGCGATGCCGAGGAACCTATTACCTTGGCGGAGGATGAATATTTTGTTTTAGGCGATAACAGGAATGCCAGCTCAGACAGCCGGGACCCCAGCGTGGGCAAGATTCTCGGTGAAGATATCGTCGGCAGAGCGTGGCTGAGGATTTTCCCATTCAACAAGGTAGGGTTTATCAAACATAAATAAACGATTTACATAAAGCGGAGTACAACCGGAGGAGGATTTCAGTGAGCGGACAAAAGAAAATCGCGGAATTGAAAGCGGAATTACAGGCAGCAGAGGAAGATATGCTGCCTTCTTTTATTTTAAGTTATCAATCGGATGCGCGGGCAGGTGTACAGAAGCTTGTAGCCCAGGCAAAGAAGCGCCTGCAAGCTTTAGAGGATGAGCGAGCAAGAATTGAGGGACTGAAAGTTTATGAGAGACAGTATGAAGAGATGGGGTATGTGTGCGGTATTGATGAGGCAGGCAGAGGACCGCTGGCGGGCCCGGTGGTGGCAGGTGCAGTAATTTTACCTAGAGATTGTAAGATTTTGTACATCAATGATTCCAAGAAGCTCAGCGAGAAGAAACGGGAGGAACTCTATGAGATTATTATGGAGCAGGCGATTGCCACTGGAATTGGTATGGTAAGCCCGGCGCGTATTGACGAAATCAATATTTTGCAGGCAACTTATGAGGCAATGCGCGAGGCGATTCAGAATTTGTATGTAATGCCCGATATATTATTAAATGATGCAGTGACGATTCCTGGTGTGTCTATCCCTCAGGTGCCAATTATTAAGGGCGATGCCAAGAGTGTATCCATTGGAGCGGCGAGCATTATCGCCAAGGTTACCAGGGATCGGCTGATGCGGGAATATGATAAAGAGCTGCCGGAATACGGATTTGCCAGCAACAAAGGTTATGGCTCGGCAGAGCATGTGCAGGCAATCCGCACATATGGTCCGTCTCCCATTCACAGACAGACGTTTATCCGAAAGCTATCGTGATGATTGACGGTCAAGTCTGTGACGGGGGGCAGTGGCTCATGTTGCGCAGCTCGCGAAGATGAAAAAGAAAGGCAGGAATGACAATGCCATTTGTGGATAGTGTTCAGCAATATCAGAATAATGCGGTATCAAATGCCCAGACGTTGAGTCAGCCTAAGGAGACAGGGGCGGTACGCCAGATTTCCGCGCAGGCGCAGCAATTAGTGCCGGGCAAAGTGTTTGAGGGAACGGTGACCGAGATTAAAAACGGACAGGTAACGATTGGGCTGAATGATGGGAGTACAATTTCCGCCAGGATGGACGCAGGTGTCAACTTAGAAAAAGGCCAGCCCATGCTGTTTGAGGTGAAATCAAACACCGGAGAGCAAATTGCGATTCGTCCGGTGAGTTTGGAGAGTGCACAGAATCCTACGCTGTTGAAAGCTTTAGAGGCGGCAGGGTTGAAAGTCAATGAGCGCAATCTTTCCATGGTGAATCAGATGATGGCGGAGAAAATGCCTATCAATAAGCAGAGCTTGTTGCAGATGATGCGTGCTTCCTCTGCTTTTCCCAAAGCGGATATGCAGACATTGGTACAGATGCAGAAGTTAGGATTTGTGATTACGGAGGATTCTTTAAATCAGTTTCAGAATTATAAGAATGGACAGCAGGCAATTTTGCCTCAGATGAATCATCTCATGGAGGGGATTGCAGAGCTGTCAGGTAAATTTTTTGGCGCGGAGACGACGGGGCAGGCGCCGGGCGCGCTCTTGGGATTTCAACAGCAGATTTTAGGAATCCTCTTGGGTTCAGGGCAGCAGCCGTTATCAGAAGCACAGATGAGTACTGTTCAGAACCAGGCGGCGCTGGGGGAACTTGCTGAGAACCAAGCTGTTCAGAACTTGACGGTAACGGATGTTGATGCTGCGCAGGGCGCGATTATCCATCAGGATTTGACAGAAGGCGGTAGTAATTTCTTGCCTGGGAATGATGGCGCGCAACAAGGAGCAGTTTCTGAGCATCCCGGAGGGGAGGCATCACAGATGCCAGGAACTATTGCCGGGGAAGCATCACAGGCTCAGGGGACTGCAACTTCTGGAAATGTTACCGGGGAAGTGGCGCTGGCTCAGGGAGACGTATCTTCCGCAAATGTTATCGGGGAGGCAGCGCAGACGCCGGGAGCTGCCACGGCCTCTGGTGGGGAAGGTGGAGCCACCGTTGCACAATTACTTTCTAATGAACAACAGGGAAGACTTAGCGAGATGTTACAAGAGTTTTCCGGGGCAAGGGGCAATGAACAACTTTTGCCGGAAGGGAAATTGAACACCAACTTGAGTGCGGGCGAACTTTTGCAGCAGATGATGAAAGTATTAGAACAGAGCAAAGACGCGGACAAATCTTCGATACAGAAGTTGTTTCAGTCAGAAGAGTATAAGGGATTATTGAAACAGGCAATGTCAGAACAGTGGACGCTGACGCCTGATAAGTTAAAGGAAGAGGGCGCAGTCAGGGAATTTTACCAACGCTTATCCAATCAAATGACGGAATTGCAGCAGGCGCTTGCGCAGGCGGGGAAAGAGGGTTCTGCGCTAGCCAAAGGCGCGCAGACTGTGCAGAGTAATTTGGAATTTATGAACCAGATGAATCAGTTGTACACCTATGTGCAACTGCCTTTGAAGTTGCAGAACCAGAATGCCCACAGCGATCTCTATGTGTATACGAATAAGAAGAACCTTCGCCAGAAGGAAGGAGCGTTGACGGCGTTGCTTCATTTGGATATGGATCATCTTGGGGCAACAGATATATTTGTCAAACTGTTGGGAACATCGGTACAGACAGAATTCTATTTCCAGGATGAAGTTTCCTGCCGTCTGATTACACAGTGTTCAGATGAACTTATAAAACGGCTGGAGGAAAAGGGATATTCCTGTGAGGTCAAAGTGGAGAACCGCAGGAAGAAACAGGACTTTGTGCAGGATTTCCTGGAGCGGGAGAATCCGCCGGGGAAATTGCAGCGGTATTCCTTTGACGTGAAGGCGTAGGGGAATCTGTTGCAGTGTTACGCTCCTAAGGCATCCCCCAGGCAAGCCTGGTACCCCTTAGGACAAATGCCTTGCAGATATAGAGAAAGGGAGAGTCATCAGTATGGATGAGGTACGGTATAAAAACACCGGAGAACCGGTTACAGCAGAGAGTAAGGATGGGCACAAATTAAAGACTGCTGTGGCGGTGGCGTATGAGCCGGGAGAACGGGCGCCGAAGATTATTGCCACCGGAAAAGGCTATACCGCAGAGCGGATTATAGAGAAAGCGAAGGAGGAGAAAATCCCCTTCTATAAGGACGATAAGTTGGCGAAAACTTTGTCCAAACTGGAAATTGGCGAGATGATTCCGCCTGAATTGTATGAAGTAGTGGCGGAGATTTTGGTGTTTGTGGACGATATGGAGCGGATGAAAGAGAAACTTAGGTCTTAGAGGAAGCTTTTGCGGGGAATGTTCGCAGGCGTAGAAACAGGGTAGGTATGGATGCGGAGTATAGAAACAGGGGGAAACTTTGGCAGGCACAGGGAATGGGAATCGCAAGACAGGCACACAGTATGAAGTATTGGCGGCGTCTTATTTGCAAGGGTTGGGATTTGAGATTTTGCAGCATAATTTCAGCAGTAGATTTGGTGAGATTGACCTCATAGCGAAGGAGGGAAAGTATCTTGTATTTGTCGAGGTCAAATACCGGGCGACAGACAGTGGCGGTCATCCTTTGGAGGCGGTAGATGTGCGCAAACAGAGGCGCATCATTAAGACGGCAGAGTTCTATCTTCTGCGTTATGGGTTCGCAGAGGACACGCCCTGCCGTTTTGATGTGGTGGGAATCATTGGCGAGGAAATGTGCCATGTGAGGAATGCGTTTGAAAAGAGTTAATCATAGATGTTATTACAGTAGAAAGGGAAGGGTTTTATATTTATGGAGTATACGCTTGTGAGAAAACAGAAAGAGGGAAAAGAGCCTGTGCCGGTTATGCGTTCTAAACAATTGACCAGCGTGACGTTTCCCTATTTATCATACCCGATTTTAGAACAGACAGGAATGGTGGAACACTGTTTTACGACTCGTCTTGGCGGCGTCAGCAGAGGAATGTTTGCGAGCCTGAATCTCAGTTTTACACGGGGCGATGACAGACTGGCAGTGGAAGAGAATTTCCACAGGGTATCGAAGGTGATGAATGGTCAGATTGGGGATTTTGTGCTGAGCGACCAGACGCACACCACCAATGTGAGGCGTGTGGGCAGGGAGGATGCCGGCAAGGGGATTACACGTGGGCGCGGTTATGCGGATGTGGATGGATTGATTACAGACGAGCCAGGGCTTGTGCTGTCCACGTTTTACGCAGATTGCGTGCCCTTGTATTTTGTGGATGTGAAAAAGCACGCCATTGGGCTATCCCACTCAGGTTGGCGTGGGACAGTGAGCAGAATAGGACGAGCGACGCTTGCGGCGATGCACCGGGAATTCGGTACGCAGCCGGAGGACGTCGTCTGCGCCATTGGACCGTCAATCTGTCAGGATTGTTATGAAGTAAGCGCAGATGTGGCGGAAGCATTTATGCGGGAATTTTCTGGTTATGAAGAGGAGATTTTACGAGACAAAGGAAACGGTAAATATCAGCTTGATTTGTGGCGGGCGAATGAGATCGTACTTTTGCAGGCGGGAATAAAGCAGGAACATTTATCGGTGACAGATGTGTGCACTTGTTGTAATCCACAAATATTATTTTCTCATCGGGCAAGCCGGGGGAAGCGCGGGAATCTGGGGGCGTTTTTGAGCCTGAAAGATGCGTGATATATTTAAAAATATTTTATATAGGGGTGATACGAATGAGTAACTATGGTGAAACAACCGTACCGGATAAGAAACAAGTAACAGAATGGATTTTATCAGGGAATCCAGAAAATTATGATTTGAAAGCAGCCTTTCGAGAACTTGGCACACTTGTTTGGAAACAGAAGGCAAATGTAGCGGTTGGAGATATTGTGTACATATATGTTTCTAAGACAGTACATGCCATACAGTTTAAGTGTAGAGCGAGGGTTGTAGATAAGAAAGTATCTACAATTGATGATAGCAAGTTTCAAATATCTGGTGAATTTGATGATGGAAAAGGAAAGTATATGGAACTCCAAATGATAAAGGAGTTCTCGAGTAAGCTGCTTGATAAAGGAGCTTTAGAAAAACATGGTTTTAAACCGTCAAGGGGACCTATGCGTGTTCAGTCAGAAGTGAAGGAGTATCTGGATATTGTACAGAAACTACTTTACGCAGAGGAAATGGAACCGGATATGCATGATGCAACGTATGAGCTTGTTAGGGAAGTTATTCATGCGTATGAATTGTTGGAGGATTTATCCGTATGTGATGCCAAAGACTTAAATCTTCTTTATCTTATGTGTGTGGGCACCTGGAAACATGGATTGGATGCGAAGAAGAAAACGATAAATGAAAGTCATTTGCCAGTTCAGGAGAAAGCTCGCTTGGTGACGCTTCTTGATACGTTATGGGAAAGGGCAAAAGACGAACAGTATAAAAATAATGAGGGAAAAAAGAATACTATTGGTATGTTTGGTACGGGATTTTATACGTTCCAGGGAAGAACAGATGATAATTCACCGCGAAAATTTATTCAGATGTGCATAGATATAAAGGACATGTCTGAGGATGAGCAAATCTTTGATAGATGTGAGCAAGTATTAAATAGTGATTTTCAGGGAATGCGCGCTGCTTCTGCATCCATGGTATTGCATTGCTTAAAGCCTATGACATTTCCTATTTTCAGCGATAACCAGGGAGCTCAAGACATATATAAATATTTCCAGTTAGAAATGAAACGCAAAACGGAGGTTGGCACGTATATCAGAAATGCAAGAGTGATTAAAGAATTTCGTGATGCAAACTTTCATGTAAAGAATTATCGAATTTTTGATATAGCAGCTAGGGAGCTTGTAAAGGAAAAAACGCATACAGAAATTGATTATTTAGGAGTGTTGGATTATCTGGATAACAATTATGAATTGCCCTACAAGGACCCAATGACAGAAGGATTAGATATTGAAGAAAAAGAAAGATTGCTGGAAATAAAATCTAGGGGCCAAAAAGCGATTACCGAAATGAAAAAGATGGTAGAATTGTGTAAGCAAAAGTATGGACTTGATAAATGTGAGACAATTCAGTGGCTTGATGGTTCTAACATAAAGACCAGAAAGTATTTATGGGCACAAATGAAATATCGTAAGTATGCGAGCAATCCAATTAGCGTCTCTATTTTTGTGGAGGTTTCACCACATTTGAACAAGGCGAGGTATCGTTTTAGTTTGGAAGTGAAAAATGATGGTACGGATAAAAAGCAAATGCGATCTTACCATAGTTATTTAGATTTGCCATTGCAACCAGAAAGTTCTTTCGTGTATGTAAATGACAGTAATGAACGTGGACGAGTAGAGGTTATAAATGAGACGGTTGATGTGATTAAAAGCAAACTAGCAGATGGTACATATAGGAAAGTTCAACTTTCCAGAATCGAAGAACGGACCGATGAAATAACCAATGATGAGTTAGAAGAGGCGATGTTAGAAGCGGTAGGAGCATTGATACCATATTATGAGTATGTAGTAGGTGAGGAAGATATGCAGCGGAAGCCAAGTCCTTCTGAACGTGGGAACAAAAGGATAGAGTTTGACAAGAATATTATCTTGTATGGACCTCCTGGCACAGGGAAGACCTACTATTCGGCAATCTATGCAGTTGCTATCTGTGATGGAAAAGCATTGACAGAACTGACCGATTATCACGCAGTAATGGCAAGATATCACCAACTGAAAAGAGCAGGAAGAGTTGCGTTTACTACATTTCATCAGTCATATGGCTATGAGGAATTTATCGAAGGAATCAAACCTGTTATGGAGGGGGACGGACTCGCATATAAGCTGGAGAATGGCGTGTTTAAATCATTTTGCAAGAATGCAAGGAATCCTGAAGATACGCAGCAGTCTCATATAGAACAGAATTATGTATTTATCATTGATGAGATTAATCGTGGAAATATTTCTAAAATATTTGGTGAATTGATCACATTGATTGAGGAGACAAAGAGAGCAGGAATGTTAGAAGAGACCTCAGCAGTGCTGCCATATTCAGGCGAAGACTTTAGTGTTCCTGCCAATGTTTATTTGATAGGAACGATGAACACCGCCGACCGTTCGATTGCCTTGATGGACACAGCACTTCGCAGACGATTTCAGTTTATAGAAATGATGCCAAATCCACAAGTGCTTAGAGAACTTCACGCGGACAAAATTGAAGATTTGGATGTAGCAGCAATGCTCGAAAAGATCAATGAGCGCATCACATTTTTATATGATAGGGAGCACACGATTGGACATGCCTTTTTCACCGGGCTTCAGGGAGAGAATGCTGTGATTGGAAAGTTACGGTCTATTTTTGAAAAGTCAGTTATTCCACTTTTGCAGGAATATTTCTATGAAGATTATCAGAAAATTCAACTGGTTTTGGGTGACAATGATAAAAGTAGTGAAGGGTTGAAGTTTATTGTTGATAAGAAGACGGTAGCAAAAGATATTTTTAGAGGAAGTGTTGAGGATGTTATTGATCTTCCAGAAAAGAATTATGTCATTAATCAAGAGGCACTAGGTAACATCAACAGTTATAAAGAGATTTTGTAAAGTGTGGTGATAACATGGGGAAGGCTTTTGTGGTAAAAGAGTTTGATTCCATTATCTGTAATGAGGACTATAAAAATGACGAAAAATATAAATATTTGGATCAGAAGGTATTTAACGATTTGGTTGCGTTTATTCACGAATTTTCAGGAGATGCACAGAATACAGACGCCTTAAATTTTATGAAGATTAGTTGCCGGCGCAATGTAGGTGATGTCGTCTCGATTAAGAATTATGTTGGTCTAATTCAAATGAAAAATGGTTTTCAGATTGAGGTCTTGCCTAAGCTATCTTTTGGTGAGAGAGAGGATGAAGGAAATACACGAACCAAGAAAGTGTTTCTGAAAATGCTCTGTAGCTTGAAGGATTTTCCGAGTAAGGTGTTTCATGATGCCTCCTTGAACGTCGAACGGATGAATTTGTATGAATTATTTATCAATCTGTATTTACAGGAAGTAAGGCAATTGGTAAAGCGAGGACTCAAATCTACTTATGTGGAACAGGAGGACAATCTACGATATTATAAGGGAAAGCTTTTAGTGAGTCAGCATGTGAGAGCAAATTTGGCCCACAGGGAGCGCTTCTATGTTGCGTTTGAGGAATTTCACCCCAATATGCCTGAAAACCGGCTTGTGAAGGCAACACTTGTGAAGTTACAGAACTTGACATCCAGCGCAGAGAATGCCAAAGAGATCAGACAGCTTCTCACGGCATTTGAGCAGGTTGAAGTCTCGACAAATTATGAGAAAGATTTTACAAAAACCGTAAGAAACAGGAGTACTGAGGACTATGTAATGTTAATGCAGTGGTCTAAGGTATTTTTGATGAATAAGAGTTTTACGACGTTTTCAGGTGCCGCGGCGTCAAGAGCATTGTTGTTCTCGATGGAAACGGTCTATGAAAGTTATGTGGCACAGAAGTTGAAAAAGATTATGGTCCCAGCAGGGTGGGATATTTCTTGCCAGGAAAAGAGATATTATCTTTTTCATGAACCAAGGTATCAGTTTGCGCTGAAACCAGATATCGTAATGAGGAAAGATGGTAGAACAGTCGTTTTAGACACTAAGTGGAAACGTTTGTACAACAAAGATCGTGACAACTATGGAATATCGCAGGCTGACATGTATCAGATGTATGCCTATTCAAAGAAATATCAAACTCCAGAAATTTGGCTTCTATATCCGATAAATGATGAAATGAGAGGTCATGCACCTATTAAGTTTGAAAGCGGTGACGAAACAACTGTTAATTTGCATTTTGTTGATGTTGATAAGATAGAAGACAGTTTGCAGGAATTAAAAGACAAAATAGAGCAACTGAAAAGGTAGTGTTCTTAATTTTTCAATAAGGGGCTGTCGCACTAATATATTTACTCGTTCAAAAGGTCTTGCCGCTTATGCGGCAAAGACAGAATGCACAAAAATCACTCTGGGAAGCTAGCTTCCCAAGATAATTTTTGTGCATGTTGTTTACATTGCGAAGCAATGCAAACCTTTTGAACGAATCATAACTTGTAATTTATGTTAGTGCGACAACCCCATCTATGATTAGTCATCCTCCTCCTGCGCATTGCTGGTGGAATAGACCTGTCTCTTTCTTGCCATCTCGTCACTCTCTAAGTATTCGTCGTAAGTTGTGGTCTTGTCGATCATGGAGCCGTTGGGCAAAAGTTCGATGATGCGGTTTGCGGTCGTCTGCACTACCTGATGGTCCCTGGAAGCAAAGAGGATTACGCCTGGGAACTTGATAAGTCCATTGTTCAAGGCCGTGATACTCTCCATGTCAAGGTGGTCGGTGGGCTCGTCAAGGATTAAGATGTTAGAGCCTTCAATCATCATGCGGGAGAGCAGCACGCGTACCTTCTCGCCACCGGACAGTACCCGCATGTGCTTCACGCCATCCTCTCCGGCAAACAGCATTCTTCCTAAGAAGCCGCGGACATAGGTAGCGTCTTTAATTTCAGAAAATTGTGTCAGCCAGTCGGCAATCTGTAAGTCATTGTCGAAAATCTTCGTATTGTCCTTGGGGAAATAGGATTGGCTGGTCGTAACGCCCCATTTGTAATTTCCCTCATCTGGTTCCATCTCTCCGGCAAGAATCTGGAACAGCGTAGTCTTGGCAAGCTCGCAGCTTCCCACAAAAGCAATCTTGTCGTCATGGCCGACAATAAAAGAGATATTGTCTAATACTTTCACGCCGTCAATCGTCTTGCTCAAGTTCTCTACGGTCAGTACTTCATTGCCAATTTCCCGGTTGGGGCGGAAATCAATATAAGGATATTTGCGGCTGGAGGGTTTAATCTCGTCCAACTGAATTTTCTCTAGGGCGCGTTTCCTGGAAGTCGCTTGCTTGGATTTGGAAGCGTTGGCGGAGAAACGTGAGATAAACTCTTGTAATTCCTTTATCTTTTCTTCCTTTTTCTTATTGGCTTCCTTCATCTGTTTGATTAATAGCTGGCTTGACTCATACCAGAAATCGTAATTGCCGGCGTAGAGCTGAATCTTGGCATAGTCGATGTCTGCGGTGTGCGTGCAGACTTTATTGAGGAAATAACGGTCATGGGAGACCACAATTACGGTATTATCAAAATTGATCAAAAATTCTTCCAGCCATGCGATGGCGTCTAAGTCCAGGTGGTTGGTAGGCTCGTCTAAAAGCAGGATGTCGGGGTTGCCAAAAAGCGCCTGCGCGAGAAGCACTTTAACCTTCATATCGCCGGGAAGGTCTTTCATGACAGCGTAATGGTGGTCTGTGTCAATGCCCAGTCCATTTAAAAGCTGTGCGGCGTCCGATTCGGCGTTCCAGCCATCCATTTCCGCAAATTCTGCTTCCAATTCGCTGGCGCGGATGCCGTCTTCGTCCGTGAAGTCTTCCTTCATATAAATGGCATCCTTTTCTTTCATTACTTCATAGAGTCGCTGGTTGCCCATGATGACGGTATCGAGTACCGTGTATTCATCGTATTTGAAATGATCCTGCTGTAAGAAGGAGAGACGCTGGCCGGGGGTAATGACAACGTCTCCGCTGGTGGGTTCTAACTGTCCATTTAAAATTTTTAAAAAGGTAGATTTTCCAGCGCCGTTGGCTCCGATGAGACCATAGCAGTTTCCTTCTGTAAACTTGATGTTGACATCTTCAAATAACGCTTTCTTTCCCATTCTGAGAGATATATTGTTTGCACTAATCATCGTGGTAATCCTTTCTATGATTCTGATTTTAACAGTAACAGTATACCTTAAATCCTTTATATTTCAAGAGTTTTATTGAAAAAATATGGAAAATTTGCTATGATAAAGTAATAACAATAAAGATGTTCGTAAAAAATGGGGTTTTGGTATGGATGATCAAAAGATACTGGAAAAGGAAGCCTTATCTGAGAAGGATGAGGAGCAGTTGGGCAGGCTGAGCAGAACGATTCAGAAGCTGCCGACAGGATGTGCTGTGATACAGGGGACGGAACACTGGGAGCTGGTGAAAGGGAATGAAGAATTTTTCCGGCTTATCGGCTATACGGAAGAGGAAATCCAGGTATTACCGAACGATTTTGGGGATGCAGTTTACCGTGAAGATCGGGAGAAGCTGCATAAGATAATGGAAGAATTGATGCATACGGATAAGATACGGCAATGTGATATCCGTATCTGTGGCAAAGAGGGAGAGATTCGTTGGATTGCTATGAGTCTGCGTATATTTTATTATCAGGGCAGAACGCCATATTTTCTGGTGTCCTGCTGGGATATTCATATGCGCAAGAAGATAGAAGCGGAGCTGTATTTACAGACGGAGCGTTATAAACTGGTAGAGGAAATTAATCAGGAGTTCCCCTTTGAATATGATGTGGAGAATAAGACAATTTTCATTGCTTCCAGTTCTAATATCATGATTGCTGACCGCGGAGGTAAAGATTTTTTTGTATCAATCAAGGCTTTAGAGGAAATCATTTATCGTGAGGATTATGAAGAATTTTTCGGCATGATCAGGCGCGCTTCCGGGGAAGAAGAACATGGTATGATAGAATACCGTGTGAATGTTGCGGATGCCGGACAGGAGCCCGAGTATGCATGGCACAGGACGATTTATAAGAGCGTCCCCGGGGAGAACGGCGGGATTTTGCGCATTCTCGGAAGGACGGAGGATGTCACCAGGGAGCGGCGTATCCAGGATGAGATGGAGCTGAAGCTCAAACAGGATGATCTGACGAAGTTGTTGAATAAATCGACGACGAAGTCGGAGGTGGAAGCGTTTCTCAAGAAAAATGTCCGCGGCACACATGCATTGATGCTGATAGACGTAGACAATTTCAAAAGAATTAACGATACGCTGGGGCATATGTTCGGCGATAGCGTACTGATTACGATTGCTAAGAAGATTCAGGATTTATTTCGGGCGACGGATATTGTGGGCAGAATCGGCGGGGATGAGTTCATGGTATTTATGAAACATACCGATTATTACCAGGCGAAGCTCAAAGCTGAGAACATTTGTAAGAACGTCCGCCAGACATATCATGGCGGAGGGCAGGAAGAGATTGAGGTAAGTTGTAGTGTGGGCGTGGCGATTATCGGCACAGTCAAAGAGAGTTACAGTTCCCTGTTTGCCAAGGCAGATATGGCAATGTATCAGGCGAAAGAGGCGGGCAAGAATCAGTTCCGTATTGCGGAGGCGACAGATCCGCTGTGGAAGATTCGCAAGGCGACGAGAATTGAGCCGCGTATAGAGCAATATAAGGCGGGTAAGGTGCAGGATATGGACTTCCTCTCAGAAGCATTTACACTTTTATCCCATGCCAAGGACGTCAACGATTCTTTAAATATTTTAATGGAGCGTATTGGACGTCAGTATGATTTAGGCATTGTTTCCGTGTTGGAGTGTGATAGGGAGCGTAAGGAGCTCATTCAGACCAACTGCTGGACCAGAGAGAACGGTGTAATTTACGAGCCGCAGTTTGTGGACAAGTTTGAGGACTGGGATGGATTTATGAGTGGGTTTGACGAGTGGGGATTGGCTTATATCAATGACTGCTGGGGCGATGAGCATGTATCGGAAAAGGATAAGGCGGTATTTCGCGAGAGAAGGATGCGTGCGATTGTCAATTGCAGTTTCTCCTATTTTGAGTTGGGAGAAGGGTATGTGAGTTTCTGCGATTTGGAGAAGCCTAGAGTCTGGAGTAATTTTGAGAAAGAGACATTTTTAGAGCTGACGCGTATGCTGTCTGTATTTGTAGCATTGCGGGTACAGCGGGAGGAGGATCAGCGCAAAATCCGCCATCTCAAGCGGCGGGACATGCTGACCGGCCTTTATATAGAAGAAGCGTTTAAGAGCAGTGCGAAGGAGAAGCTTGCCAGCGGAGAAATAGATTTACAGTATGCCATTGTGTATACGGATATCAATGATTTTTCTTATATCAATGAGAATTTTGGTCATGAGGCAGGTAATGAGATTCTTAAGAAGTTTGCCAAAAGGATTAGGAGCGGTAACAACAAGATTTCCTGCCGACTCTACTCAGACTTGTTTGTGACCTTAATTTGGGGGAAAAGTAAAGAGGAGATTATGGGCATTGTCTCCAGGGCGAGTGTGGAATTTTCCAACCAGCAGAAAGAAGTCTATACTTCCTGCAATCTTAGGCTGTCCACAGGGCTTTATTTTATCGACGATGTGGAGGAAAATTTGGACACGGCAATCGAGAATGCAAACATTGCCAGGAAGAGTATCAAAGGCAGTACGGTATTGTGCAGGGTTTATGAAAGCAGAATGCGCAGGCAGCGCGAACTGGAGAAGCAGATATTAGCGGAATTTCAAAGCGATCTCGCACAGAGCAGGTTCCAGGTATATATCCAGCCCAAATTTCTCTTAGACCAGATGGAGATTTCCGGTGGGGAAGCGTTGGTGCGTTTAAAGAAGCAGGATGGCAAGCTGGAATCTCCTGGTGTGTTCATTCCGGTCTTGGAGAAATCCGGTTACATTGTGGAACTTGATTTTTATATGTATGAACAAGTTTTAATTTACATGAGGCGTTGGAAAGACGAAGGTTATAAGCTTCCCATTATTTCTGTGAATTTTTCCAGATGTCATTTTGAGAAGGATGGAATTTTCCAGCGTATTATGGATTTGACGGACAAGTATGGGGTAGAACATCCGTTCATTGAGATTGAGATTACGGAGAGTCTGTTTGTGCTGGGGTATGATCTTGTTAAGACTGAGGTGCAGCAGCTTCGTGCGGCAGGTTTTCGAGTGGCAATTGATGATTTTGGCACGGGCTATTCGTCTCTGGGAATGTTGCTTGATATTCCGGCAGACATCGTGAAGATTGACCGCAGTTTTCTCAACCGTGAGAACCGCCAGAATGAAGAGGCGTTTCTGCGCAATATGGGCTGTTTAATCCGCAGCGTCAAGGAAGAAGTCATCTTTGAGGGCATTGAAACGGAGGAGCAGAGAGAATTTCTTGTGAAATGCGGATTCCGTTATGGACAGGGATTTCTATTTGACCGCCCCCTGCCAGTAGAAGTTTTTCAGAATAAATATATGAAACCTAAGGAAAGTCCTTTGTTTTGAGGAGTGCAGACATAGATTTTTTTCGGGAAAAATACTCAGCAGCAAAGCGGAGAGGTATTGACTTTTTGGGACATAATCATTATAGTATAAAAGAAGGAAAAATCTGCATGTCTGTTTCCGGTTATTGGAAATAGTATGCTTAATATTAAGTAGGAGGAAAATGTAATGAAAAGATCTATGAAAACCATGGATGGAAATCATGCAGCAGCTCATGCTTCATATGCATTTACAGATGTTGCAGCCATCTACCCGATTACACCTTCATCTGTTATGGCAGAAGCTACAGATGAATGGGCAACTCAGGGAAGAAAGAATATTTTCGGCCAGACTGTTCAGGTTACAGAGATGCAGTCTGAGGCAGGTGCAGCAGGTACTGTGCACGGTTCCCTGGCAGCAGGCGCGTTGACAACCACTTATACGGCATCTCAGGGATTATTGTTAATGATTCCTAACCTTTATAAGATTGCCGGTGAGGGTCTTCCAGGCGTGTTTAACGTATCTGCACGTTGCGTAGCAACTCATGCGCTGAATATTTTCGGCGACCATTCTGATGTATATGCATGCCGCCAGACTGGTGCAGCAATGCTTTGCGAGTCTTCCGTACAGGAGGTTATGGACTTGACCCCGGTTGCACACTGCGCAGCTTTAGAGGGACATCTTCCTTTCATCAATTTCTTTGACGGTTTCCGTACTTCTCATGAGATTCAAAAGATTGAGACTTGGGATTATGAAGATCTGAAAGATATGGTAAGCATGGATGCAATTGACGGTTTCCGCAAGAATGCATTGAACCCCAACCATCCGCGCCAGGACGGTTCTGCACAGAACCCGGATATCTTCTTCCAGAGCAGAGAGGCATGTAACTCCACTTATGACGCTATGCCCGCAATTGTTCAGAAATATATGGACAAGGTAAATGAGAAGCTTGGTACAGATTACAAGCTCTTCAACTATTACGGAGCAGCAGACGCAGAGAAGGTTATCGTTGCTATGGGTTCCGTATGTGACACCATTGATGAGACCATCGACTATTTGATGGAAAGAGGCGAGAAAGTCGGCGTTGTCAAAGTTCGTCTTTACAGACCGTTCAGCAAAGAAGCATTCGTAGCAGCTATTCCTGAGACTGCAAAATTAATCGCTGTATTAGACAGAACAAAAGAGCCTGGTTCTCTTGGCGAGCCGTTGTACCTGGATGTTGTTGCAGCATTGAAGGGAACGAAGTTTGAGTCTGTTCAGATTACAAGCGGACGTTATGGCCTTGGTTCCAAAGACACAACTCCTGGACAGATTATCGCTGTTTATAACAATACAGATAAAGAGAAATTCACAATTGGTATCTATGATGACGTTACCAATCTTTCTCTGGAAGTAAAAGAAGACCCAGTTACCACTCCGGAAGGAACCATTAACTGTAAGTTCTGGGGACTTGGAGCTGACGGTACGGTTGGTGCTAATAAGAACTCTATCAAGATTATCGGAGACAACACAGACATGTATGCACAGGCATATTTTGACTATGACTCCAAGAAATCCGGCGGCGTAACCATGTCCCACCTGCGTTTCGGTAAGAAAGCAATTAAGTCTACTTATCTGATTAAGCAGGCAAACTTTGTGGCATGCCACAATCCTTCCTACGTGCGTAAGTACAACATGGTTCAGGAACTTGTACCGGGCGGAACATTCCTTCTGAACTGCTCCTGGTCACCGGAAGAGTTAGAGAACCATTTACCTGGACAGGTTAAGAGATATATTGCAGAGAATGATATCAAGTTCTATACCATCGACGGTATCAAGATTGGTAAAGAGATCGGACTTGGCGGCCGTATCAACACGGTATTGCAGTCTGCCTTCTTCAAACTAGCTGAGATCATTCCTGAGGAGAGAGCAATTGAGCTCATGAAGGCTGCTGCTAAGGCAACCTATGGCAAGAAGGGTGACAAGATCGTACAGATGAACTACGATGCAATTGACGCCGGCGCTAAGGGTGTTGTTAAGATTGAAGTGCCTGCAAGCTGGAAAGATGCTCAGGATGAGAGCTTCGCTAAGGTTGCAACTGGCGATCGTCAGGATGTTGTAGATTTCGTAAATAATATTCAGATTCCGGTTAATGCCCAGGAGGGTAACAAGATTCCGGTATCTGTTGTCAAAGCATATGAGCATGGTCAGACACCTTCCGGTGCAGCAGCATACGAGAAGCGCGGCATTGCCGTTGACGTTCCTGTATGGAATCCGGAAAACTGTATCCAGTGTAACATCTGTTCCTATGTATGTCCGCACGCTGTTATCCGTCCGGTAGCTATGACAGAGGATGAGGCAGCGAAGGCTCCAGAAGGAATGCAGACACTGGCAATGACAGGAATGCCGAACTACAAGTTTAGCATGACAATTTCTGCACTTGACTGTACAGGCTGCGGTTCCTGTGCAAACGTATGCCCGGGCAAGAAGGGTGAGAAAGCATTGACAATGCAGAACTGCGAAGCGAATGTGGGCGAGCAGGCATACTTCGATTATGGTCTGACCGTTGAGAAGAAGATTGATGTTGTTGAGAAATTCAAAGAGACAACCATCAAGGGCTCTCAGTTCAAACAGCCGCTTCTTGAGTTCTCAGGAGCTTGTGGTGGATGTGGCGAGACACCTTACGCTAAGTTGATTACACAGTTGTTCGGTGACAGGATGTACATTGCAAATGCAACAGGATGTTCCTCTATCTGGGGTAACTCCTCACCATCTACACCGTACACCGTAAATGAGAGAGGTCAGGGTCCTGCATGGTCCAACTCCTTATTTGAGGATGCGGCTGAGTTCGGTTATGGTATGTTATTAGCTCAAAAAGCAATCAGAGGCAAGCTGAAAGGCAAAGTAGAGGCTCTGGTAGCAGACGGCAAGAATGCAGACGTTGCAGCAGCAGGAAAAGAGTGGTTAGACACTTATGGAATCGGCGCGCTCAACGGAACTGCTACAGATAAATTAGTTGCAGCTTTGGAAGCTTGCGGATGCGACGCTTCTAAGGAAATCCTGGCTGAGAAAGATTTCCTGGCTAAGAAGTCACAGTGGATCTTCGGTGGTGATGGATGGGCATACGACATCGGATTTGGCGGTGTTGACCATGTACTTGCCAGCGGACAGGATATCAACATCATGGTATTCGATACCGAGGTATATTCCAATACTGGCGGACAGTCCTCTAAGGCTACTCCGGTAGGTGCTATTGCACAGTTCGCAGCAGGCGGTAAAGAAGTGAAGAAAAAAGACTTAGCTTCCATCGCTATGAGCTACGGCTATGTATACGTTGCACAGATCGCTATGGGCGCTGACTACAACCAGTGTATCAAGGCAATCGCAGAGGCAGAGGCTTATCCGGGACCGTCTCTGGTTATCGCTTATGCTCCATGTATCAACCACGGTATCAAGGTTGGTATGAGCAAGGCTCAGACCGAGGAGAAGAACGCAGTAGAAGCTGGTTACTGGCATAACTTCCGTTTCAATCCGGAATTGAAGAAGGAAGGCAAGGCAGCATTCTCCTTAGACAGCAAGGCTCCGACTGGAGATTACAAGGCATTCTTGAACGGCGAGGTTCGTTACAATGCGCTTGCTAGATTCAATCCTGAGAGAGCAGAGGAGTTGTTCTCAGCTTCTGAGGAAATCGCCAAAGAGCGTTATGAATACCTCAACAAGTTAGTTACTCTTTATGGAGAGAAATAAGAGAATATTGATTGAATAATCTATCTATAAAAGCGGCATAGCCAGTTGTTGGCTATGCCGCTTTTTTCTCTTATAGGAAAGACCTTGTCACGCTAAAGCGTGAAAGTATCTTCCTATAAGAGAAAAATGATATGCGCACTCGCACAAGAGGAAACTATTGCTTCGCAATTGTGCTCGGCGCAGTAAACCGTCCAAGTCCCTCATGAATGAGGGATTTAGGGAGTTGATGTGGACTTGTCCGCTTTGTTCTATGCGTTATGTCTTATCTTGGAATAATCTCTTTCAAATGCATCTCAATAAGAGAATCAATGAGCTCCCGATAAGTAGGTGAAAGATGCCTGTAATTCTCGATTAGTTTTTTCTCAGAAGGCGAGAGCGTGTCTTCACTTCGTTGTTCCAATGGATAAGGAATGTCCGTGAAATCTACCAGATAATCTATGGAAGTGTTAAAATAAGCCGCAATTTCAGATAGTGTTTCAATGCTGGGCTGTGAACGATTATTCTCATATTTGCATATAGATTGTTGTTTCAAATTAAATAAATCTGCAAAACGCTCTTGGCTGAGCCCATGAATCTCCCGCAGTTTTTTTAAGTTCTTCAATAAAATTCCTCCGAAGATTGTATGATATTACAGTTTATCTTATAGTTTTTGACGATTCCCCTTCTGTTGAATAGTTAAAGTATACCACATTTCATTTTTTTTAAACAAAAACTAAATAGGTGTTATGGACAACAACTTTTAGTTGTGATAAAATGTTGCAGAAAGTCGAAAAAAGTAATAATTTGTATCGGAACTATCACAGAACTATCTTTTTATTACAATGTTACAGACGATTTATTAACAACTATAAGTAGTAAGAAGGGCGCTTAACGAGCATAAGAGAAGCGTTCCGTACATAGGAGTTGGGGGAAAGAGGAGGAAGAATGTCACTGTTTTCAGAAAACTTAAAAGAGTATGTGCAAAAGAGCCATATATCTGTCAGCAAATTGTCAGCAGAGACGGAAATTAGCCGAACATTGTTTCATAAATACCTTTCGGGAAACAGGATGCCGAAAAACAGTCAGGAAGTGAGGCGTATCGGCAGTGCAATGATGCTTTTACCCAGACAACAGGAAGATCTTCTGGAGTGTTATGCCAGAAGTACATATGGGGAAAAGAATTATGAGAGTTTTGGAAAGCTCAAGCATATGTTGGAAGGAATGTATGATTTTCGCCTGGAAAAGAGAAGAAGAATATTGGATATGGATATTGTAAAAAAGCTGTCTTTAATCAATGGAGAAGAGGCAGCTTCCTTTTATGGGCGTCTGCAAGTGGAAGATGCCTTGACACAGCTTTTATGGCTGGCAGCGGGAAAGAATCGCAAGGAATGTGTGAAGGTGAAAATGATTATTCAGCCGGATCAGGACAATATCATAAATCCTATCCTGCGTATGAGTAGCCACCTGGATTTGGATCTGGAGCATATTGTGTGTCTGGACTGCAATAAGAATGATAATGATAATATCGGGCTGCTGTTTTCCACGCTGGCATTTGAATTTGCCAGTACTGCGTATCAAAGTTATTTCTATTATGACAATATTATCTATCATGTCAATCAAATGAGCTTGCTGCCCAATATGCTGTTGGTTGGGGAATATGTGTTTTTGTGCAGCAATGAAGCAGATGAATGTTTGATTCTCCATCAGAAGACAGAAATAGAATTTTTCCGAAAAGAATATGAAAAAATGAAAAATTGCACGCAGAAATTAGGCATTATCAACCAGAGCGCGGAGGAATTGGCGGAGCTTATGAGCCTGGTGATGGAGAGTGGCATGGTTGATTTGCAGATAGGATGTTTCCCCTGTCTATTGGCAGCAATGGACGAGAAGATAATACAGCGGCATTTGAGATTACAATCTCCAGCAATGGAGAAGGCCGTGCAGATGATAGGGGAAACATTTTCTCAATTGAAGGAAAAGAGACAGTTCCGAAATTATTTTTCGGAGGCAGGACTGCGTAAGTTTATGCAAAATGGGATCATTCAGGGATACCCTTCTGATATTTTTCTGCCGTTTACAGCACAGGAACGGATGGTAATTCTCAAGCGTTTGCTATGGCTTTTGAAATCAGGGAGCTTATCTTATTATATGGCAAGGGAAAGCAGGCTTCGTATGGATGATGCGGTTGTCATATATGCCAGTCGGGGAGGGGATGTGAATTTCTGGTGTAAAAGTGGGGCATATGGAAAAACAATTATGGTGAAAGAGACAAGTATCGTGGAGAACATTCATCGTTTCATTGATTATGCAGTGGAAAATGACTGGTTTTACAGTAAGCAAGTAACCATCGAGTGTATAGAGCAGATGATCATAGAATACTCCATGTGATAGGTTTACAGAATTTTACAAAATCTGACAAAATCTGTGTCACACTTTTTGTCACAGGTTGTATTGGAGCGTGCAAGTGAAATATAATTTTAAAAGGTTTGAAATAGATTACCCAAAGACGAAGGAGGAACAGAAATGAAAAATGTAACCCTAAAAAGTCATATACGGGGCGCATTGGTGATTATGATGGCCTTGATATGTATCATATCAGGACTCATGTCAGGACCAACGCTTCGCGTATGTGCAGAAACATCACAGGCAGTCACAGAGGCGCGAAATGGCGTTTTGCGTGTGGATCTGCTGTATGTGGATAAAGATAACAATGAGTTTCTTTTAGGAAGTGGAAGCGGTTTTCTGATTAACAATGACACGATCATTACATGCGCGCATGTGGTGAACCTTTCTAATGAGAACGTAGAGAAGGCGAATGAAGCGATTGGCAACGGTTTTAAGAAAAATTATAAAGACCGTCTGAAAATCCGCGTTGTGGTTATGCGTGATGTTTATGTATATGCAACGATAAAGAATCAGAGCGAACAGACAGATTTTGCAATTTTGAGTCTGAGTGATGCAATTTATGACCGTGAGCCGCTAACATTAGACATCACCGATACGATTGATTCTACTATGCAGGTGTATGCGCTCGGGTTCCCGGCAGCTCCTGAGTATTATCAGAATGTAAACAAATATACATATGATGATGTCAGCGTGACCGACGGTAAGGTGACGAAACTTTCGACCATTGGCAATGTAGATATGATCCAGCACAGCGCGGCGTTGAGTGAAGGAAACTCTGGCGGCCCGTTAGTGACCGACGCGGGTTATGTTGTAGGTGTTAATAATGCTACCGTGGATAATACATATTATTATGCAATCACCATCAATCAGATTGTCGACGCTTTGAATGCGCTCGGTATAGAGTATACGACCAGTGATGGTAGTACGGCAGGAAATACCGACGAAGGCAGCCCGGAGGGAGAAACCGGCGAAGCCGAAGAGCCGGCGCCGGCGGAAGATGATAACGGAACGGCGGAGGCAGAGCCAGAGCCCAGCGTGGAAGCGGCAGATAAAACGGCATTAAGCAGTGCGATCAGTGAAGCAAAGGAGAAAGACCAGAGCGGTTATTCCGAGGAGTCCGTTGCCAATCTCAATGAGTTGATTAGCGAGGCCGAAGAAGTAAGCGCCAACGAGCAGGCGACGCAGATTGAAGTGGACGGCGTAGAGGGAAGACTTCGCGCAGCCATGGATGCTTTAGTGGAAAAACAGTCTGGATTGGACATGAAACTTATCATTATTATCGTTGCCGTGGTTGTGCTCGTTTTGGTTGTTGTTCTGATTATTGTCTTGATGGGCAGCAAGAAAAAGAAAACACCGCCGCAGGGAATGACATCGTCGAACATGCATCCAGGACAGCCTGCGGGTGGGCCAGCATCGCCGAACAATGCACCGAGACCGCCTTTTGCACAGCCTGACGCTGGAGGTAACGGAGAGACCACGGTATTAAGCGCAGGGGCAGGAGAGACAACCGTATTAGGCGGCGGCGCCACACAATCTTCGGCAAAACTGATTCGTGTTAAGACGGGTGAGAACATTCCTATAAACAGAGCAGAGTTTACGATCGGTAAGGAAAAGAGCCGGGTAAATTATTGTATCACTGGAGATAGTTCTATAAGCAGAAGCCATGCAAAGATTTCTGTGAACGGCGGCGAGTATGTAATTACGGATATGCGCTCTACAAACGGAACCTTTGTAAATGGGGTTAAAGTAGAATCCGGACATCCGACGGTATTGAAAAATGGTGACAAGGTAGTGTTATCAGAAGAAGAATTTGAATTTCGGATGTAAGTAAAAATCAGGGGCTGCCGCAATAAGCGAGAAGCAGATGACAGTTTTTGCAGATCGTCACGATTTACAGGCTGTACGCTTCAACTTAATGCGACAGCCCTTGCAATTAAGAAATGGAGTGTTTATGGATTTTATAGCAGAAGCACATACAGATGTGGGCATAAAGAAGAAGACAAACCAGGATTCTATTCTCATCCAGATGGCGGATACAACAGCCGGAAAAGTGGTGTTTGCAGCGGTATGTGACGGAATGGGAGGGCTTGCGAAAGGCGAGGTGGCAAGCGCTAGTTTGATCCGGGCGTGCGCATCCTGGTTCCAGGAGGTTTTCCCTGTGCTCTTAGACCAGGGCATAGAAGAAGAGACATTAAAGGAAAGCCTGGAAACGGTGATTCGGGATAAAAACAACCATATTATGGAGTATGGCAGAACGTCAGGTGTCAGTTTGGGAACTACGGTAGTATTACTGTTAATTGTAAAACGGCGGTATTATATTTTGAATGTTGGAGATTCGCGCGTTTATAAGATAACCGACAGTGTGCGGCAGTTGACGAAGGACCAGACGTTTATCCAGCGAGAAATGGATATGGGAAGAATGACCCCGGAGCAGGCAAAAACGGACCCACAGAGAAATGTTTTATTACAGTGCGTTGGCGCGGGCGATTACTTGGAACCTGATTTTTACAGCGGCGAGGTTGCAGCGAGAGAAAATTATATGCTTTGTTCCGATGGGTTCCGCCATATTATAACGGAGGAGGAACTCTTTCAATACCTAAACCCACAAGCGGCGAATACAGAACAGACGATGAAGGAGTGTATGAAATATCTGACGGATTTAAATAAATATCGTAGAGAGCAGGATAACATATCGGTTGTCCTGATTCATACATACTAGGGGGAACAATCATGCTGGAGATAGGATCTGTTATAGATGGAAAGTACAAGATTTTAAATAAGGTCGGGCAGGGAGGCATGAGCGTCGTCTACCTTGCAATGAATGAGCGGGCAAACAAGCAGTGGGCAATCAAAGAGTTGCGCAAGGACGGTACAAGTGAATACGATGTAGTCAAACAGGGGCTGATCGCGGAGACCGATATCCTAAAGCGTCTGAGTCATCCCAATTTGCCCAGTATCATAGATGTGATTGACCGGGATGACACGTTTTTGATTGTCATGGATTATATAGAGGGAAATCCTTTGAGTAAGGCGCTGGAACATTATGGAGCGCAGAATCAGGAGGACGTTATCGCGTGGGCAAAACAATTGTGCGATGTTCTAGGATATCTTCATTCGCGCAAGCCGCCGATTATTTATCGGGATATGAAGCCCTCTAATGTTATGTTAAAGCCCGATGGGAAAGTGACGCTGATTGACTTCGGTACGGCGCGAGAGTTTAAGGAAACAAGCGTGGAAGATACAAAATGTCTGGGCACACAGGGCTATGCGGCGCCGGAGCAGTATGGAGGTCATGGGCAGACAGATGCAAGGACGGATATTTATTGCCTTGGCGCAACCCTATATCATCTTGTTACCGGGCATAATCCATGCCAGCCGCCCTATGAAATGTATCCAATTCGCTATTGGAATCCGGCATTGTCCTCTGGGTTAGAGCAGATCATTGCCAAATGTACCCAGAGGAATCCGCAAGACCGTTACCAGTCCTGCGAAGAGCTTTTGTATGATTTAGAGAATTATGAAACCTTAGACAGCGAATACCAAAGGGCAGAAAAAAGAAAATGGAGCATGTTTCTTGCCTCTGGTTTTCTGACAGTGGCAGCATGTTTGGGCGCGGTGGGGTTCCATGTTGCGGCAAGCGCGGAGACGAGGAATAGTTATGACGCTTATCTGACGGCAGCGTCTGTGGCGGAGAGTGAGCAGGCAATGGAGTATTTCAGCAGTTCCATCAATTTAAAGCCTTCCGATGAGACGGCGTATCAAGCCATGCTTGCTTATATGTTGAATGATAATCAGATTACAAGTGAGGAGGATGAGAATCTTCGCGCCATTTTTAATGAGACAAATGGTACGTCGAGATCAAACATTGAATATCTGAGACTGAATAATACGGATGCGTACGAAGCCTTCGCCTATGAGCTGGGAAATGCTTATTTTTATACTTATCAGGAAGCGAACCGCAAGGCAAAAGCACAGAAATGGTTTGAAGTGGCGGCTGCCTCCACTTCCTTGGACAAGAAAAAGGCTGCGCGGGCGGAATGCCTCGGAAAAATAGCCTCTTATTCGGCAACGCTGGGGGTAAAGAATGAGGCGGGGGACGCTTCCACCACTTATTATGACTATTGGCTGGATATCACCTCTTTGCTGGGAAGCGATACGCTTTCTGCGGATAACAATGTCACTGCGCTGAGAACGTATAAAGATTTTGTCTACAATGTCTTTACCTATATGCAAGATTTTAAGGAAGCGGGGATTACTAAGCGTGATATCTCATCACAATTAAGCGCCGTCAGCACGGCGGTGGAAGCGATATCTGTAGATGCTGCCAATTCCGTGGAGGTAAAGTTAAAACAGGATATCGCGGAATACATAGAACAAGCGTTACAGACCATGGAATCACTGTATTTTGATACAGCCGATACGCCACAGAAGGAGGAGCCATGAGCCAGGCAGAGAATTTAATCAGTTTATACCAGACAGGTTTTAAGATTTGTGCAGTGCTGGCAGTCTTGTTCCTGATTCTGACGGTGGTGTTGTTTTTCAAGTTTCATATCCGAAATACGATTGCCAGCCGTACCGGGCGTGCTCGGCGAAAAACGATCGAGCAAATGCGGGAGGCAAACGAACGGACGGGACGTTTGAAGTATGCGGGGAAGGTGGCAATGGGCGAGTATACGCCGCTGTCTTTGCATGAGGAAAAAACAGCGCAAACACAAAGCGCCGAAAAGCAAAGCGGCAAGCTGCAAATGGAAGAGACAATGCCTCTTGTTGCCTCACAGGAGGCGAATGCGAAAGGCGCGCCCATCAGGGGCAGGAAAGGAAAGAAGTCTCATACGGGAAAATTTGTGATAACCAAAGAAGTGCTGCTTATCCATACGGATGAGTGGATTTAGCAGGAAGGAAGCAAAGGAGTGTGAAGTTAGATGAAAAAAAGGCAATGGATGAAGAGCAAACGATTTATTTCACTCGTTTTGGCATGTTTATTAGTCGTATCCATCATCCCTTGGGGGGATTTGGTGGTAAGGGCGGAAGAAGAAGCTTTCAGCATTACCTTGCAAGAAGAGGGCGGAATTGGCGTTGTGTCTGACATAAGTATCAAAGAGCCCCAGCAGGTATCGCCGGAAGATGGAAGTCTGGCAGACGGAAAAATTTCTGGTATTCCGGCGGGTGCAAAAGTAACGTTTCATGTTGCGCCGGAGGCTGGAAAATATCTGGAAAAAGTAGTAAGCCGCAAGCCTATTGAGGGTACGCCACCGGATGTAAGCGCGGGAAATGTGGTTACCACGCAAGATGGATTTGCCATTGAAGAGAGCGTTACGGTAGAGCAGGATGGTTCTGGTCTTTATAAAGTAACCATGGAAGAAGTCACGGAGAATTTGACGCTTGTATGTTACTATGGAGAGCTGCGGGAAGAAGCTGACGCCGCTTCCTATTTTACCATCAAAGCGGTAGACAGTACGTCGCAGGAGTCAGAGACGTATCCGGCATTTGGACAGGCTGTTGATGGAAAATATTACGCGAAGAGCGGATTTTTCCTTTGCCCGGCAGAGGGAATGAAGCTGAAAATGGAAGGCGAAGATTCTTTCAGCAGTGAAAAGCGCAGTTATCCAGAAGGAAACATCACCACGTTTTTTGCACAAACTACAGCAGGAGGCTCCAATTTTAAGAAAGTATCTTTAAAACAGCCGGGAGTTTTTTTGCAGCTTGACAGTGCGGCTCCGGAAATTAATGAAATTACGTTTTCTGGGACCGGGGCGTCAGAGAGTATTTGGAGCAAAGACAGTGTGGTCGAGACGACATACGGTTACTATTTCCAGGATAGTACTACGCTGCATATAAAAGCGGAAGACAATGCATCTGGTATTCATGCGATTACATGCCGTCTGGAAAATATTGACGGCAGCCAGGCAACAGAAGTCATCGAGGCGGGCGAGGGACAGGAGTTCGCTTTACAGGTTGCCAAAAACTTTAAAGGACGAATCTATATCATGGCAGAAGATAATGTAGGCAATCAGAGCGCGGAGATTCAGCCTGCCGGCGTCATTGTGGAGGACGAGACAAATCATGAGAGCCATGCAAAGATTACCATTGATTTGCCGGACACGGATTGTCGGGATGCACAAGGGCATAACCTTTATCAGAACGATATTACCATTCCGCTTACGGTGAAAGATACGTATGCCGGTTTGAAAAAGATCGAGTGGTCGCTAACTGTGCCCTCTGGCGAGGAGACGGAGGAAATCGTACAGGAAGGAACGATTGATATTGACAATACAGGCAATCTGTCCGGGAACACAGACGGCTGGAATATCGTGCAAGAGGACAACAACCTGGTTACAGAGTTGAACAAAGAGCTTGTTGTTGACAGGAACGAAAACAACATTACCTTAAATGTGACCTTGACAGACCGTACCGACCGTGAGACTCCCGGTAAGGAGACATTCAGTATTGATAAAACGTTGCCGGAGATAACGGTAACATACAATGAGGGCGATTCTGCGGACTCTTCCGCGGACGAGAGTAACAGCAGGTTCTATAAGAATACCCGTGAAGCAGTCGTTACCGTAAAAGAGAGAAATTTCCAGGAGGATGCAGAGAATCTCTCAGTGAGCAAAGCATTAGAAGAGGCAGGTGTAACGATATCGGAATGGAAAAATGAAGATGGATTGAGTGGAATCAGCGATGAGGCGAAGCATACGTGCACAGTTACCTTCCCAGGAGACAGCGCCTATCGGTTTTCGCTGGCTGTGACAGATTTAGCAGGCAATCAGCAGACGTATCAGGCGGACGGTGCGGCGGATATTTTTACCGTGGATCAGACAGCGCCGGTGTTGAGTACGGATATTGAAATTTTACCAACGGATGCGGACAACGCGAAAGAGTATCGGCAATCAGCGCCAGAGGCGATTACCTGGTATAACCAGGATGTGAAATTCTCTTTTACGGCGCAGGATTCTGTTTCCGGTTTATACCGGGTAACCTCCCACGACGCACAAGGCGTTGACGGCAAATTGAGCAATCATGTGGATGAGACGTACGAATTGACAGATTATTCTGTGGACGGCGTTGCATATGGGAAACAGGGAGAAGTTACCGAGCAGAAATTTACCGAGGCTGCCACCGCAGGAGAAGGAACGTATCAATTGGCGATTGAGGCGATGGATTATGCAGGTGGAGAGACAAAAAAGGAATCCGGCGTAATTGGGGTTGACAAGACGGCGCCGAAGATTTCGCGTATTGTATTCTCATCCGCAGAAGAGTCAGAAGACGACTGGAAGGACGACAGTATCGAGAAGACGTCTTATGGCTACTATTTTAAAGAGGCGACAACTGTTAAAGTTTACGCCGAAGATGCAGCGTCCGGGTTGAAATCCATTTCCTACCGTCTGAAAGATGTTGCTGATACCCAGGAGCGGGAATATCAGACGTTGATACCGCAAAAAGATGTTCAAAGCGGCAGGGACTATGTGGAAGTGGATATTGCCGCAAATTTCAAGGGACAGATTTACGTCTATGCGACAGATCAGGTAGAGAATCAGAGCGGTGTGATTCATCCGTCGGGCATCATTGTGGAAAACGAAGATCATCATAAGGGCGACGCGGCCATAGAGGTGAAGATGCCAGAACCTTCTTACCAAACTACCAGTGGAGAACTGTTCTACCATCAAGACCGTATTAATATCCCCATCACTGTCAGGGACAGCTATGCAGGCATTCAAAAAGTAGAATGGAAGCTGACGTATGAGGGAGAAGACAGCACAGGCAATCAGTCCGGGGCAATTGAAATTGGCAACGATGGAAACATGCCTGACGAAAGCCATGGCTGGGAGAAGAAGTTCTATGAAGATAATCTTATCACAGAGATGGCAAAGACGCTTACTGTGACAGAAGCGGGAAATAACATTCTTCTGGAGGTAATCTTGACGGACCGTGCGGGGAACCAGACGATAGAGACGAAACGTTTCCATGTGGATAGAACGGCGCCCACGATTCGCGGGGTTACGTTCTCTGGAAGCGGGCATGCAGAGAGTGAATGGGATCATGCCAGCGTGGATCAAACGGATTACGGTTACTATTTCAGAGAAAAGACAGATGTGACCGTGCAGGCAGAAGATACTTCTTCTGGTGTAAAGAGTATTACGTATCGCTTCGTGGATATCAATGGCACAGAAAAGAAAGAAACAAAGAATGTAGATGCCAAGAATCAGATTACCTTTACCATTCCGGCAGAATTTAAGGGACAGATTTTTGTTCATGCGACAGATCATGTGGCGAATGTCAGCCATGAGCTGCAAACGGATGGTTTGATTGTAGAGAGCAAAAGGCATCACGAGGAAAATACTAAGATTAGCCTAACAATGCCGCAAACGTTTTATGAGGACGCTAAGAAGCAAAAGCTTTATAACAATGATATCAACGTTCCGATTACGGTAAGCGATAGTTACACAGGCATTCGCAAAGTAGAATGGTCGGTAACTTCCGGAACAGACAAAGCAAATAATCAGTCGGGTGTGATTGAGATTAGCAATGATGGAACATTATCCGGGGATAGCAAGGATTGGAATATCCGTGGAGAGGATGAAAATCTTATCACAGAGCTGGCAAGAGAGATTACCGTGCGCAATAACAGCAATGATATTAAATTATATGTGAAGCTGACAGACCGTGCAGGGCATACGACGGAACGCGAAGAGATTTTCAGTATTGACAAGACGGAGCCGGAGATTTCGGTATCATACAACAAGAAGGAATCTCCAAGTACTTCTGTGGACAATCATTACAAGGAATTTTATAACCAAGAACGTGAAGCGCAGATAACGGTAAAAGAGAGAAACTTTGACGAGGAACAAGCAGAGATTATCTTGAAGAAGGCGTTTATCAATGCCGCTGTGGAAATCTCTGACTGGAAGAGCCAGGATAAATTAGGCGGAATCAGCGATAGCGCAGCTTATACCTGTACCATTACCTATCAGGGCAGCAGCGCATACAATTTCTCAATGCATGTGACAGATTTGGTAGGCAAGGAGAAGACGTACCACACAGATGGAACTTCTGATATTTTCATGGTGGATAAGGGAAAACCGTCGTTGAATAAGGAGAATTTCAAGGTGACGCCCCAAGACCGTGCTACGGCTCGCAAGTACGTAGACGGACAAAATGTGACGTGGTACAACCAGAATGTAGATTTCTCTTTTACAGCCAAAGACAGTTGTTCCGGTTTATATCAGGTGTCGACGTCTGCTGTTACGATGGGTGAATTAAGCGGTAAATTCCGGCGCAATATCAATAAAACTTATCCGCTAGAGGATTATCGCATACAGGAAAATGATTATGGAAAACGCGGGCAGGTAGAGGAGCAGAGCTATGTTGTTGCTACCGCGACCGGAAAGAACAAAAGCGACAAGTACAGACTTTTGGTGGAAGCGGCAGATTATGCGGGCAATGCGTCCGACATGCAGTCGAAGATTATCGGTATTGATATGGAAAAGCCGAAGATTACCGGAATTACATTTACGGGTGTCGGCAACCAGGACAGCAGTTGGAAGAGCGTTACAACGGTAGACAGTGAAGATTACGGCTACTATTTCAGGGAGACGGCGACGGTGAAGATTACCGCTACCGATGTGAATGCAAACGGTTCTTCTGGACTGAAATCAATCTCTTATCGTCTGGAAGATATCAAGGATAAGGCGGAGCGCAAATTTGTAACGCCCAGATTACAGACGGAGGGCGAGGAGCAGTTTATTACTTTTACCGTTCCAGAAGGGTTCAAGGGTCAGATTTATGCTTATGCCACAGATAATGTGGGCAATCAGGGGAATACCGAACAGCCAGACGGCACGGTAAAAGAAAGCGCACAGCAAGCAGCAGAGGCAAGGATTGAGATCACAAGCCCGGAGACGTCCTATCAGGATGCAGAAGGCAGGCCGCTGTACGCTAAAGATACGACGTTCCATCTGGTAGTGGAAGACGTTCACGCAGGTTTAAGGAAAATTGAATGGTCTGTGGAATCGGAGGAAGATTCGGACAGTAATCAGACCGGTACGGTGGATATTGACAACAATGGAAGCTTGAGCAATGGCGACTGGAAGGTTACAGCGAGAGATGAGAATTTAGTGACGAAAATGGAACGTGACCTTACCGTACGCAACAATAGTAATCATATTTCTTTGAAGGTAACGTTGACAGACCGTGCGGGCAATGTGACGGAGTATAACGATGGCAGAGGGCTGGTATTCAGCATTGATAAAACACAGCCACAGATTAATGTGACGTACCTTGAAAACGATGCGTCCCATGAAAAATATTATAACAAGGACCGTACGGCTGTAATCACAGTAACAGAGCGTAACTTTGACGAAGAGGCGACGAATCGGCAGATTCAGATTTCCAATACGGACGGTTCTATTCCGGCTTATGGCACCTGGAGCCACGGTGGGGAGAGCGGAACAGACCGCGCTACTCATACATGTACGATTACGTATGCGGCGGATGGTGATTATACGTTTACGATGACAGCGACGGATAAGGCGCAAAATTCCGCAGTATATGGGAATACAGACGAGTTTACAATTGACCAGACGAAGCCAGAGATTGATGTTTCTTATAGTACGGCGGACTTGTCTAACGGTATCTATTACAAGGATGAATGTGTGGCGACCGTCACCGTAAAAGAGCATAATTTTGATGATGCAGGTGTTGTATTTACGCAGGTTGCAGAATTAGACGGACAGACAATTTCCGCTCCGGTAAGCGGCGGTTGGAGCAGTAATGGTGATGTGCATACGGCAACCATTCATTATAACATCGACGGCGATTATACGCTGAGCGTGGCGTGCGAGGATATGGCGGCAAATGAAGCGGAGAATTATACCGGGACAAAATTTGTGGTAGATATGACAGAACCGGAGATTGAAATTACCAATGTAGACGATATGAACGCTTACAATGGAACGGTGGCGCCGGGCGTTACCTTCCATGACATCAACTGTGATGCGCAGAGCGTGAAAATCACTTTAAATGGGTACAAGCATGAGCCGCAGGATTTGACGGGAAGCATGTCAAGTGAAACGCATGGCGGCAGCGTGCAGTTGGAGGATTTCGCTCATACGACAGAGATGGACGACGTCTATACGCTGACGGCACAGGTGACGGATTTGGCTGGAAACAGCAAGGAAGTATCAAAGGTATTCTCGGTCAACCGTTATGGCTCCAATTACATATTAAGTAAAGATACCAACAAGCTAGTGAATGATTATTATGCGAATCAGGAAGAAGATCTCGTCATTCATGAGGTCAATGTAAGCTCTCTGGAGACCGAAGGCATTACATGCAGCCGCGACGGTGAGCTGGTGAAACTGGAAGAGGGACAGAACTATGAGATAAAAGATGAAGGAACGGAATATGCCTCCTGGAAAGAGTACACCTATACGGTTTATGCAGATAACTTTGCAGAGGAAGGTTCTTATATGGTAACCGTTCTTTCTACCGATACAGCGAAAAACAGCATGACGAATCGTACGGCTAAGGCCAAGGAGTATGCGAAGGAAGTTGAGTTTGTCATTGATAAGACGGCACCCACTAGCGTTATTTCTGGTGTGGAGAACAATAAGCAATATGTGGAAGCAAAGCACGAAGTGAAGATTGACAGTCAGGATAATATTGCAATTGACAGCGTGGAAGTGTATATGAACGACAAAGGTACGCCAGTTGCAACCTGGAGTCAGCAAGAGCTTGCAGAAAATGACGGCATTATGAGCTATGTACTTAACGCGGCACCTCACTGGCAGAATCTGCGTGTAGTTGCATTAGATAAAGCAGGAAATCGCTCTGAGAGTGATACCATTCGCTGTCTGCTGACAACCAATATCCTGGTACAGTTCTATAATAACCGGATTCTGTTCTTTGGAACGCTCTTTCTATTGGCGGCAGCTGCAGGCTTCGGTTACTGGTTACTGTTTGTAAAGCGCAGGAAAGCGCAAAAGCAGGAAAAATAAATTTGGAAAACGCGGATGAAAGCGTTATTGGCGCCGGATTTGCACTGTGAAGCAGCAGTATTCCTCTGCAAATCCGTGCGCATCTAATGGAGAGGCTGTCACACGAATATGGAAAGGGGGCGTCAGATGGAACGCGGGCAGATTGTAGGGCAGATTTACCAGATTGTAGAGGAAATCGGCAACGGCGGGACAGGAGTGATTTATAAAGCGTACCATCTGCGCCTGGAAAAGTATGTGGTCATCAAGAAGATTAAAGACAATTTCTGTATGCCTGTCAGTATGCGGTGGGAGGCAGACATCTTAAAGAAGTTACATCATACCTGTCTCCCTCAGGTGTACGACTTTATTCAGCAGGGAGGCCAGGTGTTCACGGTCATGGAATATATTGACGGCTGTGATTTGGAGTATTATCTGCGGCAGGGGATCTTTTTCCAGCCGCAGCAGCTTCTAGCCTGGCTTCGCGAGCTGTGTAGTGTTTTGGTGTATCTCCATTCTCAGAATCCGCCCATTTTGCACAGTGATATTAAACCCGCCAATATTATGGTCACGGCAGAAGGGCAGATTTATCTGATTGATTTTAATATATCCTTCGGGCTAGAGGAGGAACAAGATATCTTAGGCATTAGCCAGCATTATGCTGCGCCGGAGCAGGCATATCGGGCAAACTACTATGTGGCGACAGGAAGGGCAGAAAATTTTGTCTTGGATGGACGCATGGATTTGTACAGTCTGGCGGCAACGTTTTACGCTTTAATCTGTGGCATGCCTCCAAGTATGGATTACGAGACGAATATCCCGCTGGGGGCTATGCAGTTACCGCAGTTTTCACCATCGTTTCTGCATGTGATTGACAAAGCCATGCAGGTAAATCCCCAAGATAGGTATCCTACGGCAAAGCAAATGTATGCGGCGTTAGTGGATTTGCGAAAGCTGGATGTACGTTATCGTAAACTGCGTTTGGGGCAGGTCGCGGCGACTACGGGGTATGCCGTGTTGTTTATGATTTCCGTAGGACTTATTTTTCACGGCATAAAGACGCAGACACGGGAAAATTTTCAGAAGGATTATGAAATTTTTTATGATGCAGTAAATCAGGAAAATGAGGAACAGATTTTAAATCAAGGGTTGTATATTCTGAATAAAGAATCTTATCAGGCAATATTGGAGAAACAGTCGGAGGAAACAGCCGCGATATTCCATGCTGTTGGCAGTTATTATTATGAGCTGGAGGATTATGGAAACGCCAGCGTCTATTATGAAAAAGCGGCGGAGACGGCGGAGGGAAGCGCGCGGGCAGATTACAGTCGCGATTATGCAATTGCTTTGGCCAAGGAAGGGCGAATGGAAGAGGCACAGTACATGTTGCAGCAGTCGCAAGAGATTGGACTGAGCAGTGTAGATGCAAGCTATATTCGGGCCGAGATTGCATATGAGATGCAGGAGTATGAACAAGCATCCAAAGAGGCACAGGCGGTATTGGAAGGAAACGCAGACCCCTGGTTATGCCAGAAGGCATATATGTTGAAAGCGGATGCTGCAAAGGCCGAAGGAGATTATCAGGGACAAATTACCTGTCTGGAAGAGGCAAAGAACCTGGGGGAAAAGAACCTGGTACTGCAAAAGCTGGGAGCGGCATATGTGGATGCAGCAAGGCAAACACAAGGTACGACGGCGGCCAGAGAGTATTATAAAAAATCATTGGAAATTTATAAACGTTTGGCGTCCATGGCTTATCCCTCTGTGGAAGATCGGATAAATCTGGCGATTGTCTATCTACAGCTTGGTGAGAGTTATCATGGTCAAAAGATCTTACTCTCGTTGACAGAAGAACATGTATCGGATTATAGAGTTTGGATGTATTTGGCGTTTGCTTATGAGCAGGATGGGGATGCGGCAAGGATGAAATATTGTTGCGAGGAGGCTGTTAAATATTATGAAAGCGCTGGTATGTCCAAAGAGGAAGAGGTAAGCGGACAGGTCGCTCATTTATATGAATTATATGAAAGGACTGGTGAACGAAAATGACAGGGACATCTTATATCGTGGCTGGGATTGTGTTGTTGTTAGTTTCCACAAGCATATTTTTATTGCTGCTGTTTTTGCTTCATCGGTGGGGAAAGACATTTTAAGGAAGGTAAAATTTCATGGATAACAAAAGAAGGACGCTGGTAATCTGTATCATTAGTGCATTGCTTGTGATTTGCAGCGGAACGGTAGTTTTGTGTTTTATGTGGGCGGGCGATGCAGCTACAACACTTGAAAAACAGATTCAGACGGCTGACATGTATTATGCCAAGGGCGATTATGAGCATGCAGTCATTGCTTATCAGGCGGCAATTGAGGAAGATAAGACGGATGAAAAACCTTACCAGAGGTTGACAATGATTTATTTATCGCAAAATGAGATGACGCTGGCACAAAATGTATTAAGTATGGGAATTACCAATACATCTTCGCCCAGGCTTATAGAGATGTGGAAGGTTTATTTTGGTGATGACGTACAAGTCGCGCAGGGGGAAGAAACAGAAGATTCCAAGGAAACGGTCGCAGAGATGACAGTGAACTGGCGTCTGCTTTCTGAAATCGCAGCGGCGACGTATCATGATTGTCAAATAAAGTATGGAGAGCCTTCGATTAGTCAAAAGGACCAGGTGTGTACGGTGACTTATGGAAAGACAGGGATTTCCTATCGGTATTATAATACATCGGATAATAGCAACGTGGTGGATCAAACGCTGGGACGTCCGTACGATATGGCAAAAGCCAAAGAAGTCTCATTGGATAATCTTTCGCTTTTATTTGGAGGGATGGAAGATAGTTTGGACTATCAGACCTTGTCACAGCTTGATGTGCGGAAATTGAAAAAAGGCTATGACAAACAACTGAAACGCTATGTCGTCAGTTTCCTCTGTGGAAGCTGTAATGTTATGGTGGAAAGCGATGAAAACGGAAATATCACCTCTTGCAATGCCTGGAATAAGATTACGCCAGCACAAGCGGACGAGGAAGAGAAAGAATTTCCGGTGGAAGCACAGGTTTTGGATGCGACAACCGGCGCAGGCGTTTTGGGGGCTATTGTAAATGTGCGCGCAGAGGATGACCAGACCGGAGAAATTCTTGCACAGACAGAGACGGATGCAGACGGATTTTGTGAGGTAGATTTGTTAAGCGGTTATTATCTGGCAGAGATTAAGATGGAAGGCTATATTACGGAATATTTTGAAATATATGTAGATCCTGTTGGTGATACGGAAAACTTACAGTTTGTCATCTCACCTACGGTAGAGAGCGGTCAGATCCGCATTGTCCTGGAATGGGGAAGTTCTCCCGCAGACTTAGACTCCCATTTGGAAGGGACGTTATCAGACGGTACGGGGGTAAATATTTATTTTGCAAATCAGACGTTATCCAAGAACGGAGAAGATCTGGTATCGCTGGATGTGGATGATACCCGCGGATATGGGCCGGAGACGACCACCATCAATGACAGCGGCGGAAATTATCATTTCTATGTACTTGATTACCGGCAGGAGGGGACGCTGGGAATTAATGGGGCGACGGTAAAGGTTTACATGCCGGGAGAGAAAGCGCCAGTTGTGATAGAAGCGCCGTCGGATGTGGTGAACGTCTGGGATGTGCTGAATATTGACGCTGGTGTATTAACTGTGAATAACCGCGCCGGGGAGTCAGACACCGAACAGGGCGCAAAGTAAATAGTTGAGGTTGACGTATATGGAATGGTATGTAATCACCATACTTCTTGCTCTGCTGGCAGTTTTGCTTGTGGCGCTGCTTATTGTTGTCTGTGTACGCAGATATCGTGATAAAAAAGAAATGGAAAAATATTATGAAGCAGCCAGACAGATGGTAAAGGAAGAAAGTCTGAATTATTCCTTGAAAAACCCTTATCTCAAGTCTTGCGCTATAACGGCGCGCAGCCCGCAAAAAATTATGCTCTATGTAAAGTTTATCAAGAGCAATGAAAAGGGCGGTGTGATCTTTGACCCGGAGAAGGTGGTTATTTTCGGAAGGCAGAAGGAACAAGTATCTGTTTGTATTAACGAAGCCGTCGTGTCTTCTAAGCATTGCCAGGTTTATTTGAGCGGCGGCGAAATCTGGCTGGAAGATATGAATTCTGCCAATGGGACATGCCTGATTCGCAAGAGAAAGGAATACCGTTTGTCGCCAGGTTATCCTATCATGTTGGCAGACAAGGACGTCTTGCATGTAGGAAGCAGATATTTTCAAATACAGATGTTCTATTATGATATGACAATGATGTAGGAGGAAAGGCCATGATATTGATGATATACCAGAAAGATTCTTTTAAAGAATATCTGTTGCCCAATGGAAATAATATGAACTATTCTATCCGGTTGGAGAAAGAGATTTTTCATCTCAAGAAAGACATCGAACTCTGTCTGGATATTACGCAGAATCAATGGAATATCAAAGAAAGCCCGCAATATATATTAGTTTCAGACGGTAAAATATATAAGCATAAACAGCTTGCACAGGAAGAAATTTTACATATAAAAACAGAGGACAAAGAGCAGTTAGATGTGATTGCTGTAGCGCACAGCCCCGTTTTTCCCATCTTTCAGAAATACGATATTTCCCGTATGGTGGAGATTACGGTGGGCAAAGATGAGGGGAATATGATTTCTTATCAGTTTATGACGCTGGTATCGCAGAATCATTGCCGTATTGTCAAAGAAAACGGCTCCTTTTATGTGATAGACAGCAGTTCAAACGGAAGTTTCAGCAATGGCAGACGCATAAAGAAACAGCGTTTGGAATTTGGAGACGTCATCAATATTTTTGGACTGAACATTTTGTTTCTGGACGGTATTCTGGGCGTTGCTGCCCATTATGGGGAAGCAGTGGTAGACCAAAAATATCTAAAACCCATAAAACCGGAACAAGTGGAAGAAAAGAGGCGGGAAGACGTTGGCAATGCGGCAACGGTGGAAGACAGGAATTATAACAGGCCGCCGCGTTATCTGCCGTCAATTAACCGAGAGAGCGTTGAAATCGAGGAACCGCCCAGCTTGCAGCACACTAAACAAAAACCTTTGATTTATACGATTGGACCGTCTTTTACCATGGCGTTGCCGATGATGTTAGGGTGCGGCTTCTCTTTTCTCAGTACCCAGATGTCGGGCAGAACGTCCGGTGCATTTATGTTTACCGGAATCATTACGGCGGTGGCCTCCGCTACGCTTGGCGTAGTGTGGGCGCTTGCCAATCTCAAATATGCACAGCGCGAAGAGCGGGAAAATGAGCAGTCCAGGTTTAATGCTTACGGCAACTATCTCATTGAGACGGCCGACGATCTGAAGGCGAAATATGAGCAAAATGCTAATGCACTGCGCGATTTGTACCCTTCTTCCAAGCAATGTTGTTACTTTGACCGTAGTTCCAACCGTATATGGAACCGCAATGTATCACATGAGGATTTCTTATTCCAGCGTCTTGGGCTTGGCAATATTCCTTTCCAGGTACAGATAAAGATACCGAAAGAGAAATTTAGTGTGCAGCAAGATCCCTTAAAACAGAAACCAGGTATCATTCAAAACGATTACCGTATGCTGGAAAATGTGCCGGTAGGCATTGATTTAAAGCAGTATCAGCTTTGGGGCATTGTAGGCGGTGCGGAGTCCAAAAGGACGATGAATATTGTCTATAATCTGGTGGCGCAGATTGCCGCCAATAATTGTTATACGGATGTAAAGATGGTATTTATCTACGATGAACAAAAGCTAGGGGATAAAGAGGAATGGAGCTTTGTAAAGTGGCTGCCCCATGTATGGTCAGAAGATAAGAGCACGAGGTATGTTGCGGGAAATGCCTTGGAAGCCGGAGACGTCTTCTATGAACTGGCGAATATTCTCAGGAAACGCGGGGGTGAAGAGAACAATTCCCTGTCAGGGAAATCGTTTCCCAAACCCTGGTATGTGTTGTTTGTCTCTAATCCCAGGCTGTTAGAAGGGGAATTGATTGCCAAGTATGCGTACGAGCCCAGGGAAACCTATGGAATTACCACCATTCTACTTGCCGATTATGCATACCAACTCCCCAATGTCTGTGAGCATATTATTCAAAATGATTACAACTTTTGCGGTTTTTATCATGCGATGGATAACACGCAGGAGAAGCATACGGTTCAGTTTGAACAATTACATATCAAGGATATGAATCATCTTGCGGCTACGCTTGCCGGGATGGAGGTTAGTGAGCTGGAAAGCTCGGGCAATATTCCGGCGAGCCTGGAATTTTTGGAAATGTATCAGGTGAAGAAATTGGAGGAATTGCAGGTTTTAGAACGTTGGAGGAAGAGCAGAACATACCACACCATGCGCGTGCTGGTGGGAAAAAAGATGGGTGGAGCGGACGCTTATCTGGATATCCATGAGAAGTATCATGGACCGCACGGCTTGATTGCTGGAACGACTGGTTCCGGCAAAAGTGAGTTGTTACAGACGTATATCCTTTCTCTGGCGCTGAATTTCAGTCCAGATGATATTGGGTTCTTCATTATAGACTTCAAGGGCGGAGGCATGGCAAATCTTTTTTGCGGTCTTCCGCATATGGTGGGGCAGATTTCCAATCTGTCTGGTAATCAGGTCAGGCGGGCAATGATTTCTATCAAGAGTGAAAATGTAAGACGACAAAGAATATTCAGCGAACACGGCGTCAATAACATCAATCTGTATACCCGGCTCTACAAGGACGGTGAGGCGGCAGAACCGATTCCGCATCTGTTTATCATCATTGATGAATTTGCAGAGTTAAAGCGGGAGGAGCCAGAATTTATGCGGGAGTTAATCAGTGTGGCGCAGGTGGGAAGAAGCCTGGGCGTGCATTTGATTCTGGCAACGCAGAAGCCGAGCGGAACGGTAGACGACAATATCTGGAGCAACTCGAAATTCCGTCTTTGCCTGCGCGTGCAGGACAGAAGGGACAGCAATGACATGCTGCACAAGCCGGATGCTGCTTATTTGACACAGGCGGGTAGATGTTATCTGCAAGTGGGAAATGATGAATTGTATGAGTTGTTTCAGTCGGGGTGGAGCGGCGCTGTCTATGACGAAAATACGGCAGAAACAAAAGCCGAGATTGCGCAGATGTTGACAAGGACAGGCAAGACGGCGATCGTTGGCAGCCGCATGAAAATAAAACGCAAAGAAGAAGAGCGCATAGGTTGGTATCAAAAGATTATAGAGCTCATAGAACAGTTGACGGCCAAAGGCAGTTCTGGCATTACGGTGGCTCAGATGAGCGAGGAGCAGAAAAAAGAGCTTGCCGTTATGGTGGGTGCAAAGCTCAGGCAGCTTGGCATTGACTATGAGGACAGTAAAGCAAATGAGAAAAAGATGTATGATTTTCTATTGCTATATGCGCAAAGTGGTGAGAATCCAGCAGAATTTATTTTGCGAAAGGTAACAGAACATAATTGCCGGCTTCCAGAAGTTGCGGAGAAGACCCAGTTAGACGCACTGGTGGAATATCTTGCACAGATGGCAAGGGAAAATGGTTATCGGCAGACGCAGCAACTATGGCTTCCGGTTCTTCCAGAACAGCTTGTGTTAAAAGAGCTTCCGGGCTATGAGGAACAAGTGTTTACAGATTCCCGTTGGAGAGAACAGGATGGAAGCTGGAAATTGGAAGTTCTGTTGGGGTTATATGACGATCCCGAGAATCAGTCGCAGCTTCCGGTTGTATTGAACTTGTCTGAAAATGGACATTGCGCGGTCTGTGGTACGGTTGTAAGCGGCAAGAGTACATTTTTACAGACTTTCTTGTTCGCTATGACACAGAAATACACGCCCGATTATGTGAACTTTTATATTCTCGATTTCAGCAGCCACATGTTGGAGGCGTTTGGGCAGGCGCCTCAGGTGGGCGGTATTTTGTTTGAAAATGACATCGAAGCTATCGGTAGGTTTTTCCATATGATACGGCGAATGATGGAGGAGCGGGCAAAACTGTTCGGCGGTGGAAATTATAGCCAATACGTGAGGGCGTACGGCGTAAAGCTTCCAGCAGTGGTGATTGTGATTGACGATTATGCCAATTTTCGAGAGAAAACAGATAATCAGTATGATGAGGATTTGGTGCAGCTCTCGGCAAAGGGCGTCGGTTATGGCATCTTTTTGGTAGTTTCAGCCGCCGGCTTTGGCACGGCGCAGATTCCAGGAAGAGTTGCCGACAATATGAAAAATACGGTTAGTTTACAGATTACGGATAAGTTTAAATGTATTGATATTATGCGCATGAATCAGATTTCTGTGCTTCCGGAGGAAGGGGTAGCTGGAAGAGGACTTGTAAATATCAGTGGAAATATTCTGGAATTCCAGACAGCTTTGGCGGTAGAGGCGGACGATGCCTATGACAGAACGAAACGAATTCAGGAATCTTGTCTGCAAATGCGAAAAGCCTGGGGAAAAGCTGGTGCGAAAAAGATTCCTACTATTCCAGACAAACCAATATTGCGGCTGTTAGAGGAAAATCCCGATTATGAGGCAGCCATTTCGGATGTATCACAGCTTCCAGTTGGTTATCGCTATGCGGATGCGTCGCTCTATGCAGTGAATTTGCGTCGTACTTATTGTTATCTGATTACCGGAAAAGGGCGCACCGGAAAGACAACACTGCTTCGGGTTATGATGAAAGGCGTATACCGCAAAGGTGCGAAAATGTATGTTGTGGAAAAGAGTAAGCAGGAGTTGAGAAACGCGGCAGGCATCTATGGGGCGGAATATATTGAAAATGATGAGGCGCAGTTTGCATTTTTCAAAGAACTGATTCCCGTGTTTGTGGAACGCAATAAACAAAAGCAGAAATTAAGCCTGCGTGGATTGAATGAGCAGGAGATTTATGAGGAAATGCAAGTGTTTCCACCGATCTTTATTTTTCTATCAGATCTGCCGGAATTTATTCGCAGCGCCTACCGTCCTGCGGGACAAGTGGGTACGATAAACGGAACTTTAGAAAATATCATAGAAAAAGGAATGTACCATAATATTTATTTTATTGGTTGCATGAATATAGAGGATGCTTCTGAAATGGGCGGCTACCGCGCGTTCAAAAATTTTGTCAGCTATAAGGCGGGAGTACTATTAGGCGGCAATGCAGCGTCGCAGAGAATTTTTAACTTTCAGAATATACCATACCAGGAGACGACTAAGAGCCTGGCAAAAGGAATCGGACTGGCGGCGAGCGAAGAGGATGATACGGCTGCCGTGAAGATTGTATTTCCCGAGATGGGGAGGGAAAGTTTGTGATTTCCATGTTAATCTGCACGAAGTCAACGCAAGAACTTGGCGCGTTGCGCAGTGAGTCCAAAGAACTTGCCAGCAGACTGACGGATGAAGAATGGACGTATCATTGCTTCAGCAAAGAGAAAGAGTTCCGGGAATTTCTGGACAGCCATCCATTCCTCCATTTGGCGGTTATGGATGTTATGATGCAGGGCGGATTGTCAGGGGCCAGACAGGTGAGAAGCAATGACCGCTCTACGTATCTGATCTTGATTGCATCCGCCGCGTGTTCGCCGCTTGTGTATATCAAGCCCGATATTTTAGCGGGCTCGCTGCTGCTGCGTCCTTATACCAGGGAGCAAATGGAAGAGGTATTGAAAGAGGCGTTTTTTGCCTACCTTTCTCAGCGAGATGGTGAGGAAGGGTTTGTGGTGGAAAACCGCTTAGGCAGGCAGGTAATTCCCTATGGACAGATTATTTATTTTGAAGCATTTGACCGCAAAATCCGTATTCATACGGAGGAAAAAGAGGTAAGTTTTTACGGTTCGTTAGAGCGGCTAGAACTGCCAGACAGATTTGTGCGCTGTCATCGGGGATTTATCATTGACCGTTTCCGCATCCGTCAAGTGCAGTTATCGAAAAATACTGTGTTTCTGGAGGGCGGTTATTGTATTCCGCTTTCCAGAAGTTATAAAGCGGCGATAAAGGAGTTGATGCAGCGTGCAACAGACAGATGAATCCTATGTGCTGACGGACTGGCAGCTACAACTTTTGCTGGAGGGCTGCGGTTGTACAGAAATTTATGGATTGCCCTTGCAAAGACCTCCGCAGAACCAGCAAGAATTATCCTATCAAATTTATAAGCTAGTAAAAAAACAAATTATCTCTGTAGCGGGCGGGTTATTTCGCATTGCCGAGCCATTAAAAAGTTGGCTGTCTGCGGCGGCGCAGGCGGAAACGATATATAAAATCCGCACAAGCGGACAAATGCCCAGATGCTTTTGCGTTTATGTGCAAAAGGGACAAGCCGTCTTGATGGAACGTTATGCGTACCGAGAAAATTCTGTGCGGCTGTGGGGATTTACAAAGACAGAATTTTATCAAGAACTTGACCAGCTTTTGTTTGATTGTGGAATGAGAGAACATGTACAGCCGTTGCCAGAGCAAGTGTATCAGGAGATGGCACAAGAACTTGTACAAAGTTACGCTCGAAATAACGAGGAGCTGCGCCCTGGCATGGCGGGAAAGTTTCGCGCAGATGTCTGTGATCGTTTTGGCAGGCAACGAAAACGGATTACAGCGGTGCGTGTTCAGTTGGAGGACTTTCTTGTGCAAGAGATGAAAAATACGGTCGATGTAACTTTGTTTGGAATTGAGAAGCTCATAGCATTATTGGAAGAATGAACTTAGAAGATATAGTCAGGAGAGAGAGCAATATGGTGATGGTAGAAATTTATATACCGCTTTTAGATAAACGGTATGATTTTCGTTTGGATGAACATACGCAGATTTTGTATTTACTGGAGGATATCAGTGAAATTATTTGTCAGAAAGAACAGTGCCGGATGGACGGAGATTGGCGTAATCTTCTGCTCTGCCATACAGCGACGAGGCGGAAACTGCCGCTGGCAAGTACGTTGTCTGAGTGCGGGATTCAAATTGGAGACAGCCTGCTGTTGGTATAAAACAGGTCGAATTCGACAAAAAACAGGTTGTTCATCCTGATAATGAAACATACCTTTCGCTTTATGCTAAGGTTGTCATATCAAATAAATCACAAGAAAATGGAGGAAAAAATTATGGGTAGTATCAGAGTAACAGCAGCACAATTGAGAAGCAGCGCATCCGACTTAGAGAGTCTCAACAGCCAGTTTAAATCGGCAGTAGGGGAGCTGGAATCCTTAGAAGGAACCTTGAGGAGCTCTTTTGAAGGCGAGGCAAGCGATGCGTTTCACACAGCGTTTACGAATGACAAGACACAGATGAACAATTTTTACAATGCCATTCTTGCCTATGTTCAGGCGTTAAATTCTCTGGCGGAGAAATATGCAAGAACAGAGAGCAGCAACGTAGAAATTGCCCGCACGAGAAATTATCAGTAAGTGTAGTGGCCATATGCAATGGTAAGAACAACGAAAGAATTAGGAAATTAGTAAGAGAGAAAAGGAGAAAAATATTATGGATGGAATTTTAAGAGTAACACCGGAACAGCTCAGTGCAACAGCGGGAGAGTTTAGTTCAAAGGCGTCCGTGATCGGAAATTTGACCTCAGAAATGACAAGTAAAGTGACGGGCTTATCCTCCGTATGGGAAGGAAGTGCAGCTACCGCATACATCAATAAGTTTAAAGGATTAGAAGATGATATTCAGAAAATGATCCGCATGGTGCAGGAACATGCCAAGGACCTGGAAGATATGGCAGCAAATTACAATGCGGCAGAGAACGAGGCTGAAAGCGTCATTGAGAATTTAAGTTCAGATGTAATTATATAAGAAGCGGCCGGGCAGGGGTGTAAAGTCCAAAGGAGGGAAACAAACACTCCTGCTGCGGCGTTTATGGAAAGAATCGGGTGGTGGATATTGTTTCGGATTGAGAAAAAAGCGGTGCAGGAGTGCAGCCAGCAGATGGAACAGATGCAACGGCAGTTAGCAGCCTGCCGGGAGAGGATTGCAGAGTTAGACAAACACAATTCGGAGCAGGATAAGATGCAGCAGAGGCTGAAAGGACAGCTCTGGCAGATACAGGAAGACATTTTACAGGAAATGTTGCTGCTCCATAAAATGACGGCTGCGCTGGAACAAACCCTGGAATTTTATGAGGAAGGTGAAAATAGGGCGATTGCCATTTTGGAGGAGGAGCGTTTTTGGTTTTTGGAAGAAGAATTGCAGGTAAACAAGTTTCAATGGCTGGCGGAAACGGGCATGAGGTTTGAATCACAGTAGGAGGTGCAAAGAATGACGCTTACAGAGCTGGAGGTGAATACATCCTCATTGGCGGGGGACAGAAAGGATATGGAGGAAAGTCTGAACCGCATACAGAGCACGCTGGAGGGGATTTATACGGAGGTTGAGGAGTTAAATACCATGTGGACTGGTCCGGCAAATCAGGCGTTTCGCAATTCCTTTCAGCAGGATCAGGTAAGAATTACAGAGATTGTCAAAGGAATGCGAGAGTATCTGGAAGATTTACAGGAAGTGCAGCGAGAGTATGAAACGTGTGAAAATGCAGTGGCAGAAATTGTCGCTTCAATAAGAATATAGGAATGGAGGCGAAAGCAATGGCAGATTCCGGCTTTACAATCAGCGCTCAGACGGTGGAAATCCGAGTGGATCCGGAACGGATGATGGAGAAGTCTTCTTCCATTGAAGGAAGGTTGGGAATTCTCACGGAATGTCTGGCAAGGTTTGAGGAGAAGGTAAACGCTACCTCATATTACTGGATTGGGGAGGCAGGGGAATTGTATCGAGGTATGTACAGAGAATCCAGGGATGAAATCAACGGAATCCTCACGCGTTTACGTTCCAATACGGCAAAATTGCGCAGCATTGCACAACAGAGCAGCGAAAATGAAAAAGAAGTAACAGAAATTGCGGAATCATTGATGGATCAGGTAATCTTTTAAGACGTATCGGAAGGGAGGCTGCGATGGATAGAATAAGTGTTGATTTTGAGGCTGCGAAACGGGAGGCAGCGAATTTGGAGGAATTGGCGTCTGAATTAGACCGTTTGCTGCGTGGTAGTTATCAGCAGGTTTTGCAGGAATTGTCGTGGGGCTGGCAGGGGGAGAGCGCAGATGCTTACCGTAGAAAAGCAGAGATTTTACAGCGGCAGATCGGTAAGACGGCGCATGACATTCGTACAGTTGCAGGAAATATACGCAATTCGGCACAGAAGATTTACGAAGCGGAGATGCGGGCAAAGCAATTGGCAAAAGACAGAGGCTCCGGCAAAGTAGCGTTTACTCTGCAGTAAAAGGGGCGGGAGAAAGCGATATGTTAAAAATATTGTTAGCAGTTTTTCTGATACTGGCAGTAGGGCTTCTGATTGCAGTGCTTTTTATCAGGAAATTGAACCGTCTGGAAAACCGGGATTTAACATCGAAGCATATCATTGTTAATCAAGGTGTTGATGTGGAGACCGGACAGTTTGGAAGGAATCAGAATAAATATTTCAGAGGTATGAGTGGTGAGATTCCAGATACCATCTATATGAACCAGATACAGAGAGAGGATTACGTTGTGCAAAATCCAGGTACACAAATTATTTTCTGTAATTTGAAAAGTGGTTGCACGGTCACAACGAATCTTACAGATTGCCTTTATATCGGTCGCGGTACATGGAAAGAAGAAGGATTTTTACATATATCAGATAATCGGATGGTGTCAAATCGGCACTGTAGGATTTTGCGGCAAAATGGGGTGATCTATCTGGAAGATTTGCAATCCAGAAACTATACCTATCTGAATGGCAGACAGATCAAACAGCGGATGAAGCTCAAATCCGGCGATGTTATCGCATTGGGACCGGAACAGTTTCAGGTGAAGTTTTACTAGAATTGGGAGGAAACGTATGAATATCAAAGAATTGTTGCCAATTGGCAGCGTTGTATTGTTAAAAGGTGGAGAAAAGAAAGTCATGATAACGGGTGTTATGCAGACAAATGAAGATGGAAAAGAGTATGATTACCTGTCTGTTATATATCCAGAGGGAAATATTGGCAAGGAAGGAAATTTTCTGTTTTACCACAGTGATATAGAAGAGGTATTTTTTAGAGGCTATCACGATGAAGAGCGGGAAGTGTTTGTGGAAAAATTGGAGTCCTTTTATAAAGACCGTACATAGAAAAGCGGTGGATATGCAGATAGATAAGGAGGAATCGCATGGCGGAGATTGTAATGAAGTTCCGTGCAGGAGCAGACATTGTCCAAACAGAGAAAGACATAGAGCGGCAGATTTTTAGGATTCATCAAAGAGCAGCGCAAGTAAACCGTTCAATGTCCATGAAACTAAAGAACATGTCTCGAATCAGTTCGCAGATGCAGCAGATTCTCCAGCAGTTGGAAGCAGAAAAAAACAAGATGAACGATATGCATCGTGCCATGGAGACGGCTGTGGAAAAATATCAAAACACAGAAGAAAGGATTGTGGGTGCGGCATGGGCAGGTATTGGCGACGATCAGGCGCCAGGCAACAATCCTACCGGTACAACTGCGCCTGGACAAGAGGGAGTTGCACTTGACTGGCTTGGTTTATTGAAGCAAATTGTGGGAAAGTTTGGCATTGCCGGCAACTTGCCATTGTGTGTGGCAAAGTGGGCGGATGCAGATATTCTTGGCGGCATGAAGACGGCCTTAAAGCTCGTAAGCAGCGGAGCGTCGATGGTTGGGAATAGCGGCATAAAGTGGAAGGGTCTCATTGGAATGCCGGATTTGGGCAAATATGCGAATTTAACAGATTCGTCCTTTAAATCCGTGTTTTCTTTTGCTGCCAAGGAAGAATGGAATAGTTATTTTTTTGATAAGACGAAGACCGGCGCCGAGGCTGTAGCCAATAAATTTAAAGTGGTTGCTAAATGGGCGGGAAACGTTTTGACAGTTGCCGACAATGTAGCTCAGAATGTCGAGGAGCATGGAGGTATTTCAAACTCCCGTTTCTGGCAGGAAACAATTACCGAGTCTGCTATTGATATCGGCAAGGGCGCGCTGATTGCTGTTGCCGCAGGCGCCGGTTCAGCCGCGGTAGCGGCGGCGGGAGCTGCTACTGCTCCGGTATGGCTTACCGGCATTGGAATAACGGTAGGACTTAATTGGGGCGCGGATCAAGTTGCCAAGCTTGTGACCGGTGATTCTAAGGCGAGAGCGACAGAGGTAATTTCGGATGCAATCTGGGATCATGCCGTGCCCTGGATAAAAGACCGAGGGAATGACATCGCAAACGCATTTGGAAACGCGGCGTCTGCTGTGAAAGGGTGGCTGAAAAAACCGCAGTGGGCGTTTTAATGGCAGGGATTATCGGAAAGATTCAACATCACTTCCGAATTAAATTCTCGATCAGAGTGATAGAAGCGGGTCACTCCGGCATATTTTTCGGCGGTAACTGAGATGGACAACAGACCAATTCCAGTGCCGCCCTTTTTGGTGGAGAGATATTTTGCGCCCGATTTTTTCAGATTGCCGCCAGAGCTGTTGACGCAGATAATATAAAGTTCCTTATTCTCTGTCAAATCGGCGGAGAGGTTAATAAAACGCTGTGCCAAAGGCACGTCTATGCAGCCGTCAATAGCATTTTCCAGAAGATTTCCCAATATTGTACATAAATCTACATCACTAACGGAGAGTTTTGCGGGCAGGTCAATGCGCCAATTCATCTGTATGTGCGAGGATTCTGCAATTGAGGCGTAGTAGGAGAGAATGGCATTAGCGGCGGTATGTCGGCAGAACAGGCGAGGGCGGTAGGAATCCAGTTCCTGACTGTACTCTTTGAGATAGCAGAGGATTTTTTCGGTATCGTTCTCTTGGGCGAGAGAGGAGAGCGTATGCGCCGTATGGCGGAAATCATGGCGCAGCTTGCTTGTTTCATTTACATAACGAAGCAGATTTTGGTATTGATTCGCCTGGATTTGCAGTAATTGTGTTTTTGTTTCGTGTTCACTTTTTTCTATTAGAGTTTTGGCAATCAGATAAAACATCTGTTGGAATAGCAGGAACAGTAGTAGGAGCGTAGTGTCAATTAAAATGTACAAGGAAAAAATGCGTCCCACGGTGGCGTTTTTATAATCCACAGGAATCATCGCAAAGTTGCAAAATGTAATCAATGCGGGCACTGTCCATACCATATTCCATACAGGTGTGGAATGAAAATGTTCCAGGGTCCAAGTCAATTTTCGGTTAAAGAAGGGAAGGAAAACGAAGCATAGAAGCAGGAGCGTTGCGCACCACTGGGAGACGACGGCAGTATCATAGATAGGAGAGATAATACCATTATTTACGATATATGCATCTACCATATAGAAAGCAAGGCCGGCAAAAGAGAGCAACGCTACATTGGACAGAAATAAATAAAATAATTTAATCTTTTTGAGATCAACTGCCATACAATATACCGGAAAGCACAAAAAAATCGTCAGCGAGAACAGGGTTTGGTTGCCGATGGAGAATTGTTTTTCGATTAACGGCATCATGATACTGTAGAGGATCAGTGTGGGGAATAACAACAGACAGAGCTTTTTTAGGGGAATACGCAGATGGTTCCTGATGGGCAGAAGGCACATGATGGCTCCGGGAATCAGCAGGGCATAACCGATTGCGGTGTAGAAATAAGTTAAATCATCCATGCGTTACCTCCTTGACAGCCGTTTTCTGCGGATATTAAAACGATAAGTAATCAATGTCTGTTTTAAATCGGCTTTCTTTTTTGTGTTCATGGGAAAGGATATACCGCTTTTCATGCGGCAGGTATAATCCTCCATAGAGTCCACATAATCCAGGTTGACGAGAATGCCCCGATTAATGGTGCAGAATCGTTCGTCGTCTGCGAGCAGCGTTTCTATTTTGTGAAAAGGCATTCGGCAGCGGTATTGTTCCTGCGCCTGTATAATACAGTAGTTGGAGTCGGCAGACACATACTCGAGATGGGAATAGAGTACAGGAACCACTTGTTTCCCCAGGGGAAGGTCAATGTAAGGCTGCTTTTCCGGGAAAATGTGTAAAAAGTCGGTAAGCGTTTGCACGAATCGTTTTTCTTCTAAAGGCTTTAAGAGGTAATCAAACGCGTGGCAGGGAAATGCCTGCATAGTATGCTCTTCGCTGGAGGTAAGAAAAATCAGGCAGCAGTCCGGGGTTATTCTTCGCATCTCTCTGGCAGTTTGGATGCCGTCTTTCTCTTCCATATAAATGTCCATAAATACGATGTCGTATTGTTGGTGTAAAAGGGCGGATAAGAACGAGTTCCCATCCGAAAAACAATCACATATTATTTCCAGGAGATTCCTGTCAGCCCAGGCTTGCAGCATATGTTTCAGCGTAATGCGTGAGGCTTTATCATCATCTATAATGGCTATTCTCAAACAAAATCCACCTCCTGCTAATATCATAAACAAAAAAAGAATCAGAATCAATTTATTTTTCTGCTGTTTATCCCTGAAAAATGCTATTTGTACCAAAAAGATTGCTGGTAAATTCTGAAACGATAGAATAGGAGTATCTATTCAGCGCTCATTCACGTAGGATAGGTTGTACGTTTAAATAAAAGAAAAGGAGCACGAGAATTTGAAGAAAAATCGTATGGTAAAGTGGAAAAAATTACTGGCAATCTCTTTGGCGGCGGCGTTGCTTGGCAGTCAGGGGAATGTTGCAGTAATGGGAGCGGAGACAGGAAATGAGCGTTTTGATGCGGCAGCTCAGGAGGAATTAGAAGATGTTTCCATTGTCCCGCAGGTAACGGGGACGGATGGCGTCCAAGTGTCCTGCGAGCAAGAGCATATAAGCGCTGCGAGAACGCCGCGGGAACTTGTGCAGATCAGTGTACATAGTCGTGTAGGTGGGGCGGATTGGAAGCCCAACATGGATGTGTCAGATACGTATATGCGCTCCAGAATTGACTTCTATGTAAAGTATGGGGGAATTGCCAATGAGATGGTAGGGGATGAGTATGAGATTCAATGGATTTCAGAGGATGGTACAGTTCTTGCGGGGGTTCCTGAGAATGCGGGAACATATACGGTGAAGATTGTTTTGCATGATAGTCTGGCAGGAGTGGCAGAACTTGTGGACGATACCTTCGTTTTTACCATTCGCAAATTGAATCTGTCCTCTGCAATTCTGGGATTGTATGGAGATGGACAGCCGCAATGGACCGGTGAACCGATTCTGCCGGCAAATCCCTATGTTGCCAACAGCAGTTATACGTTGCCGGAAGATAATTATGAACTGGTGTTTGTAGAGGGAAAGAATTGTGTCGAGCCAGGTATGGCATATGTGAAAGCTGTGGCAAAGGGGGAGAATGTTGAAGGAGAAAAGGAATTTCAGTATCAGATTATAAAAAGGAGACTGGATGTAGCGTACTTAAAAGAGGAGCTGACAAAAAGCTTCGTCTATGATGGAACGGCAAAGCAGCCCGCGCTTACAGGCAATTATGAGAATATTGCCAGCGTAGAATATCTCTATTTTTTTGATGAATTTGGAATCAGGCTTACAGAGACTCCAAAAGATGCGGGAAATTATAGCTGTGGAATAAGATTTGTTCCCGAAGATACGGAGCATTACAGTAATAGTACCTTTATGCAGGAGTTTGAAATTACGCCGCGCAAGTTAGAGGCGGACGTACAGGTGCAAAAGCGCAAAGTCTATGATAGCTGGACGAATATAGAAAGTCCGGTTGTTACTGCTGAAAACATAGTGGCTGGGGATGAGGTGCGCTTGTCGGCATCGGCGGTCTACGATAACAAACAGACAGGCAAGAATAAGACGATCACCGTATCTTATCAGATGTCGGGCAAAGATGCCGGCAATTATCTAACGCCGGATGGGTTTACACTGACAGATGGAGAAATCGTCCCTAAGGAAGTGGAAGCGGGAAATATCGTGTTACAGTCGTATGATTATAATGGCAGCAGAGAAGTTCCGCTGGATGATACAACCGTAACGGATAAAAACCATTGGGTATTGGTTGGAAGATATGCCTCGGATGATGTGGATATGGATCTATCAGAAGTGAGAGCATTTATGGAGGATGCAGACGCGGGGGTAGATAAGCCTGTCACATTTACAGGATTTAAGCTCACTGGTGCGGACAGCTTTAATTATAGGCTAGCACAGCCGAAGGCAAGTGTGACAATCCGTTCGATTGCATTTTCTAATAGTTTCCAGGTTGAAATGTCCGATTACCAATATGGGAGCAGCGTTCCCGTTCCATCCTTGCCGCGCTATCTTGGAGATGGTGAAATTACATTCAAATATCGTTCTTTTGGCAGTGAGGAAGAATACCGAGAGTGGAAAGACATTGGCGCCGAGACATTAAAGCCCGGAGCATATGAAATGATTGCACAGGTGAAGGGCACTGTGAATTATGAGGGAGGAACGACGCAAGATCCTCAGAAATTCCAGGTAAGCAGGCTTGTTCCTGAACTGAGCGGGACCAAGAATTTTGAGAAGGAATATGATGATGAGCCGTTTTATCTGGATGTCACCCAAAAAGGCGATGGAGCCTTGACGTATCAGGTTGTTGAGGGGGAGGACGTAGTGTCTGTTGCCACAGATGGAAAAGTGACAATTGAAAAAGCTGGGCAGGCGCGTATTCGTGTTTGTGTAAAGCAGACGGATTATTATGAAGAAGGCAACATGTATGTAACTATTGCCGTCAGAAAGTCACCGGGAAGGGCGACGGTAACCCAAGAAGATTGGGTATACAGCTCGGATAATAGCAATATGAAATTGCCGGTAGTGGTATCGCAGACGAATGGAATAGAACAGGTAACATATCGGTATAAGCCCAAAGGGGCGAAGGATGAGGCATATGTTGTGCAAGTGCCGATGAATGCCGGAGAATATACCGTACAGGCAGTGTTTGCAGAGACAGAAAATTATCTGCAAACGACGGCAACGGCAGATTTTGTGATTCGCAAAAAACATCATCCAGACAATATGCTTATTGGCGACGAAACAAATAAGAATGTACCGAAACATGTACATCAAGTAAAAGAAGTCTCTTTACCAGAGGGTTGGTTGTGGAAAGATGCAGAGGCTCCATTAATTCCCGGCGGTGTTCTCACAGCCTGGGCGGAGTATGTTGATACAATGAACTATGAACAGTATCAGATGCAGATTCAGATGAGCCAGGAGGCGGAGATTGTTGCCGACGCTACGGACAATACTTATACGATTGGCGAAGATGATCATGTTGTCGTTACATGTACAGGTGCTTTGTCTGAATGGAAAGGCGTGTATCTGGATGGGGTAAATGTGGATGCTGCTAATTATGTTTTAAAAGAGGGCTCTACGATTCTTACCTTTTCTAAGGCGTACCTTGACGCGCTTGCTGTGGGTACGCACAAGATTGTGCTCTCTTATACTGCTGGGGATGTGGAAACAGCCCTTACTATCAAGAAAAAAGACAGTGGCGCCAATCCGCCGGTAAATCCACCGACAGAGAATCCACCAGAGAATCCACCGACGGAGCATCCACCAGTAAATCCGCCGACAGAGGATCCACCAGTAAATCCACCGACAGAGGATCCACCAGTAAATCCGCCGACGGAGCATCCGTCAGGAAATAACGTACAGAATACGAATCGCCCCGTATCGGGTACAGCCGGAGTGAAAACAGGCGATGAAAGTATTCTGTGGATATATGTTTTTCTGTTGTTAGCATCTATAGGCATGATGACAACGATAGCTTTGAGGAAAAGAAAAAACGACTAGTCGATAAGAAGCAAATCCCTGAACTGTGTTGCAGCACAGTTTGGGGATTATTTTTGTCTTATAGACAAAAATAATAATGCGCACTCGCACAAGAGGAAATAGCAACGTTTTTAAGTTGATTTAAACTACAACATATATAATAGAAAAAGCAGCGTAGGGCAAGAGGAAATAAAGCAGAAATGGAGATGGAAGAATGCGAAACAGGACAAAGAAATTTGCAATTGTGTTAATGACGCTATGTACCATGACTGCATCCTTAGTTTTCCCAGAACAAATGATAGATGCCGCTTATAGTGAGGCAGAGGCGGCAGTTCTTGCTTTTTCTGATTCAGGGGTAACGACAAAGGGATTAACAGGTGGTTATAGCGTTGAGGGTACGGCGGTAACCGTAAGCGAAGCAGGAACTTATGTATTTTCTGGGAATTGTGCGGATGGAAGCATCACGGTGAAGAAAGGCACGACTGGCGTGAAGCTAGTATTAAATGGGCTGAACTTGACCTCGACTTCTGCTGTTACAGGCCCGATTCTTTGCAAAGCGAGTACGGAAACTGAAATTGTGGCAGAGGCAGGAACGGTAAACAGCCTGACAGATAGTGCGGCAAATACGGAGGAGAAAGCCGTCGTTAAGGTGAATAAGCAGTCGACCATGGTGTTGTCGGGCACGGGCACCTTAAATATTAACGGCATGTGTAAAAACGGCGTGAAAGGAGGCGCCCAGACGGATATTACCGTTAAGGAGCAGAATCTATTTATTAAATCAGTGGATAATGGGCTTGCCTCTGACAATACGGTAACGGTCGAGAGCGGAAAGCTGACGATTGATGCGGGTGGAGACGGCATCAAATCATCGCCGGACAGGGTAGATGATGCGGGAAATGCGGACGATACAATTTCTCTGGGAGATATTATCTTAGAGGGCGGCGAAGTGAATATTACTGCGGCGGCGGATGGCATTCAAGGCGATAATAGCGTGACAATCAGCGGAGGTTCTTATCAGATTACGACAAATGGAGGATATACGACAACGCTTGCCGAAGATGCGGATAGCTGTAAAGGAATCAAATCGGACAGTAATTTGACAATTCGTGACGGTGAATTTGTAATCAACAGTGCGGATGATGCATTGCACAGCAACGAGTATATTAATATTTTGGGCGGAACGTTTGACATTCAGACCGGAGATGACGGTATGCATGCAGATACCTCGTTGATTGTCGGTTCCGAGGAGGAAGCGTCGCAGATAGATATTGCCATCCGAAATTGTTATGAAGGTTTGGAAGCCGGAACCGTCTATGTGAACAGCGGAAATATCCATGTTACCTCCAGCGATGACGGTGTCAATGCAGCAGGTGGTAATGACGGCAGCGGAAACAATGGCAGACCGGGAGATGGTTTCAATCCAGGAGGCGGCGGACCGGGAGGCGGCAGGCCCGGCGGAATGGGAGGCAGGCTTGGGGAAAGTTCCCAATATGCCATCTATATAAACGGCGGTACGCTATATGTGAAAGCGGCAGGAGATGGACTGGATTCTAATGGAGAACTCTATATTTCCGGTGGAAATATCATTGTCTATGGCGCGGCGGCAGGCGGACCCGGCAGTGATAATTTCCCCTTTGATCATGATGGAAGTTTTGCAATCACCGGCGGTTATATCTTTGGCGCTGGTTCTTCTCAGATGGAGGAGGGCGTACAGTCTTCCACACAGGGGTATGTCGTGAACCGAAGCGCTTATAATCAAGGTACAGTCATCAATGTGGAGGATAGCCAGGGCACTGTGCTTTTTACCGAAACGTTGGCTGAGCGGGTGAATTATATGATGTATTCGTCGCCGGAAATGACGACTTCAGGAAGTTATCGTTTTAAAACGCAGACGTCAGCAGAACAGATTGCTATCAGCCAGTGTCAGATTACTTTGTCTCAGGATAGCTATATTTACAATGGTATGGCGAAACAGCCGAATGTTACGGTGAGGTATGGCGAAGAGACGTTGACGAAAAATAAAGATTATACAGTTACCTACAGTAATAACATAAATGTAGGAACAGCAAAAGTTACCATAAAAGGTATGGGAAATTTTATGGGAACGGTGGATAAGGAATTTAAAATTCTGGAAAAGGAAGAGGATAGCACGAATCCAGGAGAGAATACGAATCCGGGAGGGAACACAAATCCAGGGGAAACAACTTATCAAAAGCCGTCAAAGGTTACAGGGATTTCGGCTTCTCCCGTAAACACAACAAAGATAAAAATTAGTTGGAAAAAGGCGGCTGGTGCAGATGGATATTTTTTGTATCGTTATGACAGTCAGAAAAAGACCTGGAAATGCATTCAGACGATTTCCAAGGAGACGGTTACCAGTTATATTGACAGCAGGCTCACATCAGCTACCGTATATAAGTATCGAGTATGCGCTTATGTGATGGCGGATAAGAAATATAGCGGTACATGCTCCCAAACGGTAACGACGGCGACAAAGCCGGCAAAGGTAAAAGTTACGTCTGTGACAGCAAAAAAGAAGGCTATTATCCTCAAATGGAAGAAGACGGCGGGAAGCGGTTATGAAATTACGTATTCCACGAAGAAGAATTTCTCCGGCGCGAAAACGACCAAAGTAAGTGGCGCTTATAAATCGTCTTGTCGTGTAAAAAAACTCAAGTCAAACAAAACGTATTATGTAAAAATCCGTGCATTTAAGAAAGTGGGAAATAAGATTTATCGCGGAGCATACAGCGCAAAAAAGAAAGTGAAGGTAAAGTAAAAGCAATAAGAACAAATCCAGCTCAGTAAAAGTAATTTGCTGGGCTGGATTTTTGATATTACAAGGTCTTATGAAATGCGGCTACTGCCGCTGCATATACAGTCTGGAAGGGTACCTTGCACTGTCTTGCTGCCGCTGCCACATCTTCATATTCCGGCTTGCATTTCGTGATGCCGTACCCCGTGCTGATTTTGATGGTGATTTCTCCATAAACAGTAGAAATTTTGCGGAACTGTGCATCTAAGGTTCGTCGGTAACAAGGCTGGATGCGAATGCCGCGTGTGGCGGTGTGTGTTAAAAGTAGTCGACTGAAACGACTCTCTTCCGTCACATTGCAGAGTACAGTCAGCAATATGCCGGGACGATCCTTTTTCATGTTGATAGGGGTGGTATACACATCCAATGCTCCGGCGTCCCGCAGAAGGTTTGTGGCATAAGAAATGGTTTCCGGCGTCATGTCGTCCAGGTTACAGGAGAGTTCCAGGATTTGATCAAGGCTGTGGAACTGCTCTGTGTAGTAATCGGGATGTGTTTCTTTTTCGTTGTCCGATCTGACAGCAGCGGCGGCAGGATAACCGGGAAGCTGCCTGGGGGCGGGTACCGGGAGGATACTTAAATTCCCCCAGAATGCGCGCAGGCAGTTAGCAGTGTCGAAATCTTTGGCGCCCATACCATATCCAGTCTGTTCTACTGTCATAGGCGGCATCGGTGTAAACTGGCTGGCAAAATGTTTGAGCAGCGCGGCGCCAGTGGGGGTGCATAATTCACCGTCCACACTTCCGCCATAAATGGGCACGTCTCTCAAAATTTCAGCAGTTGCTGGAGCAGGCACCGGAAGGATGCCATGCGCACAGCGGACACTACCGCTTCCCACATGGATGGGGGAGGCAATGATTTGCTCAGGATTTAAAAGTTCTAATAGCAAACAGCAGCCGACAACGTCCATAATTGCGTCTAACGTGCCTACCTCGTGGAAGTGAATTTGGGAGATATCCATGTGATGCGCGGCGCTCTCCGCGTTGCCGATAATCGTATATACTGCCTGGGCGTGTTCTTTCACGGAAGCGGAAACAGGCAGGCGCCCAATTTGTTCTAGCATTTCTGGATAGCTGGTATGGAGATGCCTCGTATCTTTTTCATGGTGGGAAGAGGCGTGGTGATGAGAATGTTCCTCAGGGGACGCTTCTTCCTGTCCGAGAATCACAACATTCATTTTTGTACCCCAGATACCGCATTTTTCAGCGGGGGCGGCTTTCAGCATAAGCTGATTGGGAAAAAGGCTGTTCATATTTTTCATGAACGTGTCTTTTGCAGAATCAGGTAAAAGTTCATAAAGAGCGCCCATTAGCATATCGCCGGAAGCGCCCATGTTGCATTCAAGATAAAGTGTTTTCATGATTCATTACCTCCTATATGATTGATCATACTGGCAAGATAGCCGGCGCCAAAGCCATTGTCAATATTTACCACGCTGACGCCGCTGGCGCAGGAATTCAGCATGGAAAGCAGGGCGGAAAGCCCTTGAAAATTGGCGCCATAGCCGACGCTGGTGGGTACTGCGATTACCGGGCAGTCGGAAAGCCCGCCAATGACGCTGGCGAGCGCGCCTTCCATGCCGGCAACGGCAACGATAACGGATGCCTTAGAAAGCGTGTCCACATGTGAGAGGAGACGATGTATACCGGCAACACCCACATCATAGAGCCGTTCCACTTGGTTGCCTAACGCCTCAGCAGTTAGGGCAGCTTCCTCCGCTACCGGAATGTCGCTGGTGCCCCCGGTGGCAACAACAATTGAGCCTTGCGCCGTAATTTCCTTACAGCGATTGACGATTCCCAGATGAGAAAGTTTGTCGTAAGCAAGGGCAAAACGTTCGGCAAGGTAATCGGCATTTTCTTGTGAAAGGCGGGTGATGAGGATATTTTGGGAATCGTGTGCCAGCATAGATTGAAGGATTCCTTCGATCTGTTCTGAGGTCTTACCTGCGCCATAAATAACTTCCGGCGTGCCTTGGCGAATGCGTCTGTGATGGTCAATTTTCGCATAACCTAGGTCTTCAAAGGGACTGATTTTCAGTTGTTCATAGGCGTCATGGATGTCTAAAGTTTTGTCTTGAACCTGCTGTAAAACCGATAAAATATGCTGTGATTCCATCATAACCTCTTTTCTGCAAAAAAATGCGTAATTTCTATGAATAATTATAGGATTTTCCCACACAATAGTCAAGAAAGCAGAAGTTTTATTATAAAGTGTTTCTGATACACTTGATGATGAAGTATAGATTCGTTCATTCTGTCTTTGCCGCTTAGCGGCAAGACCTTTTGAACGAGTTAATATATTTGTGCAGCACGCTCTTTTGGGTATACAGATTCAGCTTACGAGGGAACAGTAACAGCTATGTTAAAATTCAATTTTTGCAAGAGATATTTCTAAATAAATATTTTCCGGGTTGGCTTTGCCTCAATCTTATATAAAATTGGAAATTCTGCTAAATTTTTACTGAATAATAGGATGGAAATAGAAGATTTTACTAGAAAAAAACTGGGAAAATAAAAAACAAAAAAGATGAATCGCTTTTTATGAAGAAAAAATACGCAATTTAGAGGAAATAACCGTCAGATTTCTAAATTTATTGAGAAATAGAACATGCCCCCAAATTTGACAAATAAGGAAAAAGGTGGCATAATCTTCAAAACTCAGATGAAAATGCAAGGTAGAAAGGATGAGGAATTATGAACGAGAGAATTATTAAATTAGCAGATGCAGATGAAGTATGTGATTTTGTAAGTGCTGCTGGTAAATGTGATTTTGATGTCGACGTTTCCTACCAGCGCATGGTCATTGACGCCAAGTCCATTTTAGGAGTAATGGGTCTTGGAGTAGAAAAGGAACTTACAGTAAAGTATGGCGGCAAAGATCTGAGTTTTGAAAATGTATTAAGCAAATACACCGTGGCTTAATTTGACCAAATGATGTAACACGTAATTGGAAGGATGCCTTAGGGCTCTTGGTGCAAACTAGGAAGTTAATTGAAGTTGAAAAGATTCCTGAGGTATCGTAATGCAGAAAACTGACATATGAGTATAGACACAAAAACAAGAAGCTGTCACGCTAAGTAGCGCGGCAGTTTCTTTTTGCGTTCGTGTTTTCTAAGAAAAGGAACTTGTGTTCTGAAAAAATCGGCGTTATAATGGTTGTAACTTGGAGAGGAGAGATACATTCGCAAAGGCTATAGGAATTGACGATGGAAGGATGTAATAATTACAATTATGGAACAGATTAAAATTTCTGTGCGCAATCTGGTAGAATTTATTTTGCGCTCTGGGGATATTGATAATCGCCACGGCAAGGCAGCACAGAAGGAGGCAATGCAGGAAGGCAGCCGCATCCACCGCAAGATACAGCGGAGAATGGGGGCGGATTATCAGCCGGAGGTTCCCTTGAAGATAGAAGTGGATCGTGAAAAGTATGTGCTGATCATTGAGGGCAGGGCGGATGGTGTGATTGTGCGGGAAGGGAAGACGACGGTAGATGAGATTAAGGGGATTTATCAGGACGTGAATCTGCTGGAAAGTCCCATTCTCGTGCATCTTGCGCAGGCAAAATGTTATGCTTATATACTGGCGTCCCAACAGGAATTATCCGAAATTTCTGTGCAGCTTACGTACTGTAACCTGGACACGGAGGAAATTAAAAGATTTCAGGAGCATTATTCCTTTGAGGAACTTCAGCAGTGGTTCCTGTCGTTGGCGTTATCGTACGACAAATGGGCGGACTTCCAGTTTGAGGCAAAGAAAGAGAGAGACCAGTCCATAGAAGGATTGGAATTTCCCTTTCCTTATCGAGAGGGACAAAAGGAGCTGGCTGCCGGGGTTTACCGCACGATCAGTCGTGGAAAGAATTTGTTTGTTCAGGCGCCCACTGGTACGGGAAAGACGATTACCACGGTATTTCCGGCGGTCAAGGCAGTAGCGCAGGGGCTGGCGGACAAGATTTTTTATTTGACGGCACGCACCATTACCCGCACGGTGGCAAAGGAGGCGTTTGATTTGCTGCGCCGTCAGGGGTATCTGGGGCGTGTGTTGTCAGTTACAGCGAAAGAGAAGCTTTGTCTCTGTGAAGAGATGGATTGCAATCCGGTGCATTGCCCTTATGCCAGGGGGCATTATGACCGGGTGAATGACGCAGTGTTTGACATGCTTTTACGAGAGCGCGATTTTACGAGAGAGAGATTGCTTGCGCAGGCAGAGAAATTTCAGGTATGCCCGTTTGAGATGTGTCTGGACGCCTCTCTGTGGGTCGATGATATTATCTGTGATTACAATTATGTGTTTGATCCGAATGTATACCTCAAACGCTTTTTTGCGGAGGGGGTCAAGGGAGAGTATATCTTTCTTGTGGACGAGGCGCATAATCTTGTGGAACGCGGCAGAGAGATGTATAGCGCTGTCTTATACAAAGAAGATTTTCTGAAATATAAGAAGATTTTGAAAAATTACAGCAAAAAATGTAGCGCCGCGTTGGAGCGCTGCAATAAACATCTGCTCAAAATGAAGCGGGACTGTGAGACGTATTGCGTGCTGGGCACTATTGAGGGATTGGTTTTTGCCCTGATGCAGCTTGGATCTGCGATGGAGGAGTTCTTTCAAAAAGAAATCATCTTGCCGGAGAAAAAGGAAGTGCAGGAATTTTACCTCAATTTGCGCCACTTTTTAAATATGTATGACATATTGGATGAAAATTACGTCATTTATACAGAGCATGAAGCGGATGGAAGGTTTAAGCTTAAATTGTACTGTGTCAATCCAGCGCTGAATTTACAGGCATGTCTGGATAAAGGGAGATCGGCGGTCTTTTTTTCCGCCACGCTTCTGCCGATTCAGTATTATAAGAAATTATTGAGTACCTGTCAGGACAATTATGCCGTGTATGCGCATAGTGTTTTTGCTAAGGAGCAAAAGCTGCTTGCAGTGGCGAGAGATGTCAGCAGTAAATATACGAGGAGGACGCCGCAGGAATTTGCGAAAATTGCTTCCTATATTTATGAGACGGTAAAGGCAAAGAACGGCAATTATATTGCTTTTTTTCCTTCGTACAAAATGATGGCGGATGTGTGGGAGCAATTCATTCAGCGGGAGGGCATCTTAGAAGAGATGGATTGTATCTGTCAGGAGAGCGGCATGAGTGAGCCGCAGCGCGAAGAATTCCTCGCGCATTTTTCTATACACAGAAAGAAGCCCCTGGTGGGTTTTTGTGTGCTGGGCGGCATTTTTGCTGAGGGCATTGATCTGAAACATGAGGCGTTGATCGGTGTAATCGTTGTGGGGACGGGGCTGCCGCAGATAAGCAATGAGCGGGAGATTTTAAAGAATTATTACGATAGAAAGGAGCAAGCGGGCTTTGCCTATGCATTTCGCTATCCGGGTATGAATAAGGTGCTGCAAGCGGCGGGGCGTGTCATTCGCACCAGTGAGGATCGCGGCGTAATTCTTCTGTTGGATGAACGTTTCTTGCAGCAAGAGTATCAGGCGTTATTTCCCAGAGAATGGGAGGGGTATCAAACGGTAACACTGCCTGTGGTGCGCCAAGCGGTGGAGCAGTTCTGGATGAGTACAAAGTAATTTACAGTGTTTGGTTTGTTGAAATCAACCGCAGGGAGTTTCCTTGCGGTTGATTTTATATCGTAAAGTATCGCTGTAATCCATTGTGCTAAAGTGTGGATTCGGGTATACTTTTTTGCAGGGAAGGAGTTGTAAGTTTTGCAATGTTTATGGCAGTTTGCAGTAAGGAGGTGAAGGAATATTATGGATAAATTAAATATAGCCAAGAATATCGTACGCCTTAGGCATGAGAAGAAAATAACACAAGAATGGCTGGCTGATTTTATCGGCGTTACGAAAGCGTCAGTTTCCAAATGGGAGACAGGACAGAGTATGCCGGACGTTGCCACCCTGCCACGGCTTGCAGCTTTTTTTGACGTAACTGTCGATGAACTAATCGGCTATGTTCCGCAGTTGTCGAAAGAGCAGATTCATAAATTGTATCAGGAGTTTGCCAGAAAATTTGCCGATGATCCCTTTGAAGAAGTTATGGCAGAGACACGGATTTATGTGAAGAAATATTATTCCTGTTATCCATTTCTTTTTCAAGTCTGTGTCCTCTGGCTGAATCATTTTGCGTTGGCAAAGGGAAGACAGCGGCAGACAGAAATATTGGTCTCCATCACTCAGTTGTGTGAGCATATTAAGGAGAATTGTCGTGATGTGAGGATTTCAGATGATGTCATCGTCTTACAGGCAATGGTCCATTTGCAGCTTGGGCGTACCAAAGAGGTGGTGGATGCCTTAGAAGAAATGACGAGACCGGACCGCTTGATGGGGCAGAGCGGAATTGTTCTCATGCAGGCATATAGGATGGCGGGCGAGAGTGATAAGGCGGAAAGCCTCATGCAGATTAGCATGTACAATGCGTTGCTGTCATTGGTGGGGGCTGCGGCGGAATATATTTCTGCGCATATCGACAATTTAGAGGATTGTCAGACGACCATCGCGCGCATTGAGAAAGTGGAGGAAATCTATCATCTTGGCAAGCTCAATCCCAATCTCATTGCTGGCTTTGCGTATCGGGCTGCCATTTGTTATGCGCATCACGGACAGAAGGAAAAATTACTTGCATATGTGAAGCAGTATGTGCAGTGCGTCAAGGAATTGTTTTCAGAGGATATTCTGCTCTTGCATGGAGATGCGTATTTCAACAAGATAGAGGAGTGGTTTGAGCAGGCGCCAAATGGAAGCCATGCGCCAAGGAACAGGCGGCTTGTCTTAGAAGAGGTAAAACTCTCTCTGGACAGTCCGGTGTTCGCGGCGCTGAATGGGGAGGCAGAGTTTGAACTTTTAAGAAAGGAATTAATAAAATTATGAATGCAAACATCAATATCTCAGAAATATTACCGTTTTTGATTCCGTTAATTGTTGTACAATTTTCACTTCTTGCCTATACTTTGTGGCATATCTTGACGCATGAGAATTACAAGTATGGGAACCGTACGGTATGGATTGTAGTTACGTTGATTGGTATGAATTTTGTGGGACCGATTCTCTATTTTGTCCTGGGCAGGGCGGAAGAGTAAACATGCGGTGAAACAGAAAGGAGAAAATGGTGAATATTTTAGAAATCTCACATGTCAGTAAATCTTTTGGCAGTAATAAGGTAATTCATGATTTGAGCTTTTCGGTGCCGGAACATGCTGTTTTTGGATTTATAGGGAAAAATGGCGCCGGTAAAACTACGACGATGAAAATGACACTTGGGCTTTTAAAAGCGGATGTGGGAGACATTTTTGTCAATGGGGAACAAGTTACATTTGGACAAAATCATACAAACCGTTTTATCGGTTATCTGCCGGATGTGCCGGAATTTTATGGTTTTATGACGCCGATGGAATATCTAAGATTGTGTGGTGAGATAACTGGTATGCCAGCAGCACAGATAAAAAAGAAATCCGCGGAGTTATTGGAGCTGGTGGGGTTGAAAGAAGCGAAGAAGCGTATTCGCAGTTTTTCCCGTGGAATGAAGCAGAGGCTGGGGATTGCTCAGGCGTTACTGAATAGCCCCAGGCTGCTTATCTGTGATGAGCCGACGTCTGCGCTTGATCCACTTGGCAGGAAAGAAATTTTAGACATTTTACATTCCGTAAAGGAGCACACGACAGTGCTGTTTTCTACGCATATTCTTTCGGATGTGGAGCGTATCTGCGACCGCATTGCGTTTCTTCATGAGGGAAGCATTGCGCTCAAGGGAACGCTGGAAGAGATCAGGACTATGCGAAGAAGTGAAAATATTGTGGTTGAATTCTTGAAACCAGAGGACGCTGCTTGGTTTGTGGGACTCTGTGAGGGCAGTGTGCAGACGCAGACAATGTTGGTTACAGTGTGTGACAGTAATGGGAACGCTATGCATAAAGTGATGCAGATATTGTTGCAGAATAAAATTTCCGTTGCGCGTATCGAACGTTTAGAGCCGACATTGGAAGATTTATTTTTGGAGGTGACAGGAACATGAGGCAATTGCTTGCATTTATGAGAAAAGAGCTTTTAGAGCAGTTTCGCACGGGGAAGCTGGTGTTATTACTCATTTGTTTTAGTCTATTTGGCATTATGAATCCGGCGATTGCCAAGCTCACGCCTTGGATGATGGAGATGATGTCGCAACAGCTTGCCGAGAGCGGTATGCAAATTACTGCGGTAGAGGTGGATGCACTGACTTCCTGGTCGCAATATTTTAAAAATATGCCCATGGCGTTGATTATATTTTTACTGTTATTTAGTGGAATCTTTACGACGGAGTATCAAAAAGGAACACTTATCAATGTCGTGACAAAAGGCATGAAACGGGGGAGAATTTTTGCTTCAAAGATGGTTGTGATGTTGGCAGTTTGGACGCTGGGATGTCTGATCTGTTATGGCATTACGTTTGCTTATAACGCTTACTTTTGGGATAACAGCGTGGCTCATCATGTATTTTTTGCCGCCGTCTGTTTTTATCTGTTCGGCATGTGGTTGATTTCCGTTCTTGGCATGGCGTCCGTGTTCTGTAATTCTTCGGGAACGGTGATGTTGGCATTAGGTGCGGCATTTGGCGTCTCCTATCTGCTGGGGCTGTTTCCTGTTCTAAAAGAGTATGTGCCGTCGTACCTTTTGCAATCTGCGGGTATGCTGATAGGAAATGAGGAAGCAGCCAGTTATCTTCCGGCGGTCTTTGTTGCCATGGCGCTCTTTGCAACAGAGAGTATTATCTCAGTGCTTGTCTTTAATAAAAAGAACCTGTAAATATTATTAATTCGTGATTGTGTTTAAAAATGCCTGAATGTAGGGGAGTGCGGCTCCAATTGAAATATTATATTCGGGCATTTTGCTTATCATCAAAAAATCTGCCGATTCAGGAAACGGGGTCGCCTGCCGGATTTTTTCATGAAGGAATGCGAGGGCTTCTTCACGTAAATAGGGTGCAAGATAGCCTCCAAGAATAAAATCTGTATCATAGACCAGATGCAGGAGGTTGATGGCGTTTGCCAAATGAGAGAGGAAAATCTGCCAGCGTTTCAAAAAAGAGGGTTCTCTTTTTCGTACATTTTCAAAAAAATACTCCAGAGATTCTTTGTCTGTTAAGAGCGCCGTCAAAGAACAGAGGGTTTCCATGCATCCTGTTTTCCCACAGTAGCATGGAAGGCCTTCAGACTGCATTTTAACAGGTTCTGATTTTGTCATTGACGGTGCATTTACCTGTTTTTAAAGGCTCATATCGCAGTTATTGGGATAGTTGATTATATTTACAGTAAGCAGAAAGGCGAGAATTATGAAAAAATGGGGAAAGCGTGTAGGATATGGGATTGGGGATCTTGGATGTAATTTAGTATCCAGTACGATGGCGTCCTATCTGATAGTTTTTTATACGGATGTATTTGGAATTACGGCCGCGGCTGCCGGCACAATGATGCTGGTAACAAAATTTATTGATGCATTTACGGATACGGGTATGGGACTGATTGTAGACCGCACACATACCAAATGGGGACAGGGAAGACCGTATTTCCTGTTGGGGGCCGTGCCGTTTGCCGTATTCACTTTCCTGACTTTCTATATTCCAGATTTTGGGTCTCTGGTGGGGATTTTGGGTATACTGTCCGGGCTTCCAATGCTGCTTTTGCTGCCCTCTTTAGAAAAAAATATAGTAAAAGAAGTTTAGTGTTTTTCAACATTATTTTGTACATAGCGGGTGACCTGTTGATTTTCCTTGGTAAAAATTCGGGGGTTTGCCTGCTGGCAGGATTGATAATTACGGGACTTGGAATTTATGGTATTTTTGGCGTTACGTTTGCTATGCAGCCGGATGTTATTGATTATTCTGAATATAAGAAAAATGCAAGTGTGGCAGGTTTGATTGCAGCATTTCAGGGATTTTTTGTAAAAGGAGGAATGGGACTGACTAGTTTTATTATAGGGGCGTTTCTGAAAAATGGAGGATATGTTGCTAATGCAGTACAGACAGAAAAGGCTCTTTCTTACATTGAAATCTGCTTTATTTGGATTCCGGTTGTTTTATGTGTGCTGATCGCAGTGTGTACTTATTTTTACAAGTTGGATAGTATGCGCGGAGAAATGACAAAGGAATTGGAAGCGAGAAGAAATGCTGTATCAGATAAACGCTCTGTCTCAAGATAGAAGAAATTTATATTAAACTATCATTCCCTACCAAAATCCCCATTTTACGCAATCTATCAAACCCATTACATCATCAAATCAACCATTTTCCCTTGTTTTTGCCCTCATAGGACCAAAACAAGGGAAAGTTTTTAATTACCGCCCACCACCTTATCCAAAAGCCTTGCGGAAGTCCGTTTCGCCTCTCTGGTGGCATGGGCATAAACATTCATTGTGGTACTTACATCAGAGTGTCCCAGAAGTTCCTGCACATCTTTCGGGGCTGCCCCGTTTGATAACAGATTGCTCGTATAGGTGTGCCGCAACTGGTGGAAGTGGAAATTTTCAAGCCCCTCTACGTGTTTCTGAATCAGCCTGCATACATTGGAGAGGGTTGCGGTTGATTCATAGGAACCATCCTGACGTAAACATACAAAAGACAGTTCTTCGTAATCGTCCGGTATCTCCTCCGTACTTTGCAAAGAATACAGATCATAATGCGTCCTTCCCTTTTCCATTACTTTCTGATAGTAATTGCGGAAATACATTTCGCCACACTGGAAACGCTCTCTGTGCTGTTGCTTTCTGGCTTTTTTTAGTATCTCTGCCAGTGTGTCGCAGAAGTCCACTGTACGGATTTTTTTCCGCTTGGTTGCACCGATTTCCATCTTGTGGCGGGTGGCATTGTAACGCATACTCCGGCGGACGGTAAGATACTGTTCCTCAAGGTTGATGTCCTGCCATGCCAGCCCGCATACCTCGCCAATGCGTAATCCAGTATAATAGGCTATCTGCACCGGCAGGAGTGCCGGATTTCTTTTTTTACGGAGATAATCCGTTATCTCCGTGTACTGCTCATGGGTAATGGTCGGGATGTCTGTCTCATTTTCCGCATTTCCCTCAAACAGTTCCACTTCCTCCTTTTTTACCCGCATGCGTACATACTGCATGGGATTAAAAGTAATATAGCGTTTCGGGAATACCGCAAACCGGAACGAGCCCCGCAGGACTGCCGAAAACTGGAGCATATAGTTTTTACTGATGGGCTGAGCCTCCGTTCCGTCCGGTCTTGTTCCTCCAAAAGACAGGAAATCAATATACTCCTGTAAATGGTCGGCAGTTATGCTTTTCAGCTTACGCTGTCCGATAGGATGTTTCTTAATCTGTCTGGCGGTAGTGGTATAGGCAATCAGCGTCCCAGTGCTTAATGTACCGGGCTTTACTTCTTCCTCCAGCCATATATCCAGCATTTCCCCCAGCGTGATATTTTCCGTCTTTGCCACAAACTTCTTTTCCTCGTAATCCTCCATTGCCTTGCGGAGAAGTTTCTCCGTTTCTGACTTGCTCTCTGTTCCTGCGTACTCCTTCTGCACCAGATTTCCGCTCTCATTCTCCACATAAAAGCGGTAGTACCATTTCTTTCCTTTTTTTCTTACAGAACCTTTTGCCATAATAAAATCTCCTTTCCTAGACGCAATCTGTTATTGCGTTGGCAATCGGAACTGATAGATAT
>CANOFW010000011.1 GCA_947565425.1 uncultured Lachnospiraceae bacterium
TGTCAGATAATAAAATTGTTGGCATTGTTGATTTGAGGTATCAATTAAATGATTTTCTGAAAGATTTTGGTAATTGTGGATATAGTGTAAGACCGTCAGAAAGAAGAAAAGGGTATGCTACTGAAATATTAAGGCAAATATGTTTGGTCGCGAGAAAACATGGTCTGAAACAGTTGCAGTTATCAGTGGAAAAGGACAATACTGCTTCAATAAAAACAATTGAGAAAAACGGTGGAAATTATTGCAGGAGCTTTACTTTTGAAAATGAGGAAGCATATATATATTTAATAGATCTTTAGGGGAAATTCGTATGGCGTAAGTTTGAATGCATAGAAATAAAAGCGCAGGGAGCTTTTCTAATCCGTAACTATCTAAAAATGTGGAAGAATGCCTTGAAAAATTTAGCTGGAGTGATAAAATGGAAGAAAAAGGAAACGGGGATGGGGTGGTGTTATCAAAAGCCAATCAAGAGTGAAATGGAAGAAAGGAATTGCGTTTCTGGTAAGCATACTACTGTTAGCGGGTGTTGCAGGTATGTTTACTCCGCAGGGAATTCAAGCATCAGGCAGGCGGACAGTAAAAGTAGCATTCTTTCCTATGGATGGCTACCATATAAAAGACGGCGAAAGTTATGACGGCATGGACGTCCAATATTTAGATGCATTATGTGAGTATGTGGATTGGAAAGTGGAATATGTGGAATGTGAAAGCTGGGATGAGGCGTTAGAATTGTTAGCGGACCAGAGCGTGGATTTGGTAGGTTCTGCACAGTTTTCCGAAGAACGAGCGAAAGTATATCAATATGCCTCTTTGCCAAGTGGGTATACATTTGGAGCTATAGCGGCTCAGGCAGACAGCACATTAGCCTACGAAGATTTCGAGGCAATGAAAGGCGTAACCTTCGGAATGGTGAAGACCTATGTGCGTAAAAATGAGTTTTTGCAGTATATGACAGATAATGGCATGAACAAACCGGTTCTCAAAGAATATGACACTACTGCTGACCTTTTAAAAGCCTTGGAAAATGGGGAAATTGATGCTTACATCCATACGTTTACAGAGGTTCGTGAGGGGCACAGGTTGCTTGGCCGTTTTGCGCCGATGCCTTTTTACTATATTACATATAAAGGTAATGATGATGTATTGCGAGAGCTCAATCAGGCGATTGCAGATTTGAAAATTAGCCGTCCTGAGCTGGAAACAGAGTTGATGAACAAGTTTTATCAGAGTAGGCTGGACAAGACTGTGGTATTTACCACGGAGGAAAAAGCATACATTGCTAATAAGAAGAAGCTTACCGTAGGTTACCTTGACGGCTATTACCCATTTTCTTATGAAGAAGGCGGAGAGTGCCTGGGGCTTACCAGAGAATTGCTGGATGCAGAGTTAAAGTTTGCAGGCTTGGAGGTTCAGTATAAGAAATATGACAGTCCACAGGCGGCAAGGGATGCGCTGGCTGATAGAGCCGTTGATATTCTCTCTTACTGTACCGATACGAAGGAAGAGCTGAATGCGTATGGCTTTCATATGATCAAAGAATATGCAGAGATTCCGCTTGTTGTTGCTATGAAAGAAGATAAAATGCTCAGCGAAGTGGAAGATCTTGTAACAGTGTCCTACTTGGAAAAAGAGGCTGCGTCCTCCTTTGACTTAAATAAGGTAGACCTTGAATTTTACGATACGCAGCAGGAATGTATGGATGCTGTGGCAAAAGGCGAGGCGGACGCTGTTCTGTGCGATGGCTATCTGTCAGAATACCTTATGGGGACTGAATTTTCCTACAGCAAAATGAAGATTAAAAGTGTGTTAAACCGAGAACACAATATTTCTATCGCAGTCAGAAAAGATACAGTACATCTCGCAAGTATATTGAGCAAGACGATAGATGCTGTAGACGCTAGGGACGTCAATGAGCATATGCTCAAAAGCAATGTCTATGCCCAGATGAGTTTTGAGCGGTTTTTGCATAATCACAGCATAGCAATTATTATTTTTCTCACCATTGTAATGGTAATTGTTGTATTGGTGGCATGTCATATCATTAAAGACAGCAGGAAAATACAGAAGCTGATGTACAAAGATACCGGTATGGATATTTGGAATCTGAATTACCTGATTTATCAGGGCGAGGCAAAACTTTTACCAGAGCGCAGGGGACAGAAATATGCGGTTGTCATCCTCAATATATCGCAGTTCCGTCGTTATAATATTATATACGGTTGGAACGCAGGGCAGAAGCTCTTAGAGGCGGTTGCTTGGAATTTGCAGAATAAAATTCGTGGGAAAGATGAAATCTGTGCCAGGAATCAAGGGGATCGCTTTGTGATGTTGTTAGGTTATCATGAGGAAGAAGCGTTTCTTGAAAGACTCAGGCAGATAGAACAAGATATAGAACAGGACATCTACGAAAAAACGGAAAACCATATGACGTTTCAAATGGGAGTTTACCTGATTCCACAAGACTGTTCAGACATGCATGTGGCGGTCAATTACGCGACCCAGGCGATCGAATTTATGAAGGACAGCCGTTTAAGTGATATTATGTTCTATGATGAAAATCTGGAGCAGGCGTTAAAGCAAAGGCATGAGCGAGAGAAGCTGTTAGAGTCCGTGGACATAGATGAGAATTTTGTGGCGTATTACCAGGCAAAAGTAGATATCCGTAGTGAGAAGGTTGTCGGTGCGGAGGCGCTTGTGCGGTTTTTAGATCCGACTGCCGGCGGCATGGTGCGCTCCCCAGGATTCTTTATCCCGTATTACGAGCAGACAGGAAGAGTGACAGATATTGATTTCTTTGTGCTGCGCAGTGTTTGTCGGATGTTACAACGAAGAATAAAGGCTGGTAAACCGGTCGTCACCATTTCCTGTAATTTCTCCCGGATGCATTTTATCAGGCCGGATTTTCCCCAGCGGTTTGAGGAAGTTCTTACACGATATCAGATACCGAAAGAACTGATTGAAGTGGAAATGACAGAAACAATTGTTGTGGAGGAGTTACAGCAGCAGATTGTCAAACAGACGATTGATGAGCTGCGCAGCAAAGGGGTGCGCCTTTCCATCGACGATTTTGGTTCGGGATATTCCTCGCTTGGCATTTTTGAGCAGATTCCGGCGTCTGTGATCAAGCTTGATCGTTCGTTCCTGCTGAATCGCCAGGATAGAGGACGTCAGGTCAAGATTATGAAAGGAATTGTAAATCTTGCTCAGGAATTGGAAGCGCAGATTGTTTGTGAAGGCGTCGAGACAGATCACGATGTGGAATTGATGCAAGAAATAGGTGCTTATGTGGCGCAGGGTTATCGTTATGCTAAGCCTGTACCAGAAAAAGAATTTGAGCAGCGGTTGGATTGCGACGGCTAATATTTGCAAGAGATACCACAAGGAACGATTCCCAATATCTGCCAGAATAATGGGAGTAGCGTCAAAATCCCGCAGAAACACGCAATTTGTGCTTCTGCGGGATTTTGTAAAAAGGGGGTATCATGGTAAAAAATAGGAAACATTTGAAATAACAGATAGACAATGGTATACTTGTAAACGATACATTTAGTTCAAAGAAAATTAGCATAAGAATAAAATTACAGGAGGCATCATATGGGAGAAGTACATAAGAAAGGTTTAAATGCTGATTTGTTGGAGGAGGATTTGGAGAAATGCTGTAGGGGAGAAGCTTTGTGTGAGCGGTGTCAGAGGAAGTCTTGCAATATCGGGTTTGCAAAAGAATGCATAAAAGCGTACAAGAAGGAACCGAAAAAGGAAGTTCCAGGGGGACCTGCACAGATTCCGACCACGGACTTTAAGGTATTTGATGAAGTTGAGCTTGAAAAGGCAATTGCTCATGTTTTGAGAGAGTGTAAGGACTGTAAGGAAGATCATACGGAAGACTGTATCATTAATGTCATCCGCAATTGTTATGAGGCCAGTCTTTTGGGCGATATACATCCCTATGAGGGAAGCGCTTTGCAGTATTTGATGTATTTGAGAGCCAATTATCCAGAAAAAGCAAGTGATATAGCGTATCTGTATTCTCGCGGGTAATGAGGAAAATAGCTATGCTTACATGGATATTTGGAGGGTGCCGCGAGGGTCAAATGGGCAATAGCCATGCTTGTTTAAACGGATAAGGAGGTACGCTGTAAATGCTTTTAAAAGACATTGCTGCGGGAGAGAACTGCATAATAGAAAAATTGAATCTACCATTTCAAATGGAACAGCGATTACAGGCGCTTGGGATGACAAGGGACACGTCAATTTCAGTCTTAAACCGAAAGGGTAAAGGGATCATGATTGTCAAGCTGCGAGGCACTCGTCTGGCATTGGGCTATAATATGACAAAGAACATTAATGTCAGGAAAGCGGGGGAACTATTATGAGGGAAAATCTTACCATTGGTTTTATTGGCAATCCCAATTGTGGGAAGACAACGCTTTTCAATGCATATACAGGAGCCAACTTAAAGGTTGCAAACTGGCCGGGAGTAACCGTAGAGAAAGTGGAGGGGGCAATCAAAGATCATGACTTGAATATTCGTCTGGTAGATCTTCCCGGTACATACAGCCTGACCTCCTATACCATGGAGGAAATGGTTTCCAGGCAGTTCATTTTAAGTGACGAGGTGGATGTGATTATCAATGTAGCAGACGCCTCCTCCTTAGAGCGCAATTTGTATCTGACACTACAGCTTTTGGAGTTGGGGAAGCCGGTTGTTTTGGCGTTGAATATGATGGACATCGTGGAGAAAAGGGGGATGGAGATTGATATGCACCGGTTGCCGGAGATGTTAGGAATCCCTGTGATACCGGTTTCGGCAAGAAAACGTACTGGTCTGGAATCACTGCTCCATGCTGCGGCACATCACAAAGGTTGTGCGGACCCGGATTGTTTGATTCACCACCATAAGAGTGAGGCTCACCACATCCATGACCATCATTCGGAATATGCGATGGTCTATTCGGATGGGATTGAGGATAAGATTGACCAGATTATTTCTGAACTGGAAAAACAATATCCAACTCTGAAAAATTACCGTTGGCATGCAATCAAATTGTTGGAGCAGGATAACGAAGTAAGTGAAAAGTATCCGCTAAATCAGCCTGATTTAGTAGACAAAAGTTATGAGACGCAGATTATAAATGAAAAGTATGATTTTATTCAAGAAGTGATAGATGAGGTTTTACTTCATAAGCAGCGGCAGGATAAGTTTACGGAAAGTGTGGACCGAGTTTTGACGCATCGCATTTGGGGCATTCCGATGTTTCTTGGAATCATGGCGGTCGTATTTTTTCTGACTTTTACAGTAGGAGACTGGATTAAGGGATATTTTGAACTGGCAATCAACTTTCTGTCGGAGCTCGCTATGCATGGGCTTGCAGCGATTGGTGCCGGTGAGATTTTGGAATCGCTGGTTGTGGAAGGGATTATTGGTGGTGTGGGTACGATAGTCACATTTTTACCGAATATTTTTATTCTCTTTCTGGCGCTGGCATTTCTGGAAGACAGCGGCTATATGGCGCGTGTGGCATATGTGATGGAAGGGCTAATGAGCAGGCTTGGGCTTTCTGGCAAGGCTTTTATTCCGATGCTGTTAGGTTTTGGCTGCACAGTTCCGGCAATCATGGCTTCGCGGGCGTTGGAAAATAAGCGTGATCGTTATAAAGTTATGCTGGTGACGCCCTTTATGAGCTGCAATGCCCGCCTGACCATTTATATCCTCTTTTCAGAGATGTTTTTTGGAAAAAATGCCATGCTAGTTGCTTATTCCATGTATCTGATTGGTATTGCGGTGGCAATTGTGGTGTCCGTGCTTTTGCATCTCATTGACCGTAAAAAAAGTGAAAATTATCTCTTAATTGAATTGCCGGAATATAAAATGCCGGATGCGAGAACAGTTGCTATTTATGTGTGGGAAAAGGTTAAGGATTATCTGGGAAAGGCTGGCACGACCATTTTTTTGGCGACTCTGATTATCTGGTTTCTGTTAAATTTTGGACTGCACGGATATGCTGCCGATATGTCTGAAGGATTAGGGGCCATGATCGGTAAGTGGATGGTGCCTATTTTTGCGCCGATTGGCTTAGGATTCTGGCAGATTACAGTGGCATTAATTGCGGGAATCTCGGCAAAAGAGGTGGTAGTATCAAGCTGTGCCGTGCTGTTTGGCATTGTCAACGCTAATTCCCCTGCCGGCATGGAGAAGTTTTCTGCTGTTTTACAGGACATTGGTTTTGGCCCTTTGAATGCATTCTGTCTGATGGTATTCTGTCTGCTCTATATTCCGTGTGCAGCAGCGCTCGCGACTGTCCACAAAGAGTCGGAGAGTTGGGCATGGACAGGGTTTGTTACAGCATTTCAGCTTATTGTTGCCTGGGTGGTCACATTTGTGGTCTATCAGATAGGGATGCTGTTTTTGTGAAAAGTATGAAAATGATGATGCAAGATTGTTTGAGACGCAGTTCGTTAGCGCAGGCTCTTTGCTTTATGTGAGAGCCTGCGCGATTGTAATATTCAAATAATTTAATTTCTCCTATGACGAAGACGAGGAAAATGAACACAACGCCGGTGGCACAATTACGTTATAGTAGATGGTAATAAGGGCAGATATCCTCATACTGCCCGTTTTTCAAACGAAAGCCTCCGGGGATTGTTCCTAATTGAATGAAGCCCAGGCGCTCATATAGGTGGCGCGCGTGGATGTTTGTAGCGACTACGGCGTTAAACTGTAGTACTTGAAAGTCATGTTGTTTGCCTTGAATTAGACAGTCTTTCACCAGTTTTTCTCCGATATGTTGTCCGCGACAATCAGAGCGCACCGCATAACTTGCATTTCCGATATGTCCGCAACGCCCGATATTGTTGGGATGCAGAATATAAAGGCCGCAGACAATTTGCTTCTCTGTGTTGACAGCAACAGCAGTATATGTCTGCGAGGCGAAAAATACCTTGCCGGTCCGCATCGTCAAACGTTCTTCCTGTGGGAAAGCGATACCTTCTTCTACGACTTCATTCCAAATAGAAATTATTTCCGGCAAATCATCTTCTTTGTATGCTCTGATTTGAATACTCATATGTAATTCCTCCAGCTTGTGATAGTTTTAATTTTTAAATTGATGTGTAATTACAATAACTAATACGTAGTATACCCTTTTGACAGGGGCTTTACAATATAGATTTCTGTCACGAAATGTAGTAAAATAAAGAGCAGATGTATTTGGGGGGGGGTCACATTTTGTAAATTTATAGTACCCAAAGGGGGCTGTCGCACAAATATATTTACTCGTTCAGAAGGTCTTGCCGCTTATGCGGCAAAGTGGGAAAGGAAATATTATGGAAGAACATGGACTGAAAGTATATACCCTCCATACCGACGAGTTTTCCAAAGAGGCGTATTTTAAGGAATGCTACAGCAGCCTTTCGGCATATCGTAGGGAAAAGACTGACAGTTACCGTTTTTTGGCAGATAAGAAATTGTCTGTGGGAGCCGGCATACTGCTGGATAAAGGATTGCAGGAATACGGGCTCAGGGAAGCAAATGTGAGGATTGCATATGGTGAAAACGGCAAGCCATATCTTCCTGATTACCCTCAGATTCATTATAACTTGGCACATTCTGGAAAAATGGCGCTGGCAGCCTTTGCCCAAACAGAGGTTGGCTGTGATATTGAAGAGATAAAGACAGCAAGTCTCAAGCTGGCAAGGCGTTTTTTTTGTCCTAAAGAATATGAATATATTGCTCAGTTTGCCGGCTGTAAGCAAGATTATGCCTTTTACCGAATCTGGACGTTGAAAGAAAGTTTCTTAAAAGTTACCGGCATGGGCATGCGATTGTCTCTAGATGCCTTTGAATTTACGTTTTCACAAGAAGGGAAGGTATCTATTTTGCAAAATCATAATCAGGAACAGTATGAGTTTACCGAATATGATTTTGGAGTTTATCATGCAGCGATATGCGTACAAAAGACGAGGGGGAGCCACTCGGAAAATTTTGTGCAAACGAATTCCTTGAGGGAATAAATTCAGAGTTTACGTAAACAAATTCAAAAAGCAAGAACGAAAGAAAAAAAGACTTGTTTTTTACATGAAAATCGGGTATTAATATGTATGGGAAGGTATCAGTTTTCCAGATGAAAATTTTACATAAAGAAATGGATGATTTTAAGGATTTGGACGTTAGCTGTAAGCTGGCTTCGTTGTCCATGATTACATACAGAGAGGTGGATTTATGCATATGAGCAGTAATAAAGAGAGGAAGAATCAGGCAACGCGCTTTTTGATTGGTAGTTTTGTTTGGCTTCTGTTAGTTAGCGCGGTGGCTTTTTTGTGTTTGGGCTATTATATCCATAAAGTCAGTGAAAGCTCCATCACTCAGGTGGGAGATTTGTATATGGCGGGTATGAATGAGCAGATATCCTCGCATTTTGAGACGCTTGTAAAGCTGAAATTAGAGCAGGCAGAGACCGTTGAGAAGGTTGTATCATCTGAAGAAGAGGACATTAATAAATTATACGATGAATTGGTCTATAGAGTAAAGGTGAGGAATTTTGATTATCTTGTTTTGTGCTCTGAGGACGAAGAAATGGAAATGCTTTTGGGGCAAAAAATCCATCTTTCCGATCCAGTGCCCTTTTTTGAATCGTTGAGGGAGGGGAAGAATAAAGTTGCAGTGGGAGAGGACGCCATTGGTAATAAGATTGTTGTTTTTGGTGTGACAGCAGATTATCCGATGAAGAATGGAGGACAGAGCATGGCGATGATTACGGCTCTTCCTCTGGAATATATCAGTAATATGTTAAGTACAGAAGACGGGGATTCTTTGATGTTTTCTGAGATTATCCGCAAGAATGGAACATTTATTGCCAGTGATTTAAGTGACGAGTACCCGGATTATTTTACCAGTTTATATGAGCGGTATCCCAAGAGTGACGCCAAAGAGATAGATCAATACATAAAAGAGCTTTCTGCGGCTATGGAAAATAAGGATGATTATTCTACGATACTCAATTTAGACGGGAGTAGACAGCAAATATATTGCAATGCTTTGCCGTATTCAGAGTGGAATCTCGTTACAGTGCTGCCATTTGGAAAATTGAATGAGATAGTGGAAGATTTGGGAAAGAAGACAACGACGGCCGTAACATTAATTTTTTCGATTATTTTGGCTACGCTGATTCTCATTTTCTATTACTATTTTAAGATGAACCGGCAGCAGATAAGAGATTTGGAGGAAGCGCGACAGGAAGCGCTGCACGCGAATCAGGCGAAGAGTGAGTTTTTATCCAACATGAGCCACGATATTCGTACGCCGATGAATGCGATTGTGGGGATGACTGCCATTGCAACAGCGCATATTGACGACCGTGAGCAGGTAAAAAACTGTTTAAAGAAAATTACGCTCTCCGGTAAGCATCTGTTGGGATTGATTAATGACGTGCTGGATATGTCCAAGATTGAGAGCGGCAAGATGACCTTGACTTCAGAGATGATTTCTCTGCGGGAAGTAATCGAAGGGGTTGTCAGCATTGTTCAGACGCAGGCCAAAGGAAAGGAGCAGAATTTTAATATTCATATATCCCAAATTTTGGTTGAGGACGTATATTGTGACAGTGTGCGTTTAAATCAGGTGTTACTGAATTTATTGTCTAATTCGGTCAAGTATACGCAGGAGGGTGGTACCATTCAATTATCCTTATATCAGGAAGAGGAGACTTCTCCTAGAGGAAGCGATTATGTGCGGACACATATTTTGGTAAGTGATAATGGAATTGGCATGACACCAGAGTTTTTGGAACATATATTTGATTCTTATTCCAGAGCGGACAGTAAGAGAGTGCAGAAAACGGAAGGCGCCGGGCTTGGAATGGCAATTACCAAGTATATTGTAGATGCGATGGAGGGTAATATTTCCGTTAAGAGCCAGCCGAATAAGGGAACAGAGTTTCATTTGATTCTTGATCTCGAAAAGGCTACTACGCAGGAAATAGATATGATGCTTCCGGCATGGAAAATGCTTGTCATTGATGACGACGAGATGTTATGCCGCACGGTAGTTGAGGTATTGGATTCTATCGGCGTTCAGGCAGATTGGACACAGAGTGGCAAGAAAGCCATAGATATGGTAACAAGCCATCAACAACAGGGAGATGATTATCAGATTATTCTGCTGGATTGGAAGCTTGCTGATATGGATGGCCTTCAGGTTGCCAGGCAGATACGGCGGATTGCAGATGGAGCTGTATCAGTAATCCTCATATCCTCCTATGACTGGAGTGAGTTTGAAAAAGAGGCGAGAGAGGCAGGGATTGATGGTTTTATCGGCAAGCCCTTGTTTAAGTCGACGCTTTTCCATGGGCTGCGCAAGTACATGGGAGATGCGGGTATTCCAGATACTACGGAGGCGGACTTTGATTTTTCGGGTTACCGGGTACTGGTTGCCGAGGATAACGAGATTAACTGGGAGATTTTAAAAGAGCTTTTGTCTGATATGGGAATGGAATTAGAATGGGCAGAGAATGGCAAAATATGCTTAGAAAAGTTTGAGGAGTCAAAACCTGGCGATTATGATGTGATTTTCATGGATGTCCGAATGCCGGTTATGAATGGTTACGAAGCTACACGGGCAATTCGAGGATTAGAACGTCTGGACGCGCAGGAGATTCCTATTATTGCTATGACAGCGGATGCTTTTTCAGAGGATATCCAGCATTGTTTGGAAAGCGGAATGAATGCACATACTGCAAAGCCAATCAATCTGGATGAGTTATTATCGCTATTGAAAAAGTATACTACAAACGGATAAGTTGAGCCGCGGGTATACTGGCTAGTCTCAAAACCAATCGAAAGGCGTAAAAGAAAGGAAGTCTATCTTTATGAAGGGCAAAAGAAAATTATTAGAGCAAATTGCATATGTCGTGCTGCTTCTAGCAGGAATCGTTGTATTATTCCAATGGTATACGACACAAAATAGCCATCGAATGGAAGAGAGGAATAAGAATTATGCGGCAGATTCCGCCCGGCAGACAGCAAGCAAGATAGATGAGAAATTGGAAAATGCGCTTAATTTAATAGATACATATACGTATTTTATAGGTGAGAGCCTCTCAAAACCAGAAATATCTCCGCAGAGATTGTCTGAGATGGAAGAAAATATGCTGTTTGATGCGTTGGTGTTTACAGACAGTAATGGTGACAATCATTCGTCTGACGGACGGATATCAGACGGAACGGGAAGGGATTATTTTGTCAATGGAATGAAGGGAGAAAGCGGGATAACCGTAGTGTTTGACTCGGAATTCTATAACGAGACAATGTTATGCTTCTATGCGCCTGTCAGATATGAGGGAGAGATTATAGGAGTATTGCGGGGAGCGTATCTTGCCGAGGAATATTTGAAAGATATGCTTGTCACAACTTATTTTGGTGAGAAAGCGTCTGTTCATCTTTGTCTGCCGGACGGAACGGTAATTGCATGTTCGGACAGCAAAGGGCATAAGGGAGATTTGGTTGACTTACTTGTGGAAATGAATATGATAGATCAGCAGACGGCTGTAAAGACAGAAGAAGTATTTCAAAATGGCGGAGAAGGGGCATTTGTCTGTGGTTCTGGGAGCGAGACGGATAATCTTTGTGTAAGATACCTTGCTGGGGACAGGTTTGTTCTAGTGCAGACATTTCCCAAGCATGTTACACAAGAAATGATAAGAGATGAAAACTTTGTCGGTATTTGCCTGGAAATGATGCTGATAGGGCTTTTTGTCCTCTATATTCTCACTTTGTTGGTGCGGGCACGCCGGGAGAGAAAGATTCTGGAACGGGAAAATCGCGAGATGGGCTATATCATAAGTGGTGTCAACACTTTATTTTCCCGCTTTATTATGGTGGATTTTGAGGCAGACACATATCAGTACCTATCGGGAACAAGACCAGAAAATAGAGAGATTCCGACAAGTGGTAGTTTTCATGAATTATCAAAGTATCTCTGTTCCATTATTGTGGAAGAGGAAGGCCGTGCAGAATTTGCGCGGCAAATAGATAGGGATTCCATTATTCGGGAGATGGAGAATCAGGATGACTTATTATATGAGTGCCATGTGAATAGAAAGAGTGGTCCAGAATGGGAGCATGTTAATATTATCTGTCTGGAGCGTCAAGATGGTAAAGCATGCAAAGTCCTATTTATTCGCCAGAACACGAGCGAGCTGAAAGAGAATGAGTTGCGTATACAGGCAGAAATATCGTTGGCGGCGCGCAAGGAGAGGCAGTATCGGATTGCCATTACCTCCAATGCGTTTTGTACCTTTGAGTTCAATTTGACCCAGGATGTTATTATGGGCGATGTCGTGCGCGTGGTAGATGGGCAACAGGTATCGTTGCTGGAAAGAGCAGGATTGCAGGCTCCCTGTAAGGCGTCCGAGTGCTTTGAGCGGTGGAGACAGTTTGTCTTTGAAGAATCGCGGGAAGAATATGCGACGAAAGTAAATGTAGATTATCTGAAAGAGCAATTCCAGCGGGGACATGCGGAAGTAAATGTAGATTATTGGAGTTCTGCGCCCGGCGGACGGCACATTTGTATTCGTCAGTCATTTATTATGACACAGGATTATGATACAGATGATATCATGGTCATGGTTGTGTCGAAGGAAGTCACAGAGCAAGTGCAGAAGCAGCGGGCACAGACACAGGCGTTGCAGGATGCTTTGATGCAGGCGCAACATGCGAATAAGGCGAAGACAACATTCCTCTCCAACATGTCTCATGACATTCGTACGCCGATGAATGCGATTATCGGTTTTGCAACGATTGCGGTCAGTCATATTGACAATAAAGACCAGGTCAGAGATTGTTTGCAGAAAGTGCTGTCTTCCAGCAATCATCTGTTGAGCCTGATTAACGATATCCTTGATATGAGCCGGATTGAAAGCGGTAAGGTGCAGATTAAGGAGCAGGAGTGCAATATATCGGAACTGATGCACAACCTGGTGAATATTATTCAGCCGCAGGTGAAGGCAAAGCAGTTGGAATTATTTATTGATACCTTTGAAGTTGCCAATGAAGATGTGATTGCAGATGCCTTAAAGTTGAATCAGGTATTTATCAATTTATTGAGTAATGCTGTAAAATACACACCGGCAGGCGGCACAGTAACCTTCCGTATTTTGCAGAAGACGACGTTCCGCCATGGATATGGCGATTATATCTTTGTCATCAAGGATAATGGTATCGGCATGTCACCGGAGTTTGTAAAGCATATTTTCGAGCCATTTGAGCGGGAAGCAACCACTACCAAGACAGGAATTGAGGGCACTGGTCTGGGCATGGCTATTACGAAGAACATCGTGGAGATGATGAATGGTTCCATTCGCGTTGAGAGCGAACCTGGTAAGGGAAGCGTATTTACCGTAGAACTCACCTTGCAGTTGCAGGATATCGAGAAGAATGCGGCGCAGATTAAGGAATTGGAAGGGCTGCGTACCTTAGTTGTGGATGATGATTTCAATACTTGCGACAGTGTGAGCAAGATGCTTCAGCAGATTGGTATGCGCTCCGAGTGGACGACGTCTGGTAGGGAAGCGGCGTATCGCGCTAAGATTGCCAATGAGGAAGGCGATGCTTACCACACATATATCATTGATTGGCAGATGCCGGAAATGAGTGGTATTGATACAGCGCGCAAAATACGCAAGGCAGTTGGCGAGAACGCACCGATCATTATCCTCACAGCATATGATTGGACAGATATTGAGGAGGAGGCAAGAGAGGCCGGTATCACTGCTTTTTGTGCAAAGCCGCTGTTTATGTCTGATTTGAAAGCTGCATTGCTTTCTGCAAATAACCTTTTGGAAAAAGAAGAAGATGTTGCTTCCTGGACGTTAGCAGATTTTGGCGGAAAACGTCTTCTGTTAGTGGAGGATGTGGAGATGAATCGTGAGATTGCGGAGGTTATCTTGACGGAAGCTGGTTTTGTGGTGGAGACTGCGCCGGATGGAACGGACGCCGTAAGTATGGTAGACCAATCCGAAGAATATTATTATGATGCGATTCTTATGGATATCCAGATGCCAATCATGGATGGTTATGAGGCAACAAGAACAATCCGAAATATGTCGAGAAAGGATGTAAAGAAAATGCCGATTATTGCCATGACTGCAAATGCTTTGGAAGAAGATAAAGAAGCAGCGATCAAGCACGGTATGGACGCACATATTGCAAAGCCAATTGATACAGATGTTTTAATTGAGGTGCTTGGGAAGTTTCTTGGTTAGGATTCTCATATGGTAAATAGAAAAAACAGCCCAAGTTCTTTCATTTTGAGGAACTTGGGCTGCTTTTGCAGGTTGCATCTGTGAATTTTACCTGTGATTTCCAGACTTGTCTTTCTTCTGGAAAAGAGAAGCTTTGATAACGCCCTTGGGGTCTTTTATCAATAGTATTACCAGCCAGATAATCAAACCCAGAGCTACGACAGACAAACCCAAATATAAGTCGTTGAGCATATCTGCTGGAGAGGGTGTGAAATATTCTTCGTGGACGTCTATGTACTCAAAGACAGCGTCAACGAGCCACATTAGGGACGCGCCCCAGTACATCCAGCAGAGGATGCCGGTATGCATCTGGCTCTCAGGGGCATTTCGGTACCATATAACAGTACAAATAATTGCTGCAAAGACAGTCGTTAATAAAGTCATAGCAGTCCTCCTATTTGGCGGGAGGAAGCGTTTTTGCAGATGCTATGGCGTTCTTTTCCATGATCTTTGCGACACCGAGCATTGCCAGCCATACAACTGTTACAAGCGCAGTCATAGAGATACCGGCAGTTGCCATTTCATGAAGCATCTCTACGGCATCTACAGGATTGCTGGTTGCCGTTAAGAATGGGAACCAGGGCGTAACCTCACCATGCCATACATGTTCAAAGGCAAGCAGGGCAGAACCTCCCCAGAGTAAATTGTTAAGCCATTTTAATTTTCTTGAAAATGGAATCTTCACGGCTTCTGTGGTGGTAACGCCGTTGAAACTAACCTGTACGCTTTCAGAAGCGGATTCTTTTTTCTCTAATACTTTTGCCGCAACGGTGGTTATTACTGCCTCCGCTGCCGGTACAACAAAACATGCCATTTTTTGTCCTCCTGTTATGAAAGATAGATAAAATTATAGTATATTTTATCGTTACATTTGTCAAGGATTTGTATAGGAATTATCATTTCAGTTGATTTTATTATTATAACATGAGAAAATGTAATTGTCGATCTATCAGTTAGAAGAATTGATTTCATGAAAAAATGTAAAAGGAATGGATATGGCAAACAACACAGCAATCTTGGTCGTAAGTTTTGGAACGAGTTTTAATGAAAGCCGCAGGCTTACAATTGGAGCAATAGAAGGGGCAATTGCCAGGGCATTTCCCAATTACGATGTTCGCCGGGCATTGGCAGGACAAGTAGTCATTGACAGGTTAAAAGAACGCGACTGTTTAAAAATTGATAACATAAAAGAAGCGTTGGAACGAGTGGCAAATGATGGAATTACCCGGCTTGTAGTTCAGCCCACTTATTTGGTGGATGGGTATGAGTATGGAAGATTGCAAGATACCTTGAGGTTGTATGGAAATTATTATCAGAAAATGGCGTTAGGAAAGCCTTTACTATCAGATGAGACAGATTTTGATGCTGTGATAAAAGCGGTGACTAAAAAAACAGCGTCTTTTAATGATGGTAAGACGGCAATCTGTTTTATCGGACATGGAACGCAGGCTAAATCGAATCGCGTCTATGCAAAGATGCAAATGAAATTGAAACACCAAGGTTTTAACAATTATTACATAGGCACGCTCAAGGCGGAGCCGTCTCTGAAGGATGTCGTTGCTTTGCTGGAAGAAAAAAGCTGTTATCGTAAAGTTGTTTTAGCGCCGCTTATGGTGTCTGCCGGAGGGCATGCCTGTTATGATATGGCTGGAAATAAACAGGAATCCTGGAAAATTACTTTAGAGCGAAAGGGGTATGAGGTAACATGCGTTTTAGAAGGACTTGGACAACATGCTGCCATCCAGGATATCTATGTGGAACATACGCGCAGGGCGTTGCGTTGTATATCATAAAATAAACGGTTGACAAATGCTGCATTTCCCGATAAAGTGTTTTTAGCAAAATTTTCCGTGAGGGAGTAGCAAGCGTATCACGTAGCAAGTCAACACACTGGCGGCGAGCCTGGCTTGTTTTAAATTGCGAGACTCATGTATAACTGCGAAGCTATACATGGAGTCTATATATTTGAATGACATATACCCAAGTATAGTTTTGAGACTGTACTTGGTTTTTTTGCGGTGATTTTTGAACAAACTATTACTTTTTAGTAGGAGGAAATGAAAATGGCATGGAGTTTACGATTTGTTCTTAACAATATTTTTCTTGGCGCAGGGCTTGCGATGGATGCATTTTCGGTATCGTTGGTAAATGGGCTCGGTGAGCCCGGAATGTCCAAGAGAAAAATGTGTGCGATTGCCGGCGTGTTTGCATTTTTTCAGGCAATGATGCCGATGATTGGCTGGGTCTGCGTACATACGGTACTGCGTTATTTTCAGGCGTTTGAATTGTTTATTCCCTGGATTGCTTTGGCGCTGCTGCTTTTTATTGGCGGGAAAATGTTGCTAGAGGGAATACGCAATCAGGAGGAAACCGCAGAAAAATCGGCAGTCAGTATCAATACGCTTTTGATCCAGGGGATAGCAACATCTATAGATGCGTTGTCTGTAGGTTTTACGATTGCAAGCTACGGTTTAGCAATGGCGATAATAAGTGCATTATTGATTTCCGTCGTGACCTTCGTGATCTGTATTTGCGGATTGTTGATTGGCAGAAGGTTTGGGACAAAATTGTCTAATAAGGCGGCAATCTTGGGTGACGTTATCCTCATTGCCATCGGCATTGAAATTTTTGTATCAGGCGTATTTTAACAGAAGATGGAAATTGCGGTTGCAGCTTTACCATACAGAGAAAATATGGTATGATTTTATTGTCGTATTTTGTGTAAAAATTATAGGAAAGGAAAGCAGATTATGGAATATACTTATAAGACAAAGGGAACATGCTCTAGCCAGATTACATTAAATATCGAGGGGAATGTGGTGACGAATATTACATTTACAGGAGGATGCAATGGGAATTTAAAGGCCATTCCGCGCCTTGTGGACGGATGGACGGTAGAGCAGATTGAGGAAAAGCTCTCCGGGCTTCAATGCGGTTTCAAACAGACTTCCTGTGGAGACCAATTAGCGAAAGCTTGCCGGGCGGCGTACGAAGCACAGAAGTAATGAGTAACGAGAATTTTGTCGAAAATATCAAAAAACTATGTACCAATGGAAATAGAATATGGTATACTTGACGGTATAAGGATTTGAGTGCCAGGGGCTACAGTGATAGAAGTGTTTTGGCATTTGAACGATACAAAAATAATAAGAAAGTGGGGCACGAGAAATGGGTTTCATGACATTTAAGGGCGGCGTTCATCCGCACGATGGAAAAGAATTCTCCAAAGATAAGCCGATACGTGATATTTTACCCAAAGGTGAACTGGTATTTCCTGTTTCCCAGCATATCGGGGCGCCGGCAAGTCCGATTGTGGCTGTGGGTGATACCGTGCTGAGAGGGCAGAAAATTGCAGAGGCCGGCGGATTCGTATCTGCACCGGTTTATGCTTCCGTATCTGGTACGGTCAAAGCAATCCAACCACGCAGGGGTGCAGTTGGGGATATGGTGAATTCTATCATCATCGAGAATGACGGAGAAATGAAGGAAGTGGAGTTTTCACCGGTTGACGATGTGAAGTCTCTATCTAAGGAAGACATTATCGGCAGAGTCAAAGAGGCAGGCGTTGTGGGTATGGGAGGCGCAGGATTTCCGACCCATGTGAAGTTATCGCCGAAGGAGCCGGAGAAGATTGAATACATAATTGCCAACTGTGCAGAGTGCGAACCGTATCTGACTGCGGATTACCGGCGGATGCTGGAGAACCCGCAGGAATTGATAGAGGGTATGCGCATTGTATTACAGTTGTTTGATAATGCCAAGGGGCTGTTTGGTATTGAGGATAATAAGCCGGACTGCATACAGAAAATGCAGGAACTTACAAAGGATGAACCTCGTATGGAAGTTTGTCCGTTGAAGACGAAATATCCGCAGGGCGGCGAGCGTCAGTTGATTTATGCGACCACGAAGCGGGAGATTAACTCTAAAATGCTTCCGGCAGATGCCGGCTGTATTGTAGATAACGTGGAGACATTGATTTCTATATATCATGCAGTGAAGCTCGGAAAACCGGTGATGAACCGTATCTTTACAGTGACAGGCGATGCTGCGGCCGAGCCCGGTAATTTTAATATCTGCCTTGGTATGAGCTATGCAGAGATTTTAGAAGAAGCAGGCGGCTTCAAAGTACAGCCGGAGAAGATTATTTCTGGCGGTCCAATGATGGGATTTTCGATGTTCGGGTTAGATATCCCGACTACAAAGACATCATCTTCCCTTCTATGTCTTGCCAAGGATGACGTTGCCGCGAGCGAGACAACGGCGTGTATCAATTGCGGACGCTGTGTGGCAGCGTGCCCGGAGCAGATTATTCCTACCAGATTGTCTAAAATGGCTAATCATGGAGACATGGAAGGATTTGAAAAATGGAACGGCATGGAATGTATTGAATGTGGAAGTTGCAGCTATATCTGTCCGGCAAAAATACCTCTGGCACAGTATATCAGAACCATGAAAAAGCAGATTCTTGCAGAGAGAAGAAAGAAATAGCAGCAGCTTAGGAAACTAACACCCCACAGAGGGCAGGCATGGCTTTGGCCGGTTGTGGAGGGACTAAAAAGAGAAAGAGGTGTCTTATTGTGAGTGATTTATATAACGTATCGTCATCATCACATGTCCGTGATAAAGATACATCCGCTAGAATCATGCTTTATGTGGTAATCGCGTTGTTGCCGGCAAGCATATTTGGCGTTATCAATTTTGGGATACGCGCATTGGTGCTGATTCTGGTATGTATTGCAGTTTGTGTGGCTTCTGAATGGGTTTTTGAGAAGCTTATCCATAAAAAAAGTACAATTAACGATTTCAGCGCCGTGGTAACTGGTCTGTTACTGGCATTGAATCTGCCTCATACGCTTCCCATCTGGCAGGCAATCTTGGGTAGTGTATTTGCGATTGTGATTGTTAAAATGTTGTTCGGCGGTTTAGGCCAGAATTTCATGAATCCTGCGCTGGGCGCGAGATGTTTCCTGCTCGTATCATTTGCCGGGACAATGACAAGTTTTACATACGATGGCGTCACCGGGGCAACGCCTCTTGCCTTGATAAGGAATGGAGAAACCGTGGACACGATGAAGATGTTTTTGGGAACCACGGCGGGAACGATCGGCGAGACCAGCGTAGTTGCCATTTTAATTGGAGCAATCATTCTGATTCTGTTCGGCGTCATTGATTTGAGAATTCCGGCAAGCTATATTATTTCTTTTGCTGTGTTTATTCTGCTGTTTGGCGGGCATGGATTTGATATGAATTATCTGACTGCGCAGCTTTGCGGCGGCGGTCTGATGCTGGGCGCATTCTTTATGGCGACCGATTATGTGACTTCACCGATTACCCCGACAGGCAAAATTGTATTTGGAATTTTATTGGGTGTGCTCACCGGATTATTCCGTGTTTTCGGTGCTAATGCGGAGGGAGTTTCTTTTGCGATTATCTTAGGTAACCTTCTGGTGCCGATTATTGAGAAGTTTACAATTCCAAGGGCATTTGGACAGAAAAAAGGAGGTCAGGCATGAATAAGAAGATCGTACATGACGCGTTGATTTTAACGGCCTTTACACTGGTGCTGGGATTTCTGCTGGGGGCTGTCTATGAGATAACCAAAGAGCCTATTGCAGCGGCAGAAAAAGCAGCGTTGGATGAAGCATACAAAGTTGTATTTGCTGATGCAGCTTCTTTTGAGGCAGATACAGAGTTTGATGCAGCAAAAGCGGCAGAGCTTATTGCAGCAAGTGAATTTCCCAACGATGAGATAACGGCAGTAAATAAAGCATTAGATGGATCCGGCAATGTCCTGGGTTATGTCATCAATGTTACCTCTCATGAGGGAAGTCAGGCGGATATTTCATTTTCTGTGGGTATCACCAATGAGGGCGTTTTAAATGGCTACTCGATCACGTCCATCAGTGAGACACCGGGACTTGGCGTGCTGGTGCAGGAAGAGCCGTTCTATTCTCAGTTTGAAGGGAAGTCCGAGGAGACTTACACGGTGGTGAAATCTTCTCCGGCGGCAGAGAATGAAATCCAGGCAGTCACAGGTGCAACCATTTCTTCCAGGGCGGTAACCAATGGTGTCAATGCATGTCTGGAATATTTCAGAAGTGCTTTGCAGGGAGGTAACTAGTTATGAATAAATATGTAGAACGTTTATATAATGGTATCATCAAAGAAAACCCCACATTTGTATTGATGTTGGGCATGTGTCCAACGCTTGCGGTAACATCCTCCGCGATTAATGGTATCGGTATGGGCTTGTCCACGACAGTCGTGCTTGTAATGTCCAATCTGCTGATTTCCATGTTTCGTAAAGTGATTCCCAACGGCGTGCGTATGCCGGCTTACATTGTTGTGGTAGCATCTCTGGTTACGATCGTACAGTTTGTCATGCAGGCATATACACCGGCGCTTTCCGCATCTTTGGGCGTGTATATTCCTTTGATTGTTGTAAACTGTATTATCCTGGGAAGAGCAGAGAGCTATGCTTCTAAGAATCCTATTATGCCGTCTATTTTTGACGGAATCGGTATGGGGCTTGGATTTACGGTTGGCCTTACCTTTATCGGCCTGATTCGTCAGGTTTTGGGGGCAAATCTTGGAATTACGGTATTTATTATGGCTCCTGGAGCTTTTTTGGTACTGGCATTCTTAGTGGCTGGCATGAATGTTATACGGGATAAAATGGAAAAGAAGGGCAAGCCTTTGGCAGCTCCCTCTGGCTGTCTTTCCGGGGACTGTGCAAGCTGTACGCAGTCTGCAATGTGCACTGGAAAGTTATCATCCGCAAAGAATTCGGAAGAATAGGAGGCAGAATAGATGAAAGAATTATTAATCATTGCAATCGGCTCTGCCATTGTAAATAATGTAGTGTTAAGCCAGTTCCTGGGAATTTGCCCATTCCTGGGTGTTTCCAAGAAGACCAATACCGCAGCCGGCATGGGCGGTGCAGTTATTTTCGTTATCACGCTGGCGTCTTTTGTTACTGGATTAATTTACAAGTTTATCCTCGCACCGTTCCATGTAGAATATCTCCAGACCATCGTCTTTATTCTGGTAATTGCGTCTTTGGTGCAGTTTGTGGAAATGTTCTTAAAGAAGAATATGCCTCCATTGTATGAGTCCTTGGGTGTATACCTTCCGCTGATTACTACCAACTGTGCAGTATTGGGCGTTGCTTTGACAAATGTAACCAAAGGTTATGATTTATTGCAGGGTGTAGTAAACGGCCTGGCTACTTCTGTAGGATTTTTCATTGCTATTGTGATTATGGCGGGGCTTCGTGAGAAGATCGAGTACAACGATATTCCCAAGCGCTTTCAGGGAACGGCAATTGTCTTGATTACGGCCAGCTTAATGTCAATCGCCTTCATGGGATTCTCAGGGATGATATAGTTTTGCAGTTCAGCAATCCTTGACATAATGGGCGAATCATGCTTGCATGAATGAGTACATTATGCCAAGGATGAGCGGAGCGCCTTCTTATGAGCAAAGTTAGCATATAGCATGAGGAGGGACCCACGAAGTGGGAGGAGCCCTGATGCTCCAGTGCCGATTTGAGAGAATTAGGCTATAGAAAGCAACATAGTTGCCTTTGCGAATGGCGCGTCTGAACTGTTAAAAATTAAGGAGGAAAAGAATATGAATATAGGAGCAATTATCATTGCCGCCCTGGTAGTGGGCGGAAGCGGTATTCTGCTGGGCTTATTCCTGGGAATTTTCGGGGAGAAGTTCAAAGTAGAAGTAGATGAAAGGGAAGAGGCTATCATGGGTGTACTTCCCGGCAATAACTGCGGTGGCTGCGGATATGCCGGATGTTCCGGTCTTGCGGCAGCCATTGTAAAAGGGGAAGCGCCGGTCAACCAGTGTCCGGTAGGTGGCGCCCCCATAGCTGCACAGATTGGCGAAATTATGGGTGTTTCTGCTGAGGAGGGTGCAAGAAAGGTAGCATTTGTAAAATGTGCCGGCGATTGCGAGAAGGCAAAACAGGACTATAAATACACAGGTGTCGAAGATTGTGCATCTATGGCCTTTATCCCCAATGGCGGACCCAAAGGATGTAATTATGGTTGTCTTGGCTATGGAAGCTGTGTGAAAGCTTGTCCGTTTGATGCCGTACATATTATCAATGGCATTGCTGTGGTAGATAAGGAAGCTTGTAAGGCATGCGGCAAATGCGTGGCAGCATGTCCTAAGAATTTGATTGAGCTGATTCCTTACGATGCCAAAAATAAGGTACAGTGCAATTCTAAGGACAAAGGCAAGGATGTTATGGCTGCTTGTTCTGTAGGTTGTATCGGTTGTCATCTCTGTGAAAAGAACTGCCCGGAGGGTGCAGTTACGGTGACCGATAATATTGCGCATATTGATTATGAGAAGTGTACCGGCTGCGGTACATGCGCAGAGAAGTGCCCGAAAAAAATCATCAGTAAGGCAGTTTAAAAGGACAGAATCGTCCGAAAACTACCGGCAAGGCAGTTAGGAATAAATTATCCTATCATTAATCGAGAAAGCGGAAAATGCCATGCAACGCACTTTTCGCTTTCTTTTATGCCCACTAAAGGAGATAATCATGCAATATACTGGATACGAACAGATATGGATGTTTTTTATATATAGTTTCTTGGGGTGGTGCCTGGAGGTAATCTACGCAGCGGCAGGGCGCAAGAAGTTTGTAAACCGAGGATTTTTAAATGGCATTTTATGCCCGGTTTATGGATTTTCTATGGTGTTTATGCTGGTGTTTATGGATTCCCTGAAGGGAAAATGGTTTTATCTTTTTTTGGGGTGTATGATTGTGGGAACCGTTACGGAGCTTATAACAGGTCTGGCATTGGAGAAAATATTTCACCTGCGTCTGTGGAATTATTCAGAAAAAAAGTTCCAGGCGGGCGGTTATATTTGCTTGGCGGCATCCTTGGTATGGGGAATGCTGGGCTTGTTGGTGGTAAAATTTATAAACCCATTTTTTCTGGTAGTAATCCGTAAAGTGCCTGGAATTCCCGGCATGATTCTTATGATTATCTTATTGATAATTCTTGCTGCGGACACGGTGACAACTACAGCGGTACTGCTGAAAATAAAAAATCAAAATCCGGCGTTTGCCGAGATTGCCGAAGGATTTACACAGGCATCGAAATCGCTGGAAGGATTTATCATAAAGCTGGTACACAAGAGGGTGCATCGTGCGTTTCCTGGCTTGGAGAAGAAGGAAGCAGAAGAAGAGCGGCAAGAACAAATCCGTCGGGAAACTGTGTTTGCTTATGGTTGCAGCTTTTACAAGGTGTTCTGGATTTTTATGCTGGGGGCATTCTTAGGAGATCTGACGGAGACTGTTTTTTGCAGGTTTTCTATGGGATGGTGGATGAGCCGCAGCAGTGTGGTCTATGGCACGTTTAGCCTTGTTTGGGGAGGTGGCGTTGCTGGAATCACAATCCTTTTGTATCGTTACCGCAATCGAGAAGACCGTTATATCTTTTTTGCCGGTACATTATTGGGCGGCGCATATGAATATATATGCAGCGTATTTACAGAACTGGCATTTGGCACGGTTTTTTGGGACTACAGCAAAATACCTTTAAACCTCGGCGGGCGTATCAATCTGTTGTTTTGCTTTTTTTGGGGCATTGCAGCCTGGGTGTGGATGAAATTGCTTTATCCCAAGGTATCTGATTTGATTGAAAAAGTACCGAAGAGGCCCGGAACATGGGTTACGTATGCTGTGTTAGTGTTTATGGTTGGCAATGTGTTACTTTCCGGTATTGCTCTGAGCCGCTATAGCGAACGGGCAAGTGGAATCAAAGCCAATAATGCGTTGTCAGAGTGGATAGATGAGAGATTTCCAGACGAACGGATGGAACGAATCTATCCAAGTGCCAAAATAAGAAAATAGTAGTGAGAAACAAATTATAGTAAGGAAGCAGGATGTATATTTATGGAAGAGAAAGCGTATTTTAAGAAGAAAAAGCGAGTGGTCGTCAAGATTGGTTCCTCCTCAATCAATCACGAGGAGACGGGAAAATTAAATTTTACAAAACTGGAAAAGCTTGTACGGGAGCTTTGCGATATAAGGAACCAGGGGATCGATGTGTGTCTAGTAAGCTCCGGTGCGATTGCGGTAGGACGTTCCGTTATGGGCTTTTTGGAACGCCCGAAGGACATTTCCACCAAGCAGGCATGTGCGGCAGTGGGACAGGCAAGGCTTATGATGACATATCAGAAAATGTTTGCTGAATACCATCAGACGGTAGGACAGGTATTAATGACAAAGGGCACGATGCTTGACAATGTTTCCCGCAAGAATGCGCAGAATACCTTTGAAGAGTTGTTTCGTTTGGGTGTGATTCCCATTGTTAATGAGAACGATACTGTTTCCACCTACGAGATGCGGTTTGGAGACAATGATAGTCTGTCCGCGATCGTGGCAGCTTTGGCAGGCGCTGATTTGTTGATTCTGTTATCGGATATAGATGGGCTGTTCACGGACGATCCGCGCCAAAATGCGGATGCCAAGTTGATTCGTGTCGTGGAGGAACTGGATGAAAATGTTATTTCCATGGCGAAAGGAACCACCGGAAGCGATGTGGGAACCGGCGGCATGGAGACGAAATTGATTGCAGCACAGATTGCAACGCGGTCTGGTGCAGATATGATTATTGCCAATGGAGAAGATGTGGGAATTTTACACAGGATTTTCCGAGGTGAGTTCGTGGGAACGTTGTTTAAAGAACATTTCGACGAGGATTTCTATATTGCAGATTTTATAGAACAAAGTATGGACTAAAAGGTTGCTAAAGTTTCTTTAGTAACTTTTTTTAAATGTGTGATAGAATTTACCGTTTTTCCTGTCTATTAATGTGAAGGGATTCTTGAGTTTCATGCAGGTCTTGCAAGAAAGGGAGGTGGAATTTTGGAAGATGCACAGATTGTCGACCTGTATTGGAAACGTGATGAACGTGCCATTGTCGAATCGGACGCAAAATATGGCGTATATTGTTATACAGTTGCGAACAACATACTGTCGAATACGGAAGATACGAAAGAATGCATAAACGACACATGGGTGAAGGCTTGGAATACAATTCCACCACAAAAACCGAAAGCTTTAAAGCCTTTCTTTGCAAAAATAATTAGGAATCTGGCGCTCAACCGTTATCAGATGCAAAATGCACAAAAACGCGGTGGAGATATGGTGACAATTGCCATAGAAGAGTTGAATGAATGTGTTTCCTCGAGAGAAGATGTAGAATCCGCTTATTTTGCAAAATTATTGCAAAAGGATGTAAACCGGTTTCTTCATACTTTGTCCAAACGCGATTGTGATATCTTTTTGTGCCGCTATTTCTTCCTGGAAAATACGGCTGAAATTGCGAAACGTTATAGAATGCGGGAGAGCAATGTGCTGGTTATACTTTCTCGGTTACGAAAGAAATTAAAAAAATTCTTGCGAAAGGAGGGATATTTTGTATGACAGGCAAAGATTTGCTGGATGCTATCGGTTCTGTGGATGAAAGTCTTTTAGAACGCTGCCAACAGACCGAACAGCTCACGGCAAAAAAACATATTTTGTGGTATTGGTATCGTAAAAAATATATTTCCATTGCTGCATGCGCATGTTTATTACTTCTTTCTACTGTGGGCGTTACATATTGGCAGTCCGATTTTTTCAGCGTGAGCGACACGGTGGTAAATGGGAATACTCCGGGAATAACAGCTTTATCAGATGTTTATCAGCCAGAGGAACCAGAGCGCTTTCCTAGGCAAGAGAAGCAAGATGGAACCGACAGTGACGTAGCAAAAGATACCGTAAATGAAGCTCGGCAAGATCCAAACTCAAGCAGCATAAATGGAACAATAAATGATAACTACCATGCCCACGATTTGCCAGATACGGATATTTCTTCTGGAACGAAAAGCGGTGTTGAGACTACGCCAAAGAATTCCGAGAACACGGAAACTTTACCGCCATCAAATGAGCAGATAACAAAAGTTGACGAGACAGATAGTATAACGCCAAACTATTCCCAAGGCATTGAGATTGAGCCTGTAAAAGAAATTCCCAAAGGGGCTCCATCTTCGGAAGAAACGGTGCAGCCGGAGGGAATGCACAAGCCTGCAAAAGGGGGGGCGGTGAAGAACATTCTGAAGAAAAATACCGTCGTTGTCCGGGGAACGGTAAAAAAGATTCAGCATTTTCATGCTACCGGCGGGGAGTTAGACATTTACTTTTCGGTCGTATCTTTGAAAGTAAAAGAAGTATACCGGGCAGATGGGAAGGGAACCCCGCAGAAAGGAAAAATTTGCAAGGTTTATCTGCCTGCGGCAAAGGATTCCCCTCGTCAGGAGAGCAGTATTTGGGGGAAACTCACAAAGGGCAGTGAGGTGATTATGTTGCCTTATATTGCAGAAGCAAAAACGGGCATCCGCAACAAAAAGAATTTCTTTGCTTACAAGGATGTTTCAGATTACTATTTTGATACCAAGACGGCAGAATCCCAGCTTTTTTTGAAGACTAAAACAGGCGTCCTCTATAATACAAAAGTTTATGACATTCCGCATACCGGTAAAAGAGTTACCTTGAATGACGTCGGAAATTATCTCAAAAAAATATTGAAAGATTAGTCCGATATCGAATGATTACCAAGAAATCAAGAACGCAAAAGGAGGAACTTTATGAAAATAGGAACCATTTTGAGACAGATAACCGCATTTGTGATTGCTGTAGCCTTGTGTGTCATAATAACAGACACTACATCATTTGCCAAAACAAAGGCGAAGCCAACGCTTTCCGATACGAGTCTTACTATGTGGACGAATCAAGACGCTGATCTCAGCCTGGAGAATGCATCTTCCAAAGTCACATGGATAAGTTCTAACCGTAATATAGTCAAAATTGACAAAACTTTTGGAAAATACAACAAGAACGTGTCTTTGGAAGCAGGAAATAAGAGCGGAACTTGTACGATAAAAGCTAAGATGAAAAATAAAACATATCGTTGTAAAGTGACAGTCAAAAAGGGCAATATCGTAAAAAAGTATTCCGGCAAAAAATCAAAAACCGTGTTGGAAAAAGTAACACAGACCAAACAGTCCCTTGTTATCCGCTACAAAATGTGCGCTGCGGCACATAAGAAGTGCAAATGCCCTCCAGCCTCATATGGACATGCAATCCAATTGGAGAAGTATACCGATGGAAAATGGCGCGAGATTCCGATGGATGTAGATGTTGTGTTTACATGTGAGATGCATATTATTCCACCCAAAACAAGTATCAGCAAAACCATTCATCTGGAAAATTATTACGACATTTCCAAATTGACGAAAGGCAGTTACCGGCTCTATGTAAATGTATATTATCCGAATGTAAAAGATACCTATGTCAAGTTTAAACTCAAATAGTTGAACTTTTATTCTATAGTAAGAGACTTATACGCTTTAGCGTAACAAGGTATTTCCTATAAGAGAATAAATCCCCCATAACAGAACTTGTCGTTATGGGGGATTCTTGTATTAGCGATTGCGAATTGCAAACACTGGCAGTCCGTCCTTCATAGGACGCTGGCACTCGCCTTTTACTAAGGGAGCTGCGTAGTCGATGAATTCCTGGCTCAAGTTTGAGCCGTCATCGGTAATCCACTCAAGGGGAACGGTCTTTTCTCTATTGCAAACATCATTAACGTCTACTAAAGCACATTCCATGCCATAATCGCCATCTTTGCGGTTGAAAGCAATCATGTAACCGGTCTCGCCTTTCAGCGCCTGCTGAACAGCAAAGGAACCGGCCATAACAGCTTCCTCTAAGTCTGTCGCAGAGAGGCAGTTGGAAGAACAACGCTGGCTGACATTAAATTCCACAGAACGAACCTTTACACCAAGCTCTTTCTTAACAAGAGACTGGAGATAGGAGCCACAGCCATTTAAAATCTTATGTCCAAACTGGTCAACAGCGGTCTCAACGGAGTCTTCGCTGATAAAGTTGCCCTCTGCGTCTTTGAGACCTTCAGAAACGCAGACAGTAACATGTTTATGCTCGTCAATTGCCGCTTTGAGCTGTTTTATGAATTTCTCTTCTGAGAACGGAACTTCTGGTAAGTAAATTAAGAGCGGGTTGGGGTCTTTTTCGCATCTGGCAAGAACGGAAGAAGCGGCAAGCCAGCCGGCATGACGGCCCATAATTTCGATAATCATAACATTGGGCTTGTCATATGCCTCGGAATCCCGGTTGATTTCGCGGACAGAAGAAGCTACAAACTTAGCTGCGCTGCCGAATCCAGGTGTGTGGTCAGTGAGTACCAAATCGTTGTCAATTGTCTTTGGCACGCCCATTACGCGGATATCACTGTTTACGGAAGCAGCATAGCGGGATAATTTGCTTACAGTGTCCATAGAATCGTTTCCGCCGCAGTAGAAGAAGTAACCGATATTTAACTCTTCAAATTTCTTGAATAATTCCGGGTAAACAGGATCAGACAAATCTTCCGGCAGTTTATAACGGCAAGAGCCAAGGAAAGCGCCCGGCGTAGTCTTCAAAGCGGTGAGCTCGTCCTTTGTCATGTCTGTGTCCATGTCCATATATTGGCCGCCGAGGAATCCCTCAATTCCGTGCACCATGCCGTATACCTTGCCAATCTGCTCTGTGCTTTTAAGTCCCTCCGTAACAACTCCGTACAGGCTTCCGTTGATAACGGCTGTAGGGCCGCCGGATTGTCCGACAATAAGATTTTTCATTTTAGTTCTCCTTTCGTTTGAAAAAATATAGTAGTTCAGCCATAACTAAACTGTTAAAATATATGATAGACGAAAATGCTTGGAATTTCAAGCCAAAAGGAGTAGAATAGAGAAATAAAAAACAAAGCGAGGGAATCATGGATCAGAAAAAAATTGACAGAATCAATGTATTGGCGCGGAAATCTAAGGCAGAGGGATTAACAGAAGAGGAGAAAAAGGAACAGGCGCTGCTGCGGCAGGAATATATTGCAATCGTGCGCAGGAATCTGCGTGGGCAGCTCGATAATATTGATGTAGTGAACCCGGACGGGAGTATTGAGAATCTTGGCGAGAAATATGGCAGGAAACATGAGACGGACGCCTCATAGACATTTTCGGAGAGATTGAGAAGAGATGATTAGTCAGAATCAAATTACAGAACGTAAGCGAAAATTACGAGCTGATATGAAACGAAAACGGGATGGCATTAATCAGGAAGCGCGGAAGCGATGGTCGGATGAAGTTTGCAGGAGCTTGCAGGAGCAACCTGCATTCCGAAGGGCAGAAACAGTTTGCTTTTACTATCCGTTGGGGAGTGAGGTAAATCTTTTACCACTGGCGCAGAAAGCGCTTGCTTCAGGGAAACAGGTGGCATTTCCGCGGGTAGAGGGTAGCGAGATGGCGCTTTATCGCGTCTTGTCCTTGGAAGAATTTGCGCAAGGGGCGTTTCAGGTGATGGAACCTGTCAGCAGTGCGCTTGTGTGTGAACCAGAAATGCTTGTATTCGTTCCAGGGTTGGCCTTTGATGAACAGGGAAGCCGTATGGGATATGGAAAAGGGTACTATGACAGGTATTTTGCAAGGAATCCTTACTGTCACAAAATTGGCGTCTGCTATGAAATGCAGCTCGTATCAGAGGTGCCTTGTGAGGACCGTGATATCCGCATGGATGCAGTAGTTACAGAGCAGAATTGTAGCGCGAGCGGCGGAACGGAGAAGTCTGGTTTTTGGCGTTGAAGCCTTTGATACAAATTTGGGGGAAGTTTTGATGAAAAATATAAGAATATAGATGGAGGAATAAGATTATGGCGAATATTACATTAGAAGAGATGGGACAAAAAGCGAAAGCAGCGGAGGCGGTATTGCGGGTGCTGCCTACCAGTCAGAAGAATAAAGCATTGACAACCGCAGCCGATTACCTGATGGGAAATATGAAAATGTTGTTAGAGGCAAATGCTTTGGATATTGAACAGGCGAAAGAAAACGGCATGGCGCCGGCGCTCATAGACCGTTTGCTGCTCACGGAAGCGCGTATTGCACAGATGGCGGAAGGACTGCGCCAGATTGCAGAATTGGAGGATCCAATAGGAGAAGTATTGTCCATGAAACAACGTCCGAACGGGCTGTTGATTGGGCAAAAAAGAGTTCCTCTTGGCGTGATAGGAATTATTTATGAATCGCGCCCTAACGTGACGGCAGACGCGTTTGGGCTTTGTTTTAAGGCGGGAAATGTGGTGATTCTACGTGGTGGGAAAGATGCCATTCATTCCAACCATGCGATCACGCGGACGTTGCAGGACGCTCTGCACAAGTGCCAACTTCCCCAGGACGCCATCAGTCTGATTACGGATACCAGCCATGAGACGGCAGAGAAGTTTATGAAACTGAACGACTATGTGGACGTCTTGATTCCAAGGGGCGGCGCTGGTCTAATCCGCACGGTAGTGCAACAGGCAACTGTACCAGTGATTGAGACAGGAACAGGCAACTGTCATGTGTATGTTGACGAGGGGGCTGATTTGGATATGGCAGTCGAAATTATTTTCAATGCCAAGACACAGCGGATTGGTGTATGCAACGCCTGCGAATCCCTGGTTATTCATGAAAAAGTAAAAGATGCCCTGCTGCCTAAATTAGTGCAGAGATTAAAAGAAAAAAATGTGGAAGTGCGCGGAGACATTGTAAGTTGCAGCGTATGCAGCGATATTGTCAGCGCGACAGAGGAAGATTGGGGCAAAGAATACCTCGATTATGTTTTGTCGGTCAAGACAGTGTCTAATATTGATGAGGCAATTGCACACATTAATAAATATAATACGGGGCATTCGGAGGCTATTATCACCAAAGACTACGATAATTCCCGCAAGTTCCTGGACGAAATAGACGCAGCAGCAGTATATATCAATGCTTCCACGCGGTTTACCGATGGGTTTGAATTTGGTTTTGGCGGTGAGATTGGTATCAGTACGCAGAAGCTTCACGCCAGGGGACCGATGGGTTTAAAAGAGCTGACAAGCACGAAATACATTATCTATGGAAATGGGCAGGTGAGACCGTAAGATGGAAGATGCGATTTGGTTACTTTCCGAACCCCAGATTACGAGGGAATTGTTTCGCTATTTTAACCGTCGCCAGGAAGTCACGAAATGTTGGCGGAAAGATCAGGGAATCTGGATGTTAAAAGAGGAGCATTTTATGGAGGATTGGAGCGAGGCACAATATCAGTTTTTAGTGGAATGTTTAAAAAATACGGTAAATACGGGTGGAATTGTCTTGGGGGCATTTGTACAAGAGAAGCTGATGGGATTTGCTTCTGTCGAAAGCCACCGTTTCGGTTCTGAGAGACAGTATGTGCAGTTGTCTTGTATTCACGTGTCCTGCGAGAGCCGGGGGCTGGGCTTTGGCAAAAAATTGTTTCAGTATGCCAGTTTTGGTGCCAGAAAGCTGGGCGCCGAAAAACTCTATATCTCAGCGCACCCGGCGCAGGAGACACAGGCGTTTTATCACGCGTTGGGGTGCGTGGAGGCGGGCGAGTATGACGGCGATCTCGCGTCATCGGGTGACTGCCAATTGGAATGTTTGCTGGATCAGGAAAGTAAAAGAAATATGACAGACAGGGAGAACAATAAGAGAAATGTATAATGAAATTGATTTGAAACAGATAAATATAAATGCAAGTCCCCCCGCAGAGGAACCGCAAAGGCAGTATTATTTCATGGCGAAATGCTGCCAATATACAAAACAGTTTTTTACAGGACATGGGCGGTTTCCGACTGCACATGTACAGAACTATGGTTGTCAGATGAATGCCCGCGACTCTGAGAAATTGACTGGAATCTTGGAGGCCGTGGGCTATGAAATTGTGGATAGTGAGGAAGCGGATTTTGTCATCTATAATACCTGCACTGTGCGGGAGAACGCCAATAACAAGGTCTGGGGGCGCCTCGGTTATTTGAATACTTATAAGAAAAAGCATCCGCATATGAAAATTGCACTCTGTGGTTGTATGATGCAGGAAGCGGAGGTATTAGAGAAACTCAAAAAGAGTTACCGGTTTGTCGATTTGGTTTTTGGAACGCACAATATTTATAAGTTTGCGGAGCTTTTACATGCTACATTCGTACAGGAAGGTATGGTAATTGATATCTGGAAGGACACGGACAAGATCGTGGAAGATTTGCCGGTGGAGCGCAAATATAAGTTTAAATCTGGCGTCAACATCATGTTTGGATGTAACAATTTTTGCAGTTATTGTATTGTTCCATACGTCAGGGGCAGAGAAAGAAGCCGCAAGCCGCAGGACATTCTGCGGGAGATTGAGCAATTGGCGGCAGACGGCGTGGTAGAAATTATGCTTCTGGGGCAGAATGTCAATTCCTATGGGAAGAATCTTGATGTTCCGGTGACGTTTGCCCAATTGCTGTCGGATATTGAAAAGATAGAAGGAATTGAACGCATCCGTTTTATGACCTCCCATCCCAAAGACCTCTCGGATGAATTGATTGCGGTGATGGCGAAGTCGTCGAAGATATGTCATCATTTGCATTTACCGTTGCAATCAGGAAGCAGCAGAATTTTAAAGGAAATGAACCGTCATTATGATAAGGAACAGTATCTTGCGCTGGTAGAGAGAATCCGCAGCGCTGTGCCGGGAATTGCCTTGACTACCGATATTATCGTCGGCTTTCCTGGAGAGACAGAAGAAGATTTCTTGGAGACTTTGGATGTGGTTCGCCGTGTAGGGTATGAAAGCGCCTTTACCTTCATTTATTCCAAGCGTACTGGAACACCAGCGGCGACAAAGTCTGACCAGGTTCCTGAGAATGTGGTGAAAGAGCGTTTCGACCGGCTGTTAAAGGAAGTGCAGCAGCATGCGACTATGCGGGCGAACGCCTTAACGGGAAGTGTAGATGAAGTTCTGGTAGAAGAGGTAAATGAACAGGATGATACGCTTGTCAGCGGGCGGCTGGGGAATAATTTTATTGTTCATTTTCCAGGCAGTCGAGATTTGATTGGCAAGATTGTGAAAGTGAAGTTAAACGAATGTAAAGGCTTTTATTTTTACGGAGAGCTGGCACAGTAGGAGGATACGCGACATGTATTCATATATGAAGGGCGAATTGGTTGAGATTTTAGATGAGACGATTGTACTTGAAGTGAACAATATTGGCTATAATATCCATATTCCGGCCAGTATGATTGACAGCTTTCATGGAACGGGCCAGACGTTAAAGATTTATACTTACTTTCATGTCAAGGAAGACGCCATGAAGCTCTATGGCTTTCTCACCAGGGATGACTTGAAGATCTTCAAGCAGCTTTTAGGCGTCAACGGCATTGGGCCTAAGGGCGCGCTTGCCATCTTGACGGTGATGACCCCCGATGATTTGCGTTTTGCTGTGCTGGGGGAGGATGCCAAGACCATTGCTAAGGCGCCGGGTATTGGCAATAAGACGGCGCAACGATTAATTTTGGAGTTAAAGGACAAGCTGAGCCTTGAAGATGCGTTTGAGGCAAAGCTTATGCATCAGGAAGAAGGAGCAGAAATGAAAGTTTCCGGTATTAAGAGCGAGGCAGTACAGGCTTTGACGGCGCTCGGCTATTCTTCTGCCGAGGCATTAAAGGCAGTCAACGGGGTAGAACTTCACGAGGAGATTACTGTAGAAGAGGTTCTAAAGTCTGCGTTAAGGCAGATGGCGATTTTGTAGGAGGAATCATTTATGGCTGAATTCAAGAAGATGAGAACGGAAGATACCCAGGCTGTGCTGGAGATGATGCGGATTTTTTATGATTCTCCAGCGGTGTCACATGAGGTGCCACAGGAGACGCTAAGGCGTAATGTAGAAGTCTGTGTGTCTGACAACCCAGTGCTGGAAGGGCTTGTATTCTGGGAAGAGGGACATATTGCCGGATATGCTATGCTTGTCAATAGTTTTGCCACAGAATTTGGCGGCGTATGTGTCTGGCTGGAAGATATTTACGTGAAGGAGGAATACCGTGGACGTGGTATCGGTACGCAGTTTCTTGCATATGCGAAGGAGCAATATCGGGGAAAAGCGATGCTCTTAAAGCTGGAAGTGGAGCGGAGCAATACGGAGGCGGTCAATGTCTATAAAAAGTGCGGTTTTGAAGAACTTCCCTATGTAGAAATGATAAAGACATTTTGCTAATTGAACGATTGAGGAAAGGATAAATTCTCTATGAATCAGAGACGTCCCTATAATCTTACATTAAGATATTGCCTCTACCAATCGACATTTTTTTTATCATGTGCAGGCATATTCGGATTTGCAGTAACGTATCTGCTGGAAAAGGGATTTCAGACGGCAGAGATTGGAATGATGATTGCGGCGAGTAATTTTCTTTCCTGTGTTGTACAGCCATTTCTTGGTGATTTTGCAGATCGTTTTCCTAAGATACGTCTGACGAGTATGATCGCAGTGTGTCTCCTATGTTGTTTTCTATGCTTTGCCACAATTCAGATGTGCCGGCCGCCGCTGGTAATATTTGGCATATTGTATACAGTAGGCGGATTGGCGATTACCTTAACGCCGCCGCTGGGCAATGCGCTCTGCGTATATTATAACGAGCGGAATTATAAAGTTGATTATGGGATTGGTTCAGGAGTAGGTTCTTTTTCTTATTCCGTTGCTATGTTAAGCCTGGGGTATGTTATAGCAGCTTTGGGGACAGACTGGATGGTGTGGGCAGTTTTGTCGGCGGCAAGGCGATAGATGCTTTTAACTTTCAGGTAATGATTCTCTTGGCGGGATTGTTGGCAGGGCTGGGAACAATCATTGTCAATTGCAACATTAAAAAAGAGTAACGCAAAATCTCTGCCTATTGCTTTTTGGCACGTTCTAAGCTATAATTGTCAAGGATTTCGATTGTGAGACTGAGAAAGGATTTGCTTTCATGGATAAACGTGTAATCTCCACGCAGATACAGGAGGAGGATCAGAAGATTGAGACAAGCCTTCGCCCGCAGCGTCTGGAGGAGTATATTGGGCAGGAGAAAGCCAAAAAGACCCTAAAGGTATATATTGAGGCGGCAAAGCAAAGAGGAGAAGCCCTGGACCATGTGCTGTTTTACGGGCCTCCGGGCTTGGGTAAAACTACGCTCGCAGGGATTATTGCCAACGAGATGGACGTGCATATGAAGATTACTTCTGGTCCGGCAATTGGCAAACCCGGGGAAATGGCAGCAATTTTAAGCGGCCTTTCCGAAGGAGACATTCTTTTTGTCGATGAGATTCATAGACTCAACCGTCAAGTGGAAGAAGTACTTTATCCCGCCATGGAGGATTATGTGATTGATATTATGATTGGCAAGGGCGCGACAGCGCGTTCTATTCGCTTGGATCTGCCGCAGTTTACGCTGGTGGGAGCAACTACAAGGGCTGGACTGTTATCTGCTCCGCTGCGGGACCGTTTTGGCGTCATGCACCATCTGGAATTTTATAATCCCGCGGAGCTGAAAACGATTATTCTGCAATCGGCAGTAAAACTTGACGTTGAGATTGATGAGGAGGGTGCATTTGAACTCGCGCGGCGCTCGCGGGGAACGCCCAGGCTTGCCAACCGTCTATTAAAGCGTGTCCGCGATTTTGCCCAGGTGAAATACGACGGCAAAATTACCAAAGATGTGGCGTCTTTCGCGCTGGATCTTCTGGAAGTGGATAAGCTGGGCCTGGATCAGAACGACCGCAATATCTTAATGACAATGATAGAAAAGTTTAACGGCGGCCCTGTAGGGCTGGATACGTTGGCGGCTTCCCTGGGGGAAGATTCCGGCACAATCGAGGATGTGTATGAACCGTATCTTGTAAAGAACGGTTTTATCAACCGCACGCCCAAGGGCCGGGTGGTGACGGACTATGCTTATAAACATTTTGGCATAACGGCTTGAAAAAGTTGTGCTATTTGATATAATGGCTTATAGAAATAACTGGTATATACGCATACATGAGGAAAGAAATGAGGTAGATTTATGGGAGGATTTTTTGGAGCGGCATCTGCACAGGACTGTGTATTTGATTTATTTTTTGGCATTGATTACCATTCCCATTTGGGCACGAAGCGCGGAGGAATGGTGGTTTATGGGGAAGGCGGGTTTGACCGCGCCATCCACAATATCGAAAATGCGCCGTTTCGCACGAAATTCGACAAGGATGTAAAGAAAATGACCGGTACGATGGGCATTGGTTGTATTTCCGATTATGAGCCGCAGCCGCTTTTGGTGCGTTCCCATCATGGAACATACGCGATCACGACAGTAAGCAAAATCAATAATATGGAAGAACTGACGAAAATGCTCTTTGACAATGGACATTCTCATTTCCTGGAGATGAGCGGCGGTGACATCAATGCTACAGAAATGATCGCCTGTCTGATCAATCAGAAAGAAAATCTCATTGAGGGAATCCGTTATGCCCTAGAGTCGGTGGACGGTTCTGTTTCGATCCTTCTGATGAACGAAAAGGGGATCTATGCGGCCAGAGATCAATACGGAAGAACACCGGTTGTCGTAGGTAAGAAGGAAGATGCTTTTTGTATTTCTTTTGAGAATTTTGCCTACAGGAACCTTGGATATAAAGATTATAAAGAACTGGGACCAGGCGAAATTGTGATTGTCACAGACAAGGCGTGCACTACCTTATCGGCTCCCCAGGAAGATATGAAGATATGTACGTTTCTATGGGTTTATTACGGATATCCGGCGAGCTCTTATGAAGGGACAAGCGTAGAGCAGATGCGTTATGAATGCGGTAGAAGGATGGCAAAGCGTGATAATGTCTCCCCGGATATTGTGGCAGGTGTGCCGGATTCCGGGACTGCCCATGCGATTGGCTATGCAAATGAATCAGGGATTCCGTTTTCCAGGCCGTTTATCAAATATACACCTACTTGGCCGCGTTCTTTTATGCCTACGATTCAGAGTAAAAGGGACTTGATCGCTAAGATGAAACTTCTAGCTGTAGAGGAACTGATTCGCGATAAGAGTTTGTTATTGATTGACGACTCTATTGTAAGGGGTACGCAGCTTCGGGAGACCACGGAGTTCTTGTATGAGAGCGGAGCCAAAGAGGTTCATGTCCGCCCGGCATGTCCGCCCTTGCTTTATGGATGCAAGTATCTGAATTTCTCACGTTCTACCTCCGAGATGGATTTGATTGCCCGAAGAGTGATTGACCGTCTGGAAAATGGAAACGTGACGGATGAGGTACTCAAAGAATATGCAGACCCGGAATCACCCAAGTATGAACAGATGGTTGAAGAAATCCGCAAAGAGCAGAATTTTACGTCGCTGAGGTTTAATCGTTTGGATGATATGCTGGATTCTGTAGGGATTGATAAATGTAAATTGTGTACCTATTGCTGGAATGGACAGGAGTAGTGTGCAAAGCAAACGTTCGGTTGATAAAATAGCTTGTTATTCAGGGAGGAATCATGCATATGTCAGTGAAAACCAGTGCGGATGTGTTGATAGGTGGGAAGATTTATACGTTAAGTGGTTATGAAAGCGAAGAATATCTGCAAAAAGTGGCGAATTACATCAATAACAAAATAAATGAGTTCGATGAAATGGAGCAATTTCGTCAAATTCCGGCAGATATGAAGGCCACGCTTTTAGAACTTAATATTGCGGATGATTACTTTAAGGCAAAGGAACAGGCGGAGGTCTTAGAAAAAACTGTCCGGGAAAAGGAAAGAGAGATTTATGAGCTTCAACATGACTTAATCTCCGCTAACATTAAGGTCGAGAGCAGTGAAGAGAATGCGGCTAGCCTGGAAAAAGAAAATAAAGAACTCTTATTGAATAAGGCGAAATTGGAGACATCACTTGCCGACGCTCTGCTAGGCAAGGTAAAATGCCAGACGCCTGCGGAAACAAACGAGCAGCAGACAGAGAACAATGAGACAAAGCCGCCAGCGGATAGCCAAACATCTGCAATGGGACAAGCTGAGAACAAGAAACAGAATTCAAATAGAAAAAAATAACAAGGCGGAAGCTGTTGCGAAAGTAGTTTGCATACAATATGTGTATTGTATGGATGTTGTATTTTGCAGCAGCTTCTTAATGCTATGGATGAAGTTAAAGTATGGCAAAGCGCATGCCACTTGAACAAAAAGACAGGAGGTACATCGTTTTGTGTAGAAAAACAGAGCTTTTGGCTCCGGCTGGTTCCTTGGAGATTTTAGAGGCGGCAATAGAGGCAGGAGCAGATGCGGTATACGCAGCCGGAGGCAAATTCGGCGCCCGTGCCTATGCCAAGAATTTCACCGAAGAGGAAATGCTTACAGCCATTGATTATGTGCATATTAGAGAAAAGCGGTTGTACCTGACGGTCAACACACTGTTGAAGGAGCAAGAAATTGAGGAGTTGTACGAGTATCTTTGCCCACTGTACGAGGCTGGACTTGACGCAGTAATTGTACAGGATATTGGCGTTATGCATTACATCAGGAATCACTTTCCTGATTTGTCTATTCATGCCAGTACGCAGATGACAGTCACCGGAGCTTATGGTGCAAAGCTGCTGATGGAGCATGGATGCAGCCGTATTGTGACGGCGCGGGAATTATCTCTTGCTGAAATTTCCCATATTTACCGCACGACGGGGGCAGAGATTGAGAGTTTTGTACATGGCGCTCTCTGTTATAGTTATTCCGGTCAGTGTTTGATGAGCAGTATGATTGGCGGAAGGAGCGGCAACCGCGGCAGGTGCGCGCAGCCCTGCCGCCTGCCTTACGAATTGCAAAAAACACGACAGGGGTCCGTTTGCAGACAGGAGGGAAAATACCTTTTGAGCCTGAAAGACCTCTGTACGATTGAGATGATTCCAGAACTTGTACAAAGCGGTATTCATTCTTTTAAGATTGAAGGCCGTATGAAGCAGGAAGCGTATGTTGCTGGTGTAACCGCCGTTTATCGGAAATACCTTGATTTATATGAAAATCATCCCAACGGCGATTACCAAGTGAGTAACGAAGATTATCAAAAACTGCTCAATTTGGGAAACCGCAGTGGATTTACGGATGGCTACTATCAGAGACAAAACGGCAGGCAAATGGTTACTTTTCAGAAGCCATCCCATGAGAAAAACAGTGGAGAAACACAAACAGGGATTGATAATAACAGTGATATACAGGTAAATAAAGAAAAAATAAATGGAATATTAAGGATTTTTATAAACAATCCTGCAAGCCTTGTGTTAGAATATAAAGGGATACAAGCAGAAGTTTCCGGCTTCACAGTACAGACTGCCGAAAAACAACCGTTAGAGCGGGAGGCTGTTCTCGCACGAATGAAAAAGACCGGCAATACGCCGTTTACATTTGAACAATTGCAGATTGAGCTGGATGCGGGCAGTTTTGTTCCGGCTGGCGCTTTAAACCAATTGCGTAGGGATGGAATTGAGAAATTAACAGCGCTTGTGCTGGCAAAGCATCAAAGAAGAGCACCTATCAGGCGAAAGGACAGCAGAACAATATGGCATAAACAAGAGGAACAGAGCCAGGAGACTTTGACGCGTCTGTCGGTGCTGACAGAAACCGTGGAACAGTTTCAGGTTGTTTTAGCACAGCCGGAGGCAGAGCGCATATATTTGGAAGCTGTTGCATTTTCACGCGCACAGTTGTGCCGAGAAGTCAAAGAGCTGGCTGGGCAGGCACATGCGAATGGCAAAACGTGTTATCTTGCGCTGCCGCACGTTTTCCGCAGGCAGACAGCCGATTGGTATGCGAAAAATTGGCGACAGATTGCCGGAACCGGTGTGGACGGTTATCTCGTACGCAATTTAGAGGAACTTTCGTTTTTACAGGAAATGGGCGTGCCTATGGCACAGATTCAGGGAGACACTAATTTATACGTTTTTTCCAATGAGGCAGTCCAGGGCTGGCAGACATTGTCGCTTTGCCATTATACTTTGCCGGTGGAATTAAACGCCAAAGAACTACGACATTTAGATTGCACGGATGGGGAAATGATTGTCTACGGTTATCAGCCGATGATGCTGTCTGCACAGTGTTTACATAAAAATACAGAAGGCTGTGACAAGACAGAACGTATTTTTTATTTGAAAGATCGCTATGGTAAGCAGTTTCCGGTGAAAAATCATTGCGAGGACTGCTTCAATATCATTTATAATATCAGTCCGCTCTCCCTGCTTCATCAGTTTTCAGAGATTCAATCGTTGCGCCCGCGAAGCGTCCGTCTTTCTTTTACGATAGAGAATGAAATGGAGACGGAAGGTATTTTTGCGTATTATCGACAGGCGAGAGAGGGAAAGCTTGTCAAAGAAAATTATTTAAATGATTTTACCAATGGACATTTTAAGCGAGGAGTCGATTAATATGGTACATTTGATTACGGAATTATCGAAATATTCAATGATTATCCTGTTTGCACTGTACACATATCAGTGTTTTTCTTCCTTAAAGCGCAGTGTGGATAAAGAGGAACAGGCGGAAAAGTATCGGAGTCAGGTCGTATATATGTATATGTTCCACCTTAATGCTTACGCTGTTCTTTATGCCTCCACACTGAATATAGAGATTTTAAAATTTTATGCAATGCAGGTCGTGTTCTTTGCCGTGGTGCAGATTTGTTATGGCATTTTTTATAAGAGAGTGTCAAAGCTGGTGGTAAATAATATGTGTATGCTTTTGTGTATCGGATTCGTGATGCTGACACGTCTCTCTTATGAACATGCGGTGAAACAGTTTTGGATTGCCGTTATCTCTATGGCAGTGACGATGCTGATTCCTTATTTTATTAGTAAATGGACATTCCTGCGAAATTTGACATGGGCGTATGCATTAGCAGGTATTACGATGCTGGGCGTGGTTGCGGTGCTCGGAGCGGTGTCTCATGGGGCAAAGCTTTCGTTTTCCGTGGCGGGCATTGCCGTACAGCCCTCAGAATTTATCAAGATAATTTTTGTGTTTTTTGTTGCTTCTATGTTTTATGAATCTACAGATTTTATGCAGGTCGTGAAAGCGACGGTTGTTGCAGGGCTTCACGTGATTATTCTTGTGTTGTCTAAAGATTTGGGCGCGGGGCTGATTTTCTTTATCGCTTATATGGTCATGCTCTATGTGGCAACCAGGAAGCTCTATTATTTTGCGGGCGGGCTTTTGTGCGGTGCTGTCGCATCGGTAGTGGCGTATTATCTGTTCAATCACGTGCGCGTGCGTGTAGTGGCATGGCAGGACCCGCTTGCCGTGTTTGAGCGCGAGGGCAACCAGGTCTCAAATTCCCTGTTTGCGATAGGAACAGGCGGCTGGTTCGGAATGGGACTCAACCAAGGGATGCCCAATAAAATTCCCGAGGTCAAACAGGACTTTATTTTCTCTGCCATTTCGGAGGAATTAGGTGGAATATTTGCCATTTGCCTGATTCTAGTCTGTGTTAGCTGTTTTTTGATGTTTTTAAACATTGCCATGCAGATGAAAGATTCTTTTTATAAACTGGTCGCTCTGGGATTGGGCACGCTCTATGGTTTTCAAGTTTTGCTTTCCATAGGCGGAGACATCAAGTTCATTCCCTCTACAGGCGTAACGCTGCCCTTGGTCAGCTATGGCGGAAGCTCTTTACTTAGCACATTAATTATCTTTGCCGTTATTCAAGGCTTGTATCTGCTGCGCGAGCGCACAGAAAAAGAGCGCGAAATGCAGCACAAAGAGGCGATGAAAAAACAGTCTACGAAAAAAAATGACAATGATAAGAGCAGCGCTGGAAAGAAATCGAAACGAAAAGGAGGCAGATCATCCCATGAAGAAAGCATCCACGGAACGAAGGTCAAGAACTTCGACTAAGCGGGCGAAGAACCGGGAGTTTGTGATTATCACGTATTTGTTTGTGGCGGTATTTATGATGATGATGGGGTATTTTGTATACTTTCAGATTTTTAAGAGCGAAGATTTCATCAATAGCCCTTACAATACCAGACAGAACACATTTGCGGAACATGTCATGCGGGGTGAGATCCTTTCCTCGGATGAGAAAGTGTTGGCGCAGACGATTATAGGGGAGGATGGAAGCGAGACGCGTTATTATCCTTATGGCGCGATGTTTGCCCATGCAGTCGGATACGATAGTAATGGCAAATATGGCATTGAATCTTTCGGGAATTTCAATTTACTGCGTTCTCATGCATTTTTCTTAGAGCAGGTGATAAACGGCATACAGAATAAGAAAAACCCCGGTGACAATATCGTGACTACTTTGAATTACAGTCTTCAGGAAGCGGCTTATCAGGCGCTTGGCAATAACCGGGGCGCCGTCATTGCTTTGGAGCCGGAGACCGGGAAAACTCTTGCCATGGTCTCTAAACCTGATTTTGACCCCAATTCATTGGCAGCAAATTGGGAGAGTATTATTTCCAATACGGACAGTGAAAATTCTGTGCTGCTTAATCGTACGACCCAGGGACTTTACCCGCCGGGTTCTACGTTTAAGATTCTCACAACTTTGGAATACCTGCGAGAGCATCCTAATTACCAGGATTACCAATATGAATGCCAGGGCAGCATCGCTATGGAGAATACAGAAATCCATTGCTATAATAATGCGGTTCATGGCGCAGAGAATTTGCAGACTTCGTTTGCGAAATCCTGCAATACCTCTTATGCAAATATTGGGCTGGGACTGAATAAGTCGAAATTTGCCAGCCTTTGTAAAGAAATGATGTTTGATACAGAACTTCCGGTGACATATCCTTCTAAGCAGAGCAGTTTTGTGTTAAATAAAGATTCTAACACGGACCAGGTCACGCAGATGGCAATCGGACAGGGAGAAACATTAGTAACGCCGATGCACATGGCATTGATAACTTCAGCCATTGCCAATAACGGTACGCTGATGCGTCCCTATATCATCGACCATACGGAAAATTACCGTGGGGTTACGGTGAAAAACTACCGTCCATCTGTGTATGGCGCTTTGATTAGCGAGAGTGAGGCAAAAAAACTTCAGGAATTTATGTCCATAGTTGTCAGTGAAGGCACGGGTTCCAAGTTAAATGGACAAAGTTACCATGCAGCAGGTAAGACGGGTTCTGCGGAGTTCAGTAACGTAAAAGGGGAAAGCCATGCCTGGTTTACTGGATATGCGTCCACCGAAGAGAAGGGAAGTATCGTTGTGACAGTGATTGTAGAAAATGGCGGTGCAGGAAGTACGACTGCCGTACCGATTGCCAAGCAGATGTTTGATATATATTTTGCGCAGCCGTAAAAAGTGATTTGGTAACTATTCAGCCTTAATTTTTATATGAAAGCCATTCCATAGAACTTTCTATATTGTAGTGCAAAAATACTTATGGGCAATATATATGTTTTTTACAGATTTCCCTCCATACTGCCATAAGGGAAACATTTGATGGGTTTTGTGCACCCCTTGTCTCCGGGAGATGGACGGAATGTATTCCCTTCCAGTTCACTGTCTGAGGTTTCCCTTTCCACTGTAAAAGTATCGTGGGCGTGACTGTTTTTCTTCACGGACAGCCCTTCTGGTTTTCCTAGCAGAGGCAGCAAGCACCTTCGATTAGGGTATGCCGCTGAAACTCGCAGCTGCCGCTGGTAAGACTGTCTGATATTGAAACTGCCTAATGCAGCAGCCGCTCAGACAGGTCATCTGGCATACCCATTGGTGCTTTTTGCCGCTGGCAAGGAAAACGTACGAAGGGCTTCCCCGGAGCTAGGGATGCTAAAAATCCAGTCACGTTTCCCGGTGGCAGTATGGAGGGGGAATCTGTTAGAAACAAGGTTTCCATAAGTATTTTTATATTCCATAATATAAAAGTTCTATGGAAAAGGCTGTACAAAAATTAAGGCTGAATAAATATGGAACTTGCGCGTGGCAAAATTTTTTGTCTTGCAAGATGACATAAAAAGAGGTATACTGTGTGTAAAGCTCAATGACCACATCAGGAGGTATTGCAATGATTGAAGCAACGAGTTGTGGTGGTGTGGTAATTTTTCGCGGTAAGATTTTGCTCTTGTATAAGAACTACAAGAACAAGTATGAAGGCTGGGTCTTTCCTAAAGGGACTGTGGAAGCAGGCGAGGAGTACAGAGACACAGCGGCAAGAGAGGTGCTGGAGGAGACAGGGGTGAATGCCCAGATAATTAAATATGTCGGAAAGAGCCAGTATACTTTTACCGTACCGGACGATACTGTGGAAAAGGATGTCCATTGGTATCTGATGATGGCGGACAGTTATTACAGCAAACCACAACGGGAAGAATATTTTGTTGATTCAGGATACTACAAATTTCACGAAGCATATCATTTACTGCGTTTCGCAAATGAGAAACAGATACTGGAAAAAGCATATAATGAATATCTTGATTTGAAAAAAAGTAATCTTTGGGGCAGCAGAAAATATTTTTAACCTTTTGCCCGTGTTGCGGACGGAAGGTATGGATAGAAAAGGTGTTCACAATGGGAACGCCTTTTCTCTTTAATGGAGATTGGAATGATCTGGTATAAGGAGTTTTATGCAGGAGAAAGCATTGGCACAAAAAAAGAAAAAATAAAATGGAAAATTCTTCACAATGCCGGACAACTGGATATTTATGTGATTGCTTTGAGCAGTAATCCCCATAACCTTCTGGACATCATATCCTCCATAGAGCTGATGCAGAAGGCGTACCCTCGACAGGATTTGATGGTTGTCGGCATCGACAAAGGGTATGATAACGCCGTTGACCTGGCAAGCAGAATTATCATGGATGTATTTCAAAAAACCGGAAATTTGAATGTCAGAGAATACTTCCTGAAACAACAAAAAACACTCAGGAGAAGGCGCATATGCAAATTGTCATCCTGATTCTGAAAATAATCGGTATTTTGCTCGCTGTCTGCTTATTCCTGCTTGGGGCAGTGATAGTGGTTCCGGTCCGCTATCGTATCAGTGCAGAGGTGCAACAAAAAAAGGCAGGGGGCAGCGCGGTATTTTATTGGCTTTTCCATATTTTAGATTTTCGTCTTCACTATAGTGAAGATAGACTGAACTACAAGCTGCGGCTTTTTGGCATTACAATTGTACCGCGCAAGGAGAAGGAGCCTCCAGCGAAAAAGCACAAAGAGAGAAGACAAAAAAAGCGCCGCAAGGAGACTGGCAATAGAGCGAAGGCTACCGAATCGTTTACGGAAATACCTGAGAAGACAGAAGAAATGCCGTTTCTTTCTAATTCCAAGGAAGCAGATAGACCTTCTCTTGACGTTGTTATTGCGGAGTCTGAAAAAGTTTCGTTAGAGACAGAAACTTTGGCGAAAAGCAGCAGTCAGGAATGGGAAGAAGGACAAAAGGGAAATAATAGAAGCCAAAATGGGAAGAATAAAAAGAAACGCTCACGTAAGAAAAGGACGAAGAAAGAGCCTTTCTTCCAGCGTATTCGCAGATTTTGGGACAATGTAAAGCAACGTATTTCCAACCTGATGGCAGAGGGCGAGACGATAAAAGAGAAAGTTCTCAATGCAAAAAAGATGATTACCGATGAGGCGAATAAGATTGTTTTTGTAAAGATTTGGAGGGAACTGAAATTTCTCTTACGTCATTTTTCCCCGAGAAAAGCTCGCGGGGAACTTGCTTTTGGCGTGGCAGATCCAGCGCAGACCGGACAGGTCCTTGGCGCGCTAAGTGTATTACCTTTTTGGGAGAGATATCGTATCAATATCTGTCCGGACTTTGAAGCGGAAGCATTATTTGTAGAAGGAAAGCTGTGGATGAAAGGACATATTCGGCTTTGGCATCTTTTCGTGTCAGTCATCCGCTTGCTTAAAGATAAAAACGTAAGGCGATTATTGAGAAAAATCAGAACATAACAGGAGGTCATGATGATGCAGGACAATAATTTTAACACAACCGTTCAATCCTTGTTTAAAGGGATGGACAGCTTTATCACAACAAAAACGGTCATAGGGGATGCCGTTCATATTGGCGATACAATTATTCTCCCTTTGATTGAAGTATCTTTTGGCGTGGGAGCAGGCGCCTTCAACCATGATAAGAAAAACAATGCCGGCGGCGGATTAGGCGGCAAGATTACGCCGAGTGCAGTATTGGTTATCCAAAACGGCAATACAAAGCTTGTAAACGTTAAGAATCAGGACAGCATTACCAAGATTCTTGATATGGTTCCTGAGCTTGTGGACAAATTTACAAACAAAAGCTCCGCCAAGAAATCATCCGAAGCAGACGAAGCAGCGAAAAAGGCCGCGGCAGAAGATCTTTCTGAAAAATTGAATATTCCATAAGATAACGGATATTTTAAGATATAGTTAGGAACACCGTGTATGAAGAAACGAAACAGAGCATATATTAGTAATGATATATACTCTGTTTTTCGGTGATACCATGAAACGATTGATAGGATTCATATTATTTTGGATTGCAGTAGGGATGGCGATTATGCTATTTCTGCCTAATCAGGTGTTGGGTGTATTGATAATTTTCGTATTGTTGTTGCTGGGATATAACTTATTCTGCTGTTAGCAGAGGAGATAGATGTAATTATTCAGCACCCCATGCCACAGACATTCCAGCTACGCTGTCATACCCCCTCGGATAACGGCACGCGTCGCTTCGCGTCACCTGCCATATCGTCGGAAGGCAGGATAGAAATGCTTTGCATTTGCCTTCCTCCTGGGGCTTTTGTCTGTGGCTAAGGGGATTATCGCCTCATGGAAATAGTAATTCAGCCCTTTTCATATAAATTTGAACGGTCTGACTTTCTATTTCCATGGGGTGCTGAATAGTTACTATAAGATAAAAAAGTGGCAGTACATTGAAACACCAATGGACTGCCCTGAATAAACTCTGTTATGAACTAAGCTCTTTCTACTTTTCCGCTTCTTAAGCAGGAAGTACAAACATACATCTTTTTCGTGTTACTACTTCCAGCGACTTTACACCTTACGGACTTAATGTTAGATTTCCACATTTTATTCGTTCTTCTATGTGAATGGCTGACATTTTTTCCGAAATGTGCACCTTTTCCACAAATGCTGCATTTTGCCATAATTGCACCTCCTTGCAACTTACTAAGCCCATATAGTTCAAACCACAGGCTCACAACATGAACATTTTACCAGAAAGACAGTGATTTTGCAAGCAAAAAATGATTTTTTTATAAAAAAGAAAATATATGTTTCTTTTTTGCCAAAAACAGGGTATAATATCCAAATAGCAATGAGCAGTGCCGGATTGACAGAAACAAATCTGAGTTGTGCTGGCACAAAAGCAGATTTGTTTTTGGCAATCAGGGTAGGGCGGTGCTGAGTGCCAGTGGCACTCGTTTAGCACGGACCGAAGCAACGCGTAGACGCCCGTGAGCCCAAAAGCGAAAGCTTTTGGGCGCGCACTGCGAATGGTGCAGGATGGCACAGATTGAAGCGACGCGAATGCCCTAGCGCCCAAAAGCGAAAAAATTTTGGGCGCGCACTGCGATTAATATGGAGGTTACAGTATGAAAGGACAATTAGAAACACAATATGGAAAAGTGTTGATTGATACAGATGTTATCGCAATATATGCCGGTTCTGTTGCGGTGGAATGTTTCGGAATCGTAGGAATGGCTGCCGTAAATGTCAAGGATGGCATTGTAAGGCTCTTAAAACGTGATTACCTGAATCACGGAATTAACGTTAGCCTTAAGGATAATAAAATTCATTTAGACTTCCATGTGATTGTCTCGTATGGCGTAAGTATTTCCACTGTTTCTGATAACTTAATCAGTACGGTGAAATATCAGGTAGAGGAATTTACCGGTATGAAAATCGAAAAAATCAACATCTTCGTCGAAGGTGTGAGAGTGATTGATTAAGGAGGACGTAAAAGTGGCGATTACTACAATAGATGCCCCCATGCTTTCCAAAATGTTTTTGGCGGGCGCAAAGAATCTGGAAGCGAAAAAAGAATGGATTAATGAACTGAACGTGTTCCCTGTGCCGGACGGCGATACTGGAACAAATATGACCATGACAATTATGTCGGCGGCAACGGAGGTAAGCAATCTCGGTGTGAATCCTTCCATGGCAGATTTGGCGAAGGCGATTTCTTCCGGCTCTCTCAGGGGTGCAAGGGGAAATTCAGGCGTTATTTTGTCTCAGTTGTTCCGCGGGTTTACTAGAGAAATTGGCAAGTATCAAGAATTGGACACCATTGTCTTGAGCGATGCTTTCCAAAAAGCTGTTGAGACAGCTTACAAAGCAGTTATGAAGCCCAAGGAGGGCACCATCCTTACCGTGGCAAAAGGAGCGGCGGATAAGGCTATGGAAATGATTGGCGAGACGGAAGATTTGACAGTATTTCTGGATGCAGTTATCAAGCATGCGGATGATGTTTTGAGTAAGACACCGGAAATGCTTCCAGTATTAAAGCAGGCAGGCGTTGTCGATTCTGGTGGACAGGGACTTGTGACCGTGCTCAAAGGGGCCTATGATGCTTTGATGGGCAAAGAGATTGATTATTCCATTGAGCCGGCTGGCGCTACAGGAGGCGTAGTAAAGATCTCCCAGCAGGCAGAAGAGGATATTAAGTTTGGGTATTGTACAGAATTTATCATTGTGCTCAACCAGCCGTTGAAAGAGAATGAAGAAAATGAGTTCAAAGCTTTCCTGGATTCTATCGGTGATTCTATCGTAGTGGTTGCAGACGACGAAGTTACAAAAGTCCATGTACATACCAATGATCCTGGACTTGCCATTCAGCGTGCGCTGACCTTTGGCTCGCTGAGTAGAATCAAAATTGACAATATGCGTGAAGAGCATCAGGAAAAGCTCATCAAGGATGCAGAGAAAGTAGCAGCAAAACAGAAGGAAGAAGATAAGGCCAGACGTTCGAGGCAGGATGCCATGGTAGAAAAAGCACAACTTCCCAAAAAAGATATGGGATTTGTCTCCGTATCTATCGGTGAGGGTATCAATGAAATCTTCAAAGGTCTGGGCGCAGATTATATCATTGCCGGAGGGCAGACTATGAACCCGAGTACAGAAGATGTACTGAACGCCATTGAGGAAGTAAACGCCGACAATATCTTTATACTTCCAAATAATAAAAATATTATCCTGGCAGCAAACCAGGCGGCGTCTCTAATCGAAGAGAAGAATGTTTTCGTAATTCCGACAAAGACCGTTCCGCAAGGAATTACAGCATTAATCAATTTTATGCCGGACAGCTCAGCCAAAGAAAATGCACAGCGCATGACAGAAGAACTTGCCAATGTCAAGAGCGGACAGGTAACCTATGCGGTGCGCGATACCCTGATTGATGACAAATCTATTAAACAGGGTGATTACATGGGTATTGGTGATAGCGGCATTCTTTCTGTGGGCAAAGACATGGAAGCGGTGAGCAAGGACATGGTGGCTGAGATGGCAGATGAGAATTCTGCAATTATCAGTGTTTATTATGGAGAAGAGGTTGAGGAAGCAGCAGCGCAGAAATTAGGCGCAGAGCTTGAAGAACAATATCCTGACTGCGAAGTGGAAGTCCATTTTGGCGGCCAGCCGATTTATTACTATGTTATTTCCGTAGAATAGTAAGAATTATGCGGCGTGTTACCAATATTTATATACGAAAAGGAGCTGTCCCATGGATAAAACATCATCTATTGCAACATTAAAAGGGATTGGCGCAAAAACAGAACAGTTATTTCATAATCTGGGAGTATACACCATCGGTGATATACTCCTTCATTATCCCAAGGATTATGATAAACTTCCGCCCATTACCCCGCTTACGGAACTTCCGTTGCTTTTGCATCCCCAGAAAGACGATAAACAGGCAAATGTGCAAACGGCAGACGATGGCAGAGGGGATAAACCGCAGGCAGAAATTACGGCTGCGGTCGCGGCAAAAATCGACAAAGTTCCTTTTGTGCGGGCGTCAAGGAATATGCAGATCACATCCCTTACCATACAAGAACAGAATGTAAAGCTTGATCTGGTGTGGTTTCGTATGCCTTATTTGAAAAGTACTCTGAAAATAGGCAAATGGTTTATATTTCTTGGAAAGGTGACAGCGAAAGGTAAGCTGCTGCATATGGAACAGCCGCAGATTTATACGCCTGAAAAATATCAGTCCATGCAAAATTGCCTCTGGCCGTGTTACCCGTTGACTGCCGGCCTTAAAAAGAATAAGCTTTCTCAGACGATAAAGCAGTCGTTGGAGGAATTAGATTTGTCCGTGGATTATCTGCCGGAAGAAATCAGGGCGCGTCATGGACTGGCTGAGTACAATTATGCAATAGAAAATATTCATTTCCCTGAAAGTGAAACGGCATTGGAAGAGGCGAGAAAGCGGTTAATTTTTGATGAATTTTTTAAATTCATCTTATCCGCGGGTATGCAAAAGGAACAGATGGAGGAAGTAAGAAATACCTTTACTTTTCTCCCATTGCATAATTTGTCTGAGGAATTGTGTCAATCCTGCGAACAATCAGATTTCGTAGAAGCACAGACAACGTTACTCTGGGCAGATCACGTTATGCAACGCCTTCCCTATCAACTGACACAGGCACAAAGACGAACCTTACAGGAAATCCGCGAAGATTTACGCGGAAAGAAAATCATGCAGCGTCTTGTGCAGGGAGATGTAGGCTCTGGCAAGACAATTATCGCTTTTTTAGCGATGCTCGATGCTGCTCAGGCAGGGTATCAGTCGGCATTGATGGCGCCGACAGAAGTGCTTGCGATGCAGCATTACCAGAATTTTGTGGAAATGTGCGAGGTACATAATCTCAATATACCCGTGATTCTCCTGACGGGTTCATTGACCGCAAAGGAGAAACGCCGCGCCTATGAGCGGATGCAACTCTATCATAATGCCATGGTGATTGGTACACATGCGCTAATACAGGAGCGCGCTCTATATGACAATCTTGCGCTTGTCATCACCGATGAACAGCATCGTTTTGGTGTCAAACAGCGGGAAAGTTTATTCTTAAAGGGTGGCCAGCCGCATGTGTTGGTGATGAGCGCAACGCCGATTCCCCGCACGCTTGCCATCATTCTGTATGGGGATTTGGATATTTCTGTGATTGATGAGGTACCAGCAAAGAGATTACCCATCAAGAGTTGCGTGGTAGGAAAAAACGCGCGCAATACGTCTTATGAATTCCTGCGCAAAGAGATTGCCAAGGGACGCCAGGCATATGTGATTTGTCCATTGGTAGAAGAGAGCGAAGGACTAGAAGCGGAAAATGTCACAGAATACGCTGAAAAGTTAAGACAACAAATGCCGGCAGGAATTGTCATTGAATGTCTACACGGCAAGATGAAATCCGGCAGGAAAAATCTCATCATGGAGCAGTTTGCACGCAATGAGATTCAAATCCTGGTATCAACCACAGTCATCGAGGTGGGTGTCAATGTGCCAAATGCAACTGTGATGATGATTGAGGATGCGCAGAGGTTCGGACTAGCCCAGCTTCACCAGTTGCGCGGCAGAGTTGGCAGGGGCAGTGAGCAGTCCTATTGTATTATGGTCAACACTACGGACTCTGATAAGGCGAGGAAACGTCTGGAAATTTTAAACAAATCGAATGACGGTTTTTTTATCGCGGGAGAAGATTTGAAACTGCGTGGTCCCGGAGACTTTTTTGGTATCCGCCAGAGCGGATTGCTAGAATTTCGGCTGGGGGATATTTACCAGAATGCCGATTTGCTGAAAAAAGCTTCTGAGGAGGCAAACCTTTTGCTTGCGGAAGATAGAAAACTGCAAGAGCCGGAGCATGAAAAAGTTCGCGCAGAAATCAGCTATTACCTTGACCGACAGGCAGAAATCGTGAATTTATAAGTCAAATACCCCGCAGGGCACTTACCCTCGCGTCATTCGCCAAATATCCGCACATACCCGCAGGGCACTTAGTGCGGCTGCTTGGCTCATTGCTCGCGGGAATAAACTGCGTGGATTTGAGCTCTTTGCTACACTGTGTGCAGGAACAAAGTGGGCAAGCCCACAAGGGGTCTCCTTTCTCACGTTAGTGTGACAAGGTATTTCCTATAAGAGAAAGAAAAGGGAGACGCGCATACGGCATCTCCCTTTTCTTTCACCCCTTTTGAAAATCTTTTTCGCTTTTCTATGGGAGGCGTTCTTAAAGCTGTGTTTTTTACTTACCAGCCATCTGTCTTTCCTGGGCCTCGATCATTTTCTTCACCATATAGCCGCCGACAGAACCATTCTGCCTGGAGGTTAAGTCTCCGTTATAACCGTTTTTCAAAGGAACTCCAATTTCGTTTGCAACTTCAAACTTGAACTTATCCAATGCACCTTTTGCTTCTGCAACTACTGCCTTGTTAGATGAATTTGACATATCGTTTCCCTCCTGTTGTCTTTCGTATCACGCAAGTCTTGTCCGCAACCATCTTGCGGCGCGTGAGTAATTTGTAACCGAAGAACTGTGTTGTTCATTAGCCGGTTACAGTGATATTATATGCAGCACAGAAAAGAATAGACATGCAGTTCTTTCCGTTTTTTACAGAATTTAGGAATTTTTCGCTTAGGCTGTTGTTTGAATTTCCCCATTTTGTATATGCATAGTACCAAAAGGTTTCCATCACTCTGTGATTGATGAACGTGTCAAATGGTTGCTATTCAGTTAGCAGCGTCAAGCCGCTGATGTCCGGTGATGCCACAAGCGAGTAATTCGTATAATAGACCACAAAACCTGGCTTGCTGCCGTTCGGCTTTTTGACATTTTTCTTTTGTAGGTAGTCTATTTCTACTTTTTCATTGTCTCGTCCCTTAGAATAATAAGCGGCAAGTTGTCCCGCCTCCTCGAACGCACGGTCAGGCAGTTCTTCTCCGTTCGTTTTGACAATCACATGGGAACCGGGCATTCCTTTGGCATGGAACCACCAGTCATTTCCTGTGGCAAACTTAAAGGTCAATTCATCATTCTGATAATTATTCTTTCCTATATAAATATGAAAGCCATCGGAGGAGAGATAATGAAAAGGTTTGCTTTTGATTTTTGCCTTTTTACCAGTATGTTTTTTCTTAATATATCCGAATTGTGTAAGTTCCTCTTTAATCTGCGTCAAATCCTCCTCAGACACAGCAATGTCCAGGGAGGTGGAAATAGATTCCAGGTGCACGATTTCTTCCTGCGTCTCCTCGATCAAATCCGTCAACGCCTCGTAAGTGCGTTTCAACTTATTATAGCGAACAAAATATTTCTGAGCATTTTCCTGGGGCGTAAGCTGCGTGTCCAGTGGAATCGTAATCTCTTCGTTGGTGTAGTAATTGAGGGCAGTGAGGCTCTTTGCGCCTTCCTCTAGTCCATAGCCGTAAGTATTGATAAGCTCGCCGTACACTTTGTATTTGTCACGTTTTTCCGTGTCTTTGAGTTGTTTGAGCTGTAAATCATATTTTTTACGGCTGCGGTCCAAAACTGTGCCTACAACTTTACGCAAATCCACAGATTTCTGGCGAATGCGCGTATATATATTCTTATCTGCATAGAAATTTTCCAAAACCTGAGAGATGCTAGGAAGACATAGGGCGTCCATATCTTCATACTGCGTGAGGGTGACGGCAGCAAAATCTATAGGTTCTTTGCCATTTTTTATAATGTTGGGGGAAAACGCGCCGTTTCTTATATCATCCATCAGCCACAGAAAATGATGGCACAGATGCAGCCGTTCTTCTTCTGATAATGCGGCAGCCGCACGGTCGCCCTCAAGCCCGGCGCGGTGGCATATCTCAGACGCAATGACAGGGCTGATACCGGTGTAAGTCGTATAAATACTCTTCTGCAAACTCTGCGGTTTTGCAAACACTTTTTGCACAAATTCATCCTCGGAGGTATCTAAGGGATTGAATTTTTCCTGTGTTTCGGGGATGAAATACATTCTTCCAGGCAGAACTTCCCGGACAGAGCTCACTTGTGCGGGAATATGCTTGATGCTGTCGATAATTTTCCCCTCCTCGTCGCAGAATATAATATTACTGTGTTTACCCATAATTTCTACAATGAGCTGTTTGTGGCAGAGGTCGCCCAGCTCATTGAGATGTTCTAATTCAAAATTGATAATGCGTTCCATCTGCGGCTGCCAGATTTTGGTGATCCTGCCGTTGGCAATATGTTTTCGCAGAAGCATACAAAAATTGGGCGCCGTCATGGGGCTTTGTTTGTTCTCTTTGGTAAGGTAAACCAATGGCAGGGACGCGCTGGCAGATAGGAGCAGACGCACTTGTCCATTGTTTCCTTTGATTGTCAGTAGTAATTCATCGTTCTCTGGTTGTGCAATTTTGCTGATTCTGCCATTTAATATGTTCTCATTCAATTCTCTCACGAGATTTGCAATCACAATTCCATCAAAAGCCATAACCGTATATCTCCTTTCGGTAGTTCCTAACGTGACACTATCTCATAGTATATACCAACTTTCGCCAATAGAAAACTATAAAAAGAAAATTTGACTATTTCTGGAAACTGTTTTATAATATCTTTATCTATGCATGAAAGTGGGATGTTATTGATGATAAAGAGCATGACTGGTTTTGGGCGTTGTGAAATTTCCAACGAAACACGCAGGGTTGTGGTGGAAATGAAATCGGTAAACCACCGGTATCTGGATGTCGCTGTCAAGATACCGAAGAAGTTGTCCCTTTTTGAAAATGCAATCCGCAGCCTGATCAAAGAATACGCCCAGCGGGGTAAGGTAGACATTTTTATCACTTATGAAGATTGTACCGAGAACCAGGTACAGTTAAAATACAACGAATCGCTTGCCGGAGAATATCTGAAATATATGCGCCAGATGGCGGAACATTTTGACATACCCTTAGAGCTCACAGCAGCGTCGCTTGCAAAATATCCAGAAGTCCTCTCGATGGAGGCGCAAGAATTGGATGAGAAAGAATGGTGGCAGCTTTTAGAGCAGGCAATCCGCGGAGCGGCAGAGAAGTTTGTAGAGGCAAGGACGCGCGAGGGCGAACATCTTCGAGAAGATTTGTTGGCGAAGTTGGATGCTATGGTAGGGTATGTGGAGCAGATTGAGGCACGTTCCCCTGAGATTGTAGCAGAATACCGGGAAAAATTGACGGATAAGGTGCAGGAGCTTCTTGCAGATACCCAGATAGAAGAATGCCGGCTCGTAACGGAAGTTACGATTTTTGCGGACAAAATCTGCACGGATGAAGAGACCGTCCGTTTAAAGAGCCATATCGGGAGTATGAAAGAGACCTTGATGCAAGGAAATAATATTGGGAGAAAGCTCGATTTTATCGCGCAGGAGATGAACCGCGAAGCTAACACTATTTTATCAAAGGCAAACGATATGGCGGTTTCAGATATTGCGATCAGCTTAAAGACCGATATTGAAAAGGTACGCGAGCAGATTCAGAACATTGAGTAAGAATAAAACAATATATATAAGGAAGCATACGGTATGGGGAAAAAAGGAATTTTAGTTGTGGTTTCCGGTTTTTCAGGAGCCGGAAAAGGAACAATAATGAAACGATTGTTAGAGGACTATCCCGAACGCTACGCGCTTAGTATTTCAGCAACTACGCGCGCACCAAGACCGGGGGAGAGCCATGGCAAGGAATACTTTTTCGTTTCCAAAGAGGAATTTGAGGAGATGATTGAAAAGGACGCATTGATCGAGTATGCCAGATATGTAAATAATTACTACGGTACGCCTAAGGATTATGTGTTTCAGCAATTAGAGGCCGGCAGGGACGTCATTCTTGAAATTGAAATTCAAGGCGCCCTCAAAGTCAAAGAGGCATTTCAAGATACGCTTTTGCTGTTTGTTTCTCCGCCAAGCGCTCAGGAGTTAAAAGACCGTCTGGTGAACCGGGGGACGGAAGAGAGGGCAATTATCGAATCCAGGCTTAACCGCGCATGGCAGGAGGCTCAGGGTGTGGAAAATTACGATTACTTTGTAATCAATGATGACCTTGAGGAATGTGTGCAGGAAGTACACAATATTATAAGAAATGAACATGCCCGGGTGACAAGGAACCATACAGTGATTGAAAATATAAGAGCAGAACTGAAAGGGTTTGCGAAAGGAGATTGATTATTATGATGTTACATCCATCTTATTCAGATTTGATGAAAGTGGTAAACAGTGGAGTGGAGACGGGAGATGAACCAGTCGTAAACAGCCGTTATTCCATTGTGCTTGCAACTTCAAAAAGGGCAAGGCAGATTATCAGCGGTGATGATCCTATGATAGACAGCCCTTCCAATACGAAGCCGTTATCTATCGCGGTAGAGGAAGTCTTTAACAGCAAAGTGACGATTGTAGGCGAAGAAGAATCAGAGGAAGTAGAAGAAGCGTGAAAATTTTAATTGTTTCCCTGGGATGCGATAAGAATCTAGTAGACACGGAATTTATGATAGGGTCTTTGCAGGCAAGCGGGCATACGTTTACCAACGAAGAAGATGAGGCAGATGCTATTGTCATCAATAGTTGCTGCTTTATTAATGATGCCAAGGAAGAGAGCATCAATACCATCCTGGAAATGGCAGAGTATAAGAAGCGTGGAAGCTGTAAGGCTCTGCTTGTCACCGGCTGTCTTGCGCAACGATACCGCGAAGAGATTATTACAGAGATACCAGAGGTAGACGCTGTGCTCGGTACGAATTCTTATGTAGAAATTGCACAGGCTCTGGAGGAAGTGCAGAAGGGAAAACGTTACATGTGTTACCGTTCTTTGGAAGGACTACCGGTACACAGTGCCAAACGCTCGCTTACTACCGGGGGACATTATGCACATTTGAAAATTGCCGAAGGCTGCAATAAACATTGCAGTTATTGTATTATACCATCTATTCGCGGCAGTTACCGTAGCGTGCCCATGGAAGACTTGCTTGCACAAGCGCAAGATTTGGCGGCGCAAGGCGTCAAAGAATTGATTCTCGTTGCGCAGGAGACAACGCTATATGGTGTGGATTTGTATGGGGAAAAATCCCTGCATAAACTGTTAGATAAGCTAAGTGAGGTCGGAGGCATCCGCTGGATTCGTATTATGTATTGTTATCCCGAAGAGATATACGAAGAATTGATTGCAGCGTTCAAGCGCAATGAGAAGGTGTGTCATTATCTCGATATGCCGATTCAGCATATCAATGACACGATCTTGAAACGGATGGGACGGCGGACGACAAAGGCAGAGCTGATAGAAGCTATCGCTCATTTGAAGAGAGAAATCCCCGATATTACATTGCGCACTACATTGATTGCCGGTTTTCCGGGAGAGACACAAGAAATGCACGAGGAGTTGATGTGCTTTTTAAACGAAATGGAATTTGATCGTTTAGGGGCATTTCCCTATTCCCCAGAAGAAGGAACGCCCGCGGCAGAATTTTCCGAGCAAATAGAAGAGTGTCAGAAGGAGATTTGGCGCGACGAGATTATGGAACTTGAGGAAGAAATTATTTTCGACAAAAATGAAGAGATGAAAGGTCGTGAGCTGTCAGTGATGATTGAGGGCCGCGTAGATGGCGAAAACGCTTATGTAGGAAGGACTTACCGGGATGCGCCGGAGATCGACGGCTATATTTTCATCAATACGGATGAAACGCTGATGACCGGAGATTTTGTGAAAGTGCGTGTGACGGGCGCTTATGAATATGATTTGATAGGAGAGATGATAGCATGAATTTACCAAATAAACTGACAATTCTGCGCGTGATTTTAATCGTGCCTTTTGTGCTCTGCATGTTGCTTCCAGGCTTAGGCGACGCCGGCATGTATGCTGCGGTGGCAATCTTTATTATTGCCAGCCTGACGGATCTTTTTGATGGTAAAATAGCAAGAAAGTATAATCTTGTTACAAATTTCGGCAAATTTATGGATCCCTTAGCGGATAAACTTCTAGTAGCGGCAGCATTAATCTGCCTTACGGCAAACGGCAGGCTTGCAGCCTGGATTTCCATTATTATCATTAGCCGTGAATTTATCATCAGTGGTTTTCGCCTGGTGGCATCTGACAATGGAGTTGTGATTGCTGCAAGTTACTGGGGGAAATTCAAGACAACATTTCAGATGGTAATGATTGTCATGCTGATTTTAAATTTTGACAATGAAATATATCAGCTTTGCGCACTGGTGATTACATACATTGCCTTGATATTGACTCTGGTTTCTCTGATAGATTACCTGATTAAGAATAAAGACGTTCTGAAAGAGCAAAAATAAAGTTGAGAAAGATTGAGAAAAGGACGTTGATATTATGACAGTAGAATTGATTTGTGTAGGGACAGAGCTGCTTCTTGGCAATATTGTCAACACAAATGCAGCTTTCATTTCTGAAAAATGTGCGATGTTGGGACTCTCTATGTTCTACCAGAGTGTGGTTGGCGACAACGAGAGTCGGCTAAAAGAACTTCTAAAAACAGCCAAAGATCGCTCGGACATCGTTATTCTCTGCGGAGGATTAGGACCTACGCAGGATGATCTTACCAAAGAGACAGCGGCTAAAGTCATGGGCCGGCCGTTGGTGGAAGATGCAAGGGCACGGCAGGAAATTGAATCATTTATGGCAAAGCGCAGTCGCAACGTTACAGAGAACAATTGGAAACAGGCGCTTGTGCCTAAGGACAGTAAAATATTATACAACCCCAATGGAACGGCGCCGGGCATTATTATGGAAGAGGGCGGGCAGCGTATCATTCTTCTTCCTGGTCCGCCAAACGAATTGATTCCCATGTTTGAGGAACAAGTCTACCCTTATCTACATGCAATTCAGCCGGAAACGATTTGTTCTAAAATGGTCAAGTTATGCGGTATCGGAGAAAGTTCAGCCGAGACGAAAATATTAGATTTGATCGAGGGGCAGACGAATCCCACGGTAGCGCCGTATGCCAAGACGGGAGAAGTGCACTTGAGGCTCACAGCAAAAGCAGCCAGTGAAGCAGAGGCATATCAACTGATTGTGCCAGTGGAAGAAGAATTGAAACAGCGTTTTGGCAAGCTGATTTATACGGATGATCCAACAGTAACGCTTGAGATGGCAGTGTATGAATTGCTGAAAGCCCATAACTTGACGGTGACCTGCGCTGAATCCTGTACCGGAGGACTGCTTGTGGGCAGACTTATCAATGTTCCGGGCATTTCCACATATTTGAAAGAGAGTTATGTCACTTATTCTAACGAAGCCAAAGAAAAGCTTCTGAATGTTCCAGCAGATACGTTACAACAGTATGGCGCAGTCAGTCCGCAGACAGCGGAGGCGATGGCAGCGGGCGGCGCGAAAGCCGCAGGGACAGATTTATGTATTGCCGTTACCGGGATTGCCGGTCCGGACGGCGGGACAATGGACAAGCCGGTGGGACTTGTGTACATGAGCTGTTATTGTCAGGGTAAATTATATACGGAGAAAAACCAGTATACCGGCAGCCGCAGCAAAATACGCGAATATTCCGTGGCAAGTGCGCTGACGCTGCTTCGGAGAGCAATACTAGAATATTAACCGTTCAATCTGCGCTGTATCATAAGGCTGAGCATATTTAGGAGGTAACCTCATGCGCATTATCGCTGGAAAAGCAAGGCGTTTGCCACTGAAAACAATTGCAGGCATTGAAACAAGGCCCACCACAGATAGAGTGAAAGAGACACTTTTTAATATGCTTAGTCCTGAGTTGCCGGACTGTCGTTTCCTTGATCTGTTTGCCGGGAGTGGTCAGATTGGACTGGAAGCGGTGAGCCGTGGAGCGCAAAAAGCGGTGTTTGTGGAGAACAGCAAAAGAGCAGCGGCATGTATTGAGGAGAATATAAAGTTTACCAAATTGACAGAAAACTGTACCGTGCTTGTGAAGGATGCCGTTTCTGCCATCCGTTGGCTTAAGGGACGTGAGAGTTTTGATATCGTATTCATGGACCCTCCTTACGACAGACATTTAGAAGAGGACACATTGCGGGCATTAGCATCATCCGCTATTATCCATGAGGGCTCTTTGGTCATCGTGGAGGCTTCCTTGCATACAGATTTGTCTTACGCTGCCAATTTGGGTTATGAAATCACGAAAGAGAAAGCATATAAAACCAATCAACATATTTTTTTACGGTTTATAAGATAAGCCGGAATGAGGGTAACATATGAAAAGAGCAATATATCCGGGCAGTTTTGATCCGGTGACCTTCGGGCATATTGATATGATCGAGCGATCAGCGAAAATTGTAGACGAGCTGGTGGTGGCAATTTTGAACAATAGTGCAAAAAATCCATTGTTTTCTGTGGAAGAACGTGTTAGTATGTTAAAGGAAACAGCCGGACATGTCCCCAACGTCAAGATAACATTTTTCGATGGGCTCTTAATTGATTATGCCAGAAATATTGATGCAACAATAATTATAAGGGGACTTCGCGCCGTGACGGATTTTGAATATGAGCTGCAAATTGCTCAGACCAACCGGATTGTCAACTCAGGAATAGACACTATCTTCTTAACTACTAGTCTGGAATATGCCTATTTGAGTTCTACCATCGTCAAGGAGGTTGCTTCTTATGGAGGAGACATCTCACATTTTGTACCAAAACAGTTGATACCGCAAATTTATGAAAAATATATACGTTAGGAGCAGTGTGTATGAGCAGCAAAATCGAACAGGCGATTGATGAGATTGAAGATTTTATTGAAAACTGTAAATTTCAGCCGTTTTCTAACACAAAAATTATCGTAGACAAAGAGGAACTGGATAACTTATTATCAGAACTTAGGCGCAGAACGCCGGATGAAATCAAGAACTATCAGAAGATGCTCCGTAATAAGGAGGCGATTCTTGCAGATGCCAAAACCAAAGCGGAGGCGATTATTTCCAAAGCTGAGGTACATACCACAGAATTAATCAGCGAGCACCAGATTATGCAAAGAGCGTATGCGCAGGCAGATGACGTGGTAAGAATCGCAACGAATCAGGCACAGGAGATTCTTGACAGCGCTACCATTGACGCGAACAATATTCGTATGGGAGCCATCCAGTATACAGACGATATGCTCAACAGTATAGAAGAGATTATTGTGATGGCAATAGAGACGACGGGTGCCAGGACGGACAGTCTACTGGGCTCATTACAGGCATGTTATGATAAGGTAAATGCAAATCGCAGGGAGTTAGCTCCAGCAGAGATGGAGGCATCCATGAGCCAGGAAACACAGCAGACAGCACCGCCTGCCAAAGATACCGTTTCAGAAATAAAGCTGACGGATATCAATTAGCAGCGGACATGCTTGATTCACAGGTTTTTACGATGATTAAGCCATTGTCTGTGTGAGAAGAATTGCCAGACCAACAGAAATTGCTGTCCCCAGAAGTTTCATCTGTAGGTATGGAATCATAGATAATTTGCTGTCTTTTACCATGGAAGCAGTCTGTGCAAAGCCGGAAAGCCCGCCAAAAGCAGTAAATGATACCATTAGCGGATAGGCGAGCGGAAAATCCAACCCCAATCTGGCTGTGTAGGAGATTCCATTGGTGATTTCTGTGCATCCAATCAGCAGGCATTTCAGCAAAGGGTCGGATATTGGAAGCATTGTTGTCATCTGTGCTAAAATGGCAAAGAGGATGATATATCCCCCCAGTTTTGCCAGTGTTTCAAAACCGTTCATAATACCGGCGTCTATGAGCTGAAGGTTCATGGATGCCGTTTTTTTAGAAGAATTTTCCAAGGGCGTCGTAAAATGGCGCTTACAGTTCCATATCATGTAGAGTACAAGCGGGGGAACATATAGTATGAGATATGTGGCAAGCCGCAGTTCGGGCCGCCCCAAACTTTCGTTAAGGATGAAACTGCCAACAAACATGGGGCTGATATTATTGCAGGCGCAAAACAATCGTTGTCCCTCCTCGCGGCTCATTTTCCCGGAATGTACTAAGTCAGCGGTAATTTTACTTCCCATGGGGAATCCAAACAATAATCCGGCAATCAGCGGATAAAGCCCCGCACTGCTTACCGGGAAAAATTTTCCCAGAAAACGGTGGGCCAAGCTTGCACAACTGTCAAGAATTCCGGAGTGTATCAATATGTAGGAGAGAATGGAAAACGGCAGCAGCGTAGGCAGCATATTTTCATACCAGAGATTGAGTCCAATTGTGGCCGCGCCTACCGATTCCTCTGGAAAAGCAAGAATATAAAATAAAAATCCAACTAAAATAATAATGTACATGATTTTTTTCATAGTTTATTCTATGAGCCAATTATATAAATATACCAATGGAGGAGAGCAATCATGAGAGTATGTGAACAACTAAAGCCACAGAAGGTATTTGCGTATTTTGAGGATATCTGCCAGATTCCCCACGGTTCCCGCAATACTAAGGCAATCAGCGACTATTGTGTATCTTTTGCCAAGGATCACCACCTTAGATATATTCAGGATGAGGACAATAATGTGGTGATTTTCAAAGAGGCGTCCGCAGGGTATGAGGCTAGTGAGCCGATTATTATTCAGGGACATCTGGACATGGTATGCGAGAAAGAAAGCGGCGTAGACATTGATTTTGAGAAGGATGGTTTGCGTTTGTATGTGGACGGCGATTTTCTCAAAGCAGAGGGAACTACGCTTGGCGGCGACGACGGAATTGCGGTTGCCTATGCGCTTGCTATATTAGACGATAATTCCTTGGAGCATCCGCCGCTGGAAATCGTTTTTACGGTAGATGAAGAGATTGGTATGCTGGGCGCTGAATCAATGGATCTTTCCATGTTAAAGGGCAGAAAACTTTTGAACATTGATTCTGATGAGGAGGGCATTTTCCTCACGAGCTGCGCCGGCGGGTTGCAGGCAGAATGTAAACTTGCAGTTTCCCGTGTGGAAGCGGAAGGTATACAGTATGAAATAAAAGTAAGTGGACTGCAAGGCGGGCATTCCGGCAGTGAGATTAACAAAGAACGTGGAAATGCCATTGAGTTGCTGGGTAGGGTGTTGGATTCTCTGAATAAAGACATTTCCTTTGCCATGGAACGTATGGAAGGCGGCCTGAAAGACAACGCCATCCCTCGCGACGCCAAGGCTGTGATTTTGGTGGAGTCAGAGGACGCAGGGAACGAGTTATGCAACAGTGTGCAGGCTTTAGAACAAAAAATACAAAAAGAGTTTCAGTCCTCAGACCCAGGCGTCACCATATCCTGTCAGAAGATACAGGAGGGAAAAAGCCTTGTCCTGCACGGTTCAACAGCTTCTAAGGTTTTATTTTTCCTGCGTATGATGCCTAATGGCATCCAGCATATGAGTATGGATATTGAAGGCTTAGTGGAAACGTCCCTAAATGCTGGAATTATGCGGCTTACCGAAGATACCTTTTCGGTGTGTTTCGCTGTGCGCAGCAGTGTTACCAGCCGGAAAATGGAAGTTGCAGAGCGTCTGACATTCCTCACAGAGTTTTTGGGCGGTGAGATTACAATTGGCGGCGACTATCCGGCATGGGAGTACAAAGCAGATTCCGTTATGCGGGAACGTATGGCAAAAACTTATCAGGATTTATTCGGCGAGGAGCCTAAGATTGAGGCAATCCATGCGGGGTTGGAGTGTGGTCTGTTCTCGGGAAAACTTCCGGGGCTCGATTGTATCTCCTTTGGACCAAACAACTATGATATCCACACGCCGAAAGAGCGACTGAGTATATCTTCCACAGAAAAGATATGGAAACTTTTGGTAGAATTCCTGAAACGGATGAAATAATAAAATAGTGATATCAAAACCGGAAAATAAAGGGGTCTATGAAGTATTTTAAGAGGGTAGTAATCCATGTATTGATTCTTACGGTAATGCTGCTGTGCATCAGCACGCTTACAGTGCGCGTACAGCAGACGGCGAAGATCGCCAACCTTTTGGCAACAGAAGAAACAAAGGAGCTTTTGCGTCGCCAGCAAGTTTCAGCAGACTTATATGAGACGGCTGCAAAATATGGGGAGAAATCAGAGTTTTCCAAATATGAATACCTGACTGCGGCTATCCTCACAGAAAAAACTGCACAGGAAGAATTGGAAGAGTATCTCAGGCTACTGAAACAGTATTATCCCAGGAAACTTCAAAATATGCAAAAGACAGAGCTTGCCGTATGGGAGGATTTAAAATATTTTCCGGTTCCGTTATGTGAAACGAATGGTTCGCTTGTCACTTCCTTTGAGAATTCGTGGAAGTTTGCGCGCAATTTTGGCGGGGAACGTCAGCATGAAGGTACGGATATCATGGCCTTGGTCAATGAGCGTGGGCGTTATCCCATTGTCAGTATGACAGATGGCACGGTCGAGAAGATAGGCTGGTTGAGACTAGGTGGTTACCGTATCGGCATCCGTTCTCCCAGCGGCGGCTATTATTATTATGCGCATCTTTATGACTATGCCAAGGATTTTAAAGAAGGCGATGAGGTAAAGGCTGGAGAACTACTGGGCTTTATGGGTGACAGCGGATATGGGGAGGAGGGAACGATTGGGCAGTTTGCCGTCCATCTGCATGTGGGTATCTATGTAGATGATGAAAACGGTGAGGAGATGAGCCTTAATCCCTATTGGGCATTAAAGTGGTTGGAAGCACAGCGGCTATATTTTCGCGAACAGTAACACTTTCAAGTATATGCCTGACGCGAGCAGTGAGTAAAGGAGAACATATGCGCTTAGACAAATATCTTGCCGATATGGGCGTAGGAACACGCAGTGAGGTAAAACAACATATTCGCAAAAAACAAGTGTATGTCAATGACGCGCTGCCCGCAGGCGCACAGCAGCAAGTGGAGCCGGGAAAGGATGAGATTATTTGCCAGGGCAAGGTGATTGCTTACACCGAATACGAATATTTCATGCTCAACAAACCCCAGGGATGTGTGAGCGCTGTGACAGACCGAGAACATCAAACGGTGCTGGATTTGATTACGGAAAAGAACCGTAAAGATTTGTTTCCGGTGGGAAGGTTGGATAAGGATACGGAAGGACTGTTACTCATTACAAATGACGGCGCGTTGTCTCACAACCTTCTTGCGCCCGGCAAACATGTGCCAAAGACCTATTTTGCTAAAGTTTCCGGGCAGGTGACTGCACTTGATGTCACAGAATTTGCCAGGGGAATTGATATTGGAGAAGAAAAACTGACAAAGCCTGCGAAGCTTCAGATTCTCTCTTGCGAGGAAATGGTTACGGAGGTTATGCTGACAATTACGGAGGGGAAATTTCATCAGGTGAAACGAATGTTTGAGGCTGTTGGTAAGAAAGTATTATTCTTGAAACGTCTTTCTATGGGAGGACTGTGCCTGGATGTATCTTTGCCGCCAGGCGCTTACCGGCGGCTGACAAAAGAAGAGATTAATTTGCTGAAAAACGGCCTACCAGCAAAGGAGAAATGAGAAATATGTTAAAAAATATACAATCAGTTATTTTTGATTTAGATGGAACACTCGTGGATTCCATGTGGCTCTGGCATGACATTGACGTAGAGTTTTTGGAACAGCGAGGACTTACCCTACCCGAAACTTATCAGCATGATATTGAAGGCATGAGTTTTACGGAAACAGCAATTTATACGAAAGAATTGTTTCATCTGAAGGAAAGTGTGGAAGAATTAAAATCCATTTGGAATCAGATGGCATTTGACAAATACAGTCATGAAGTGTATTTCAAACCTGGGGCGGAAAAATTTCTGCAATATTGCAGGGAGCAAGGGATTACTCTTGGCATTGCCACCAGCAATTCCAAGGAGCTGGTGCAAGCGGTAACCACAGCCTTACAATTTGATGCTCTTATTGATGTAGTGGTAACAGCCTGTGAAGTGGCGCACGGCAAACCTGCGCCGGATGTTTATCTGGAAGCGGCAAAGAAGTTATCGGCCAAACCGGAAGAATGCCTGGTATTTGAAGATGTGCCTATGGGAATTCGTGCTGGGAAGAATGCAGGCATGCGCGTATGTGCTGTGGACGATCCATTTTCCGCCCATCAGGAAAACGAAAAACGCCGACTGGCGGATTACTATATTTCAAGCTATGAACAAGTACTGGACAATACATATGAAATAAGGAGCTGCTATGGAGGGAACGTTTTTGCCAATCTGCCGCGAGGATATGGCAGCGCAGGGAATTGCACAGTTTGATTTCGTATATGTCATCGGGGACGCCTATGTGGACCATCCTTCGTTTGGACATGCAATTATCAGTCGTCTTTTGCAGGCGCACGGATATTCGGTGGGCATCATTTCGCAGCCGGACTGGAAGCAAAAGGAGAGCATTGCCATCTACGGTGAGCCGCGCCTGGCGTTCTTAATCAGCGCCGGAAATATGGATTCTATGGTCAACCATTACAGCGTATCGAAGCGGCTGCGTGAGAAAGATTCTTTTACTGCGGGCGGGGTCATGGGCAAGCGGCCAGATTATGCCACTGTCGTTTATGGAAATCTAATCCGGCAAACCTACAAAAAAACACCGATACTGATTGGCGGTGTGGAGGCGAGCCTGCGCCGACTGGCGCATTACGATTATTGGAGTAATAAGGTAAAACGTTCCATTCTTTTAGACAGCGGAGCAGATATTCTCATGTATGGCATGGGGGAACGCAGTATCCTTGCTTTGGCGGAGGCGTTAGACAGCGGGCTTGCCGTGTCCGACATCACATATGTACCTGGGACAGTATACAAGACCCAGAAAAAAGAAGACATTTACGACGCCGTGTTTCTGCCGGGATTTATGCAGGTTAAGGAGGACAAGTCCGCTTACGCCCGCAGTTTCTATCTGCAATATCAGAATACAGATGCCTTCAATGGCAGAAGGCTTGTCGAGGCTTATCCGAATAAGATTTATGTGGTGCAGAATCCTCCGGCAGAACCTTTGAGTCAGATGGAAATGGATGATGTTTATGCGTTGCCATATATGCGTACCTACCATCCTTCGTATGAGCCGCTTGGCGGCGTCCCTGCCATTGAGGAAGTCAGATTCAGTCTTGCCAGCAACCGCGGATGTTTTGGCGGATGCAGCTTTTGTGCGTTGACTTTCCACCAGGGACGGATTATTCAGTCCCGAAGTCATGCGTCCATCGTAAAAGAGGCGGAACTTCTGACTAAGGAGCCGGACTTCAAAGGCTATATTCATGATGTGGGCGGCCCTACTGCAAATTTCCGTTATCCGGCATGTGACAAGCAGTTGCAAAAAGGGGTCTGTCCCGACAAGCAGTGTTTGTTTCCCCGCCCCTGTAAGAATTTAAAGGCAGATCATGAGGATTATTTGAAATTATTGCGTAAATTGCGGAACATTCCCGGTGTAAAAAAGGTGTTTATCCGCTCCGGCATCCGCTTTGATTATGTTTTAGCGGATAAGGACCGCACTTTTCTGCGGGAATTGTGTCAATATCATGTCAGCGGTCAGTTAAAAGTGGCGCCAGAGCATATTTCTGATAAGGTGCTAGAGAAAATGGGCAAACCGAGTGCTGCTGTTTACCACCAATTTGTCCGGGAATATGAGAAGATGAATGAGAGATTAGGCAAGAAACAGTACCTTGTGCCTTACCTGATGTCCTCACATCCGGGCTCCACGCTGCAAGAAGCGGTGGAACTGGCGGAATTCTTGCGGGATCTCGGCTATATGCCGCAGCAGGTGCAGGATTTTTACCCTACGCCCTCCACGATTTCCACCTGCATGTACTACACGGGCTTAGATCCGCGTACCATGGCGCCGGTGTATGTTGCGCACAACCCGCATGAAAAGGCCATGCAGCGCGCCTTAATTCAGTATCGGGAACCTAAGAATTATCATCTGGTAAAAGAAGCCCTCTTAAAAATAGGACGCGCAGATTTGATTGGCTTCGAGCAGAAGTGTCTGATTCCCCCCAGGGAAATGGCGGACAGAGGAAGCGGAAGGCGAAAGCCGAATACGAAACATCATTCGCATACGAATACAACACCAAAAATGAAAGGTAAATCACATAAAAAAGGAAAGATGGACGTTAAGAAAACTGTGAGCAAGAAGAGGAGAAGGTAATGCAACGTTTCCAGATCGGCAAAAATGAAGCCGGGCAGCGGTTTGACAAATATCTGAAGAAGCTCTTGTCCGAAGCTCCGGGAAGCTTCATCTATAAAATGCTTCGCAAGAAGAATATTACTTTAAATGGAAAGAAAGCGGACGGCTCGGAAAAGCTTCACCTGCAAGATGAGGTAACATTGTTCCTCAGTGAAGAGACGTTTGCCAAATTTGCCTCGCCAATGAAAAGAATTTCTCTGGAAATCTTTGCCAGTAATTATCCGTATAAGCCGCTGGAGATTGTATATGAGGATGCGGATATTTTGATTATAAACAAGCCTGCCGGCATGTTATCACAAAAAGCAAAGGCAGACGACATTTCGGCAAATGAATATATCATCGGTTATCTTCTGCACAGCCATGCCATTACTTTGGACGAACTGGCTACCTTCCGTCCTTCTATCTGTAATCGTCTGGATTACAATACTTCTGGACTTCTGATTGCAGGTAAAAGCCTCAAAGGATTACAGGAAATGGCAGAACAGTTAAACAGCCGGGATATCGAAAAGCATTATCGTTGCCTGGTAAAAGGGCGGATCCAGAAACCGCAGATGATTGACGGCTGGCTGCAAAAAGAAGAGAAGGACAACCGTGTGCGGATTTCTCAGGTAAAGCTACCAAAAAGCAAATACATTAAGACAAGTTATAGACCTCTCGCCTATTATCAGAAGGATTTTTCAAGCCATGGAGAGGCGTGTGTGAAAAAGATAGGCAAGAACGATATGGATGGCGATATGGATCATTATACGTTACTTGACGTACATCTGATCACCGGACGTTCCCACCAGATACGAGCACATTTAGCTTCGGTGGGGCATCCCATAGTCGGGGACGGGAAATACGGCGACAAAAAGACGAATGACTTCTTTGCGCGCCGGTTCCATATCCATGCGCAGATGCTTCAGGCATATCGCTTAAAACTCAGTGACGGCAGAGAATTTGAGGCATTGCCCACGGCAGAATTTTTGCGTGTACTGGAAAAGATATAGAAAGGACATTTACTCTTATGCCAACATGGAATTCAAGAGGACTGCGAGGTTCAACGCTGGAGGAATTGGTAAATCTCACGAACGAGAAATATGCAGAGCATGGACTCGCACTGATTCAGAAGGTGCCGACTCCTATTACGCCTCTTAAAATCGATAAAGACAGCCGCCATATTACACTTGCCTATTTTGATCAGAAGAGTACCGTAGACTATATTGGGGCAGTGCAGGGAATTCCCGTCTGTTTTGACGCCAAAGAATGTCATACAGATACCTTTCCTTTACAGAATATTCATTTACATCAAGTGCAGTTTATGGAAAAATTTGAAGAACAGCAGGGGATTGCATTCTTACTGATCTTTTATTCCCATCGCAGTGAAGCCTATTATCTCCGTTTTCAAAAATTGATGGAATTTTGGATGCGCGCGCAAGAAGGCGGCAGAAAAAGTTTCCGTTATGAGGAATTGGAACCGCAGTATTTTCTGTCCTCTAAGGGAGGTATCCTGCTTCCTTATTTAGACGCCATGCAAAAAGATTTAGAAAAACGCGGTTGACTTTTGCTAGCGCCTTCGCTATAATAAGCAATGTTTAATTTAGTAGCATGGTAACACGTTAAAGTGCTGATTCTAATTTTTAGAAAGGAAATTTACCAAATGAAACGCAAGCTATTACATACCCCGGAGGGGGTTCGGGATATTTACAATATGGAATGTGCAAGGAAATTGATTTTGCAGCAAAACTTGCAAGATTTGCTAAAAATGTACGGGTATCAGGCCATTGAGACGCCGACATTTGAATTTTTCGACATTTTTAGTCGGGAAATCGGCACGACCCCATCGAAGGATTTATATAAATTTTTTGACAGAGAGGGGAATACACTGGTGCTGCGCCCGGATATGACGCCATCCATTGCCCGATGTGTGGCAAAGTATTATGCGGAAGAAGAATTTCCGGTACGCCTTTGTTATATGGGAAATACTTTTATCAATAATAACAGTTACCAGGGCAGATTGAAGGAGAGTACGCAATTGGGCGCCGAGTTGGTGGGTGACAATTCGGTGGCGGCAGACGCTGAGATTCTCGCACTAGTTGTCGATTCGCTAAAAACGGCCGGTCTTTTGGAATTTCAAATCGGCGTAGGACATACAGATTTCTTCCGCGGATTGGTGCAGGCGGCAGAGCTGAAAGAAGAAGAGGAGCAGGAATTAATCGCGTTGATTTCTAATAAGAATTTCTTTGGCGTGGAGGAACTTGTAGATTCGCTTCATCTGTCATCGGAGCTGAAAGAATTATTTTCTATGCTGGGGAACCTTTGCATGAGCGATGATATGATGTGCAAGGCAAAGAAACTTTCCGCAAGGTATCCGGTTATCTTGCAAGCGCTGGAACGCTTAGAATCTTTAATGCAAGTTCTTTCCTGCTATCATGTCGAAAAATATGTGTCGATAGAACTTGGTATGCTCAGCAGCTACCATTATTATACGGGTATTATTTTTGCAGGCTACACGTTTGGCAGCGGCGAGCCTATTGTAAAAGGCGGTCGTTATGATAATCTGATGGATTATTTTGGTAAGCATGCACCTTCTATTGGTTTTGCTGTTGTGACAGATCAGCTTCTCGCTGCTTTGGCACGGCAGAAAATTGACATAGCGGTTGAGAACAATCAGACATTGGTTGTATACCATAAAGAGCATCAGCAGGAAGCAATTGAACGTGCCGTTTCACTGCGGGAACAAAATCTTGGAGCTGCGCTTGTGTGCTGGGAGGATGAAAAAACAGAGGCGGATTACCGCGCGTATGCGCAGCGTATGCATATGCAGTCGATTATGTTTATCTGAGAACGGAGGAAAAAATGAGATATTTGACATTTGCATTGGGGAAGGGACGGTTGGCGAAACAGACACTTTCTACCTTTGAAAAAATAGGCATTACCTGCCATGAAATGAAAGACAAGGATACCCGTAAATTAATCTTTGTCAATGAAGAGCTGAAATTGAAATTTTTCCTTGCCAAAGGACCGGATGTGCCCACTTATGTGGAGTATGGGGCGGCAGATATCGGCGTAGTCGGTAAAGATACTATCTTAGAGGAAGCGCGTAACATTTATGAGGTATTAGATTTAGGGTTTGGCAAATGTAGGATGTGTGTCTGCGGACCGAAAGAAGCCGGGGAATTACTACAGCACCATGAATTAATCCGCGTTGCTACCAAATACCCAAGGATTGCTAAGGATTATTTCTATAACAAGAAGCATCAGACGGTAGAGATTATCAAACTCAACGGTTCGATAGAGCTTGCGCCGATCGTCGGCTTATCAGAAGTAATTGTTGATATCGTAGAAACTGGCTCCACTTTGCGCGAAAATGGGCTCGGTGTTTTGGAAGAAGTCTGCCCCCTGTCGGCAAGGATGGTGGTGAACCAAGTCAGCATGAAGATGGAAAACGAACGCATTACAAAGTTAATCCGGGAGCTGAAGGAAGTTCTTTAGCCCAGAGACAAGGAGGAAGTTTTCATGAGAATTTTAAAATTGACGGAGGATACCAGAAAAAATCTTCTGGAAGACCTTTTAAAACGAAGTCCCAACAGCTATAAGCAATATGAAGACAGTGTAAATGAAATAATCGAAAACGTGCGTCAGAATGGAGATAGCGCCGTCTTTTCTTACACGAAACAGTTTGACGGCGCTGATACTCACGAGGGGAATATCCGCGTAACGCGAGATGAAATCGACCGGGCCTATGCGCTCGTGGATGACAAGCTCATCGAGGTCATGAAGAAATCGTTAGAAAACATACGCATTTACCATGAGAAACAGAAGCAGTACAGTTGGTTTGACAGCAGACCGGATGGTGTCTTATTGGGACAGAAGGTGACGCCGCTTGCGCGCGTGGGCGTATATGTGCCGGGAGGGAAGGCCGCCTACCCATCTTCTGTATTGATGAATGTACTGCCGGCGAAAGTAGCAGGCGTAGGAAAGATTGTCATGACGACCCCCTGTAATCGGGAAGGACAAGTAAACCCTGCCACCTTAGTGGCAGCGGACCTTGCGGGTGTTGATGAAGTTTATAAAGTCGGCGGCGCCCAGGCAATTGCAGCGCTTGCATTCGGCACAAAGAGTATTCCTAAGGTGGACAAAATTGTCGGTCCCGGAAATATCTATGTGGCCTTGGCAAAGAAAGCCGTATTCGGACATGTGAGCATCGACTCTATTGCCGGGCCAAGTGAAATTCTCGTACTTGCCGATGAAAGTGCAAACCCGCGATATGCGGCGGCAGATTTGCTATCTCAGGCAGAGCATGATGAACTGGCTAGCGCAATTTTAATTACGACGAGTGAAACGTTCGCCGCGCAGGTTTCCGCAGAAATCGACAATTTTACCGCCACGCTTTCCCGCAAAGATATTATAGAGAAATCATTGGAAAATTACGGCTATATCCTGGTGGCTGAGAATATGGAGGATGCTATACACGCTGTCAACGAGATTGCCTCCGAGCATCTTGAGATATTAACGGTAAATCCTTTTGAGACGATGATGAAGATTCAAAATGCCGGCGCTATCTTTTTGGGAGAATATGCCAGTGAGCCTTTGGGCGACTATTTTGCTGGTCCCAACCATGTACTCCCAACGAATGGGACGGCAAAGTTTTTCTCCCCGCTGAGCGTCGATGATTTCATCAAAAAATCTAGCATTATTTCTTATTCTAAAGAGGCACTGGAACCAATTTACAAGGATATTGTGCAATTTGCAGAGTCAGAACGGTTGACGGCTCATGCAAATTCAATTAAAGTAAGGTTTGAGGATTAGGAGGGATTACCATGTCAAATGAAAGAATCAACAAGCAGCGACGTAAGACGAAGGAGACAGAAATCAATCTTACACTCAATATAGATGGCAGGGGCGAAACACAGATTGATACGGGAATAGGTTTCTTTGATCACATGCTGGACGGTTTTGCACGCCATGGGCTCTTCGATTTGAAAGTTCAGGTAAAGGGCGACTTAATTGTTGATACCCACCATTCCATCGAAGACACCGGGATTGTGCTGGGAAAAGCGATTCGCTACGCACTGAAAGATAAAAAAGGCATGAAACGTTATGGAAGCTGCATCCTGCCGATGGACGAGACATTGGTATTGTGTGCCATTGATTTAAGCGGCAGGCCGTATTTTTCATTCGAGGGAGAGTTTACGACAGAGAGAGTGGGGTATATGGAGACAGAGATGGTCCGCGAATTTTTCTATGCCATCTCTTACAACGCAGGGATGAATTTACATATGAAAATCCTGTCGGGAACCAATAACCATCACATGATTGAGGGACTTTTTAAAGCGTTTGGGCGCGCCCTGGATGAAGCTACCATGAAAGACCCTCGAATCAGTGACGTTATGTCAACGAAAGGCAGCTTATAGGTGACATTATGGAACACAAAAACTTAATCGCCACAATTTACTTAAAAGATGGTAACGCCGTAAAAGGTCGAGCTGACTTTACGGTTGTCGGCGACTGGAAAGAATTGTCAAAATTATATAACGAGAGCGGGGTCGATAAACTCTATGTATTTGACTTATCGCAGAATGACAGAGAGCATGATATCCATCTGGGTATCATTCGCCATCTGAGCCGTCACATTGAGATTCCTGTTTATGGAGCAGGAAATATCAAGAAAATGGAAGATATCAAAAAGATTCTCTATGCCGGCTGCAAGGGAGCGATACTGGACGGTTCCAGGCATGATATCATTGAGATGGTTCAGGAAGCTGGGCAACGTTTTGGCAAAGAAAAGCTCCTGGTCTCTATGGAGACGGTGGACTTAATTTTTAAACATAAAAAAGAAGCGGAAGAACACATTCATAAGTTAGTAGTACTGAATGAAACGATTGTAGACGCATTAACGAACATTACAAATCTTCCATTCAGCGTTATTGTCTCCGGTTACGATAAAAAGCAATGGACAGATATATTAAAACGTGATGCGGTGACAGGCATTGGCGGCAATTATGTCAGCAGCCCAGGCACGGATATCATGAGCTTAAAACGAAATCTGTCTGCTGAGGGCATACAGACAAGCAAATTTGTCTCCGCGATTCCCTGGTCGGAGTTTAAATTAAATGAAGATGGCTTGATTCCGGTGGTGGTGCAGGAATACCAGACTTGTGAGGTATTGATGCTTGCTTATATGAACGAGGAAGCGTACAACATGACGCTTGCCATAGGTAAAATGACTTACTACAGCAGAAGCCGACAGGAACTTTGGATTAAGGGCGAAACTTCTGGACATTACCAGTATGTAAAATCTCTAACCATAGACTGTGACAAAGACACAATCCTTGCCACCGTCTCGCAGGTGGGCGCCGCCTGCCATACCGGTAATCCTACCTGTTTCTTTCAGGATTTGGTGAAAAAAGAATATATTAGTCGCAATCCACTGAAAGTATTTGAAAATATGTATGATACCATCACCGAGCGCAGAGAGCATCCCAAGGAAGGTTCTTATACAAATTATCTTTTCGATAAAGGGTTAGACAAGATTTTGCAAAATATCGGCGAAGAGGCGACGGAGATTGTCATTGCCGCCAAGAATACGGAACCGGAGGAAATCACTTATGAAATATGTGATTTTATCTATGATTTGGTTGTGATGATGGTGGAAACCGGAATTACCTGGGACGAGGTTGTAGAAGAGCTGAACCAACGCTATTTCTATAGTGGCAACCGCAAATAGTTTACATAATTATATTATGTAAACTATTTGCGCAAGAAAGTATCGAACTTCTTTCTAAGAAGTGGGGTTAAGCGATTTTCTTTATGAAAACTTCACAGAATCTAAAAAATGTGCATTTTTTCCAGCAAATGCTACTAAAATAGTACAAAGCTATTGAGGAGCATGACTATGGTAAAATCTATCGAAGAAAGCGCAAGAGAGCGTAGAAATTATGTGGAACAGGCGCGTGCTGCTTTCGGAACTCACGAACAAGGGTATGGCTCGGAACCCGCAAGGCAAGAAGCATCCGCAGGAACTTCCACATTCGGTATTCGGCTTGTCATTGCCATTCTTTTATTTGCCGGTTTTGTGTACTGTGACCAGGAAAAAATTACATATCAGGGGATTAACGCCCAGGATGTGATTGAACAAGTGAAGTGGAATCCTTTGCCCACGGAAGAACTGGAAAAGCTTTTCGGGGACATCAGTGTTTCCACTGGGAATGAAAGAACTGAAAATAAGGCACAAAAGTAAAGGAGCACACTGTATGAACAAGCTTGCTTTAAGCGACGAGATTCTAATGTCTGTCGATAAGCCGGCCCGATATATCGGCAATGAAATAAATATCGTGAGGAAGAACCCGCAAGATGTGGCAATCCGCTTTGCCATGTGTTTTCCGGATGTCTATGAGATTGGCATGTCTCATCTTGGCATCCAAATTTTATACGATATGTTTAACCAGAGGGAAGACGTTTATTGCGAACGCGTCTATTCTCCTTGGGTTGATTTGCATAAGATTTTAAAGGAACAAAATATCCCTCTGTTTACGTTGGAGACGCAATCTCCGGTGAAAGACATGGATTTCTTAGGAATCACGATTCAATATGAAATGTGCTATACGAATATTTTACAAATTCTGGACTTGAGCAAGATTCCGCTGCTGGCAAACGAGCGCACAGAAGAAGATCCGATTGTTATTGGCGGCGGACCATGTACCTACAATCCAGAACCGTTGGCGGATTTCTTTGACTTATTTTATATTGGAGAGGGAGAGACACAATATGACGCACTGTTTGATCTCTACAAATCCATGCGCGCACAGGGAGGGACAAGGCAGGAATTTCTTCGTGCCGTCTGTAAATTGCCGGGAATTTATGTACCGTCCCTGTACGAAGTAAGTTATCAGGAGGACGGCACGATTGCCTCATTTACACCCCAATACGCAGACGTTCCTCCGACCATCTTAAAAGAAGTCCAGATGGATTTAACGAATACGGTGTATCCGCGTAAACCGCTGGTTCCTTATATTAAGGTAACCCAGGACCGCGTTGTATTGGAGATTCAGCGCGGTTGTATCCGCGGGTGCCGGTTTTGCCAGGCAGGTATGATCTACCGCCCCACCAGAGAGCGGGATGTTAATATGCTCAAAGATTGTGCACGGGAAATGCTGGAAAGCTCTGGGCATGAAGAAATATCTTTAAGTTCTTTAAGTTCCAGCGATTACAGCCAACTTCCTGAACTCATCAACTATCTTATTGGGTTTAAGGAGAAGGGGGTCAATATTTCTCTGCCTTCCTTGCGAATTGACGCATTCTCTTTAGATGTTATGAGTAAAGTGCAGGATATCCGCAAAAGTAGTCTCACTTTTGCACCGGAGGCTGGCACACAACGTCTGCGGGACGTAATCAATAAAGGGCTGACCGAAGAAATCATTCTCAATGGCGCAGGTTTGGCGTTCGCCGGAGGATGGCAGAAGGTAAAGCTCTATTTCATGTTGGGACTTCCTACCGAAACAGAAGACGACATGAAGGAAATCCCCAGGCTTGCTGATAAAGTGGCGCGGCGTTACTACGAAATTCCCAAGGAACAGCGAAACGGCAAGTGCCAGATTACCATCAGCACTTCCTTTTTCGTGCCGAAACCATTTACGCCCTTCCAATGGGCATCCATGCAGCCCAAGGAAGAATATCTTCGCCGTGCCCGAATTGTCAATGAGGAGATGAAAGAACAGTTAAATCGTAAGAGCCTAAAATACAATTGGCATGAAGCTGATGTGACTGTCTTAGAGGGCGTCTTTGCCAGAGGTGACCGCCGCGTGGGACAGGTTTTACGCAAAGCATATGAAAAGGGCTGTATTTTCGACTCCTGGAGTGAATTTTTTGACAATGGAAAATGGATGGAAGCCTTTCAGGAATGTGGGGTGTCCATTGATTTTTATAATTTGCGCACGCGGGAATTGGATGAAATTCTTCCATGGGACTTCATTGACTGCGGCGTGACAAAATCATTTTTAAAACGAGAATGGCAACATGCCTTGGAGGAAAAAGTAACCCCTAATTGCAAAATGCAATGTAACGGCTGCGGCGCAACAAAGTTTGAAGGAGGTGTCTGCCTTGAACATCAGAATTAAGTTTCAGAAATATGGCGTGATGAAGTTCATCGGGCACCTGGATATGATGCGGTATTTTCAAAAAGCAATTCGCCGCGCCGATATTGACATCGCCTACTCGGAAGGGTACAGCCCTCACCAGATTATGTCTTTTGCAGCGCCGCTGGGCGTAGGCGTTACCAGTGATGGTGAGTATCTTGATATTGAAGTCAAGTCATCAAAGAGCAGCAAAGCGTCTATGCAATCTTTAAATGAGACGATGGCAGAGGGAATAACCATTCTTGAATACCGCAAGCTGCCTGACACAGCGAAAACCTCCATGTCATTAGTAGCTGCCGCGGATTACCTGGTATATCAAAAGCCGGGCTATTGTCCGCTTGCTGATACGTCCACACAGCTTCAAGCGAAAGTGGAAGCGTTTTATGAAGGACAGTCTCATATTTATATTACGAAACAAACAAAAAAACGTGAAATTGAGATGGACTTAAAGCCCTTAATCTATGAGATGAAGGCTATAAATCTGAACCAGAAACAGACATTAGCGCGTATAGGCGTCAAAAACCCGCAAATTCTGGCTGCTTGCCAGGAAGAAACAACAGAGGACACACCGGCATTATTTCTAAAGCTCTGTACTGGAAGTGCGGACAATGTGAAACCGGAATTGGTATTAGAAGCGTTTTGCCGTTTTCATGGGATTTCCTATGAACCATCAGGTTCCTATATTCATCGCCTGGAAGTTTATGCACGGGCGGATGACATTCCGGTAAAAGGCGAACAGGAACGTCAGGTTTATGCTGATAACCTCAACCATCAGCGGGAACTTTGCCAACAGCAAGGAATCGAGTTTCCCAAATTCCTTGCATTGGGGGAACTTGGAATAGATATCTGAGCAGACGATACCATCCGGATTTCGGAATCAGATATGGAAGCGGTCTACCATCTAAACACAAGGCAGATATCAATGCATTGACTATGCTCAGGGGGAATTATGGAAAAGACACTGCTGATAACCAACCTTACCTGGAACCAAAAAGAATATCTTGCAACGGCGCTTTACCATGATAAAAAATTGCTGGAAGTATCACTGGAACTGCAAGATAAACAGACCATCCTTCACAATATTTATGTAGGCAGGGTAAAAAATATTGTCAAGAATCTCAATGCGGCATTTATTGAGATTGCGCCAGGCGTTTCCTGCTATTACGACCTGGATGAACTCAAGAATCCTCTATATGTAAAAAAAATTAACTGTCCCCGCATGGTTCAAGGGGATGAGGTGGTTGTTCAGGTAGTGCGTGAGCGCAGCAAAGGGAAACCGCCGAAAGTCAGCACCAATCTGAATTTTTCTGGAAAATATCTCGTCCTGACAAGTGAAAGCACTACGCTTAGTATTTCGCGGAAATTAGATGCAGAAACCAAAAAAAGTCTCAAAGAATCCCTGAATTTCATACGAGAACCGGATTGTGGCTTTATTATACGCACAAATGCTGCACAGGCTTCTGCGGAGGAGATAAAAGAGGAATACCAAATACTTCGTAAAGAATACTTGAACTTAAAGGAAAACGCTGTACACCGTACCGTATTTAGCTGTCTGAAAAAGCAGATCCCAGAATACCTTCACATTTTAAGGGATATGAAAACAGGACAGCTTGATTCAATCGTTACTGATGATGCGGAAATTCTTGGGCAAATCCGGCAGTACTTAGAGCAGTTTCCCAAACAAGAGTATATACTAAAATTTTATGAGGATCCTATGATTAGCCTTAATAAGATTTATAGCCTTGACACGCGGCTTAGTGAAGCATTGCGTGAGCGGGTTTGGCTGAAATCAGGGGGTTACCTCATTATTCAGCCTACAGAAGCTTTGACTGTTATTGACGTTAATTCTGGTAAGAGCATTGCCAAGAAGAAAGCCCAGGAACATTACCTTAAGATTAACCTGGAAGCAGCAGCGGAAATTGCCTGGCAGATGCGCCTTCGCAATATCTCAGGGATCATTATTGTAGATTTTATCGACATGAAATCCGCTGAGGACAATGAACTTTTACTGCGGACTCTGAGAGCAAGTGTTCGCGAGGACAGTGTCCCCGTGCAGATTGTTGATATGACAAAACTCCATCTTGTGGAGATTACGCGCAAGAAAGTTAAAAAGTCTTTGGCGGAGCAGTTAATGGCATAAATAGTCTTGAAATATATGCATTTCTGTGATAGCTTTATGGTAACACATTGAAAATGCACAGAATGGAGGAAAAAGATGAGAAGCAACATGAAAAACAATGTCACAAAAGCCATCCTTCTTTTTGCCCTTGCGCTCACAGTTCTGTTGGAGCCGGCAGCAGCGCTGGCGCACCACGGAAATGGGGGAGACCATCACAACCAAAACACACCAAGCGAATCATATGCGCCATGTAACCGGCAAGGCTGTAATCATACAGGCGAGCATCGTCATGGGCAGAGAAATTATAACGGTCATTCTGGCGCTTGTGTCACTTACCGTCAATGCACTGTTGCTACATGCCGAAAAACAGGAATACATAGTCACAGCGGAAACTATTACTGTGGACATTCCAATGGAAAAAAAGTATATCGCCAATGCACCGTATCCGGCTGTACTAGAACCAAGAAACATCGGCATAAGGGCAAGTATTATTACGGACATTCCAGCAGTTGTATCACTTATAGCCAATGTACTGTACAAGGCTGCCGCAAAACAAAGAAGCATACTCACAGCGGGCAGTGTTATTATGGGCATTCCACCGGCGGTACAACATACAGTCAGTGCACCGTTCCCAATTGCCATAAAACAAAAAAGCATAAGCATCATGGCGTATATTATTATGGTCACTCCACAATAAAGTCATATTGACGGTATAAAATATTGATTTCCGTGGAAAAATGGACAAAGCAGTTGACACAAACATCCTTTTATGGTAACCTATACTAGTGTGCCGCACAGTGAGGTTTTAAGTCTGCGCAAGCAGCACCGTAACTGGCGAGTAATGATAATAGGAGGTGCCATATGTACGCAATTATAGCAACAGGTGGTAAGCAGTACAAAGTATCCGAAGGCGATATCATTACCATTGAAAAGCTTGGCGTTGAAGCTGGTGAAAAAGTTACATTCGATAACGTGTTGGCAGTGAGCGGCGATTCTTTAAAAGTTGGAGATGACGTGGCAAATGCAACGGTAGAAGCTTCTGTAGTAGAAAACGGCAGAGGCAAGAAGGTTATCGTGTACAAGTATAAGAGAAAAACCGGCTATCATAAGAAGAACGGTCACAGACAGTCCTTCACCAAGGTTAAGATTGAAAAGATTAATGGCTAATTGATAAGGAAATTGTTATGATTCAGATAACGATTTTTGAAAATCAGGCGAAAGAATACACAGCGTTCCGCTGCATAGGACATGCAGGATATGCCAAAACAGGAGAGGATATTGTGTGTGCTGCTGTTTCTGCTCTGGTAATTAACACGATCAATTCGGTGGAACATCTTGTTTCAGATGAATATGACCTGACAACAGAACAGGAGAGTGGGCTCATTGATTTTTCCTTGCAGGATGGCTATTCTAAGGAATCGTTGTTATTGATTCAATCGCTGGTTTTGGGCTTACAGGAAATACAAAAAAATTACGGAACTGAATATATGATGCTTATATTCAAGGAGGTGTAAGACATGTTGAATATGAACCTTCAATTTTTCGCTCATAAGAAAGGAGTCGGCTCTACGAAGAACGGTAGAGATTCCGAGTCAAAGAGACTGGGCGCAAAGAGGGCTGACGGACAGTTTGTCAAAGCTGGAAATATTCTCTACAGACAGCGTGGTACAAAGATTCATCCGGGTGTAAACGTAGGACTCGGTGGAGACGATACATTATATGCTAAGGTAGACGGCGTACTGAGATTTGAAAGAAAAGGCCGAAGCAAGAAACAGGCTTCCGTATATCCGGTAGCAAGCAACGAATAAGACTGTATTCAATACGACTGATAGACTCGACTGAATAGCCGGGTCTATTATTTTCATGAGGTAAATGATATGTTTGCAGACAACGCAAAAATTATGATTAGATCAGGTAATGGCGGCGATGGACATGTCTCTTTTCGCCGGGAAAAATACGTTCCTAATGGCGGACCGGATGGCGGCGATGGCGGCGATGGTGGAAATTTAATTTTTCAGGTGGATGATGGGCTCAACACGCTTGCCGATTTTCGGCACAAGAGAAAATTCTTTGCCAAGAACGGAGAACCGGGTGGTAAACGAAACTGTCATGGCAAACGAGGTGAGGACCTTGTATTAAAGGTTCCGGCTGGAACAATCGTTCGAGATGCAGCCACCGAGAAGGTCATCGCGGACATGTCAGGTGAAAATACTAGACAAATCGTTCTTCGCGGCGGCAAAGGTGGTCTCGGTAACCAACATTTTGCAACGTCCACCATGCAGGTGCCTAAATATGCGCAACCTGGCCAGCCGGGAATCGAACTTGAAGTACACTTAGAACTGAAAGTTATTGCAGACGTCGGCTTAGTAGGATTCCCTAATGTCGGTAAATCCACATTATTGTCTCGGGTAAGCAATGCACGTCCTAAAATTGCAAATTATCATTTTACTACGTTAAATCCTAATCTGGGAGTCGTGGATTTGGAAGATGCCGGCGGATTTGTTATTGCTGATATTCCGGGACTGATTGAAGGCGCTGCCGAAGGCGTTGGCCTTGGACACGACTTTTTGCGGCATATCGAGCGGACAAAAGTGATGATCCACATGGTAGACGCAGCTTCTGTGGAAGGTCGAGATCCCATTGCAGATATTTATGCAATTAACAAAGAGCTGGAATCCTATAACCCGGCGTTATTAAAGAAGCCACAAGTTATCGCGGCAAATAAAATTGACGCCATCTATGACGAAAAGGAGAGTGCACTCCCTGCGTTAAAAGCAGAATTTGAGCCTCAGGGCATTCAGGTTTATCCCATTTCCGCCGTCAGTGGACAAGGATTAAAAGATCTTTTATATCATGTACAGGAACTACTTTCTCAAGTGGACGATACACCAATTGTTTACGAACAAGAATTTTATCCAGAACTGCTGGCATTTAAAGAGGAATCCTACACAGTGGAATATGAAGCGGAAGAAAATGTCTATGTCGTAGAAGGCCCTAAGATAGAAAAAATGCTCGGCTATACAAATATTGATTCTGAAAAAGGTTTTCTCTTTTTCCAGAAATTCCTCCGTGAACAGGGAATTCTTGAAAAATTAGAAGAACTCGGTATCTCCGATGGCGACACAGTCCGCATGTATGGACTTCAATTTGATTATTATAGGAATTGATATAACGAAATTTGAATTTTCCCATTTTGTAAATTTATAGTAGCAAAAGATTTTCATCACAAAATGATTGATTATATTTACAGAAAGGATATAATAAGATTATGGATATTACGAGCAAGCAACGCGCTTATTTGAAAAGCCTTGCCAACAATATTGATGCCATTTTTCAGGTTGGAAAAGCAAGCTTGACACCGGAAATAATAGCAGCAGTGGATGAGGCACTTGAAAAGCGGGAACTGGTTAAAATTTCAGTGCTGAAGAATTGTTTTGACGAGCCTCGGGAACTGGCAGATACCATTGCCTCAAGGACGCGTTCTCAAGTAGTTCATGTAATTGGAAAGAAAATTGTACTTTATCGGCAGTCTAAGAAAAATCCTAAAATTGAGCTGCCGAGGTAAATTCAGGAAGTAAATGCCAGCAAGAAATCATCATTAGGAATAGGCGGTTATTCTATTTAAAAGCAACATAAATTGAATCTGTAATTAATTTTATCAATGACAAGGCAAGGAACATGACTATGGAAACACAAGGGCAAGAGAGCGATAAGCGTACACTAAGACGAATCGGCATTTTAGGCGGAGCTTTTAATCCGATTCACAATGGACATTTGATGATTGCAGAAAGTGCCAGAGAACAATTTGCATTGGAACAGGTACTGTTCATTCCCACGGGACGTTCTCCTAGAAAACATAAACAGAAGATTACAGATATTGCACACAGGTGCGCAATGGTATCTACAGCGATTTCGGATAAGCCTTATTTTGTCTTAGATGAACTAGAAGTACATTCTTCTGAAGTCAGTTATACGTACCTCACAATGGAGAAATTAAAAGAAAACTATATTTCTAGTGAGCTGTTTTTCATCCTAGGAGCTGATTCCTTGTTTGATTTTGAGTCTTGGCGAAACCCTGAGTTGATTCTCAAAAACTGCAATATTTTGGCAGCTTACAGGAACTATCAGAGACAGGAAGAATTTTTTCGGCAGATTGCATATCTGAATGAAAAATATTCGCAGAAATTCTTTCCTTTAGACACGCCTGTTTTAGAAGTTTCCTCGCAGGAGATACGCCAACGAGTGAAAGATGGCAGAACCATCCATCATTTAGTTCCAGAAACAGTTAAAACATACATATTAAATCATAAATTATATGTAGAATTATAAAAATAGATATCGAGGAGCACATGGAACGCATAAAGATTGAAAAAAAATTAAAAAAAGAACTAGACAAAGAGCGTTATACACATACGCAGGGCGTCATGTATACGGCGGCAGCTCTGGCTATGGCACATCAGATAAATCAGGAACAGGCAATGTACGCTGGATTACTACATGACTGTGCAAAGTGTATTCCCAATAAGAAAAAGCTGAAGTTGTGTGAAGAATATGAGATTCCTATTCGCCCATCAGAACGCCGATGCCCATTTTTACTTCACGCCAAATTAGGGGCTTATGTCGCAGAACATAAATATGAAATAAGCGATCCCATGATTCTCCATGCAATTAAAGTGCATACCACCGGAGAACCGCAAATGAACACTTTAGATAAAATTATCTATATAGCTGATTATATTGAACCCAACCGCAAAAATGCACCGAATCTTCCGGAAATAAGAAAGATTGCTTTTGAAGATTTAGATTGGACCATATTGCAAATTCTAGGTGATACACTGGCTTACCTTAGAGCTAAAGGCGGAGAACTGGACCCACTAACAATGCAAACTTTCGATTATTATCGCGAACAACAGGTTACAAATAGAAAAGCATTCCGCATTTCTGGAAAAACAAAACATTCGTAACATATATTTAACGCTTTCTAGGACGAAATGGAAAGCTGATGATAACTTGAAGTAAAGGAGCAAACAGTAAAGGAGCAAACAGTATGGATAATATTTCTCGTGAAATGGCAAAAATAGCATGTCAGGCTCTAGGCGAAAAGAAGGCTGCGGACGTGCGGATAATTGAAATTAGTGACATTTCCCCGCTTGCAGATTATTTTATTATTGCAACCGGATCTAACACAAACCAAATTCAGGCAATGGTAGATGCCGTAGATGAAGCCTTAACAAAAGCAGGCTATCAGGTAAAACAAATCGAAGGAAATCGCAATTCCAGTTGGATATTGATGGATTACCGTGATATCATTGTCCATATATTTTCTGAGGAAGATCGTCTTTTCTATAATTTAGAAAAAATCTGGACAGATGGCAAAAGAATCGAAATGGAGGATTTAGCTTAAAATAGTTCCATATATGATAACAGAACAAATGTTTAGAAATAAAAGCGAATCGTATATTCAAAAATGGGTTGTCGCACGAGTATCTAACGAATATGTGCGGCAACCCATTTTCATGTATTCCATAACCATATAAAGTACAGTTTAGAAAAATCGAAATACGCCAAAAACTTTGCCTAATACAGCGCAATTTTCCACAATAATGGGTTCCATATTATCATTTTCTGGCTGTAAGCGATAATATCCATTTTCCTTATAGAAGGTTTTTACAGTGGCAGAATCATCGACCAAAGCTACAACCATATCTCCATCGGAAGCAGTAGACTGTTTCTGCACAAGGATATTATCTCCGTCAAAAATGCCAGCGTTAATCATGCTATCACCCCTGACCTTGAGCATAAAAGTATCCTCATTTGGCATATACTCTGCTGGAATCGGAAAATAGGTCTCAATATTCTCTACTGCCAGCAGTGGTTCTCCGGCAGCTACACGCCCAAGAAGAGGAACATTCACAACCTCCCGGCGGCTTAGGTTAAACGTATCGTCAATAATCTCAATCGCTCTGGGCTTCGTGGGATCCCGACGGATATACCCATTCTTCTCTAATGTCTCCAAGTGGGAATGCACAGAAGAAGTAGACTTGAGATGGACAGCTTCACAGATATCTCTTACAGAGGGCGGATATCCACGATTCAAAATTTCACTCTTAATATATTCCAAAATCTCTCTTTGCTTATCACTTATCTTACCATATGCCATTATTTCGACCTCCCATGCATATTTGCTAAAGTACTAGATTCGTTATATACCAAAACATCTAAGTATAAATAATATAATAGCACATATTCTTCTCAAATGCAAACACATATTCCGAAAATTTGTTCGCACTTTTTGTTGACAAATATATGTTCGCGTTATATAATCAACATAAACAAATGTTCGGAATATGTGTTCTGATATATAAAAGGAGGAGATTACTATGATTTGTAAAAGGAATCATTTCTATGCTGTACGATTTGCCCAGCAATTCACGATTATTCTTATTTTATTTTTGACATTCTGCATCTTGCTTGGATTTGCTTCTCTTTTCATCAGTGATTCCAAAGCATCCACTGATAAGAATTATAAATATTATACCAGTGTAGAGGTCAAAAAGGGAGACACGCTCTGGGATATTGCATCGGAACATATTACGGAAGAGTATCGTAGCCTGCATGAATATGTAGCAGAAGTAAAAGCATTGAATGGACTGCGAAGCAATTATATCCGCTCTGGACAGTCTCTGGTGGTTCCTTATTATTCACCAGAATTAAAATAATCGTTACAGCTTGAGAAACAATTTCCAGAAAAGATAATATTGTGTTTTTATTGAAATCATTCTATAATGGAATAGTAATACATTTTTACCATGGGAGAAAAGAAATGTTTAAGCTGTTCTATGTTATATTTATGAATTTATTTCGTGCACCATATATGATTCCTAAAATGCGGTATCTGGCAAACCATCCTGAGAAATATTCCGAGAAAAAGAGATATGCTTTAGTTTGCTATGCAATTACATTGATGAAAAGGACTGGAAGAATCTATACCAGGATGTACGGGGAGGAAAATCTACCCAAAGAAGGCGGATATATTATGTATCCCAACCACCAGGGAAAGTATGATGCTCTGGGAATTATTTCAACACATAAAAGTCCCTGTTCCTTCGTAATGGATAAAGTAAAATCTAACATAGTATTAGTGAATGAAATTGTCGACTTAGTGCAGGCAAAACGTCTGGATCGTCATGACGTGCGTCAGGCAATAACCGTATTAAACGAAGTAGCAGAAGAAGTAAAAATGGGGCGTAAATTCATTATATTTCCGGAAGGGGGATATGTTTTTAATAATAAGAATCATATGGCGCCATTTAAGGCTGGCTGTTTTAAGTGTGCTTTGAAATCAAAGGTTCCCATTGATATGCTATAATAAAGTTGTAACAGGAGTGGCTAGTGAGATATAATCAAATT
>CANOFW010000012.1 GCA_947565425.1 uncultured Lachnospiraceae bacterium
AATGCCTTCCGACGAACTGGCAGGAGACGCAAAGCGTCGCGTGCCACTACCACAGGAGGAAGGCAAATGCGAAGCATTTCTTTAATGCCTTCCGACGAACTGGCAGGAGACGCAAAGCGTCGCGTGCCACTACCACAGAAGGAAGGCAAATGTTTTCTGATGAAATTAGGAGAACAATTATGAAATCAATTTTAGTTATTGGAATTGGAAGATTTGGTAAGCATTTATGTATGGATTTAGTGAAGAATGGAAATGATGTTATGGCTGTGGATGAGCGGGAGGAAAATCTGGAAGACATACTCTCGATTGTCACGAGCGCCAAGATTGCCGACTGTACGAGGGAGGAAGTGCTCCGTAGTTTCGGCGTGAGAAATTTTGACATTTGTTTTGTGTGTATTGGCACGAATTTCCAGAGCAGTCTGGAAATTACCAGCCAGTTAAAGGAATTGGGCGCGCCCTATGTTATCAGCAAGGCGACCAGAGATATACAGGCGAAGTTTTTGCTCAGGAACGGCGCAGACGAGGTGGTTTACCCCGACCGGGATATTGCCAAGCGAATTTCTGTGAAAGTCAGCGCCAATCATGTGTACGATTATATGGAGGTAGGGGACTATTCCATCTATGAAATCCAACCCTTAGAGGAATGGGTGGGTAAGTCAATCAAGGAGACAGACTTTAGAGCGAAGTATAACGCTAATATTCTTGGAATCAAGCAGGAAGGGAAAAGTATGCTTCTGCCGAGTGCAGATTATGTGTTTAAATCAGACGAACATCTGATGGTAATCGGTGAGAAAGTCGATATCAACAAGTTTGTGAAGCGATTATAAAAAACAATAGCACCAGGCTTTTCAGGTGTTTGTAAAGCAATACGAAAAATTCAGGCAATTGCCTAAGAGAAAAGAGGAAATTATATGCCACAGTCAGATCCCAGGCCGGGAGAGAAGTATTTGCATTTTAAGGATAAATTATATCAGGTGATTGCCATCGCACAGCATTCAGAGACAGGTGAAAAGATGGTGGTTTATCAGGCGTTATATGGGACGTTTCAGACGTATGTGCGACCATTTTCCATGTTTATCAGTCCGGTGGACAGGCAGAAGTACCCGCAGGTCAAGCAGAAGTATCGTTTCCAGTGGGTGGAATTCAAGAAAGAGGAGTCGGAATCGCCGCGGGAGCAGACGGTGCAAACGCCGAAAAGCGAATCCGTGAAACCGGCGGCAGCTATGCCGGAAGCATCTGAGAGAAAACTTATGAAACAGGAGGAAGTTACAACAAAGCCGTCCGGGAAGGGTCTGAGCACGGAGCAGAAGATGATGGCGTTTTTTGACGCGGATACGAGTGAGGAGAGGTATAATATTCTACTCGATATGCACGGGGAAGTTACAGACCGTATGATTAACAATATGGCAGTGGTACTGGACGTCGTTATCGAAGAGGGACCGTTGGACATACGGTATGAAGAGCTTAAAGCCTGCCTGCGGACGCGTCAGAGGTATGAGCGCAGCAGGCTGAGGTAGCATGTTCGATATTTACAGCAAAGGTTTTAGGGTTCATAAGGAAAAAAGCCTTGGAAAAGATTTTATTCCTTCACCTGCAAAAGTTCTAGGACCCTGCCCTTTGTTACATGTACTGCCGCTGAAAATGCTCCACAAAAACATCCTGAGAAATACAACGTATAACAAACAAGAAGTGTGTCGCTGATTCTTACAAATACCTTCGGACTGTAACAGATCAGCACACACATTACAAAAATTATCCCTGTTATACACAAGAGATTTTGTTCCAAAGACAGCATGAAGCGAACGCGTTTCTTTGGAACACCGAGCATACGCAGGAACGCCGCTTCTTTGGCTGACTGTAAAATAATTAGAAAATATCCTGCCATACCAATAAACAATGCCGCTGTTACAGCAATGGGGAACAGTGATTCCAGTAAAGTGCGAATGCGAATCACGCCATTTAATGCTTCTGAATCAATGTAAAATGAAGCTATTGGCGCATACATTGAGTTGGTGTTTTTTAGATTTGTCAGCAGACGCTCTAACTCGCTAAGTTTCCCGTTATCTGCCAATGTAAACGCACAGTACCCAAATGGAAATGGCTGCCCATATATATCTTCCGCAGGGCCATTAATTCCTGTATAAATACCGGAGTTGATATATGCGTCAGTAGACTTGATGGTTCCTATTATCTTGTACATTACCGTTTTTTCTTCAATAATTTCCTGAAGTTCCTCCTCGTTTTCATATACTGCGGAAAAAACAGAATATAGTGCGTCTGAAAGTAGTGCGCTCTCATCTCCCGGATTAATTCCAAGTGTCTCTGCCAGCCCTTCCCCAACCATACAAACCGCCTCAGTTCCGTCTAAGATAGAAATGTCAAATCCATTCGTATAAGTCGCCGTATAATCTTCAGTCAGATAACAATCAAGATCATTTGTGAAAACCATAGGCGTGTTGAGTTCCTGATTATTTATGCGTACACGAAAGACATTATAACAGTAAAAATCTTTCACCAGCTCAGATTGCAACAACTCCTCTACAGCAGGAGAGGCAAACTCCAATACACTGCTGTTTACGTCAACTTCATAGAATGCGTCAAGATATGCAAGCTTTGCCAATGCAAACATTCCTATGCCAGTTGCCAATACAACTGTTAAGAATAATGATATCGCTGACTTTCCAATACTGCGTCGCATATGACGCATAGTAAATACGATCACATGGCGCATTGCACCATACTTCCTGCCATGCGGCAGTTCCCAGACAGCAGGAATTTTAGATATATCAAGTCTCCCAGGAGCTACCATATGCCCTGATACATCCGGCGCAGCCTTTGTATCCAAGCCAACTCGCAATATTCCTCCCTGCAACAATTCCAACGGAGATATTTTCTTCATCCTCCGCAGGAAAAACAGAATTGTAAGTGAGGCAAATGCCAGTTCAAGGAGCAGGCACAAGATGATAATGTCAATGGAAATCGTAACATCAGGGATGTAGCCGACAGGCGCGCTTTCTATCACACCTGCAATCGCTTTTACTGCTTTCTTTGACGTATAGAAACTCCCTATTGCAGCGCCAATGCACACAGATATTACTAAAAGTATAAGAAACGGCAGAACCAGTGAGCTTCCCGCCGTTTTGCCGGGAACGCCCATGGCACGCATTATGGCGTATGCTTCCTTATTCCTGCCAATGTACAAGTAGGATGCTAACAGTAATGCGAGCGCAGCGCCTATAACATACATCACTGTTGTTAAAAGAGACGTTAATGCGCCCGTTTCAAAATTGTCTTTCATGCTAAGCCAGCCCCCATCTGAAAAACGCATACTTAACCCCATTTTTGCTACAAGCGGTTCTGCGGCTTCCTTGAACGATTCTATGTCATGGGCATTTTCAATCATAACACTAAACTCATCCATTGAAGTTTCGTAATTATCGGGAACTTCTATGGGCAGAAGAGAATGCGGCACAAAAATTGTACTTGGTGTATAGGTCCAGTCGGATTCCAGCAGACGCGTATGGGCATCATCAACTATTGTATATGTACCAACAAACTCAAGATTTGCAGTAGAGACAAAATTTGAGATGCTCTCTTCATCCCTGCTTTGTGCACCCCTGATAGGGTTTTGTGAAAACAACCTGTCTCCCAATTTCATACTCACCTTATCTCCTATAGACAGGCCGTAGGTTTCAAGAAAAAGATCACTTACCACACAGCTCTCTGTATCTTCCTTTGTCAAAATCCTCCCTTCCGATATTACCATACTATGTTCATTAAAGCGTGGTATCGCCCGCATGTCTGACGTATATACAATGTCATAAGTATAAAGGTTCTGTTTGATTGCACCTATCCATTTTTTATAAAAGGTAAATGGTTCTGTATCAATGTAATTCTCTCCTAGCCCATCTACAATACGGAAACTCTTTTCATCAAAAAAACTGGCTTTATTCCCGCGAGCAATGAGCCAAGCAGCCGCGCTTGCGCGGATATTTGGCGAATGCCGCGAGGGTCAAATACCCCGCCCCTTGGGGCGGAAAGAACAAGCTAGGTCATGCCCCGTAGCTTGCTGCGGGGTATTTGACTGAGTAAATTATCCGTTTATAAATTGTTTCCATCCGTCTCGTTATATCCTCCTATAACAAGGCATCTGCTTCCCTTCTTTAAGCCGTCAAAAAACTTCCGGGGATATGGATTAACGTCATTGGCTACTGTTTCTATAGCGTTATGGCTTATTCTGACCGGTTCACCGGGAGCAGGATTTACTTCGCCGGCAAATACTTTCACCTCATCAAATGCCAGTTCTATCTTATCTTCATCGCCTTCAACGTCTTTATATCCTACGTAAGTTCCCTCCAGGACAAAACGCCCAACATTGTTGTCAGAATAATCTTTATTTGGCAGACACTTATAATCTTCTACTGTTCCGGCTGTCATATACCTTGTGTCTGCCAGCGTTACGCCAGGCAGCGACGTGAATTCCCCAATCTGAGAGTTCCTCGGCCATGGTTTATTCTTCGGTTTATAACCAATTCCGTAACCGCCCCCTACTGATAAATCCATAAATGGCACTGAGTTATCTAATGCCGCTACACCGTGGTAAAAACTTTCAGCATTCGTTGTTTCCCTGCTAGTGATGGCATAGTCTGTTACACGTGAAAAAAATGTAAAAGAGGCTGATGCTATCAATAAAAACGTTAGCAGTGTTTTTACAGGGGAACATAGCAAGGTTTTTAATGCTAGGGATTTTCTTATGGGTTATCACTCCTTTCTTACAGATAACCGCTTCAAAAACTAATGTTTTGAAGAATGTCTTTATGCTTTTTTCTGTAAAACATGTCTTTTCCCATGTTGCCATCCATGGACATTAGCATAATCAATTATACCAGAAAATTGCTTAAACCTCATTGTCTAAGTAAGTATTTCTTGCAGAAGTTTTTTACAGCCCTATCTATATTTTTGGTAGTATAAATTTACAAAATGACATAGCTCGAATAAATAGTATCTCAAAAGAAAAGGAGGTTGCCCCTCCTTTTTTTCTGTGATAAAATGGAAGTATATAGAAAAGTGTGTTTTTTGCCCTGATTCCAGGGCACGATAATGAAGGAATACCATAATGATTGAGAAAGGATTTTTATCATGTTACTACTTATTCAGAACGGAACGGTAATCAATCCAGCAGATAAGACACAGACAGCGGCGGATGTGCTTGTGGAGGATGGAATTATCAAGAAGATTGCGCCCAAACAGAAGGTGAAAGCGGATCGGGTAATAGACGCTTCCGATTGTTATGTAATGCCAGGATTTATTGACATGCATGTGCATCTGCGCGATCCGGGGCAGGAGCATAAGGAGACAGTAGAGACTGGCGCGAAGGCTGCGGCGCGCGGCGGTTTTACCACAATTGTAGCCATGCCGAATACGAAGCCGGTTGTGGATAACGCCGATGTAGTAAATTATGTCCACAATAAGGCGAAGGATATACGTCTTGTCAACATTTTACAGACAGGAGCTGTCACGAAAGGACAGAGAGGGGAAGAACTGTCTGACATTGAAGCGATGGTGGAGGCGGGAATCCCAGCGCTTAGCGAGGATGGTAAGACGGTAATGAACGCCCAGTTATACCGGGAGGCGATGACGCTTGCAGTCAAATATGATATCCCTATGCTTGCGCACTGTGAGGATGCCAATATGGTGAGAAATGGTGTGGTGAATGCAGATGAAACGATGCGTAAGATGAAATTTGCAGGGATCGCCAATGTCGTGGAAGACGTGATTGTGGCGCGCGATATTATGCTTGCCAAAGATACGGGTGCGGCGTTACATTTGTGCCACTGTTCTACTAAGGATAGCGTGTGGATGGTAGAGATGGCGAAGAAAAAGGGAATCCGTGTGACGGCGGAGGTTTGCCCGCATCATTTCACCCTCACCAGCAGCGATATACCAGGGGATGACGCCAATTATAAAATGAATCCGCCGCTGAGAGCTAAGGAAGATATGGAAGCTTTGCGCGAGGGATTAAAGGCAGATATTATTGACGTAATTGCCACAGACCATGCGCCGCACACGCCGATTGAGAAAGGCGTGGGTATCAAGAAGGCTCCCTTTGGCATCGTAGGTTTGGAGACGGCGGCAGCGCTGACAATGACGGAACTGGTAGAGAAAGGTTATCTTACAATTGTTCAGATGGCGGAGAAGATGAGTTATAATCCGGCAAAAATCTTAGGATTGGATAAAGGCGTTGTGGAGGAAGGCAAGAGCGCAGACCTTGTAGTGTTTAACCCTAAGAAGCAGTATGTGATTGAGCCGGACAAATTCAGCTCCAAGGGACGGAATACGCCTTTTGCCGGGAAGAAGGTAAAGGGAATGGTGATGGCAACGATTGTAGACGGCAGAGTGATATATGAGAGGACATAGACATGATTGACAGACTGATAGAGAAGATAGAGAAGACGCATGCGCCGATTGTAGTAGGCTTAGATCCGATGATGAATTATATTCCGGAACATATTCAACAAAAAGCATTTGCGGAATACGGTGAGACGTTAGAGGGGGCTGCGGAAGCAATCTGGCAGTTTAACAAAGAGATTGTTGACAATACCTTTGATTTGATTCCGGCGGTGAAGCCGCAGATTGCAATGTATGAACAGTTTGGGATTCCTGGCATGCAGGCGTACAAAAAGACGGTGGATTACTGTCATGAGAAAGGGCTGGTTGTCATCGGAGATATCAAGCGCGGAGACATTGGTTCCACTTCCGCAGCTTATGCAGCGGGTCATATAGGGCGGGTAAACGTAGGCAGCAAGACATATACGCCCATTGGCGAGGATTTTGTGACAGTCAATCCTTATCTGGGGACCGATGGTGTGAAGCCTTTTGTGGACGTATGTAAGGAAGAGAAGAAGGGCTTATTTATTTTGGTAAAAACTTCCAATTCTTCCAGCGGGGAGTTCCAGGATAGACTGATTGATGGCAAGCCTTTATATGAGCTGGTAGGCGAGAAAGTGGCAGAATGGGGCGCAGACTGCATGGGCAGCCGTTATAGCTATATTGGAGCTGTAGTGGGTGCAACTTACCCGGAAATGGGCAAAGTTTTGCGTAAGATTATGCCCAAGAGCTTTATTTTAGTGCCTGGTTACGGTGCGCAGGGCGGCAAAGGTGCAGATTTGGTGCATTTCTTTAATGAAGATGGCTTGGGAGCAATTGTAAACTCCTCGCGTGGCATTATTGCCGCCTATAAACAGGAAGCGTATGCAAAGTTTGGTGAAGCGCATTTTGCGGAAGCTTCCCGGGCAGCAGTAGAGGCAATGGTAGAGGACATTGACAGTGCTTTGCAGAATCGTAAATAGGTTATAGAGTATTTCTTTCGAGAACATTTATGTGATATGCGTTGTTTGGAAAATGGATAAGTAAAATTTAGGAGAAGAGTATGGCGGAAAAGTTTAAGGAGCAGGCAGTGATAATCCGTCAGGAAGAAATTTCCTACGGAATTTACAGTATGTGGCTGAAAACGGATAAGATTGCCGGCAATGCGAAGCCGGGACAGTTCATTTCGATCTATTGTCATGAGGGAAGCAGGCTTTTACCGAGGCCGATCAGTATTTGTGAGATTGACCGGGCGGATCAGGCGTTACGTATCGTTTACCGTGTGCAGGGTAAGGGGACGGAGGAATTTTCCAAGATGCGCACCGGTGGGAGTGTAGATATCGTAGGACCTTTGGGCAATGGGTTTCCGCTGAAAGGCAAAAAAGCCTTTCTTATTGGAGGCGGAATCGGTATACCGCCGCTTTTACAGCTTGCCAAGGAATTAAAGTGTGAAAAACAGCTTATTCTGGGGTATCAGGATTCTCTATTTTTGCAGGAGGAATTTAAACGGTTGTGCAATCCTTATGTGGCGACGGAGGATGGAAGTTATGGCACGGAAGGGAATGTTATGGATGCTATACGGGAGAACGGCTTAGAGGCGGAAATTATTTATGCCTGCGGGCCCACGCCCATGCTCCGTGCAGTCAAAGCATATGCGCAAGAGAAGAATATCGAGTGCTGGATTTCCTTAGAAGAGCGTATGGCTTGCGGGATTGGCGCATGTCTGGGCTGTGTCTGCAATTCTAAGGAAAAAGATGCGCATACGAATGTAAATAATAAGCGAATCTGTAAGGAAGGGCCGGTATTTCGTGCAGAGGAGGTGGAATTCTGATGATTACAGAGGTAAATTTAGCGGGCGTAAAACTCAAGAACCCTGTTATGACAGCGTCGGGGACGTTCGGCTCCGGCAAAGAATTCTCAGAATTTACAGACTTGAATATGTTGGGCGCCGTTGTCACCAAAGGCGTTGCCAATAAGCCTTGGGTGGGAAATCCTACGCCGCGGGTAGCGGAAACTTATGGCGGGATGCTCAATGCGGTTGGGTTACAAAATCCCGGGATTGATTTGTTTGTGGAGCGGGACATCCCATACTTGGCAAAATTTGACACGCGGATTATTGTAAATGTCTGCGGCAGGACAACGGAAGATTACTGTGAAGTGGTACAGCGTCTTGCCTCTCAACCTGTGGACATGTTGGAAATCAATATTTCCTGTCCCAATGTAGAGGAGGGCGGTATCGCTTTTGGACAGAGCGCCAAGGCGGTGGAGGCAATCACCAAGGAAATCAAAAAGTACGCCAAGCAGCCAGTGATTATGAAGCTGAGTCCCAATGTGACGGATATTTCCGAGATGGCGAAAGCGGCGGAGGCAGGGGGAGCCGATGCGCTGTCCTTAATCAATACAATTACCGGCATGAAGATTGACATCCATAAACGGAAGTTTGCACTTGCCAATAAGACTGGCGGGTTGTCTGGCCCAGCGATTCATCCAGTGGCCGTGCGCATGGTTTATCAGGCGGCGCAGGCAGTGAAGATTCCGATTATCGGTATGGGCGGTATTATGACGGCGGAGGATGCCATTGAGATGATTTTGGCAGGCGCCAGTGCGGTATCTGTCGGCACGGCAAATTTCCGCAATCCGCAGGTGACGATGGAGATTGTGCAGGGAATCCGTGAATACATGGAAGAATATAATGTGGAAAATATCAATGAATTGGTGGGGGCTGTGGAATAAGTTTGGGTAGGATATGCTGATTGACATGACAATAGAGAGTCCGCTATACTTAAGAAAAGTATAGCGGACTTGTCCGCTTTGTTCGGAGGTGTTTATGGCAAGGACAGTTGCAATAGGAATTCAGAGTTTTGATAAGATAATTGAAAATAATTGTTTTTATATTGATAAGACAGATTTTATCCGGGAATGGTGGGAAAGTAGAGACGAAGTGACGCTGATTACCCGTCCCCGACGTTTTGGAAAGACCCTAAATATGAGTATGCTGGAGCAGTTTTTCTCAAATAAGTATGCCGGGCGTGGCGCGTTGTTTGAAGGGCTGTCCATCTGGGAGTATGAAGAATACCGGAAGCTCCAGGGGACGTATCCCGTTGTCAGTCTTTCGTTTGCCAATGTAAAAGAGCAAAATTATCAGTCAGCGGTTCAGCGGATCTGCCAGATAATAACTGAATTGTACAATGATAACCGCTTTTTGCTGGAAGGCGATTTGCTCTCGCAGGAGGAGAAGGGGTATTTCAGCGGCGTTTCAGACAGAATGCCGGAAGTTGAAGCCACCATAGCGATTCATAGGTTGTCAAAATATCTGTGCCGGTACTTTGGAAAAAAAGTGATTATCCTGCTGGATGAATATGATACGCCTATGCAGGAGGCTTATGTCCATGGATTTTGGGAGGAAATGGTTGCTTTTACTCGGAGCCTGTTTAATTCCACGTTTAAGACGAACCCATGGCTGGAGCGTGCCGTTATGACAGGGGTTACAAGAATAAGTAAAGAATCTATTTTTTCGGATTTGAATAATCTGAAAGTGGTTACGACAACATCAAATGAGTATGCTTTGTCCTTTGGATTCACAGAGGAGGAGGTTTTTACCGCTTTGGAAGAATGTGGGCTGGGAGAAGAAAAACAACAGGTAAAGAATTGGTACGATGGTTTTAATTTTGGAGATGTTCAAGATATTTATAATCCCTGGTCTATTTTGAATTTCCTGGATACAGGAAAATACAGCACTTATTGGGCGAATACAAGTGCAAACAGCCTGGTAGGTAAATTGATACAAGAGGGAAATCAGGATGTCAAGATGGTAATGGAGGGACTGTTGCAGGGCAAGCCGTTTTGCACTGATATAGATGAGCAGATTGTATTTAGCCAGTTGGATTATGATAACACAGCGGTCTGGAGCCTGCTGCTTGCCAGCGGATATTTAAAAGCCCCAAAATACAGGATAAATGTGGAAGAGGGGAAGGAAGAATACGAGCTTGAATTGACGAACCTGGAAGTGAAAATCATGTTTAAAAAGATGATAGAAGGGTGGTTTTCGCGGCGTACATCAGACTATAATGTTTTTATCCGGGCATTATTGCAGGGAGACGTGGACGCTATGAACATTTATATGAACCGTGTTGCGATGAAAACGTTCAGCTATTTTGATACGGGAGGCGGCGCGGAGCCAGAGCGTTTCTACCATGGGTTTGTGCTGGGGCTGATGGTGGAGCTCGCGGATCGCTACACCTTGACGTCCAACCGGGAAAGCGGATTCGGAAGATATGATGTGATGTTAGAGCCGCATGACGTAGCGGACGATGCTTTCATTTTAGAATTTAAGGTGCACAATCCCAGGAAGGAAAAGGATTTGGAGGAGACGGTTGCCGCGGCATTGCAGCAGATAGAGGAGAAAAGGTATGCGGCGGCGCTGGAAGAAAAAGGGATTGCCGCGGATAGAATGAAAGCGTATGGATTTGCGTTTGAGGGGAAGACGGTATTGATTGGCTGACGTCTGTATTTGGTTTCTGTTGCTAAACTGGTTGCCGCGTGCCTGTATAAATGGTAAAATATATCAAGTCAATATATTCACATGTTGAGAAAGAAAGGAGAAGCGTATGAAGAAATTTGTCTGTACCGTCTGCGGTTATGTCCATGAGGGGGAAAGCGCACCGCAGGAGTGCCCGGTCTGCCATCAGCCGCGGGAGAAGTTCCGGGAAGAGCCCTTGGAGGGGGACAGTGTGAGTACGCTGGATTTAGTGAGCGGAAAGGCCGAGGAACAGGAAGACATCTCAGCCATGGAATTGAGCTATGACAAGAATTTTTACCGCAATGACGCGTCCTGTCGCTATATGGAGGAGATTCACCAGATGGCGGTGACCGGCAAGACGATCAGCGGGGCTATGGGGACGAAGATGGCAATGCCTTCCTGGGATGATATTTTGCTCTTGGGCGCGCAGTTGAATCCGCCGCCTCTCGATGAGGACGAGCCGGTGAGCACAATGACCGTAATCGGTAAACATGCCAAAAAGCCGATGATTCTTGACAGCCCTGTGTACATCTCCCACATGTCCTTTGGCGCCTTGTCGAAGGAAATTAAGGTGGCTTTGGCAAAAGGTTCGGCGCTGGCAAAGACAGCCATGTGCAGTGGCGAGGGCGGTATTCTGCCCGAAGAGCGGGAAGCCTCCTATAAGTACATATTTGAATATATCCCCAATAAGTACAGTGTGACAGATGAGAATTTGCGTAGCGCGGATGCTATTGAAATCAAGATTGGGCAGGGGACGAAGCCCGGCATGGGCGGACATCTGCCGGGGGAGAAAGTGACGGCAGAGATTGCCGAACTGCGAGGCAAGAAGCAGGGCGAGGACGTGCAGAGTCCCAGCAAATTCCCGGAGCTCAATACCAAAGAAGATTTGAAAGATATGGTGCGTATGCTGCGCAGCCGTTCGGACGGAAGGCCGATTGGTATTAAAATTGCTGCCGGACGCATTGAGCGGGATTTGGAATATTGTGTCTATGCTGAGCCGGATTTCATTACGATTGACGGCAGGGGCGGGGCGACCGGTTCTAGTCCCCTATTCCTGCGTGAAGCGACTTCTGTTCCTACGGTCTATGCTTTATACCGCGCGCGGAAGTATCTGGATGCGGTACGCTCTGATATTTCGCTTGTGATTACCGGGGGATTTCGCGTGTCGGCCGATGTTGCGAAAGCGCTCGCTATGGGGGCGGACGCGGTGGCTGTGGCAAGCGCAGCCTTGATTGCAGCGGCCTGCCAACAGTATCGCATTTGCGGTTCCGGTAACTGTCCGGTGGGTATCGCCACACAAGACCCTGAATTGCGCGAACGGCTGAAGGTGGAACAGTCGGCGCAGCGGGTGGCGAATTATCTCAATGTGACACGTGAAGAGTTGAAGACGTTTGCGCGCATTACAGGCAATGCCTGCGTGCATGATTTGAGTGTCGGCGATTTGGTGACACTGAGCCGGGAGATTTCGGAGTTTACCAATATTCCTCATGCTTAAAGAGAAGTTGGCAGCAGATTTTTCCCAATAAAGGCAGTATTGATTTCAAGCGAAAGCGATAAATAGTGTGAATGGTCCTATTTACTAAAAAAAGGAAAGATTCACACTATTTTTTATCCATTTTAACTATAAAATTTTACTAAAAATGTTAAAAACTATAGAGAATTAGGAGATTAAGTGTAAAAAACTTTAGTTTTGGGGGATGGATTTCACTATATTATACAATAGAATGAAATAATAAAAAAGAAAGGGAGAAGGAGTGTCTATGAAGAAAAAATTTTTATGGAGAAAAACGGTCAGTTTGCTGCTGGCAGGCGCCATGGTACTGGGTTGCGCAGAACCATTATACGCGCAGGCTGCGGAAAACAGCGCGGGAGCGGATCTGAGCGCGCTGTCTGCGGCAAAGGTTCTGGAACTCAAGTTTGACGATAATATTACAGACAGTTCGGACAACGAGTTTACGGTAACCGCACATGGCAAGGATGGGAAGGAGAAAAATGCAACGTTTGCAGAGGGAGTGTCAAATTCTGCACTTTCTCTGGATGGGAATACGTATCTTGATTTAGGGACGAGTGAAAAGTTACAGCCGGAAAACATGACGGTATCGTTCTGGTTTAAAGCAACCAAAGCACTTGCCGGAGAGCATATTATTATGTGGAATAAACCGAGTGGTGCCTGGGATGGGCAAGGCTGGTATCTTTCTTGTCTGAATGATAGCTGCCCATTAAAGTTATCGGTAGGCTCTAACAAAAATGGCGAAGTTTTAACAGAGTATGCCATCAATACCAGCCGTTCAGAGTTTTTCCCGGTGGACGAATGGGTTCACGTTGCCGTTACTTATAATGGTGCAGACGGAAAAGTTGTTTTCTATCGGAACGGCGAGGTATATCCATCTACGCCTGCGACCAGCGGTGCAAAAATGAAGGCAAATAATACCGACCATAAGTATTTGGGATTTAATTCACCGGGATACGGCGGCGGATATGCGACACTTGATCTTGACCAATATGAGATTTACAGTGCGGCAGCGACAGCCGATGAAGTGAAGGCATTGTATAATACTTATGTGAAAGTGCTGACGCCAGAGGAGATCGTGGCGGCAGATACGGAGGCGTTAGACCCGTTTGCCGGCAGAGATAAGAGCAAGATTACCTCCAGCATTTCCCTGCCTGTAAAGGGCAAGAAGGGCAGTACAATTACCTGGCAGAGTACAAATGAGGATGTGGTAAAGCCGACAGGTAAGGTAATCCGCCCCACGGATGCCGATAAAAACGTGACGTTGACAGCAACGATCGCGTATGAAGGCGTTACTGCTACGAAAAGCTTTGACATCACTGTATTAAAGAGTGTGCCGATTATCGTGGAGGATAATAAGTATACCGCCTATCGTGAGCAGCAGTTTGGCCTGGACGAAGTGACTGTGACAGACAGCTATTACAAAGGCGCGCAGGATGCAGATGTAGAATTTTTGAAGAAATTTGACGTAGACCGTACCTTGGTAGGATATCGTGAAAACGCGGGCGTAAACACCAAGGGCGCAGTACGCTATAGTGGTTGGGAAAGTGGTCTTTTAGCAGGTCACAGTATTGGACATTACCTGTCAGCGGCAGCTCAGGCGATTAAGGTGACTGGGGACGTGGAACTGGAAGCGAAGCTCAGCGATATTATTTCCGGGTTGAAGGAGTGCCAGGATGCAGCCGGCAGCTACGGCGGTTCCAAAGAAGGATTTTTATTTGGCGCCGAGGTGAGAGATGCCAGTAATGTGGAATTACAGTTTGACATTGTACAGGGAGACGCGCAAGGCGACACCTGGGTTCCCTGGTATAATCTGCATAAGACCATGCAGGGCCTTGTAGATACCTATAAATATACAGGGAATACAGAGGCTTTGGAAGTGGCGTCTAAACTGGGAGACTGGGTATATAATCGCGTGAGTAAGTGGTCTGTACAGCAGCAGTTAAATGTATCTTATACGGAGTACGGTGGGATGAACGACTGCATGTATGATTTATATAAATATACGCACAAGGCAGAACATAAGGAAGCGGCGCATAAGTTTGATGATCCCAATTTGTATGGAATCATTTTATCAGGTTCCGGCGATACCTTAAAAGGCAGGCATGCCAACACGACGATACCGAAATTCCTGGGCGCGTTAAATCGCTATGTGGCTTTGAAGGAAGTGGAGAACGTAGAGGAAACAGATTATCTCAAGTATGCAGAGGATTTCTGGACGCTGGTAGTGGAGAAACATGCGTTTATCACAGGCGGAACAAGTGATATGGAGCATTTCCGCGGCGACAATGCCCTGGATGAGATCAGAACACAATGTAACTGCGAGAGCTGCTGCGCGCATAATATGCTCAAGCTTTCCAAGGAACTGTATAAGATTACGGGCGAAAGAAAATACGCAGATTACTACGAAAATACGCTGCGTAATGCCATTATGGGAGCTGTCAACAAAGAAGGCGCATTCTCCTACTTTACACCGATGGCGACCGGTTACTATAAATTCTTCGGCACTTCTGATCCTGCTACCAATATGTTCTGGTGCTGTACCGGAACTGGTATGGAGAATTATACGAAGCTGGGAGACAGCATCTATTTCAAAGATCAGGATGCTATTGTTGTCAATCAGTATGTGGCTTCTGAGGTTTTGTGGAAAGAAAAGAATCTCAAGTTGACACAGAACAGTGATGTGACGGCAAGTGATAAGGCAGAATTTACCATGAATCTCGTAAATAATGCGCAGCCGGTCAAGGCACAGTTGAAACTGCGCGTTCCGGATTGGGCAGCCAGCGATGTAACCGTCAAGGTGAATGGGCAGGCGGCAGAGAATAAGATAGAGAATCAGTATTTTGTCATTGATAGGACATGGAACGATAACGATAAAGTCGAACTCACCTATCCTATGGAAGTAAAAGCTTTTGGTTTGCCGGATAATACTTCCGTGTATGCATTCAAATATGGCCCGACCGTTCTTGCGGCGAAGTTGGGAACAGAAGAGTGGAATGATACCGTTTGGGCAGGCGCGAACTTGAGCGCTCCGGCATGGAAGGTAGTAGGCTCTGAGAAAGTACGTCTTGAAGTAACGTATGGGCAGACTGTAAAGCAAATTCTTGGAACCGAGACTATGGCAATCCAGGGGAAGGACAGTACAAAAGAATTTATCAATAACATTAACGCTAAGATGGAAAAGACTGCTGGGAAGCTGGAGTTCCATATTCGTGGAACCGACGCCGAGTCTGTGTTTGGCGGAGAAGGGCTGACTTTTGTACCGTTCAATACCTTAAATGAAGAGCGTTATGGTATTTACTGGTATTTTGAGAGCGCAGAAGATGCTGCCGAAGAGAAGATACTTGCAGAGAAAGAAGAGGGAAGGTTTGCAGAAGCCATTGTCGATTCCATTCAGCCAGGTTATCAGCAGTATGAAAACGATGCGACTCATCAGATGAAAGAAGAAAAGACTGTTTTTGAAACGGGCGTTAGCGGACTGGGAAGTACGCGCCGGGCACAGGCAGGCGGTTATTTCCAGTATAATATGAAAGTAGACAAAAATAAAACAAACTCCTTAGTATGCCAGTTCGCTAAGGAAGACGTTGGAAAGACCATCAAGATTACCATTGGTTCTACAGTATTCGATTATACGGTAGAAAAATATGACGGAGCAGATCCGTTCTTCAAGAAATACTTCGAGATTCCGGCAAATGAGGTTGCCAATGCGGAGTCTTTGAAGGTTGGCAATGACACGTATGATATTGTAAAAGTAAAATTTGAGAGCGGCAGCGCTACCGAGGACAGCGCCCGTGTTGTAAACGGCCTGTATCTGATGCGCGCGTATGACAATGATGCAGAACTGAAAGATTTGACGGCGTCAACGGGCAGAATCAAGACTTCTCAGAACAGTTATACGGTTCAGGTACCGTCAGCAACAGATCGGGTATCTTTGAACTTCAAACTGGCAACAAGCAGCGGCCTGTTGTATATTGACGGCAAGCTGATAAATGAAGCAAAGCCTCAAGTATTTAATCTCAAAGAAGGAACCACAATCCTTCCCATGAAAGTATATGCACAGGACCATAGTACCTCTAAGGTGTATATTTTAAATCTCGTTCGTGCAGACGGCTTGGGTTCCGGTGAAGAAATTATTGAAAATGGAACCTTTGACAACGGTAATGCAGGCAATAAATGGGCGCCGTACGGCGGAGCAACCTTAGGAGAGGGCTGGTCTACCTTCCATAATGCAGCGCGTTCCCTGAAAATTGAGAACCGCAAGAGTACTTCCTCTGGTACAGTCCATGATATTACCGGCAAGGTGAAAGCTGGCGACACGTATACGATTGACGGCTGGGCTGTTTATAAAAACGGAGATGCGCATAATCCGAATCCGCCCCAGGAAGTAGGATTTAACGTTTCAATTTTGTATGGAACGAATGAGAAAAAAGAGGTTATGGTTACCAAGAAAATGAAGGTAAATGATTGGGGCAACCTGTATGGGGATTATACGGTTCCCAAGGACGCTGATGTGAGCAAGGTTCTCCTGTTAGTAGAGACAGAATATAAAGAGAATCCGACAAACGATGAATTGGTAATTTTCTTTATAGACGATTTCTCCATGAAAAAGGTGCAGTCAGAAGGCGATGGTGAGACAGATATTGTCAAAGCTGTGATGGATAAGATTGCGGCGATTGGCAAGGTAGAGCTTACGCCGGAGTGCAAAGTAAAGCTCAACGCGGCAAGAACCTTGTATGAGGCATTGACGGAAGACCAGAAGAAACAGGTTACGAATATCGAAGTACTTACGAAAGCGGAAGCTGATTATAAAGTACTGGAAGAAGGCGGCACGCCTGAAGATGAGAAAGCGCCGCTGCGTGAGAAAGTCAACGCAGCAAAAGCAATGCTGGCAACTTTAAGCGCAGAGAAGAAAGCGGCATTACAGTCTGTAATCAATGAAGTAGAGGCAGTATTAAACAAAGACAATGCGAGCGCAGCAGAAATCACGGCAGCCCTGGAGAAGCTGAATAAAGCCATCGAGGAAGCCGGCAAACCAGAAGAAAAACCGCCGGTTGCAACGGCTCCTAAGGTGGGAGACGTATTCACAGCGTCAAATGGCCTGAAATACAAAGTTACCGCATACAATAGCAAGGCCAAGAATGTAACGGTGACAGGAATCAACAAGAAAGTTGCTGCTATTACCGTACCGGACACTGTGGCATATAAGAACGTATCTTTCAAGGTAACGGCGATTGGCAATAGCGCCTTTACAGCGCAGAGTACCTTAAAGAGCGCGACGATTGGCAAGTATGTTACCAGTATTGGAGCAAAGGCGTTCTACAATGACAAGAAGCTGGCAAAAGTAACCTTCAAGGGAACATCCGTGAAGACAATTGGCAAAGACGCCTTTAAGGGTATCAAGAAGGGCGCGGCTTTCGCCATGAAGAAGACGTTCACTTCCAAGAATGTGAAGTATAAGATTACCAAGAGCACCACTTCGGCAAAAGAAGTGACGGTAACAGGAACGTCCAAGAAGAACATTACAACCCTGACGGTACCGTCAACGGTGAAATATAACGGTATGTCCTTCAAGGTGACATCCATTGGTAAGAAGGCATTTAAGAGCAAGAAGAAGTTAAAGAGCGTAACGATTGGCAAGAACGTTAAGACGATAGGTGCAAGCGCGTTCTATAAGGATGGAAAACTGACAAAGATAACCATTAAGAGTACGAAGTTGACAAAGGTTGGCTCTAAGGCATTCTTTGGCATCAACAAAAAGGCAAAAATCAAAGTGCCCGCAAAGAAACTGAAAGCATATAAAAATGTGCTGAAGAATAAAGGGCAGAAAAAGAGCGTAAAGATTGTGAAATAATAAAGTCCCCGCGGTATCAGGAAGTTTTGGTATCGCGGGGCTTTTATAAGCGTTTTGCAGTGGGCTGATTATTGACGCAATTGGGGGCATATGGTATTATAACTAGGATTTTCTAGCTTTTGCAGCGAAGATGTGAGGAAAAAGCGGAGGATAGGCATATGGATCATATAAAAGAACTTTTTGAGCAGGCCGCAAAAGACGCTTCGGTCGTTGAGGTCCGTGAGCAGTACGGTGGTATACAGAGCGTTCAGAATCTGGAGACTGTCGTCAATGAGGGTCTTCGTGTTGCCCTGCTGGAGGAGACTCCGGATCAGTCGCTGGAGGTGCTGCTGCAACACCTGGGAAAAGCGCTGAATGGGGAACGGACCTACATATTTGAGCAGAATGAGTCCGGCGGCGATGACAACACCTATGAGTGGACGGCTGATGGTGTGGAGCCGGAAAAGGAAAACCTTCAAAACGTTCCGCCCCAGGTGTGTGCAAGCTGGTATCGGAATTTTAGTATTGGTAGACATATTGTCATTAAAAACCTGGAAGATATTCGGGAGACGGAACCCCTTCAATATGAAAACCTCAAGCGGCAGGGCATTCATTCGCTGGTGGTGGTGCCTCTGTATGACAGAGAAAAGATTATTGGTTTTTACGGTGTGGACAATCCTCCGGTAAAGTCGCTGGAATACGCATCGAATATGCTCCAGACGGCGGCATACTTTATCGTGTCTTCTCTCAAACGGCGCAACTTAGTGCGTGAGCTTCAAAAGAGGAGCTATAATGTTCTCCATGCCCTTAGTGTGGATTATTTGGACATCTATCAGGTGAACTTCGACACAGGAGAATGTGAGGTCTACCGGAACAGCGAGCGGATGGGGATGGATTGGCCCGTCTATTTTAAGGATGGCTATCAGACGGCTATGGAACGATATATTTCTGAGTATGTAGTTCCCCAGGATCAAGAGCGGTTACGTACTGTGACCCAAAAAGACTATGTACTTACACAGCTTCGGACGAAGAAAAAGTTTTCAGTCCGATACCAAGTGAAAGATAGTCCCTTCGGGCTGAAACACCTGGAGTTCCATTTTTCCGCCACAGATAAGACCAAGGAGGAGAACTGTGCGATTTTTGCGCAGCGAGATGTCAACGCCGTGGTGGAGCAGGAGGAGAAGTATAAGCAGGAGGCAAGGCAGAGCCTGGAGAATATTCTGGAAGGAGCCAGGACGGGCATTTGGACGATTGAGCTCGAGGAGGGATGTTTGCCGAGAATGTATGCCGACCGCACTATGCGCATTCTCTTGGGCGTTTCGGATGAAATCGGGCCAGAGGAGTGTTACCAGCACTGGTTTGATTGCATTGAGCCGGACTATGTTGAGATGGTGCAGGAAGCGGTGCAAGAAATATTGGAGACAGGGCGTGCCGAGGTGATTTACCCCTGGAATCATCCAACGCTGGGGAAAATCTATGTCCGTTGCGGCGGAGTGCCGGACAAAACATTTGAGAAACCGGGCGTTTGTCTGAATGGCTATCATCAGGACATCACAGAGACGATGATGACGAGGAAGAAACAGGAGCAGTCTATCCTGGAGCTTTTGGAGCGGGTGAGTCAGGCAAATTCAGCAAAAAGTGAATTTTTATCTCGCATGTCCCATGATTTGCGCACACCGATTAATGGAATTTTGGGAATGCTCACTATTTTGGAGAAAAGTCAAGATGACCAGAAGCGGCAGAGAGAGTGCTGGAAAAAGATACGTGTGTCAACGGAGCATCTAATGTCCTTGGTGACTGATGTGCTAAAGGTAAGCAAACTGGAGAGCGGAAGACCGGCGGACGTGGAAGAACCGTATGACCTTCGCGCTTTGTTGGAAGAATGTATTACGATTCTCTCTACTTTGGCGGAGGAGCGTGGGATTCAACTGGAACTGGAGGCGTCCAACCTGCGGCATAGCAGGGTGATTGGGAATCCGCTGCACTTGAAACAAATTATGATGAATGTCATTGACAATGCGCTCAAGTATAACAGGTCCCATGGTTCGGTGTTTGTCCGGGCAGAGGAGACTTCCTTTGGCGATGGAATGGTAAGCTGTCGTTTTGTGGTCGAAGATACAGGAATTGGCATCGGGGAGGATTTTAAGGAGCATATTTTTGAGCCCTTTACACAGGAGCATCAAGGTGCGAGGACCAACTATAACGGTGTTGGGCTTGGCATGTCCATTGTAAAAAAACTAGTAGATCAGATGAAGGGGACAGTTGAGATAGACAGTCAGGTAGGCAAGGGGAGCGTAATTCAAATCATGCTGCCCATTCGTGTCGATGAGGCATGGAACCAACAGCCTGTGAATGAGGAGCAGGATGAGCAGGGCGATGTTGCGGGAATGCGTGTTCTGTTGGTGGAGGATAATGAAATTAATTGCGAAATTGTAGAGTACATTCTCAGAGAGGCGGGCGTAGAGGTTGTAACTGCTAACAATGGAAAAGCCGCCGTAGATGTGTTCACAGAATCTGCTGTAGAGACGTTTGACTGTATACTTATGGATTTGATGATGCCTGTCATGAGTGGATATGAGGCGGCGCGGGTGATTCGCGGTCTGGACCGGACTGACGCTAAGACTGTGCCCATTATAGCGCTGTCGGCAAATGCCTTTGAAGAGGACATCGCACTGGCAAAGGATGCCGGCATGAATGAGCATCTGGCAAAGCCGGTGGATATTCACAAAATATTGCAGACCATGAGCCGGCTAAGGCGTTGTTAGAAGCCTGGTACAGATGGCCTCTTACGCTTGAACAATGTTAATGTTTCAAATTATGGAAAGGGAAAAGTATGAAAAGTAAGACTTTGCCGCGTTCCTTAAAAATCAGCATAGCGGTAATTATTTGTTTAACGGTTTTCGTGTTTTTCTTTCTTGGAAGATCTATTCACAAAATGAGTGAAAACACGATAGAGGACATAGGCACTGTTTATATGGAGGGGATGAATGAGCAGGTGTCTTTACACTTTGAGACAATTATTGAACTCCGTCTGACAATGGCAGAGTCCATAGCGCGCATTGCAGTGGAGGAAGAAAATGCAAGTTATGGCTCAAAGGAGGAAATAGAATATGGTGCAAAGGCAAGACATTTTTTGTGCGCCGCCCTGTATTCTGCTGATGGAAAAAGTGAGATGATTTATGGTGATTCTGTGCAGCTCAACCACCCGGAGCCGTTTTTGGAGAGCTTGAGGAATGGAGAGCGCAAGGCGGCGTCCGCCACAGACAGCAACGGAGAGGGGGTCATCTTGTTCGGCGTCCCCTGTGCGTATCCTATGGCTGACGGGAGCGACAGCCTTGCCATTGTTGTGGGACTTTCTACCAAATACATGAGCGAGGTCCTCTTTCTGGATTCAGACAGTTCACTGATGTATTCTTCTGTCATACGAGAGGATGGTAGCTATGTCGTTGGCAACGAGGGCGACGTCCATAAAAATTATTTTGACAGGCTTATTCGTATTTTTGATGGCGAGAACAAGGAAGTAACTTCCCATATTCGGCAGATGCTGGCCGCTATCAATGCGGGCGAGGAATATTCAGTTATCTTGAAAAACGGTGAATCGCGCTACCACCTGTATTGTACAAATCTCCCCTACTGCGAGTGGTATTTGGTGACGGTTCTTCCTTTTGAGGGCTTGGATTACGCGATTTCAGACATGGGCAGGCATTGGCTAGCCATTGTTTATACGGCCTCCGCTGCGGTGATTGCCATGCTTCTCTACATATTTTTTAAATATTTAAATTATTTTAAGGTACAAGTGGCGGAATTGAAGCGCATGAACACGGAAATAGACGCAGCGCGCAAAGATGCGGAACGGGCGAGAAAGGAAGCGGAATATGCCAATGCAGCTAAACAGGATTTTCTTTCCAGCATGAGCCACGATATACGCACTCCTATGAACGCTATTATCGGCATGACTTCATTGGCGATGAATAGTTCATACAATCAGGAACAGGTTCAGGATTACCTGGGTAAGATTGCGCTGTCCAGTAAACATTTGCTGGGTCTCATTAATGACGTATTGGATATATCCAAGATTGAAAGCGGCAAAATGACGCTCAATATGGAACAGGTCTCGTTGCGGGAGGTGATGGACAGCATAGTCAATATCATACAGCCTCAGGTCAAGGCGAAAAATCAGCAGTTCGACGCGCTTGCATACGAAATACTTTCGGAAGAGGTGTGTTGTGACAGCGTGCGCTTGAATCAAGTATTGATTAACCTGCTGGGGAATGCGGTCAAATTTACGCCGGAACAGGGCTCTGTTCAAGTGGCTGTATATCAGGAGGAGCTGACGGAGGACGTCTCCTGTGTGCGCACCCATTTCTTAGTGAGTGATACAGGTATTGGGATGTCAGAAGAATACCAGAAGAAGATATTTGAGTCTTTCAGCAGGGAAGACAACACACGTGTACAGAAAACAGAGGGGTCCGGGCTGGGCATGGCGATTACCAAGTATATTGTGGACGTGATGGGCGGTACTATTTCTGTTCGCAGCGAACAGGGCAAGGGCAGTGAGTTCCATGTTGTTCTTGATTTGAAAAAAGTGGCGGAACGGGAAAATGATATGTCGCTTCCCGACTGGAATGTGCTGGTGGTGGATGACGATGAGCGCTTATGTAACAGTATGGTCCATTCCTTAAAGTCAATGGGTATCTGTGCAGAATGGTGTCTGAGCTCCGAACGGGCAAGGGAACTGATTGCAAAGCGCCATCATCAAGACAACGGTTATCAGATGGTTCTTTTAGGCTGGAAACTGTCAGACATGAATGGAATTGAGGCTGCCCGGGCCATTCGAGCTGCTTATGGAGAGGACAGTCCGGCTCTGCTGCTCTCGTCCTGTGATTGGAGTGAGATTGAGGCAGAGGCAAAAGAAGCGGGAATTTGCAGAGTGATTTCCAGGCCGTTGTTTAAGTCTGCGTTGTTTGACGCCTTGAAGAAGTTTACCGGCGCCAGCGATGAAGAAGCTGTAGTTGACGAAAAAGAGGTTGCGTTGGAGCTTCGTGGGAAACACATTTTATTGGCGGAGGATAATGAGCTCAATTGGGAGGTTGCAAAGGAAATTCTTTCTGTTTTTGAAATGGAATTGGATTGGGCTGAAAATGGGCAAATCTGTGTTGCGAAATTTGAGGAATCCCCAGTCGGGTATTATGACGCAATTATTATGGATGTGCGTATGCCAATTATGGACGGTTATGAAGCGACCACGACGATCCGGGGGCTGGAACGTGAGGACGCCAATATTCCTATTATTGCTATGACGGCCGATGCGTTTTCGGAAGATATTCAAAGGTGTTTAGAGTGCGGTATGAATGACCATTTAGCAAAGCCGATTGACATTCAGGTGATGGAACAGAAGTTAAAAAAATATCTGTAATAAATGAAGTGCAAGGTCTTTTTGTGTGAAGGCTTTGCACTTTTTTTATCTTCGTTAGAGGATTGTTCTTAGGGTTCAATTATCATGTGATTTTGTTATTGCCAATGGGTACTTGATGGGATAAAATAAATAGCGGTAGCGTATAGTTGCTGTCAAAGAAGGAGAACCGCTATGAACGTATTCATCTGTGTGGATGACAACAATGGAATGCTGTTTAACGGCAGAAGGCAAAGTAGAGATGAAGCTATTGTCAAGGACATCTTAGAGTTTGCAGGGAATGATAAAATATGGATGAGTTCTTATTCGTCCAAACTCTTCCTCGCAAGTCCCGATAGAATCCTAATAGAAGACAATTTCTTGAAAGACACTTTGAAATATGGAAACTGTTTTTTAGAAAATGTTCCGCTAAAATCATATGAAGACAGGATAGAAAATTTGATTGTTTATGGTTGGAATCGGGTGTATCCCGCAGATACCTATCTGGATGTAGATTTAATTACAGATTGGGAAATGATTGATACAAAAGAGTTTGGAGGAAAATCACATGAGAAGATTACACGAAAAATATACAGGCGCAAAATGTAGGAAAGCGGCATTTCTGCTGCTATTTGTTTTGACGATGGTGTTCTCTGCTTCAGCCTGCGGTGAACCGTCCAGTGCAGATACAAATCCCGCGGCGCAAATAGAGGACCATGTACAGGCAATAGAGCAGGATGAACCGCCTGCGGAACAACAGGAACAAATACTGGAAAAGGAGGAGCCATCCGCGGAGGAACAGGCAAAAGACGTTCTGTCCGTGGAGGAGATTGTGGACAGTTTTGAATCACAACCCACGGAAGTTCCAGCGTATACTGGCGATACGTATGTGGTAGTGAACGATAATAATCCTTTCTTTACAAAGTCAAATCTGCCAACAACATCTTTTGAGTACTATTCGGAATTGGATGGATTGGGACGCTGCGGGATTGCCTGCGCCAACATCGGACAGGATATTATGCCGACGAAAGAGCGGGAGAGTATTGGGCAGGTAAAACCCAGCGGATGGCAGACTGTCAAGTATGATCATGTGGATGGCAAGTATTTATACAACAGGTGTCATTTGATTGGTTATCAGTTGTCTGCGGAAAATGCCAACGAAAAGAATCTGATTACAGGGACAAGATATTTAAATGTCCAGGGTATGTTGCCATTTGAAAATATGGTGGCCGACTATGTAAAAGAAACGGGAAATCATGTTTTATATAGGGTGAATCCATACTTTCAGGGTGATAATCTCTTAGCCAGTGGCGTTTTCTTGGAAGGATGGTCTGTGGAAGATAACGGCGAGGGAATCTGTTTTAATGTATTTGTCTTTAATGTACAGCCAGATATTGTGATCGATTATAAAAATGGCGACAGCTATTCGGAAGACAGCATAACAGCGGTCAAGCAACCGGCGTCAGCAGAAGCATCCGACAAAGTTTCTGGTGTGCAGGAAGATAACGAATCTGATGTACCGGTCTCCAAAGAGGTTACAGAACAGTCAGAACCCGCGCCTGTCGGTACGGATTACATATTAAATACGAATACCCATAAATTCCATATTCCTAGTTGTGGCAGTGTAAAACAGATGTCAGAGGCCAATAAAAAGGCATACACTGGAAACAGGGATGATGTGATTGCGATGGGATATGATCCTTGTAAGAAATGCAATCCGTAGAAAGTGTGGTAATGTTTTGCCTAAAAAATGTATGAAGGGCTTTACACCTTGATGGTAGATAGTTATAATGAAGTACAAGCAATGGATTTCAGAAAAGTGGGTGATGATATGCCAAACAGTGCAGAAATTACAACAGTCATATCCCCAGAGCGTAAGATTTTATTGAAGATTAAGGAGAATCAGAATCTATGGAAAGCTACAAACAGGAATTTATAGAATTTATGGTAGACTGCCAGGTCTTGAAATTTGGTGAATTTGTATTGAAGAGTGGGAGAAAATCTCCGTTTTTCATGAATGCAGGAGCATATGTGACAGGCGCGCAATTACGCAAATTAGGGGAATATTACGCAAAAGCAATTCATGCGCATTATGGAGATGATTTTGATGTGCTGTTCGGGCCAGCTTATAAGGGAATTCCGTTGAGTGTTGCCACTACAATTGCCTTCAGCGAGCTCTATGGCAAGGAAATTCGCTATTGTTCCAACCGCAAGGAAGTCAAAGACCATGGCGATACCGGAATCCTTCTGGGTAGTAAGTTGCAAAATGGCGATAAAGTGGTGGTGATCGAGGATGTGACGACTTCCGGCAAATCAATGGAAGAGACAGTGCCCATCATTCGTGCACAGGCGGACATCGAGATCGTGGGATTAATTGTGTCTTTAAATCGTATGGAACGGGGCAAAGGCGAAAAGAGCGCGTTGGAAGAAATTAAGGATTTGTATGGATTTGAGACCAATGCGATTGTAACAATGGAAGATGTAACCGATTATTTGTATAATAAACCATATAAAGGAAATATATATATTAATGATGAAATGAAAGCGGCTATTGATAGTTACTATGCCCAATATGGAGTGAAATAGGAGACAGATATGAATGAAAAGACGTATAAGGCTATGACTGTTGCAGGAGGCGGGAATATTGCAATTGGTGTTGTCGTGTTAGTGTGCGGCGTTGTCTGCGGAATTCTTGCGATCATAAATGGAGCTGCCATGTTGAGAAGAAAATCAGATATTATTTTTTAAAGGAAGAAGAATTGAAGAACGATTACAGAAAAATACTCCGAATATGCAGCAAAGTCATGTTCGGAGTGTATATTATTTTCTTAACATACTTTTTATTTTTTGCAGAGAGCACGGGACGTACGTTTGAGAGCAGATCTTACCATTATAATCTGGAGCTGTTCAAGGAAATCGGACGTTTTATCAAATATCGCCATATGCTTGGCACTAAGGCGGTGCTGTTGAATCTTGTGGGGAACGTTGTCGCATTCATTCCCTTTGGATTTTTTTTGCCGATTTTGCATACGAAGTGCAGGTCTTTTCTGTTCACAGTCTTTTTGAGTTTTGAATTTAGTCTGATGGTGGAGACGATTCAGCTCGTGTCCAAGGTGGGCAGCTTTGATGTGGACGACCTTTTGCTCAACACCATCGGCGGGGCTTTGGGATGTCTGATTTTTCTATACATGAATCGGATAAGGAGAACGTATGAGACGAAAGAGAAAGAACGCATATAAATTTGGAGATAAGAAACATTCCAGGCGGGGGAAAATTTCACTGTTGTTAGCTGTGCTTTCGCTGTTGGCTGGTATCGGTATGATTGCCGTTTCTATCCAGAGTGGCGGCAATGCCAGTCCGTATATTGGATGCGCGGGAGTATTTACTTTAATGATTTCTATTGTGTCCGTGATTGTAGGGCTTGTGAGCCTTGGGGAAGACAGTTATAAATTATTTCCTGTTCTGGGAAGCATCTGTGCAGGCTTGGCGCTTGCAGGCTGGGTGGCGGTCTATGTGTTAGGGTTTTATACTTTATAATACGGCATCCGTGGTTATATAAATAGAAGCGAGGTTATGTTATGGGATATCGGGAATTTTGGCATTCCTACCGGGAGGAAGTGAAAGAGCGTTTTCCTCTGGTAAAGGAACGTTTGAAGCAGATAGTGACGGAGGAGACAGTGGCAAGTCGCTGGCGGGAGTATTTTCAGAGTACTGCCGCTTTTTTGGACAGATTGTGTGCACTGGAAGCAGAAATTTATGTGGGAAATTATTTCAAGAAGAGTCTGGAGCAGTTGCAAGTGGAGAATGATGCACTCTATGAGGACATTTTACCGAAGAATTATGCGAAGAGTTATGCGAATCCTGCATATGCCGCAGAGCAGTTGGGAGAAGCGTATGGTAAGCTTTTGGGTATGCTGTATGCGGATTTGCGTGCATTAATTCCCTATGTATTTGAGGGGCGCAAGTATGAACTGACAATCTTTGGCGAATTGTTTATCGAAATATATAATTGTTTCGAGCAAGAAGAGTGTCCCAAGGAACAGCAAATCCAGCAGATTATTTACTGGTTTTACCATGATTACAGCGAGATTTTTACAGAAATCAGCGTGCTTGCGCAGAGCAGCCCTGAGCTGGATTTCTATGTGCGCATGATTATGGACAGCGATTTAGAGGATTTGCGCTATTTGTATCGGTATGGCGCTTATATTTCGCCAAATGAAATCAAGATAGCAGAGTTTTTAAACGGTATGCCAAAGCAGGAAATTCAGGCCATGGCGGACACTTATACCGAAGGATATCGCATTGGCTTTGAAGTTACCGGCAAGGATTTATCGAAGAAGAAATTTGTGGATTTGCGTTATCCCATAGGGTTTGAGCGCATGATGCGCGCGGCGGTAAGTAATTTTCAGGAAATGGGTCTTGCGCCTGTGGTTTCAAGAATTGCCGAGACATCTTTTTCAGGAAGAGGCGTTGGAAGCCCTGCCGTGACAGGTACTTCCCCTAATCGTCAATATGAATACGACCATAAATTCGACCGAGCGGTCTATTTGGATAAGGCATTTGTAGAACGGCGGCTTGAGGGATTGCGCACAGCGTATGAGGGAAGAGGAGAAACAGCCGCACTCTATGCTGGCCCGGCAGTTGTGGAGACGTTTGGTGAGGAAGGCTTTGCGCCTGCCGCTTGTTCTTCGGCCTGTCGGTTTGATGACAAACAACAGAAGCTAAACGTCTATTTGTCCAGCCAGTCCACGCAGATTACCAACCAATATATCAGAGGGGAGGAGCGCAGTTTTACGATTATCGCGTATCCAATCCCGGAAATTGGAGATAAATTTGAAGAAATATTTGCCAGGACAGTGGAGGTCAATACGCTCAACTATAAGCTATATCAAAAGATGCAGCAGAAAATCATAGACGTTCTGGATGAGGGGGCGTTTGTCCAGGTGACCGGTAAGGGCGCGAACACAACAGATTTAACGATAGCATTACACGCTTTGGAGAATCCGCAGGAGCAGACGAACTTTGAAAACTGTGTGGCGGACGTCAATATTCCGGTGGGCGAGGTCTTTACCTCTCCTGTGCTCAAGGGGACCAACGGGCATCTTCATGTGACGCAGGTGTATTTGAACGGCATGAAATATCTTGATTTGGAACTGGATTTTGCGGATGGTATGATTGTGCAATATTCTTGCCGCAATTTTGCCACGGAGGAGGAAAACCGCGCGTTTCTCAAAGAGAACCTGTTAAAACATCATCATACGCTTCCGTTGGGGGAATTTGCCATCGGCACCAACACTATAGCTTATAAGATGGGCAGAGACTATCAGATCCAAGATAAATTGCCAATTCTTATTGCAGAAAAAACAGGTCCGCATTTTGCTGTGGGCGATACCTGCTATAGTTGGGCGGAAGATACCGCGGTTTACAACCCGGACGGTAAGGAGATCGTGGCGAGGGATAATGAGGTGTCTGCGCTCAGAAAAGAAGATCCTCAAAAGGCTTACTACAATTGTCATACGGACATCACAATTCCTTATGATGAGCTGGACCGGATTACCGTCATCCGGCGAGATGAAAGCCGGATAGATGTCATCCGGGATGGTAAATTTGTCGTACCGGGGACGGAACCTTTGAATGAACCCTTATGTTAGCGTTTGTCTCAACGAATCGTAAATGTGTCATCTAACAATAACCAGTTTGCGCGGAAGAGCTGCATAATTTGCCAATAGCTCATACCGCGGAGCTGGTATTCTTTTACCAGATTGAATTTTGCCGTGAGGCTGCGCACATCTTCAAACCACACTTCATGCGTCTGGTTGTCTTGTACATAGTTGAAATATGGAGATTGCGCCGTCTCGTCAAAGAAGATGGAGGCGCCATGGGCAACGGCAATTTGTACAGCTTCCACATTGCCGATGGTAACCGCCTTGGAAGAACCTTTGACATACGGAAGCGTCCAGTCATAACCGTAGTTGGGAATGCCAAGGTGAATTTTTTCCGGTGGGATTTTTGTCAGTGCATATTCGACAACCTGGCGAACTTTGTTGATTGGCGCGACTGCCATGGCTGGACCATAGGTATATCCCCACTCGTAGGTCATAAGCAGTACATAATCGGCTGCCTCACCCAACAAGCCATAATCTTTTCCTTCATAGAGAAGCCCGGTCTGTGTGTCGGAAGTCTTGGGCGCTAGCGCGACAGAGACCGGGAAGCCCAGTGCATTCACGGCGGTGCGCACTTCATGTACAAAATCGGCAAAGGCAAATTTGTCTTCGGGAAGGATGTATTCAAAGTCAATGTCTACGCCCGCAAAGCCGCGTTCCTCAATCTGGGCAGTGAGTTCTTTGATAAGTTGTTGTTTTGCCGTTTCGCTGTTTACTACGCGGGAGATTAAATAATTGCTGAATTGTCCGTCCGGTCCGAACGGCGTCAGCGTAAGAATGGGCGCCACGTCAAATTCCTTTGCCATGGCAATCATAAAGGTGTCGTCCAATAGCGGGGGAATTAACGCACCTTCGGGTGTAAAACCATAAGAAAAAATAAAGAGATCGGAGAGGAATGGAAGCGTCTGTTCCAGTACCCAGCGGCTGATGAAAGGATAGGCGTAGCCGCCCACATAAGCGGAATAGCCGTCAGCGCCGGCAGTATCAGATAGAAGAAGTGCCTGCCCAATGGCAAGCGCATAAGGGTATACGAGCTGGTTGTCATAGATGATGGATTGTGCGGGAACATTTTGGGAGGCGGCAATTGTATCTACACTGTCACCGGGCTGAACTACATATATTCTCATAGAAATAGTGGAATCCTTTTTTAATAAAATATGTATAAAGAAAGGAAAGCGTTACAGCTCAGTTATATTTGTGAAAATTTAGACGGCTCTTGTAGATTTTTCATGCAAAACATGATAAACTAAGCATAATTAGGAATAATCAGGAAAGGGGACATCAATGAAAAGCATCAAGACAAAAATTGTATTGGTAGTTTTAATGTGTTCGCTGATTTCTACCGTTATCTGCGGCAGCATCAGCATCGTAGAAAGTTCGCGGGCGGCGAAAGAGAATTCTGGAGACAGAATGAAGCTTCTTTGTGAAAATCAAGGACAGAAGCTTAACGGCATGATGCAGCAAGTCTCACAGTCCGTAGATACTTTGTATGACCTTGCAGTTTCTGAACTTGGAGATTTTGAGAAGTTTAAGACAGATGCATCCTATGTCGATGAATATTCGCAGCGGATTGCGCCTATGCTTGAGCAGACGGCGGTACATACTCAGGGAGCTATGAGCGTATATATTCGCTATAATCCGCAGTTTACGGAGCCTACCAGCGGCCTATTTTATACCAGGGATTCCGCTGACAGTGAATTCAAAGAGATAGAGCCGACGGACTTTTCTATGTTTGAACCGGATGATTTGGAACATGTGGGCTGGTATTATATACCGGTGGGCAATGGGCAGCCTACCTGGATGGAGCCTTATTTAAATTCTAATATCAACGTTTATATGATCTCTTATGTTGTACCAATTTTTGTGGATGGGGAATCTGTGGGAATTATTGGCATGGATATTGATTTCAGCGCGTTTACAAATGTGCTGGAGACATCTGGGATATTTGATACGGGCTATGCGTTTCTTGCCAATGAGCAGGGAAATATTATGCACCACAAGGAGCTGGAGACCGGCAGCAGTATGGCGGAGGCAGGGTTAGAAGCGATTGCGGCGAGTCTGGCGCTTCCAGATCAGGAAATGGCAATCCAGCAATATACCTGGCAGGGAGTGAAGAAGAGCATGTGCTATATGTCTCTGGTAAATGGTATGAGATTTATTCTCACGGCGCCCACGTCGGAGTTTGCGGCACAGGCTAAGACCATGCGTATGTTTATTTTACTGGGAGCATTGATTGCCATGGCTGTGGCAGTTGTGGTTGGATTTCTCATCAGTATTTCTCTGACGAAGCCGATTCGCCAGATTAACGCAATTGTGGGTGAGACGGCGAAATTTAACTTCACCCATTATAAATCTAGTGAGAGCCTTTATAAGAAAAAAGACGAGACGGCAAGTATGGCGCATTCACTGCATGATATGCGGGATAGCCTACGGGGAATGGTTGAGAACATCCGGCAGGCATATATGGAGATGGCGGACAGTATGGACCGTCTTTCGGAAACGACAGAGAAAGTCAACCATATGAGTGCAGATAATTCCGCAACTACACAGGAATTGGCGGCAGCTATGCAGGAGACAGCGGATACCATGGACACGGTTAATAGCACGCTTGCAGAGATTCGCGGCAGGGCAGAGGAAATCCGCGGCCGTTCCGATGCCGGTAAGAGTAATTCTGTAGAAATTCGCGGCAGGGCGGAGAAGTTGAAAGGAAGCACGAGAAGCGCCAGTGAACGTACACAGGAAATGTACGCCAGTGTGCAGGAGAAGACGAAACAGGCGATGGAGCAGGCGAAGGCGGTATCTCATATCAACGAGCTGACCCAGGCAATTTTAGATATATCTTCTCAAACCAATTTGCTTGCCCTCAATGCTTCTATTGAGGCGGCAAGAGCCGGAGAAGCGGGAAGAGGCTTCGCTGTGGTAGCTGGAGAAATCGGAGCTTTGGCGGATCAGACGTCCGATGCAGTTGGCGATATCAATGGAATTATCGCGGAAGTCAATCAGGCTGTGAGCAACATGACCTCATGCTTAGATGAGAGCATGAATTTCCTGGAAGACACCGTGCTCAAAGATTACGGAGACTTTATGGAAGTGGCGGAGCAGTACACGATTGATGCAGCAGGCGTGGAAGGTAATATGGGAGATATTAACAGCCAGATAGAGACGCTTCTGACGGCTATTGTAAATATTGCAGATGCAGTGGAACATGTGAGCCAAACGACGATGGAGGCAGCCGAGGGCATCACTGAAATTGCCGGCAAGACACAGGAAATGGCAGGAGTAGTGGGGACGAACAGCGACCTCATCGAGCATAACCAGAGCCATATTGATAAATTAAAAGAGATTGTAGCGCGTTTCCGCATGCAGGAGTAATATAAAAATCACTTTGAGAAACTGGATTCTCAAAGTGATTTTTATATTAGACCATAATTGTCTGTAAATTATTCTAGTTCTTCGTCGACGAGTGCGGCAGTAATAATTGCCATGGAATACACCTCGTCGGCGTTACAACCTCTGGATAAGTCATTGATGGGAGAATTCAATCCTAAAAGAATCGGCCCATAAGCCTCAAAATTACCCATACGCTGTGCGATCTTGTAACCGATATTTCCGGCGTTGATGTCCGGGAAAATAAATACGTTGGCATGTCCGGCAACCGGATCGTCGGGACACTTTGTACGCGCAACACGTGGGGAAACGGCAGCGTCAAACTGCATTTCACCGGAAATGGGGAGATTGGGATTCAGCGCTTTTGCCTTGAGTGCAGCATTGTGCATTTTGTCCACATCTTCACCAGCGCCGGAACCAAGCGTAGAATAGCTGAGGAATGCAACCTTGGGATCAATGCCGAATAATTGTCCGCATTTGGCAGCTTCAATTGCAATCTCTGCAAGTTCGTCTTCGTTCGGCTTGATATTGATGGCACAGTCTGCCATTGCAAGTACTTCGTTCTCGCCGGTAGCGGAAGGACGTACGAGAATGAAGCAGGATGATACGATGTTGTGTCCGGGTTTTGCTTTGATCAATTGCAGCGCCGGGCGAATGGTGTCTGCTGTGGTATAGGTAGCGCCGCCCAGAAGGGAATCAGCATAGCCCATTTTTACCAGCATTGTGCCAAAATAATTGCCCTGAAGCAGTATTTCCCGCGCTCGTTCCGGTTGTAGGTTCTTGCTTTTTCTCAGTTCGCAAAGCATTTCTACCATCTCGTCTATCTTTTCAAATTTCGCAGGGTCAATAATCTGCGCTCCGCGGATATTGTAACCGTATTCCTCTGCGGCCTCCTCCACTTCTTCCTGGGTGCCGACCAGCAGCGGTGTCAGGAAATTAGAAGCCAAAAGCCGGGAAGCTGCTTCTAAGATACGTGGGTCGCTTCCTTCTGTGAAGACAATTTTTTTGGGGCTCTGTTTTAGTTTTTTAATCATTGCGCCAAAGCCGTGCATATTCCTGCTCATATTATAAATCCTCCTTAAAAATATCTGATGTGATCAGTTATTAATTATTTTTGGTAATTCTCTAAATATAATGTACCACTTTTGGGAGATTTTTCAACTGATTTTTGCCGTTCCTTGCCGCATTTTTACAATTTTGAGGCTTGATAAGCGCGGTTTATTAAAATTTTATACTTTCTTTCTTGTTTTTTATAGGAAATCTTTTTATAATGAAGTCTGAAAACTTATTCGTCAACGAAAGTGAAAATGCACAGGAGGAAAACAAATGCTGTCAAAATTCAGTGTTAAAAAGCCTTACACCGTAATTGTGGGTATCATACTGGTAGTTATTTTGGGTGTGGTTTCTCTGACTAAGATGAGCACCGATCTTCTGCCCAGCATGAATCTGCCATATGCAATCGTGGTTACTTCTTATGCGGGGGCGAGTCCGGAACAGGTGGAGAGTGCGGTGACGCAGCCGATTGAGGCGGCCATGGCAAGTACCTCTAATATTAAGAATATCAGTTCAACCTCGTCAAATAATATGTCTATGGTCGTGCTGGAATTTGAGCAGACCGCCAATATGGATTCGGTGACCGTGGAGATGCGCGAGAGCCTCGATCAGATTAGCGGCTACTGGCCCGAGGCGGTAGGCAACCCAATTATCATGAAGTTGAATCCAGATATGTTGCCGATTATGATCGCTGCGGTGGAAGCAGAGGATATGGACAATCTGGAAATCAGCGATTATACGGAGAAAGACTTGATTCCTGAGATTGAGAGCGTGGAAGGCGTTGCCTCTGTGACGGGTACGGGGTTGATTAAGGAATCCGTACAGGTGACACTCAGCCAGAAGAAGATTGACGAAATCAATGATAAGGTCAAAGAGTCCTTGGATGCGAAGTTTGCCGATGCCGAGAGTGAAATGTCGGATGCCGAGGAGGAAATCAGCAGCGGCAAAGATGAATTGAGCAGCGGTCAGAGTTCGATGGCAAATCAAATCAGCGATGCTCAGAATCAGTTGAACGATAAGAAAATTGAGCTATTTCAGACGGAGACGGATTTAAATAATAAACTAGCAGAATTAAAGGAGACAAAGAGTCAGACAGAAGCGGGAATTGCCTCGCTGACAGAGTTGCAGTCTCAGGTGCAGCAGCTTGTGGAGTCTAAGGCGAAATTGACAGAAGCCATTGAGAAGATAAAGGCGCTGATGAATAATCCCATTCCATCAGATCCTTCCCAAATGGATCCTTCTCAGATGGACCCCTCTCAAATGGATCCTTCCCAGTTAGCGCAGATGCAGGAGCAGCTTGAACAAGCGAAAGCGCAGCTTACGCAGCTAGAATCACAACTTGCGCAGGTGGAAGCAGGGCTTGCCGAGATCAAATCACAGCTTGCTGCGCAGGAAGGAAGTACGCTCAAAGCAGACGCTTCGGATAAAAAATTGATTTCTTACATAGCACAGTCGATTACGAAAGCGGAGCAGGGATTGGTGCAGATCAATGGCGGTATTGCGGCCATTGAGTCGGGACTTGCGAGCGTGGCGGAAGGCAAGACGACCATTAATTCTACACTTGCTACGTTAAACCAGAGTCAGATTGCAGGTTCAGTGGAGATGGGCAGCGCGTCAGCGCAGCTTGCCAGTGGTGAGGAAAAATTACAGCAGGCAAAGGACGAATTTGAAAATACGAAGCAGGAAGCTTATGATGCTTCCGATTTGAATAAGATACTTACCATGGAGACATTGAAGAATATCTTGACAGCGCAGAACTTTTCTATGCCGGCGGGGTATATTACGGATGCAGGTGAGAGCTACATGGTGCGCGTCGGAGACGCCATAGACAGCGTCGACGCTTTGAAGGATATGGTATTGATGGATCTTGGCATGGATGGCGTGGAAACCATTCATTTATCTGATGTAGCGGACATTGTAGTGAATGATAATGCCAAGGAATCTTATGCGCGTTTGAATGGCAGGCCCGGCGTGATGCTCTCCATAGAGAAACAGACTGGATATTCCACCGGAGATGTGACAAAGCGTGTTTATAAGAAATTTGAAAGTCTCAAGAAAAATGACGAGAATTTACAGGTATCAGTCATGATGGATCAGGGAATTTATATAGATATGATTGTAGATTCTGTGCTCAACAATATGATTGTCGGCGCAATCCTTGCCATCATAATCCTCCTAATTTTTCTTAAAGATATTAAGCCCACCCTGGTTATTGCATGTTCTATTCCGGTCTCCGTTATTTTTGCCGTAGTGCTCATGTATTTTAGCGGTGTTACCTTGAATATGATTTCTTTGTCTGGGCTTGCTCTGGGAATTGGTATGCTGGTGGATAACTCCATTGTTGTGATTGAAAATGTTTATCGTATGCGCGGCGAGGGGTTGTCGGCAAGGAAAGCGGCGGTAGAGGGCGCAAAACAGGTGGGTGGTGCGATTACGGCCTCTACGCTGACGACTGTTTGTGTATTTGCACCGATTGTATTCGTTGAGGGTATTACGCGCCAGCTCTTCGTAGATATGGGGCTGACGATTGCTTACACGCTGCTTGCGAGCCTTCTGATTGCATTGACGTTCGTGCCAATGATGGGGGCAAGAATGCTGCGTAAGACAAAGGACATCCGCCATCCCTGGTTTGATAAGGTACAGGAAGTATATGGTGTGGTTCTCAGTAAACTGTTGCGAGTTAAGCTGTTGGTTTTGTTGGTGATGGTGGCGCTTCTTGTAGCGAGCGTGTGGGCCTCTCTCTCGAAAGGAACGGAATTTATGCCGGATATGGAGAGTACGCAGATGACGGTTACCGTTACGCCGCCGGAGGATGCAGATTTTGAAGAAGCCTGTGAATTGGCTGATGAAGTTACAGAGCAGGTTATGAGTATTTCTGATGTCGAATCGGTAGGCGCCATGGCTGGCGGAAGCGGAATGGCTTCCGGGCTGATGGGTGGCAGTAATGGAAATGATATAACGCTTTATATTCTTGTGAAAGAGGATAAAGAGCTTACGAATGATGAGATTGCTGAGGAGATTAAGGATTTGACAAAGGACTTGGAGGCGGAGATTAGCGTAAGCACTTCCGAGATGGACATGGGCGCCATGGCTGGTGAAGGATTGACCGTGCAGATTCGGGGACGTGATTTGGATAAATTACAGACGATGGCGGAAGATATTACAGAGATTGTTGAACGAGTGGAGGGTACTACAGATGTGGCGTCCAATGCGCAGGAGACGGAGAAAGAGTTTCGTATTACTGTGGATAAGGAGAAGGCCGCCAAATATGGCATGACGGTAGCGCAGATTTACCAGATTGTTGGCGAGCGTATGGCCGATGAAACGTCAGACGATACGATTTCTACAGATATAAAGGATTATGAAATTTATCTGGAGAGCGTGGAACAGAGCGAGGCTACAATTGACAGCCTGAAAAATATCACATTCACCTATACAGATAAAGAAAGCGGGGATGAGGAAGAGATTAAGCTTTCGCAGGTAGCAGATTTTGAAGAGCTGGAGAGTTTGACTTCTATCTCGCGTGAGGGTCAGGAGCGTTATGTGCAGGTGACAGCGGCGATTGACAAGGGGTACAATGTAGGACTTGTCGGCGATAAGGTACAGAAGGCGGTGCGGGATTATGAACTGCCGGAAGGATATTCTGTGGAGATGACGGGAGAAGATGAGAGCATTAATGAGGCTATGGAACAGTTAGTGTTGATGCTGATACTTGCGCTTGCTTTTATTTATCTGATTATGGTAGCGCAGTTTCAATCCCTGCGCGCACCCTTTATTATTCTCTTTACCGTACCTCTTGCGATGACGGGCGGATTTGGTGCGCTGCTGATTACTGGTAATGTGCTCAGTATTATTTCCATGATTGGCTTTATCATGCTGGTGGGTATCATCGTAAATAATGGTATTGTGATGGTAGAATATATCAATCAGCTTAGAAAAGAGGGCATAGAGAAGCGCGAGGCGATTGTGACGGCAGGCAAGACCCGTCTGCGTCCCATTCTAATGACGGCGATGACAACAATTTTTGCAATGTCTACGATGGCGTTTGGTTCCGATATGGGTTCTGATATGGGAAGGCCGATGGCGATTGTCACGATTGGCGGTATGATTTATGGAACGCTGATGACATTGGTGGTAGTGCCTTGTATTTATGACTTATTCTATAGCAACAAGAGTATGGTGGAAGAAGAGCTGTGACGATTACGGTAATGGCACTTAGCATGATTTACCTATAATATTGGCGATGGCTGAACTGTGACTATTACTAAAATTTTACAAAAATATTACTTGACATTTTTTCATTTAACTTATAAGATGAAAAGATAAGTAACGAGCATACCGTGAAGATACGCCCTTTACCGGCTTCCGGTAAAGGGTATTTTTAATAAGGAGAAATTTACTATGAGTAAAGAACTTGCGAAAACATATGACCCCAAGGACATCGAGGACCGACTTTACCAGAAATGGGAGGAGAATAAATATTTCCATGCAGAGCCAGACAGGAGTAAAAAACCCTTTACGATTGTGATGCCGCCGCCCAATATTACCGGGCAGCTTCATATGGGACATGCCCTGGACAACACGATGCAGGATATCCTGATTCGTTATAAACGTATGCAGGGTTACAATGCTTTGTGGCAGCCGGGCACGGATCATGCTTCTATTTCTACAGAAGTTAAGGTAATAGAGTCCTTGAAGGAACAGGGCATAGATAAGAATGATCTGGGACGTGAAGGATTCCTTGAGAAAGTGTGGGAATGGAGAGAAGAGTATGGCGGCCGCATCATCCGTCAGCTCAAGAAAATGGGTTCCTCCGCGGATTGGGACAGGGAACGTTTCACGATGGACGAGGGCTGTTCCAAGGCAGTACAGGATGTATTTATCAAATTGTATGAGAAAGGCTTGATTTATAAAGGTTCGCGGATTGTCAATTGGTGTCCGGTTTGTCAGACGTCTATTTCAGACGCAGAGGTGGAGCATGAAGAACAGGATGGATGCTTCTGGCATATCAATTATCCGGTAAAAGGCGAGGAAGGAAGATTTGTGGAGATCGCCACGACCAGGCCGGAGACACTTTTGGGTGATACGGCGGTTGCTGTCAACCCGGAAGATGAGCGTTACCAAGATATTGTCGGCAAAACGCTAATTTTGCCTCTGGTAGGCCGGGAGATTCCGGTAGTAGCGGACCATTATGTTGATAAGGAATTTGGGACAGGCTGCGTGAAGATCACGCCTGCGCATGACCCAAACGATTTTGAGGTGGGCAAACGTCACAATTTGCCGGAGATCAATGTACTCAATGATGATGCAACCATCAATGCCAATGGCGGTAAATATCAGGGCATGGATCGCTATGAAGCGAGAAAGCAGATGGTGCAGGAATTAGAAGAGCAAGGACTTTTGGTAAAGGTAGTGCCTCATTCACACAATGTGGGCACGCATGACCGTTGCAGCGCGACCGTGGAACCGATGGTGAAGCAGCAGTGGTTCGTAAAGATGGACGAGTTGATTAAGCCGGCGGTAGAGGCAGTGAAAAATGGCGAGATTAAGCTGTTGCCCGAACGCATGGATAAGACATATTTCAATTGGACGGACAATATTAGGGATTGGTGTATCTCCCGGCAGCTCTGGTGGGGACATCGGATTCCCGCTTATTACTGTGCAGATTGCGGGGAATTTGTGGTAGCAAGAGAGAATCCCGGTAAGTGTCCCAAATGTGGGTGTGCGCATATGACGCAGGATGAGGATACCTTAGATACCTGGTTTTCCTCCGCGTTGTGGCCATTCTCTACATTGGGGTGGCCTGAGAAGACGGAAGACCTTGATTATTTCTATCCCAATGACGTGTTGGTAACTGGGTATGATATCATTTTCTTCTGGGTTATCCGCATGATTTTCTCCGGCTATGAGCAGATGGGGGAGGCTCCCTTCCACACCGTATTGTTCCATGGTCTGGTGCGGGATTCACAGGGGCGCAAGATGAGCAAATCTCTTGGCAACGGTATTGATCCTCTGGAAGTTATTGATAAGTATGGCGCAGATGCATTGCGGCTGACGCTGATTACTGGTAATGCGCCGGGAAATGACATGCGTTTCTATTGGGAGCGCGTGGAGTCGGCAAGAAATTTTGCCAATAAGGTATGGAACGCTTCGCGTTTCATTATGATGAATATTGTTGAGGGAGAGATTACAGAGCCGTCGCTGGAACAGCTTAGGATTGGAGACAAGTGGATTCTCTCCAAGGTCAACACGCTGGCCCAAGACGTTACCGAGAACATGGATAAGTTTGAGCTGGGGATTGCCGTGCAGAAAGTTTATGATTTCATCTGGGATGAATTCTGCGACTGGTACATTGAGATTGCCAAAGCCAGGATGTCCAGGAAAGAGGAAGATCCGGAATCAGCAAAAGTTGCTATGTGGACGTTGAAGACAGTGCTGGTTCAGGCATTGAAGCTGCTCCATCCCTATATGCCGTTTATTACGGAAGAGATTTTTTGTACGTTGCAGGCTGAGGAGCCGACAATTATGCTATCTAAATGGCCGGAGTACCGCGAGGAGTACCATTTTGCTGCGGAGGAGGAAGCCGTGGAGCATGTTAAGGACCTGATTAAAGGAGTCCGCAATACGAGAGCGGAGATGAATGTCCCGCCCAGCAGGAAAGCCAAACTGTATATTGTGACGGAGGATACAGGGCTGCAACATACGTTTAAGACTATGAAGAGTGCATACATGCGGCTTGCCAGCGCCAGTGAGGTGCTGGTGCAGGCGGATAAATCAGGTATCGGCGAGGATGCCGTATCGGTAGTGATCCCGGGCGCGGTAATTTACCTTCCGCTCGAGGATCTTGTGGACCTTGAAAAAGAAAAAGAGCGTCTTCTGAAAGAGAAGGATAAGCTGTCAAAAGAACTATCACGTTCTAAGGGTATGCTTTCCAATGAGAAGTTCTTAAACCGCGCGCCGGAGGAAAAGGTCCGGGAAGAGCGGGACAAACTTGCGAAATACGAACAGATGATGGCGCAGGTGGAAGAACGTCTGGAGCAGATGAAGTAGACAAACCAAGGAGGGAACCGCAATGGATAAGGATATGCAAAAAAAGCATAAGAAAGGGAAGACCAACAGGAAGAAACGGCAGACACGCAAGATTATTGTGGTTGCGGTGGTTGTTCTGTTAGCGCTTATTATGATACCTGTGGCATTTTCCTGGAGTAAATATGACAAAATGGGGAAGGTCGTCATCCATGACAAAGAGGTTAAGATCAACGAATTGACGCCGGAGACGAAGAAAGTAATGAAGAGTTATACGAGTATCGCTTTGTTTGGCCTTGACAACCGTTCAATGGGCAGTCTGGAGAGAGGTAACAGCGATACGATCATAGTTGTCAGCATCAACAAAGACACCGGGGAAATTAAGATGGCTTCCGTTTATCGTGATACGTATTTGGATATAGATGAAAATAAGTTTCGTAAGGCGAATGCGGCATATGCCAACGGAGGCCCTAAGCAGGCGATTGATATGCTCAATAAGAATCTGGATTTGGATATCACAGATTATGTCAGCGTAGATTTTAGCGCGTTGGTGGAGGCAGTGGATCTCCTTGGTGGTATTGATATTGATAAATTGGAGGCAGACGAAGCGAAATGGCTCAATGCGTATGTCTCGGACACGATTAAGAATACAGGGTATGAAGAATATGTAGATTCTGTTTCTGCCGGAGAGAACGTACATTTAAATGGCATACAGGCGACCGCTTATGCGCGTATCCGTTATGTGGGCCTTGATTATGGACGTACCGAGCGTCAGAGAACGGTGATTACCAAGATGTTCGAGAAGGCAAAGCAGTGTGATTTAATGACCTTAAATAAGATGATGGACGAGATGCTGCCGCAGATTTCCACGAGTTTAAGTCCAACAGAACTGCTCGGTCTTGCTTCCGGCGTAGCTAAGTACCATATGGGTGAGAATACGGGATTCCCATTTGACAAGGAATCCGGCGATGTGGGAAGTTTAGGAGATATGGTAATTCCGCTGGATTTGGAGCAGAATGTAATCCAATTGCATAAATTTTTATTCTCAAATGAGGAGTATACGCCTTCCCAGACGGTAAAAGATCTAAGTGCGACGATTCATGCAAATACCGGCTATTAAAATTCAGTTGACAAGGGCTTCTGTGTAAGCGTATGATGTAATTATAAGGTATCAATTTCCATATTCATATGTTTATAAGAGAAGAGGAGGATTTTAATGAGAGAAGTATGGAAGTATTTAAAAGTGTGCGCGTTAGCAGTTGTCTGCGTAGTGTTGTTGGGCGTGAGCGTGAAGACTCAGGCAGCGCCGGCACAGGTGCAGGGATTGAAACAGACAAACAACAGCGCCAGTTCTGTAACTGTAAGTTGGGATGTTTTGGTTGCGGATGGAATTCGTTATAAGGTTGAGTTATCAGCGGACAAATCGTTTTCCAGTGTGAAGACGGAGGAAACTACCGGCGCGACAGAGTATTTTTATGGACTTTCCGCAGGTAAGAAATACTATGTGAGGGTAATTGCATACGAGAAGTCTACAGGGATTCTTGGCAGATATTCCGAGATACTAGAGGTTGTGACAAAGCCGGACAATGCAAAGCGTAACCTTCGGCAGACAGCAGCAAGCACGACGAGTATTTCTCTGAAGTGGGACAAAAATGCGGGCGCAAATGCGTACCAGTTGGAGTATTATAAGGATGGAGCGTCAAACGTTAAGAAAGTTGTTAATCTGGGTGATGTTCAGAGTTACACGTGCAATAAGCTCAGCCAGAATTCCAATTATGTCTTTCGGCTGTATCCGGTTATGAAAAGCGCCAGCGGTTATACAGCGGTTGGTTATACCAGTGACACTATTTATAACTGTCCGGTTCTGCCAGGGAAGGTGTCGGGGTTCACAGCTTCATTTTCCAGCCCGACGACAAAATATCTCGAGCTATCCTGGGATAAACGTAACAGTGCAAACGGCTATCAATATGAAGTTTATTCTCTTGCCAGCAAGAAAGCGAAGAAATTGCTTTCTGGAAAGAAGACGTATAATGGCACGGCACATTCCATTTCCAGTAACAAGCTGGTGAAAGCGCCGTTTCTGAAGGTGAGGATTCGCGCCTATGTGACGTTGAGCACCGGAACGAAGTATGGCGCGTGGTCTACATGGACCTATACGGCAAAGCAGCCGGAAATTAAAATTTCCAATGTCAGAGGTGGACAGAAACTTACCTGGAAAAAGATCAGCGGAGCCGATAGTTATACGCTTTTTGTTTCCACGAAGAGAGAGAACGGTTATAAAAAAGTCGGGACGGTCTCTAAGAATTCTCTGGTTGTTAAAAAATGTGGAAAAAAGGCTTTGAAATCTGGTAAGTCGTATTATTATACAATTGTAGCAAATAAGAAAATTGGCAAGAAAACGTATAAGGGGTGCAAGACTCATTGCTATAGCCGTCCATATTACAATTAAGTATGTGAGGATGGGAAGAGCATAAGGCAGGACAAATGAAAGAAAAGCTGGTACGGAAATTTAAATGGATGGGCGAGAAAAATATGGACGACAGGGCGCGGTACTGTTTCCTGGCAGTCTTTTTGGGGTGTGTACATTTACTTTTGGCAGGGGTTGGCATTTTGTTGATGTGCCTGCCTCTGGTCATTTCCAATTTATTAGTCGCATGTTTGGATTTCCTCAGTATATATAAGGCGAAGGAAAACAGCAAGTATTTCCTGCGCATTAGCATACTTTATTTTGCGACGTGTGCCCAGTCGCTTTATGCCAGTGTTTTGCTGGGATGGAGCTATGATTTTTCCGTATATAATCTAGTGATGATTCCTGTGATGCTTTCTATGGTATATCTTGTAGAACATGGAGAGAACTGTAGCAGGTATACAATTCCATATACCTTAGTGAACTTTATTTCTACGATGATTTTTTGTGGTTTTTTGTATAGAGGCAACCCGCTTTACTATTATCCAGTACCCACGGATCTGAGAGTTTCCTTTTTTAATAACGTTATGGGCTTTTTGCTTCTTTCCTGTTTCTGTGTGTTGTTTATTCTTGAGCTGACTGCGAATCGTAAGAAGTTACAGGCACGCAATCGGGAACTGGCTCACTTGGCGAATTACGATGAGCTGACGCAGTTAAGGAACCGCCGAAGCATTCTCAGTAAATGGAAGTGCTTGGAGCGCGACGACTACTGTGTGGTTATGGGGGATGTGGATAATTTTAAGAAAATTAATGATACATATGGACATGAACAGGGAGATGAGGTTCTGAAACTGATTGCCGACAGTATGTCCGGTGCAGCATCCGCGGCTGACTATGTGAGCCGCTGGGGTGGAGAAGAGTTTCTGATGATTGTTTTTGGAAACATTGCTTACGCCCTCAAGGTTGTGAAAGGTATTCAACAGAGATTGCGAGAGGCGAATGTGTGGGCGAACGGACATAAGTTGACTGTGACCATGACGTTTGGTGTCTGTGAGCGTTCGGAGGTTTTGGACGGGAATATTGATGAGATTATTCGCCGTGCAGATCAGAGACTTTATCTGGGAAAGGCAGGCGGCAAGAATTGTATCAAGACTTGTGACGAATGATTGCTTTCTGTTTTCTTGTCTGGGGCTAAGGTTATAGCGTCTAAGGACGTTTAGAAAATGTAAAAAAAATCTTAAAAATGCTGTTGCAAATGATGGCTTCCTACAATATATGGTATATGATTTTTTCGGTAATGGAACATATATTGTATGCAGGCTGTTTTGGGCAACAGCCTTTCTTTTCCAGTTATTTCTGTAGGTTGTTTTTCAAAATAAAGTGTGTTAGAATTAACGCGAATTATGAAAACCAATGTTGAAATGGAGTGAGAAGAGTGGGATCGATTAGAAAATGGCTCGCTGCTTTCCTGACGGTATGTGTGGCTGTTACATCAGCAGGGATCCATGTACAGGCACAGAGCATTACTAGGGATATGCCGGCGGAAGAGCAGGAGTTTGGGACGGATGTAGAGGAGTTTGTAGAAGAAGAGGATAGCGAGAAGGGAAAAGAGGGAAATAGCGAGAAGGGGGCAAAAGCAGGAATATTGAATTTTCTTATGATGGAAACTGCATCTGTTCAGACACCCGGTGTGCAGAATATTGCAATTAGTCTTGGGCAGGAGCGCGCGCTGGTAGAATGTGCAGAGCTTACATATCGCAGAGTGTCTGATGGGAAGGTGTTTACCGTGGAGGCGCTGGATATTGTCGATAATATGGTAAAATTTTCCATTGAATATACGGATGAATCACAAGCAGGCGTCTATGAGCTTACGAGTGTTAATTATCAGGTAACGGGTGCAACTTATGAGCTATTGTTTGATGATTTGGGAATGGATGTAAGTTTTGGCGTCAACCAGGAGATTGATACTGAGCCGGATGAAATGTTAGTGGATGAACAAATGTTGGAAGAAGTGGAAGCCAATGTGGTAACCATGGATGAAAATGGCAACACAGTCTCAGAGCAATCCGTGAAGGACGTACTGCAAGAGGCGCAGTCTGTCAATGCAAAGACACGCGCTGGAAGAGCTACCACCAATGCCTTGGAGAAGATGGTGATTGTGTTAGATCCGGGACATGACAGTACCCATGCAGGCGCGCGGGGGAATGGATGTAAAGAAGAGGAATTGGTGTTAAAGATTGCGCAGTATTGTAAGACAGAATTGCAGAAATATTCTGGCATTAGCGTTTATATGACTAGAAGCAGCAATACTTGCCCTAATGGTGGATACACGGTGGATTCCGGTACTTGTAATGCCAAAAGGGTGTCATTTGCGGTGTCCAAAAAGGCGGATGTGTATGTAAGCTTTCATTTGAACTCGAATGCGAATACGGAGCCAAGAGGTGTGGGCGTCTATTATCCGAATAACAATTATCGTCCTCAGATTGGCCAGGAGGGAAAAGGGCTTGCCACTAGTATCTATAAAAAACTGAGCGCCTTGGGGCTTTCCACTTGGGCGGGCGGAACTTTGATACATAATTCAGAAACGAATACACGCTATCCCGACGGTTCGCTTGCCGATTATTTGGGCGTGATAAGAAGAAGCAAAGAAGCCGGAATTCCGGCGGTACTCATTGAACACGCTTTTCTCAGCAATGCGGCGGATGTCAGTCAATTTTTGAACTCCAATGCGAAATTAAAAAAACTTGGCATTGCGGATGCGCAGGCGATTGCCAGTTTTTACGGGCTGTCTGAAAAGGGAGGGGTTCCGGTCATTGATTGGATTCAGGCAAAGAATAGCAATACCTTACGTGTGAATTGGGAAGAGGCAGCAGGCGCCGTTTCCTATCAGGTGTATAGAAGTATTTCGGCGGATGGAAAATACACACAGATTGCCGATGTCAATCAGTGTCAGTATGATGATAAGACGGCAAAGGCAGGGATGACGCACTACTATAAAGTGTGCGCTGTATTTGAGGATGGAAGCAAATCTTCTTTCTCCAAAGCATATTCCGCTGTTGCCTTGGCAAAGCCCAAAATTACCAGCATTTTGTCCAAAGCCGGAGGGAAATTGAGGATTAATTGGGGTGCTGTCAATGGGGCGTCTCTGTTTGAAATTTGGCGATGCGAGGAGCGCGATGGTAAGTATCAGAAAATTGCGACTACCACAAATACATTTTATGTAGATAAAAAGATTGACATGCAAAAGGAATATTTTTATAAAGTTCGCGCCCGCGGTGGGGATAAGAACGGCTGCGGTAGTTGTTCCGATATTTTATCCGGCTGGGCGGTGCAAAAGACGGCTATCCGTAATGTCAGTTCGGCAGATAGTACGTCCCTGCGCATCCGCTGGAAAAAGGTAGAGAACGCGTATGTTTATCGCATTCGCAGAAGTACTTCCAAAAAGGGCAAATATGTCACAGTTGCCAATGTGAAAGGCAGTAAAACATCCTATGTGGATAAGGGATTGCAAGAGAACAAGAAGTACTATTATAAGATTCAGGTGATGAACCTTGTGAATGGCAATAAGGGGTACAGCAGTTATTGCAGTGCGGCGGCAGGCAGTACAATCAGCGGCACTTCCCTCGTTTATGTAAAGTCTTATAATAGCAGCAGTATGGAACTGAAATGGAAGATGCATCCAGATGCGTATGCTTACAGTATCAAACGTAGTACGAAAAAAAAGGGAAATTATGAGAAGATTGCAGAGGTTCGCGACCGCAATATCACACAGTATCAGGACAAGAATATTGTCAGTGGAAAACGTTACTATTATGCGGTGGAAGTGATTGTCAAAAAAAAGAAGGTCAAGAATTACAGTGGGAATTCCAAGCCAAAATCGGCGTATAATCTATGCAAGGCGAACATTGTTTCCATACGGTCAGTGGCAAAAGGAAATCTATTGAGTTGGGAGGCAGTGGCAGGCGCTAATTGCTATGAGATTATGCGCAGTAATCAGGAAGCAGGTGGATTTACGGAGATTGCTAAGGTTCAGGGCGCAGATGTCACGAGCTTTACGGATTCGAGCGCTCAAAAGGGAGTGAAATATTATTACCGGATTCGTGCAATTCGCGAGGGGAAATATCCGGGATATGGAAGCTATGGGAAAGTAGCGGAAAGCGGGGGCAGTAAAGCAAAACGCAGATAAATGGAGGAAAGAGGGATATGAAGAAGAAAAAAGTGAGGATTGTAGTATGGTTGCTAGCAGCGGTCATTCTTGTGGCAGATTGTGGCGGCAGTCGGTTTACAGCGTTTGCGGCGCAGGAAATTGTAACGGCAGACGACGCCGGGCAGCAGAAAGCCTCAAAGATGGAGAGCGCCTTTTTGAAGATGCTGCAAGAATATGAGATGTACGGCACGCTCATGGGATCAGAGATTGTCGTTTATCAGCAGCCGTCAGTGGCAGCTCCAGTTGTGCAAAAACTTTCCAGCGGTTATCAGGTAAGATTTTTGGGGGCTGTGGTGGAGGAAGCAGGCATCTGGTATCAGGTGGCGTTCGGTGTAAATGACCGTGAATATACGGGATTTGTTCAAGAACATCTTGTTGTAACGCAGGACCAAAGATTGCAGGAATGGAAGCAGCAGTATTTTGGCGACGGTAAATCAAGGGGCGCGGCAGGGACAAATGCCGTATCTATGGGGAATACGGATTTAGCAGCATTTCCTTCGAGCTACCGTTCTTATATCAAGAAGTTGCTCGCCGCTCATCCGAATTGGACGTTTGTGCCTATGAATACCGGGCTCAAGTGGTCGGATGTTATTGAAAATGAAATGAAGGACGCCGTAAACCTGGTGGATATCAATGCACCGTTTACCTGGAAATCTACAGCGGCCAAAGATTATAATATGGCTACTGGGTCGTGGGTGATCAAAAATGGTACGACCTGGGTGCAGGCTTCGGAGTCCGTAGTAAAATATTATATCGACCCGCGCAATTCGCTCAACGAGGAATCGGTTTTCCAGTTTGAGCAGTTGACATACAACCAATCTTATCATACGGAAGCAGGCGTGGAGAAAATTTTAAGTAACACGTTTATGAGCAATAAAAAGTTAGAGGACGGCTCCGGTGGTGGAATTACTTATGCCCAGGCATTTATGAAGATTGGTAAAGAGCTTAAAGTAAGCCCCTATTTTCTTGCCAGCCGTATTCGGCAGGAACAGGGAGTGAATGGAACTTCGGCGTTGATTTCCGGTACGTATCCAGGCTACAAAGGGTATTATAATTATTTCAATATCCAGGCGACGGGCATTGGCGAACAGGTGATTATCAGTGGTCTTGAGGAGGCAAAGAAGGCAGGCTGGACGACAAGATACGCGGCGTTGCGCGGTGGTGCGGCAAAGACAGCGGAGAATTATATTTCCAAGGGGCAGGACACATTTTATTTGCAGAAATTTGACGTGGACGCCTCTTATAATGGCCTGTATTGGCACCAGTATATGCAAAATCTCTTGGCCGCGAATAATGAAAGCAAGAACGTTCGTAACAGTTATACGTCTATGGGCGTTATCAATAACAATTTTGTTTTTAAGGTTCCAGTCTATTTGAATATGCCGTCATCGGCATGTCCCTATCCGGGAGAGAAATTGAGCAAGCCGACAATGAATCTGGAAAAGACGGCATCAGGAACGGTGAAACTTTCCTGGAATGAAATTGCCGGAGCAGCCGGTTATGGGTTGTATCGCAAAGAAGGAAAAGACGGCAAATTTGTACAGCTCAAGAAGTTGAATGGTTTGACGAAAACGTCATATGAGGATAAAACGGTCGTTCCGGGAGAAACATACGAATATAAAGTGCGGGCGTTCCTTAAATTGAGTTCCGGCTACCAGCGTTCGGCGTATTCTAATGTGAAGACGGTAGACTTTGCAGTGCCTGCTACCAAATGGAATAAACTTACGGTTACCGATTACACAACGGTACAGCTTTCCTGGAAGAAGGCAGACGTCACAGGTTACCGCATTTACAGAAAAACTGACTCTGGCAAATATACTTGTATTAAGAAGATAAGCAGCAATAAAACGGTAAGCTATAAAGATACCAAAGTAGTGCCGGGGCACACCTATACGTATCGCATCCGCAGTTATCAGACAGTCAATGGTAAAACGTATTATTCTACTTATACGAATGTCATGAAGGCGGAGATAAAAATGTCGGCGCCCAGGCTGAAAAGCGCGTCTGTTACCAGCAGTTCTAAAATTAGGCTTACCTGGCAGAAGGATTTACAGGCGGACGGCTATTATATCTACCGTTCCACGACAAAGAAGGGCGGTTATAAAAAAGTAAGGACGGTCACAAAGAGCGCGTCTTCCAGGTGGATAGACAGCGGCGTTAAGTCAGGGACAACTTATTACTACAAAATGAAAGCGTATGTGGAGAGCGCTTCTGGAAAGAAGACGTCCGCTTATTCAAGGATTCTGATGGTGAAGATGAATAAGAAAACGCCTGCCATTGCGCAGGTAACTTCGACTGCCGCAGGAATTAAGCTAAAGTGGACGAAAGCTGCGAATGCCGCCGGCTATCAGATAAGCCGCGCGACAGATATCAATGGTAAATATGAAGTTCTGACAAATGTCACGGGTAATTCTACCGTGACATTTACGGATAAAAAGATAACTCTTGGACAAACCTACTATTATAGAGTAAGATCGTACCGCAAGAGTAAAACAAAAGCGAAATATTCCTCATGGTCAGCCGCCGCAGGAGGCCAACCGAAATTGGCAGCCACGCAGTTGGCGGGGGTTTCCGGCGTCAAGTCGAAAAGTGTGACATTGAAGTGGCAGAAAGTTTCCGAGGCGGGAGGCTATAAATTGTATCGCAAGACAGGTAAAAGTGGGAAATACAAAGCGGTACGAAGCTTTTCCGGTGCAAATGCTACAAGTGTGACGGATAGTGGATTGAAAGCTAAAACAACGTATTATTATAAGATGCGCGCCTATAAAAAAGTGAATGGAAAGGTACGTTATTCTGCCTACTCGGGAGAGTGGAGCGTCAAGACTGTATAAAGGAAGAAGAGTATGAAGATTACGCCATACCGATTGAAAAAAGGAATTCGTTATCTGCAACATTATGGGGTCCGCGCATTTGTCAACCGTCTGCGGGATAAGTTGGAGCCGGAGGATGTGCCTTACGGCCCCTGGTTTGAAAAATATCGGGCGAACAGTGAAACGCTTGCCAAACAGTCTGCGAAGGAGGGGCGGTTTACCTATCGGCCGCTGATTAGTATTGTTGTCCCCTGTTATCAGACGCCGGAAAAGTATCTTGTAGAAATGATGGATTCTGTGCGTGCGCAATCTTATGGCAATTGGCAGCTCTGCCTTGCTGACGCTACGCCCACAGATGAGGTAGAAAAGGCGGTGCAAGCTTATTGCAAGACTTATAGGGAGTCGCGGATTTGTTACCGTCATTTACAGGAGAACAAGGGCATTGCAGGCAATACAAATGAAGGCATTGCGCTGGCAGAGGGAGCGTGGGTTGCGCTGTTGGATCACGATGATCTGTTGGCTCCCGAAGCGCTCTATGAGATGGTTTGTCTGATGAACCAAAGGCCGCAGGTAGAAGTGATTTATTCCGATGAAGATCAGGTTGAGGAGAGCAAGCAGGGACTTGTGCATAAGAAGCCGCATTTTAAGCCAGGTTTCAGTCCTGATTTATTGCGTTCCAACAATTACATTACGCATTTTCTCTGTGTAAAACATGAAATTGTCAAACAAATTGGCGGGATGCGTGAAGGATTTGAAGGCGCACAAGATTATGATTTTATCCTGCGCTGTACAGAGCTTGCTGCTGAGGTGGGACATGTTGCGCGCATTCTCTATCACTGGCGTGTGCACAGCAATTCCACGGCAGACAATCCTTTAAGTAAAATGTACGCGTACGATGCCGGGCAGCGTGCCTTGCAGGAACATTTAAAGCGGGTGTGCCAGCCGGGAGAGGTTAGCCAGCTTCCACATTTTGGTTTCTATCGTGTAAAATATCCGGTTGTGGGTCAGCCGCTTGTCACCATTCTGATACCCAACAAGGATCAAGTGGAGACGCTTGCGCGCTGTATTGCTTCTTTGCAGAAATCAACTTGGCAGAGTTATGAAGTTATTATCATAGAAAATAACAGCCAGCAGAAGGAAACGTTTCAATATTACCAGGAACTTTGCGGGACAGGAACTCTGGAGGGTAAATTATCTGGGGGACAGCATGTGAGGGTAATCGTCTGGAAGGGAGACTTTAACTACTCGGCAATCAATAATTTTGGCGCGAAATATGCCAGGGGAGAATATTATGTGCTGCTCAACAATGATATAGAGTTGATAACGGAGGGCTGGCTGGAGGAGATGCTGGGCAACTGTCAGCGGCCGGAGGTCGGCGTTGTCGGCGCAAGGTTGTATTATCCCGACAACACTTACCAGCACGCCGGGATTGTTGTGGGTATTGATGGGATTGCGGCGAATATGTTTCCGGGATTGCGCCGTGGGCAGGAAGGGTATTATCACAAAGCGGCAATTCAGTTAAATTACAGCGCTGTCACAGCGGCGTGCCTGATGGTGTCGAAGGAAGTTTTTGAGAAAGTTCAGGGGTTAGAAGAACAGCTTCTGGTTGCCTTTAACGATGTGGATTTTTGTTTGCGCGTTCGGCGCGAAGGTTATCTTGTGGTTTACGATCCCTATGTGGAGGCGTATCATTACGAATCCAAGTCGCGGGGCAAGGAGGACACAAAAGAGAAAGTGCACCGGTTTGGTGAGGAAATTGACTTTTTCCGTACGAGGTGGATAGATTTGTTAAAAGCGGGGGATCCATATTATAACCCTAATTTCTCATTAAAGAAATGCAACTATAAGTTAAAGCCGTAGGGGATTAAGAAATATGGAAACTCTGCTTTTCCCATACTTGCCCTTTTTTTGATTCAATGATACAATATACAAGTTAAATCATTAATTTGGATGTAGGAAGAGACATATGATGAAAGTTTTTATATGCCCAAAATGTGGGAGTATTACAACGGTATCTCGAAGAAAAGAAATTTTTTGCCATAAATGCGGGGGGACGCAAATGCTGCCCTCTAAGCTTAGTTTTGCCAAATATACGGAGATGGACGAGCAGCAGAGAAGAGATTATTCTGAGAGCTGGCTGTACATACGGAATCATACTTCTGTATAAAATCCCGCTATTTAGGAATACGTTCTGAGGAATAGATTATGTATAAAAAACAGAAAAAGAGCTGGGTAAAACATCTGGATTTCTTAATTCTGGATTTGCTTTGCCTGGAAGTTACTTTTTATCTCTCCTGTTTAATCAGGTTGGGCAATCTTCATAGTGAACCAGGAATGAGTGAATATTACAATCGTCTGGCGATTGTACTGCTTTTGATGGACGGTTGCGTTGTATTTCTCACGGAGGCTTACACGGGCATCCTGCGCAGGAACAGACTACAGGAATTAAAAGCCGTGGTTTTTCATTGCAGCACGGTGTTTGCAGTTGTTACCGTCTATGTATGGGGAACGAAGCAGTCGGAAATCTATTCCAGGCAGGTTATTTTGGTCTTTTGGGCTATGTCGATTGTCGCGGAATACTTTGCGCGCTGTCTGTGGAAGATTTACATCCGTCAGCGCATGATTCGCAAAGAGCGTTATTCTAAGATGGTTGTAGTCACGGAAGAACGCTATGCCAGGCAATGTGTTTCTGATTTCCAGCATAACCGCTATAAGGAATTTGAAGTGGTCGGTGTGGTAGTGGTCGATGTGGACCAAACAGGCGAAGAAATTTGTGGAGTGCCTGTTGTGGCTACGGCGGATAGTTTCTTAGAGTATGTGCGCCTGAATGTGGTGGATGAGGTATTTATCAATGGCAACACCAGGGAGAGCAGCGAGGCGTTAGCAAATGAGCTAATCGAATTGGGACTGACAGTGCATTTCAATCTTGTCCGGGAATCGCAACTGATGCCAAATAAGCTTGTGGAACACTGTGGTAAGTATCTGGTGCTGACGACTAGTATGAAGATTGCCACGAACCGCCAGCTTTTCTTAAAACGGTGTCTGGACATTTTGGGTAGTCTGGTAGGGCTTTTTCTGACAGGGATCGCCTTTGTGGTATTTGCGCCCATGATTAAAAAACAGTCGCCGGGACCGGTATTTTACGAGCAGACCAGGATTGGCAAGAATGGCAGGCGTTTTAAATTTTATAAATTTCGCACGATGGTTGTCGGTGCAGATCATATGAAAAAGGATCTCATGGCCCAAAATGAGATGGAAGGTTTGATGTTCAAAATGGAAGAGGACCCCAGGATTTTTGGCGTGGGCAAGTTCATGCGCAAATACTCTATTGATGAGCTGCCGCAGTTTTGGAATGTGCTCAAAGGAGATATGAGCCTGGTAGGTACGAGGCCACCTACGGAGGATGAGTTTGAACAGTATGAGCTTCACCATAAGGCCAGGCTGGGTATTCGTCCAGGGTTGACCGGTATGTGGCAGGTCAGCGGCAGGAGCGACATCAAAGATTTTGAGGAAATTGTTGCGCTTGACACACAGTATATCTCTAACTGGACGTTGGGGATGGATTTGCGAATACTTTTGCGGACCGTGGGTGTGGTGTTTACAGGAAAAGGTTCATTATGACAGATATTTCGATTACGATTGTAGCGTTTAATGATGAGATAGATGTGAGGAATGCTGTGCGTTCCATTATGGAACACACGAATGGCAAGCTGTCCAAAATCATTTATATTGTAGATAATAGTACTGAGGCAAATAAGCTGTCTTCGCTGGCAGAAGAATATGAGGATGTTGTTTATCAAAGGCCGGGAAGGAACTTAGGATTCGGCGGTGGGCACAATTATGTGTTGTCCGAGCTGGATTCTTTGTACCACGCCATTGTCAATCCTGATATTCTGCTGACGGAAGACAGTTTTTCTGTATTGTTGTCCTTTTTGGCATCTTCTAAGGTGGGGATGGCGGTGCCGCGGCTTCTGGATGAACAGGGGAATTTGCAGGCGGTGTATCGCAGGGAACTGACCGTTTTTGATATGGCGGTGCGTATGTTTTTTCCTTCACATTTCCAGAAGAGACAGCGTTATCATACGATGCAGGACATGGATTATGGGAAACCGTTTGCGGTTCCGTTTGCTCAGGGCAGTTTCCTTGTTATCCGCACGGAGTTGTTTCGTAAGCTGGGTGGGTTTGATGACCGTTATTTTATGTATATGGAGGATGCGGACCTCTGTAAACGGGTGAACAAAGCAAGCAGCTTGTGGTACTGTCCGGACACGGCGGTGATACACAAGTGGGAGCGCGGCTCCCACAAGGATAAGAAGCTGCTGAGGATTCACATATCGTCCATGTTTCGCTATTTCAAAAAATGGGGGTGGAAGTTGTGGTAGCATTTATCCGTATTTCTGTTGTGTTGCCCGCTTACAATGGGGAAGCGTTTATCCGGCAGCAGTTGGAATCTATTTTGGCGCAAATGGGTGAGAGGGACGAGTTGATTGTCTCGGACGACGGCTCCGCAGATGGCACAGTTTCGATTGTGAAGGCGTATCAGTGCAAAGACAGCAGGATTCTTTTGCTCAAAGGCCCGGGGCAAGGAATTAAGAAGAATGTGGAGTACGCGCTTCGCCATGCCAGGGGGCGCTATATTTTTCTTGCTGACCAGGATGATATCTGGTTGGAGAACAAGATAGATTGTGTTCTAAAGGCTTTTGCACAGCAGGGTGCGTGCGTAGTTGTCCATGACGCCCGGGTATTTGCAGATGAGGATATTACCCAGATACAGATGGAATCGTTTTATGCATTCCGCGGCTCCGGCGCAGGAGTTATCAAAAATATCATTAAGAACAGTTATATCGGCTGCTGCATGGCGTTTCGCCGGGAATTGTTGGAGGTGATTCTACCGATGCCTGTTCAGATTGAGATGCATGATCAGTGGATTGGCATTCTGGGCGATTACTTTGCAGGAAAATCTTGTTTTCTGCCGGAGGCATTGTTGCTATACCGCAGACATGATGCGAATAATTCTTCTATGCAACATTATGGAATTGTGAGGATGCTGCGCAACCGCCTGGTATTTCTGTGGTGTTTTTGTCGGAGGGTTTGGCGCAATCACCGAAAAAGACGAACTATTCAGCCTTAATTTTTGTACAGCCCTATTCCATAGAACTTTTATATTAGTAGGATATAAAAATACTTATGGGAACCATTTGTTTCCAGCAGATTCCCCTTCCATACAGCCACCGGGAAACGTGACTGGATTTTTAGCATCCCTAGCTCCGGGGAGGGACGGATTCTATTAATTCCCTTCCATCTCCCGGAGACAAGGGATGCACAAAACCCATCAAATGTTTCCCTTATGTCAGTATGGAGGGGAATCTGTAAATAAACATATATTGCCCATAAGTATTTTTGCACAACAGTATAGAAAGTTCTATGGAATAGGGCTGTCATATAAAAATTATGGCTGAATAGATACGAATTCAGTAAATTTTAAGAATTAGGCGGTTGATAAATAGGGGGAAATATTATAAGATAAGTCGGTAAGTGTGTCAACAGTAAACATAGCATAGGCAAGGTGAGGATATGGCAAAGAAGACAAGCAGCCGTGGAATGAGCCCGGCGGCAAGAAGAGCGATGCGGGCAAAGCGGCGTCGGAGAAAAGTAATATTGGTTTGTTTGGAGCTGCTGATTTTGGGCGGTGCATTGGCATGGATTTGGACCAATGCTAAGATGGACAAGATTGATACGGATAAGAATTTTCAGGCAAAGGATGTTGAAAATGAGGAGTTGTCGGAGGAAACGAAGGATGTGTTGCGCAATTATACGACGATTGCCTTGTTTGGCCTTGACAATCGCGACAGTAATTCTTATAGCAGAGGGAATTCCGATGTAATCATGTTGGCGAGAATTGATGATAAGACGAAAGAGGTACGCCTCGTCTCTGTGTACCGTGATACATTCCTCAAAATGGCGGATTTGGACAATACAGAGGCTTATAGCAAGGCGAATGCCGCCTATGCAGTGGGAGGCCCTGAGCAGGCGGTACGTATGCTGAACACGAATCTTGACCTCGATATTGCAGAGTATGTGTCATTTGACTTTAATGCCGTGGCAGAAGCGGTAGATATTTTAGGCGGCGTGGAGATTGAGATTACAGAAGAAGAGTGTGTACATTTGAACAATTACTGCGTGGAAACTTCCAAGGTGACCGGCAAGAGCTATGACCAGCTTCCGGGGGCAGGTACATATAATTTGAACGGTGTGCAGGCAGTCTCTTATGGAAGAATCCGCTATACGGCGGGAGATGATTTCAAACGAACGGAACGTCAACGTCTGGTTGTGAATAAAATGGTAGAAAAAGCGTTACAATCAGATATAGGAAAAATTAATGATCTGATAGATACTGTCTTTCCGAAAATTAAGACGAGTCTGGGCAAGACGGAGCTGATAAATATGGCTCTGGACGCTTTTCATTATAAATTGGGAGAGAGCAGGGGATTCCCCTTTGATTTACAAAATAAGGTGATACCCATTTCTTATCAGCAATCAAATGCAGACTGCGTGGTGCCTAAAGATTTGGCGTCCAATGTGAAGCAGCTCCACGATTTCTTGTATGGGACGACAGGTTATACTGTGACGGACAGTGTTCAGGGAATCAGCGATGAGATCATCTACCGTACCGGAGTGGCGGTAGACAGCGGTGAATAGCAGGAGGGATTAGTGGTATGTGCGGAATAGTAGGATATGTAGGGAACTCACAGGCGGCGCCCATTTTATTGGACGGATTGTCAAAACTGGAATACAGAGGTTATGATTCTGCGGGGATTGCAGTTTATGATGGAGAAAAGATTCATGCGCAGAAGGCATGTGGGCGACTGAAGGTTCTTAGTGAACTGACGCATGATGGAGCCACGATGCCGGGAACGGCAGGAATTGGGCATACTCGCTGGGCAACCCATGGCGCGCCCACAGGCAGCAATGCGCATCCTCATTTTAACCAGGATGAGAGCATAGCGGTTGTGCACAATGGAATTATTGAAAATTATCAGAAATTGAAAAAATATCTGGAAGGCAAAGGCTTTCAATTTGTATCGGATACCGACACGGAAGTAGTGGCGCATCTATTGGACTATTATTATAAAGAGGACCCGATGGAAGCTATTTTAAGGGTTATGAACCGTGTAGAAGGCTCTTATGCCTTAGGGATTATGTTTAAATCACACCCAGGCGTGTTATATGCGGTGCGCAAGGACAGCCCCCTGATTGTGGGGCACGGCGGGGACGGCAACCTGATTGCCTCTGACGTGCCGGCGGTGCTCAAATATACGCGCAATGTTTATTTTATCCAAAATGAAGAGATTGCAGTGTTATCGGGAGAATCTATTTCCTTTTATAATGTGGATGGCGAGGAGATTGCCAAGGAGCCTTCCACGATTGATTGGGACATCAACGCTGCGGAAAAAGGCGGTTATGAGCATTTCATGTTAAAGGAAATGTATGAGCAGCCTCAGACCGTACGGGATACGCTTAGTCCGCGGATTAAGGGCGGTATGGTGGATATTGAGGAACTTGGCATGTCGGATGAGGAGATCCGCGGAATCGGCAGGCTGCATATCATTGCTTGCGGCTCCGCTTACCACACGGGCATGACAGCGAAATATATATTTGAAGGTATGGCGCGCATTCCCGTGGACGTAGACCTTGCGTCGGAGTTTCGTTACCGCAATCCAATCCTTGCAGAAAATGATTTGGTTATTATTATCAGTCAGTCCGGGGAAACGGCAGACTCGCTGGCGGCATTGCGTGAGGCGAAGAGCAGGGGCATCAAGACGCTCGGCATTGTCAATGTAGTAGGTAGTTCTATTGCCAGAGAAGCGGATAAGGTGATGTATACCTGGGCGGGGCCGGAAATTGCCGTGGCGACCACCAAAGCGTACAGCGCGCAGCTCATTGCAGAATACTTGCTTGCCATTAAATTTGCGCAGGTGCGAGGAGAGATCACGGAGCAGCAGGTTGTCTCCTACCTCAAGGATTTGCAGAAGCTTCCAGAACAGATAGAGATGCTCCTCAGTAATAAAGGCAAAATTCAGCATTTTGCCAACCGTTATATTTCGGCAAAAGACGTCTTTTTTGTGGGGCGCGGGATTGACTATGCAATTTCTCTGGAGGGTTCCTTAAAACTCAAGGAGATTTCGTATATTCACTCTGAGGCATATGCAGCCGGGGAACTCAAACATGGAACGATTTCGCTGATAGAAGAAGGAACTTTAGTTGCCTCGGTTTTAACGCAGGAAGAGTTATATAAGAAGACCATCAGCAACATTGTAGAGCTGAAAAGCCGCGGGGCGTTTGTGCTTGCTGTAACGAATACCGGCAATACGGAGATTGAGAAGGCGGCGGACTATGTAATTTATATTCCGCAGACAAATCGTTGGTTCACAAATTCTCTGGCGATCATTCCTTTGCAGTTGTTTAGTTATTACGTAGCCGTAGGCAAGGGCTGTGATGTGGATAAGCCGCGGAACCTGGCAAAGTCCGTGACCGTAGAGTAAAACACTTTTTTTTAAAATATTAGACACAGTTTTATCACAAATATTGCGTAAACTGCTTATTAGAAACAAAGGAAAACGTCAGACGAGAAAGGAGATATTTGTTATGGAAGGCAATTTTAATAACAATAGCGGAAATGAAAATCGTTTTGGATCTAATGTGGACAGAAGTTTGAACAGCAATATAGAAAACGAGATAAAAAATACAAGTGAAAATAATGACATGGGCAGCGCCAAGAATGTGGGCGCAGATACACCGCAAAGCAGCACGGGTGCTCAGGGCTCTCTTTATTCTTACAGTTATGTAAATCAGGAGAATCAGGAGCGCAACCCCAATTATTATGAGAGAAGAGAGGAAAATAATAGCAGCGCCCAGAGAGTTTATACAGCCGGAACTTATGAGAACACCTCAGGCGGCAACGATATGGGTAGTCAAGAGAATGCTCATGGAAGCAACGCCATGGGTGGTCAGGAAAACATTCATGGAAGCAATGCCATGGGTAGTCAGGAAAATGCTCACGGAAGCAACGCCATGGGTGGCTGGGAGAATGCGTCAGGAAGCCAAGGTACAGGACAGGGAACATTCCAGGGCAATGGAACTTCTGCCAATCGGGAGAACTTCTATAAAAAGGAAAAGAAACAGAAGACGCCAAGAACTAAAAAGCAGCATGGTTTTGGTATGACGGTAGCAAAATGTGCGTCGCTTGCGTTAGTGTTTGGACTTGTATCAAGTACTGTATTTTATGGAACAGGTTTTGCGTTCCGCAAGACCATGGGCGTGGATAAGGTTACACAGGAGGCTACAGCGGAGACGACAGGCAAGTCATCAGATAAGACGGGCGGCAGTCTTTCGGCCACGAATGTGAGTACAGCGACTACTGTGACGGATGTTTCTGACATTGCGGAAAATGTAATGCCGTCTATTGTTTCCATCACAAATATGGGACAGGAGGCGCAGAGGGACTTTTTTGGCAGGACTTATACCCAGGATACCTCGAGTGCGGGCAGCGGAATTATCATGGGACAGACGGACGATGAAATATATATTGCCACGAATAACCATGTGATTTCTAATTCTACGCAGCTTATGGTGAATTTTATTGACGACCAGCAGGTGCAGGCAGAGGTTAAGGGTACAGATGCGAGCACAGACCTTGCAGTATTGTCTGTAAAGACGAAGGATATTCCCAGTGATACCATGGAGAAGATTAAAGTGGCAACAGTGGGTAACTCAGAGGGAGTCAAAGTGGGCCAGAGTGTCGTAGCGATCGGAAATGCCTTGGGTTATGGGCAGGCAGTAACGACAGGCGTAATCAGCGCGGTAGACAGGGAAGTAACCGTACAAGATGAGATGACAGGCGCTGCAATTACGAATGATTTGCTGCAAACAGATGCAGCCATTAATCCTGGCAACAGCGGTGGTGCATTGCTGAATATGAATGGTGAAGTGATCGGTATCAATTCCGTGAAATACGCGGATACCCAGGTGGAAGGTATGGGTTATGCAATCCCCATCTCCGTAGCAGAGCCGATTATTAACAATATGATTTCCAGAGAGCTTGTGGATGAATCAAAATCTGCATATCTGGGCGTGTCCGGACAGGATATGTCTTCTGAGCTGGCAGAAAGTTTTGGTATGCCGGAGGGAATCTATATTACGATGGTAACAGAAAACAGCGCAGCAGAGCAGGCAGGAATCCACAAAGGTGATGTAATCACGAAATTTGACGGCAGGAAGCTATCTTCTATGAATAGCTTGGCGGATGCCATGCAGTATTATGAGGCAGGCAGTCAGGTAGAGGTAACTTTACAGAGAAATGAAAACGGTGAATGGAGGGAAGAGACGCTCACGGTTACACTTGGTAAGAAGAATGAATGATCATAGCTGAAAATTTGCTTTTAATATCATGGAAAATGTGATAATATAAGAACAAACTGAGACGCCAATCCGCAAATGTCAGGATTGGCGTCCTGTGTATATGGAGGTTTTTTCATGAGAAAGAAAAAGATTGTAATCGCGTTGGGGCATGATGCCTTGGGAACAACGCTCCCGGAACAGAAGATTGCCACTAAGAAGGCGGCAAAAGCGGTGGTTGATTTAATAAAAGAGGATTATCAGGTGGTGATTTCTCATAGCAATGGCCCGCAGGTAGGGATGATTCATACGGCGATGGCAGAATTCTGCCGCATTTACCCGGAATACACGGCAACGCCTATGTCAGTCTGCTCGGCGATGAGCCAGGGATATATCGGTTATGACCTTCAAAATGCCATTCGTACGGAACTCTTGAACCGGGGAATTTATAAACCGGTCTCCACGATACTTACGCAGGTGACGGTGGACCCTTATGACGATGCTTTTTACCATCCGTCCAAGGTGATTGGGCGTGTAATGACGGAGGAGGAGTCCGAGGCAGAAGAGAAAAAGGGCAATCATGTGGTAAAGACAGAGGAAGGCTACCGCAGAATCGTGGCGGCTCCCAAACCGGTGGATGTAATCGAGATTGACGCTATCCGTGCGCTTCTCGATGCAGATCAGATTGTGATTGCCTGCGGTGGCGGCGGTATTCCGGTGCTGGCGCAGCATAATAAGCTTCAGGGAGCCAGTGCAGTGATTGAAAAGGATTCGGCAGCAGGGAGGTTGGCGGAATTGATTGAGGCGGACCGTCTGGTAATTCTTACCGGTGTTGAGAAAGTATGCTTGAACTTCGGTAAGGAGAATGAGCAGCCGTTGGAGGAGATGACGGTAGCACAGGCCGAGCAGTATATGGAGGAGGGGCAGTTTGAGGAGGGAACCATGCTGCCTAAGATTGAGGCTGCGCTTGCGTTTATCGGTAATTCCGCCGTGCGCAGCGCTTTGATTACCAAACTGAAGATATCTGAGGAAGAGAGTGTGGAAGTATCCGGTACGGTAATCCATAAATAGCAGTTATGCGGATTTGTTTTTGTTAGTAAAGCTGACTCGCACCCCGCAGCAAGAATGCCGGCGGTATTCTTAGAATATTAAATGAGGTTTAAAATTATTTTAATTAAAAGATTGATAGGTATTTGCAAAATTCATAAATTTAATTAAACTTAAAGATTTGCGAATACCTATTAAAAGATGAAAACTGAAAGGAGAAAATAAATGAAAAATCTAAGAAAAACGAAAATTATTTGTACGTTGGGACCGGCGACTGACCGGGATGACGTGCTGCGGCAGTTGATGATAGAGGGTATGAATGTTGCCCGTTTCAATTTCTCTCATGGGAGCCATGAAGAACAGGGAGAACGTCTGAAAAAAGTGCAGGAGCTCAGGGAGGAGTTAAATCTCCCCATTGCTACTTTGCTGGACACTAAGGGGCCGGAAATACGCTTGCGTGAACTGGAGGGCGGCAAAGCGGAATTGGTGGCAGGTCAGAAGTTTGTGCTGACAACCGAGGAGATGATTGGAAACGCACAAAAAGTTTCCATTACATATAAAGAGCTTGTGAAGGACGTACAGCCGGGATCAAGAATTCTCATTGATGACGGCCTGATTGCGCTTGACGTGGAAGAAGTGGATGATACGGAAATTTCCTGCCGTGTCATTAACGGCGGCATGATTTCCAACAAGAAGGGCGTCAATGTGCCGGACGTGGAATTGTCCATGCCTTATATCAGCGAGAAGGATTATCAAGACATCGTATTTGGCATAGAAAATGATTTTGACTTTATTGCGGCTTCTTTTGTGCGCACGGCAGATGACGTTATGCAGATTCGTAAAATCTTTGCGGAGAAAAACTGCCGCAATGTCAATATTATTTCCAAGATAGAGAATATGCAGGGCGTGCAGAATATTGATGAAATTATCCAGGTGTCAGACGGCATTATGGTGGCGAGAGGCGATATGGGTGTGGAAATTCCCTTAGAGGACGTGCCTTCCATTCAGAAAATGATCATCAAGAAGGTAGTCAATGCCGGAAAACAGGTGATTACGGCGACGCAGATGCTTGATTCTATGATGAAGAATCCAAGGCCGACCAGAGCTGAGGCCACGGATGTGGCAAATGCTATCTACGATGGGACGAGCGCGATTATGCTTTCCGGGGAGACAGCAGCAGGTATGTATCCGGTAGAATCGGTGAAGACTATGGTTAAGATTGCCGTTCGCACGGAGCAGGATATTAACTACACAGCACGCTTTAAACAGCGGGAGGCGGAGGCTCCTGATATCACCAACGCCATCTCCCATGCTACCTGTACGACGGCGATGGATTTGGATGCAGCGGCCATCATTACGGTTACCTGGTCCGGGGAGACGGCGCGCATGATTTCCAAATATCGTCCTTGTTGCAATATTATCGGCGGCAGCATCAACCAGAAAGTTTGTCGTCAGTTAAATCTTTCCTGGGGTGTGACACCTTTGGAAGTCAAACAGAAGGAAGATACCGATGAACTGTTTTCACATGCCGTAGAGATGGCAGAGCAGGCCGGCTTAGTTTCTGTGGGTGATATCACAGTCATCACAGCCGGGGTTCCCTTGAGCGTCCCAGGGAACACGAACTTATTAAAAGTACATGTTGTAACTGGAAAAGAATAAGTGGGAAAGGTAAGCGAATGAAGAAATATAATTTTGTTTTAATTTTCGTTATGCTGTTTGCTCTGCTGCTGGGCGGTTGTGCTGGCAAAGAGGATGCGCCCAAGCAGAAGGAGCCGATTGCGACTGAGAAATATGAGGATAGCGAGAAAAGGGATAACGCACAGGAACGGACCGAAGAAGAGAGGACTGCCGGGAAAGAAAGCCCGGAGGATGGGAACAATAAGAAAGAGGATGAAGCGCAGACAGAGGACACAGATTTAGAGAACGAAAGCGCAGTCCCATCTTTAAACGCTGACACGGTAACGTATGCGCAGGAAGAAGTTATGACGACGACTTCCGTCAATGTGAGAAAATATCCCTCCACAGACAGCGAGGTCTATGAGACTGTGCCCCGCAGAAGCAATTTTACGAGGACAGCGGATGACGGAACCTGGAGCGAGGTACAGATAGGTGATAAGGAGTATTATATTGCATCGGAATTTCTGATGCTGGCGTCGGAAGTGACAGACAATGGTTATCTGGTGGTGATAGATGCTGGACACCAGGCGCAGGGCAACAGCGAGCAGGAGCCTATTGGACCGGGTGCATCCGAGTCAAAGCCTAAGGTTGCCAGCGGCACAACTGGCTGTGCCACTGGGCTGAAAGAATATGAGCTTACGCTCCAGGTATCTTTAAAATTACAGGAAGAGTTGGAAGCTAGAGGTTATCAGGTAATGATGGTGCGCACCAGCCATGATGTGAATATCAGCAATAGCGAGCGGGCGGCGGTTGCCAACAATGCAGGAGCGGACGCATTTATCCGCGTTCACGCTAACGGTTCCGATGACAGCGGGCAAAACGGTGCGCTGACGATTTGTCCGACTTCGGCTAACCCCTACATGGGCAATCTCTACAGTCAATGCCGCAAGTTGTCTGAATGTGTGCTGGATGGGGTGGTGAATGCTACCGGAGCGAATAAGCAGAGCATTTGGGAGACGGACAGCATGAGCGGCATTAACTGGTGTACGGTTCCGGTGACGATTATTGAGATGGGGTTTATGACGAATCCCACAGAAGACGCTAACATGGCGGACGATGGCTACCAACAGAAAATTTCCACCGGGATAGCCGATGGGCTGGACGCTTATTTTGGGATTTAGGAGAGCGGAATGAAACGAAAATTAATCATTGAAGACTTTGGCAAAATCAAACAGGCTGAGATAGAGATTTCTCCACTGACCTTATTTGTAGGGGACAATAACAGCGGCAAAAGTTACCTTTTGTCGCTGATTTGGGGGATTTATGGGGCAGGTACGGAGTCTGCTATTTTTTTCGACATGTTGGAATTAATAAAGAACGATTATTCAGAAACGTATGAGCAAATGTGCGATTTTGCTTTAAAAGCCACAGAAGGGTATGCTCAGGAAATAAAATTATCTTCCAAATTGTTTGCTGAGCTATTAAATAAGTTGTTGGAATGCAATAAGAATAAGTTTGTGGCAGAGATTTTTAATTCCGAACAGATAACGATTGGAAAATTGGCTGTAGTAATGGAACAGGAATTTGCAGTGACGATAGAGGGGCAAAAGAAAGAGTATGGGGTAGGCATTTCGTGTAAGGAGGGCTCTTTTGGAATAATATTTCAAAAGAGGCGTATAGAAAATGATTTGGGATATGTTATTAAAACGGTTTTTGGGGGGATAATGCTTTGGATTTTTGAGGGTAGCACAGAACTTCATAGTAGAAATACCGTCTACCTCCCAGCAGCGCGTACAGGATTTATGCTGGCGAAAAATGTGATTAACAAAGTAAGCAGGCAGATTGCGTATGATATGACTGGAAGTAAGGAAAGAGAGGAAATCCAACCTTTTACAAAGCCCATTATTCATTTCTTGAATATGATGGAAGATTTATCACTGGATTATCAGACAGAGTATGGTGAGATTGTCAAATGGATGGAAACTGCTATGACGCATGGCAGGCTTCAGTATGGCAATGAGCTGAATGGGCAGGAAATCCGCTATCTGCCTGATGGAAGCGAGAAGAGTTTGCCTTTGCGCGCAACTTCTGCGGTGGTGACAGAATTGACGCCGTTGCTGCTGCTCCTGAAATATCGACGCAGTTTAGAGGCAATTTGTTATGAAGAGCCGGAAATGTGCCTGCATCCCAGATTGCAGCAGGAAATGGGGAAATTACTGATACGGCTTGTAAACCACGGACTCTGTATGATAGCAACGACACACAGTGATATACTGGTGCAGCATATCAACAATATGTGCCGTTTGAAGGCGTTGGGTTCCCCCGGGGAACTGTTAGAGAAACTGCAACTGACCGAGGAAGATGCGATAGATATACAAAATGTCTCGATCTACCAGCTTACAGATATGGGGGAATATTCAACAGTAGAGAAATTGCTGCCGAAGGACGGACAGTTCCAGGTAAAGACATTCTACGATGCGCTGACCGAGATATTGGAACAGACTTCACAAGTTCAGGATTTCGAGGGGGAATAAGATGATTCCGGCACACATAGAAGAAAATCTGCGGATGTTTCGCAAAGAAACGTATGAAATTTTGGGGGCGAAAGAACACACGGAATTAAAGGAAAAGAAACAAGATGGGAAAGTAAATCTTATCTGCACGGCGCAAGGGGAGCTTTTAATCTTTCCTTCGCCGGAGGAGCATGTATTGCCTTATTTAGATGGACAGAAGAAAGGGACTAACGCGTGTGCGGATAAGTTTTTGTTTAAGCTGGATCAAGAAAGCGGAACATGGGACTTGCATATCATGGAGTTCAAAAAGACAATAGATACGTCTGCAATTGGTAAATCCCAGTGGCAGTTTACAATGGGAATTTATAATGCGCGTGCGATTGCTGGATTTCTGGGAATAGAGGTGCGGGATATCTATCTGTATTCCGGTTTTCGTAACGATAAGCTCACAGGAAATCAATCTTTGATTACCCTGAGGGTAAGTAACAACAGAGATGCGATTAAGAAAATCCAGCAATGGAAAGAAGATAAATATGTACTGCGGGTTGATGGAGAAAGCAGAGTGTTTCCACATCAGAAGATACAGTTAGATAATGAAGGAAACGGCAATATTTCAATCTGATTTTCGTTTCAATGTCCGTAAGACCATCGAACTTAGAGAGCATATTGCATTCTATTTTTGCATATGCTATAATGCCTATAGGCAAAGCGAAAGTAGTGTCCTTTGACACAAATTAAAACCCCCGGAATGGCCGTTCCGGGGGTTTTTGTGGTTAGTTGTCATTATCGTTACTATCTAACCATTTGATGATGTAGTGGCAAACTACACCACCCACGACAGTAACCAAAAGCGAAAGTAGCAGATCCATTTTGACACCCCCTCTCCGTTGCCGGATTGGGTATGACAACATAGGGATTGTACTATATTCCCATCGCCTGTGCAAAGCAAAAACGATCCTGTGTTAAATTGCACTACGGATTCATATCAGTCCTGGAAATTCCCGAGGCAGACATGTCAAAGAATGGGGGATGAGAAACGGATTTCCGTCTCAACGTCCGTATATATTCTTTATCTTCTCTCGGCACTTTCAGCGATTCCGTAATTTTCTGTAAAGCTTTATTGTGAGTAAAGTCGTCCAGATGATTTTCCTTTAAGAATGGTAGCGTTCTCTCCGGGAATTCCCGGTAACAGATGGAAACTGCCCACGCCTGTGCCATCTGCACATAATACAATGGCAAATCTACGCTGTCTATGGCTTCCAATACTCGCTCAAGATATTCGTCATTTACATAATAATTTAGCATCTGTACCAGCACGAAACGGACATCATATTCCTGGGAGCTGTGCAGATATTCCAATAGAAAATTCCAGAAAGGCTCCGGCTGTGTTTTTGCCAGTTTGAGTGTGGAACACGTGCTGTCGCAGACGGACCAGTTGTTTATTTTGGGAAGAAATGCGCGCAAAAAAGGCTCTTTCACCTGTAAATCTCCTTTGGCATAACCGAGAACCATGCCCTGAAGCATGATTTCCTCAAAGCTGTCGTCGCAGGCTGATTGCAGGTATGTTTGCCAGTCTCCTTTGGCGAGCTGCTTTGCCATTTTCCGCAAGGCGGGCAAGCGCACGCCCAGAATATGCGCTACGCCGGGCAGCAGGCTGGCCGTAAATTTTTGAAATTGCGGTTCTCTCTGTAGTTCAAGTTGTTCTTTGATCCATGAATTCATAAGAAATATCCTTTCGTACAACATATATACTATAGTATAGCGTATTTGTTCGCTTGTCAAAGCGGGAATTGTTTTATTCTGCTGGATGTGGTAAAATATCGGTGGATATTTTATGCGCCGTAGTACGCATAGGTTACCATGTTTGGCAATATGATTTTTATTTCAAAATAGAAAGAGGTGACACGATGGTTGAATTAGACCAGTTCAAGACGACCTTGAACACATACAAAGAACCGTTAGTGGAAGTGAGGGATTCACTTTAACTTAGCAAATAAAGAGCAGCGTGTCCAGGAATTAGAGCGGGAGATGGAAGCGCCTGATTTTTGGGATGACACGGAAGTTTCCCAGGCGAAAATGAAAGAACTCAAGAGCCTCAAGGATGATATCGAGACGTATCATCATCTGGAAGGGCAGTACGATGATATCGAGACGCTTCTGGAAATGGGTTATGAGGAGAACGACGCTTCGCTTATCCCGGAAATTGAGGAGGCGCTCTCAGAGTTTGAACAGACGTTTGAAAATATCCGTATTAAGACGCTTTTGTCTGGTGAATATGATGGAGAAAACGCTATCATTTCTCTTCATGCAGGAGCCGGGGGAACGGAGTCTTGTGACTGGAACAGTATGTTGTACCGCATGTACAAACGCTGGGCAGATGATAAAGGCTTTGCGGTAGAGGTGTTAGATTCTCTTGACGGCGAGGAGGCTGGAATTAAGTCGATTACCTTTGAGGTGCGTGGAGAGAATGCATATGGTTATCTGAAATCAGAAAAAGGCGTGCACCGTCTGGTACGGATTTCACCGTTTAATGCGGCCGGCAAGCGGCAGACTTCCTTTGCGTCCTGCGACGTGATGCCGGATATTGAAAAAGACCTCGATATTGAAGTCAAAGACGACGAGCTGCGCATTGACACTTACCGTTCCAGCGGAGCCGGCGGACAGCACATTAACAAGACTTCTTCGGCAATCCGCATTACGCACCTTCCCACAGGCATCGTGGTACAGTGCCAGAATGAGCGTTCCCAGCACATGAATAAGGATAAGGCGATGCAGATGTTAAAGGCCAAGCTCTATCTCTTAAAGCAGGAGGAAAATGAGAAAAAGGCGGCGGATATCCGCGGGGAGGTCACGGAGATTGGCTGGGGCAACCAGATTCGCTCCTATGTTATGCAGCCGTATACCATGGTGAAGGATCACCGCACCAATGCGGAGACCGGTAATGTGGATAGCGTGATGGATGGAAATCTTGATTTGTTTATCAATGCATACTTGAAATGGAAGAGCTTGTCTAGTACAACGAATATGGAATAATCCATATATTCACTATACTAGATGATAGTTGGAGGTAATTATGGGAATAATAAAGGCGGCCATACAGTCAGTCTCCGGCGGACTGGCAGATCAATGGCTGGAAGTGATTGAGCCGGACGATATGGGGGAACGCACGGTATTTACCAGCGGAATCCTCACACGCAGAGGGCAGAATAAGAAAGGTAGCGACGGTACTGTCAGCAATGGTTCCGTGATCCATGTGTATGACAATCAGTTTATGATGCTGGTGGATGGGGGCAGAATTGTTGATTATACGGCGGAGCCGGGGTATTTTAAGGTAGATAATTCTGCGCTGCCTTCCTTATTTAATGGAGAATTAAAAGATACGATTCGTGAATCCTTTAGCCGCATCAAATTTGGTGGGGAGACGCCGGCAAGACAGAAAGTGTTTTACATTAATTTGCAGGAAATTAAGGGCATTAAATTTGGCACCAGAAATCCCATTAATTATTTTGATAATTTCTACAATGCAGAATTGTTTCTGCGCACGCATGGAACGTATTCGATTAAGATTACAGACCCTGTTAAGTTTTATTCAGAAGCCATTCCCCGAAATGTGGCAAAGGTGCAGATTGAGGATATCAACGAACAGTATATGGCGGAGTTCCTTGAGGCTTTGCAGTCGGCGATTAACCAGATGTCTGCGGACGGCATCCGCATTTCTTACGTGCCTTCTAAGGGACGCGAATTAGGCAAATATATGGCGGATACCTTGGATGAGGATTGGCGGCAGATGCGCGGCATGGAAATTCAGGCCGTGGGCATTGCCAGCGTTTCTTATGACGAGAAATCGACAGAATTGATAAATATGCGCAATGAGGGCGCAATGTTGAGCGACCCGACAGTACGCGAGGGTTATATGCAGGGACACGTGGCGCGCGGGCTGGAAGCCGCAGGCTCTAACGCAGCAGGTGCAATGTCTGGATTTATGGGCATGGGTATGGGCATGAACGCTATGGGTTCCGCCATGGGCGCGGCGTCCGCCGCCAATATGCAGCAAATGCAGATGCAGCAAAATGCAGCCATGCAGCAGCAAAATACAGCGACGCAAAACAATGCAAATATGGCGACGCCAAAACCTGGGAATGCAGCGATGCCAGGCAGCGTTCCTGCGGCTGCGCAGCAGGGGCAAAGCGCTTCCCAGGGCTGGACTTGCGCCTGCGGTGCAGCCAATAGCGGAAAGTTTTGCTCAGAGTGCGGCAATCCCAAACCTCAGGAGCCGGAGACATGGACATGTGGCTGCGGTCAGGTAAACAGCGGCAAGTTCTGCTCGGAGTGCGGCAAACCCAAGCCGGAAAACAGTGGAGAATGGACATGTGGCTGCGGTCAGGTAAACAGCGGCAAGTTCTGTTCTCAGTGCGGGAAACCAAGGCAATAAATAGTAGTAGGTATAAAAGGAGATAAGCGATGGCAGTAATCAGTTATAAATGTCCGAATTGCGATGGTGAACTGGTCTTCCATCCGGCGACGCAGAAGTACAAGTGCGAATACTGTGCTTCTGCGTTTTCGCAGGAAGAGCTTGCGCAGTTGAAGCCCGCGACGGAGGAAGAGCAAAGAGTGTCTGAATCGCCGCAGGAAGAACAGACGGAGCGTGGGCAAAAGGAAAATGGGAGATATGGAAATCGGGAAGCTGGAGAACAACAAAGTCAGGAGGAAGGCGTGATGTACCACTGCCCGAGCTGCGGCGCGCAGATTGTGACAGACCAGACGACGGCAGCCACTTTTTGTTACTATTGCCATAATCCAGTCGTGCTATCCGGACGTGTTTCCGGGGAGTTTTTGCCGCACAAAATTATTCCCTTTACAATTGATAAGCAGCAGGCGACCGAGAAATTTCTCGAATATGCACACAGCAAGAAATTTGTGCCCAAGGCGTTTTTTAACAAACAGCAGATTGAGAAAATTTCCGGGGTATATTTCCCATATTGGATGGCTGATATGGATATGAGAGGCTCGTTGCAGGCGGAAGGAAAGAACCTTCGCGTATGGCGCAGCGGGGATACGGAATATACGGAGACGAAAATTTACCATGTAGAACGCAGGGGAAATATCCATCTGGAAGACATTACAAAGAACGCGCTGAAGAAAAACAGCCTCAAGCTGGCGGAAGGCGTGCTGCCCTATGATGTGAGCAAAGTAAAAGGGTTCCATATGGGCTATTTATCTGGATTTTTGGCAGAGAAGCGTGATTTAGACCGCAGTGATTTGCAGGCGGAAGTCGTGGAGGACGCCAAAGAGTTTGCCGAGAGGCTTTTGCGGGAAACGGCAGGCGGTTACGGCCATTTAAGTGTGAATAGCTGCCAGCTTCAAACGCAGCAGGAGCATTGGGATTACATTATGCTTCCGGTATGGACGGTTACATATAAGGGGCGCGATGGAAAAATGTACTATTATTCCATGAACGGGCAGAACGGAAAAGTCTATGGCGAGCTGCCGGTCGATGGCGCAAAAGTCTGGATTTTGGGGATTGTCATATTTATGGTGGTATTCCTGTTGGGACTGCTGGGAGGATGGATGCTATGAAAATGATAAAGAGATGCTTGACAATAACTTTCTTGCTGTGTATGATAATTTTTTGCATGACGCCTGTACAGGCAGAAGAAAGTGCGCAGCAGGCGGCGGAAAATATGCAGCTTACAGACCAGGCGGGTTTGTTGTCGGAAACGGAAGCAGAAGAGATTAATCATCGGTTAGCAGAACTGGAGGAGCGCACGGGCTGGGAGTTTATGGCGCTGACGACAGACGACGCCGGCGGCGAGGATGCAACGTCGTATGCGGAAAGCTGGTTTGACAAATATACGGGCAAAGATGACGGTGTGATCTGTGCGATTGATATGGATAACCGCGAAATTGTGGTGCGCGCTTTTGGAGAAGCAATGTACTATATTACAGATAACCGCACGGAGAGGATTCTTGACGCCGGATATGAGGAGATTTCTGAGGAAAAGTATGCCGCCACATTGCAGGCGATGTTAGGGGAAGTGGAGGACGCTTATCAAACGGAAAATGCGGACAGAAATTATCTCTATGATGAAGATACAGGGGAAGTGATTCGGCATCCCCGCAAGAAATCCATTACGTTGTCAGAAATCCTCATTGCCCTGGGACTGGCGATTATTGCCGGGGGAGCGACAGTTTTTGGTATTTTTGGCAAATACCGCCTGAAGTTTGGCGGCTACAAATATCCCATAGAGAAGAATGGGCACGTCAGCTTGACGACGAAGGAAGACAGACTTGTCAATTCTTTTGTCACAAGGCGGCAGATTCCCAAGCAGACGAGCAGCGGAGGGGGCGGCGGCAGCCGAAGCACCGTTCATACCGGTTCCGGCGGGCGCAGATCCAGCGGCGGCAGCCGGAAATTTTAGGGTTTTTCAGAATGGTGTGGTTGCGGAAACGATGTTCGCATGGCAAAAGTACTTGCAATTGAGGGACAAATATGCTAATATCTTTGCAGTGAACACAAATGTATTTCACAGGCAAACATACTGGAGGCGTCATGGAGGACAAGACGAAATATTTTGTTTTAAAGAAGAAAGCCGTTCCAGAGGTATTACTGAAAGTCGTGGAAGCAAAGAAGCTCATAGAATCCGGGCGTGCCGAATCCGTACAGGAGGCAACCGATTCCGTGGGAATCAGCCGAAGTTCTTTTTATAAGTATAAGGATGATATTTTCCCATTCCACGACAATGCCAAGGGAAAAACCATCACAATGGTGATACAGATGGATGATGAACCGGGGCTTTTGTCCCTGGTGTTACAGATTGTGGCAGATTTCCATGCGAATATTCTCACAATCCATCAGAGTATTCCGGTCAACGGAATTGCCTCTCTTACGCTGAGCGTAGACGTACTGCCAGACACAAAGAATGTGTCCTACATGGTAGAGAGCATCGAGCAGCAGGAGGGCGTACATTATTTAAAAATATTAGCCAGGGAGTGACATTATGATTAAGATAGCAATTTTAGGTTACGGAACGATTGGTTCCGGTGTGGTAGAAGTTTTAAATACCAACAGTGAGAGCATCGCCAAGCGCGCAGGTGATGGAATTGAAGTAAAATACATATTGGATTTGCGCGATTTTCCGGGAGATCCTATGGAGGACAAGGTCATACACGATTATGATGTGATTGCCAATGACCCGGAGGTTGAAGTGGTCGTGGAAGCAATGGGAGGCGTGGAACCGGCGTATACGTTTGTGAAACGTGCATTGCTTGCGGGTAAGAATGTTACAACTTCTAACAAGGCGCTGGTGGCAAAGCATGGGGCAGAATTGATTGCCATTGCCAAGGAGCAGAACATCAATTTCTTGTTTGAAGCCAGCGTAGGCGGCGGCATTCCGATTATCCGTCCCTTGAATTCTTCTCTGACCGCAGATGAGATCGAGGAAATTACAGGAATTTTAAATGGAACTACGAATTATATTCTCAGTAAGATGACCTTTGAGGGGCTCGAATTTGCGGATGTGCTCAAAGATGCACAGTCCCGAGGTTATGCGGAGGCAGATCCCACAGCGGACGTGGAGGGGTACGACGCTTGTAGGAAGATTGCCATTTTGACGTCCCTTGTATGTGGGCAGCAGGTAGATTTTGAGGATATTTATACGGAGGGAATCTCTAAGATTACCGCCGATGATATCAAGTACGCCAAAGCGATGGGACTTGTCATTAAGCTTCTTGCCACTAGCAGAAAGACAAAGGAAGGTTACTGCGCGATGGTTGCGCCGTTTATGCTTTCACAGCAGCATCCTTTGTACAGTGTCAATGATGTGTTCAACGCCATTTTCGTGCATGGCAATGTCTTAGGCGACGCGATGTTCTATGGCAGCGGCGCCGGTAAGTTGCCGACTGCGAGTGCGGTAGTTGCTGATATTGTGGATATCGCCAAGCATTTGCACAAAAATATTCTCATATCCTGGAGTTCTAAGAAGATGGACTTGGTAGACAAAGGCAGGAGCGAGAGCCGCTTCTTTGTGCGCAGCGCGGAGGATAAGGAGAAGGTGCAGTCCCTGTTCGGTGAAGTTGAATTTGTGGAAGTGCCGCAGATAAGCGGCGAAGTTGGTTTCCTGACCGGGAAAATGAGCGAGGAAGAATTTGAAAAGAAAGCAGACGGATTAAATGTGATTCAGAGAATCCGTGTAGTATAGAGTGATAAGAATGGGGCTGTCGCACTAATATATTCACTCGTTCAAAAGGTCTTGCCGCTTATGCAGCAAAGACAGAATACACAAAAATCACTCTGAGGGTGTCGCACGAATCTATTTACTTGTTCAAAAGGTCTTGCCGCTTATGCGGCAAAGACAGAATGCAAACCTTTTGAACGAATCATAACTTATAATATATATTATTACGACACCCCCCAAGATATTTTTTGTGCGTGTTGTTTACATTGCTCTGCAATGTAAACTTTTTGAACGAATCTAAAGCTTGTAATTTATATTAGTGCAACAGCCTCATTTTGTTTGGAAAGGTGGAAGGAAAAGAATGAAATATGTGATTGTGCTGGGCGACGGCATGGCAGACCGCCCGATAGACGAACTGGGAGGCATGACCCCCTTAGAATATGCTAAGACCCCGCAGATGGACGCGCTTGCGGCGGCTGGGGAGATTGGTATGGTGCACACCATCCCGGAGGGCATGTCGCCGGGAAGCGATACGGCAAATCTCTCCGTATTAGGGTATGATCCCAAGATTTATTATTCTGGGCGTTCTCCCTTGGAGGCATTGAGTATCGGAGTGGATATGAAGCCTACGGACGTCTCTTTGCGCTGTAATATTGTAACGCTCTCAGAAAAGGAAGAGAATTTCGAGGATAAGAAGATTTTAGATCACAGTTCCGGCGAGATTTCTACGGAGGAAGCGGCCATTCTGATTGACGCTGTCAAAAAAGAACTGGAGACAGATGTTTATAAATTTTATGTGGGCACCAGCTACCGCCATCTGCTGATCTGGGACCAGGGGCAGGTTGTAGATTTAACGCCGCCTCATGATGTACTGGGACAGACTGTTGGACAGTATCTGCCCAAGGACGCCGTGCTCAAGGAGATGATGAAAAAGAGTTACGACATTCTGGTGAATCATCCCATCAATGTAGAGCGGAAAAAGAAAGGCCAGAATCCCGCCAACGCCTGTTGGTTTTGGGGCGCGGGTACAAGGCCGTCTTTGTCTTCGTTCCAGGAAAAAACAGGATTAAAAGGCGCCATGATATCGGCGGTCGACCTTTTAAAAGGAATCGCGGTGGGCGTCTCCATGAAAAATATTTCCGTGGAAGGAGCCAATGGCGGGCTGAATACCAACTATGAAGGCAAAGCACAGGCAGCGGTAGATGCGCTGACAAAAGAGGATTGTGATTTTGTCTATGTGCACTTAGAAGCCCCGGATGAGATGGGACATCAGGGCAGCGTGGAACGGAAGGTACAGGCGATTGAGAATTTAGATGCGCGTGTGATTGCACCGATTAAGGCGGGACTGGAACAGGCGGGCGCAGAGTTCCGTATGCTTGTGATGCCCGATCATCCCACACCAATTTCCCTGCGCACGCATACCGGCGACAGCGTTCCCTATTTGCTCTACGATAGCACGAAAGTGCAGCAGAATTCCTGGAAATATAACGAGCGGGAAGCAGAACAATCCGGGCACAGCGTGGCCAGAGGCTGCGAGATGATGGATTACCTGATTGGAAAATAGAAAGTAATCGTGGACGTTGATTTGCCGCTGGAAGTTAAGCAATCATAGGGTAATCCCTTGCAGCAAGTCAACGTTCCATACCATGAGCAGTATATTTTTTACGATAAAATTTATTATGACAATTCCCAGCGCCGCCCAGATATATACATCGCGGTATTTCATGCCAACCTTAATCTTGTGCTTAGAAATCCGTTCAATGCTCTGGCTGATTAAGAACCATCCTGCGGTAATGGCGGTGCATGGGACCAAGGGGTGGCAGATAAACGAGGTCACAATGTGCCCGTGCAGCAGCGCGGACACCGCCCTGGTGCCGCCGCAGCCTGGGCAATAAAGCCCGGTAACGCTATGGAAAATGCAAGGCGGCATAATCATTTTGAATGGCAGAGGCATAATCTGGTACATAAGCACGAGAATGCCAGATGCAAAGACGAGCGCCCATCCGATATAAAATAATGCGGTTTCTTCTTTACTGCGGTTTCTCAATATATCATCTCCGATTTATCTATCTATAAATTGTTTGACAGCTTCCAATGCAGATTTCGATTTCAAATATTTAATCTGCGTCTCAAACGCTGCACTCAAATTGTCGAGGGAAGTTACTGCAATCGCCCTCTTGAAAAAGGAAACGCCGTTTATATAGCCAGTGTAATAGACAATCCCATCAGATTTTGCTTTAACTTCCATATTCAAAATGGGGATATTTCCATAAAACAAGGAACGATAAATTTCATCCTGAAAAAATTTGTTTTTTAAACATTGTTCAAACTGCCCTCTGGGCATGCATTCCATAATGTATTGGTACAGACGGTCATAAAGCTGTTTGTATAGCGGTTTCAATGAATCCTTTATCTTAGCCGCTGTGGGGCAATCGTTTAAAAAAGAATATATGGTTTCATAGAACTCTTGCGTAGCGACCGGAACAATCCGATAAGAAACGGATGTCGTCAATAAATTCCGATAATATTCTATCAGTTGCTGCCTGTGATTGTACAAACACGCTGCCGCCGTTGTAAATCCGTTTATGATTTGCTCCCTGAACGCTGCTAAAACTGGAACCTGCCCTTCCACCGAAAAAGTTGCATTCTGCGCCGCTTTGCATGAAAATGCTTGCTTCATCAAACAGAGAGACGGGTCACATATGTCTTCACTGCTAATTGCGCTCGCGCTAAACGCGCATTCCATGTCGATGACGACCGGTCCTTCTAATGTCGCCATAATATTTTCATAATGAAGGTCCCGGACGCCAAACAGTTTGGAAATACATAACAGCGCGCCCAGTTTCGTAAAATATCTTCCTGCCTGTTCACCGCTCATCTCATCCGTATGGAATGCAAACTGCACCAGCCCGGTAGTATCTGGCAGCAAACGGATATTTAACGATGGCAATTGCATTTCCTTCTCCAAAAATTGTGAGCAAAAGGCAATCGCCTGCGTTACGATCCAGTCAATTCTCATATCCCTCGGTTTATAAACATATTTTCCGTTGTCATAGTCAATGATACAGGGAACCTTTCCGTCACAGTGCATATCGCCGCCGGTCGGGATCAGCGAGCCGGCATCGTACACCAGCCTTGCAGCAGCCAATTGGCGTTGGATTGTTTCAATTCCCGATAAAAAATTATTGCTGCGCCGCAAAAAGAAATTGATAAAATTTTCGGGTGGTATATCCGCGCTGGGAGGGCTTACCACAAACCCTCCCAGCCGAAACAGATATTCTAATATATGGTGGGTATGGGAAGCAAACTTAGCATATATCTCTGACGCCCGTTTCAGCACATCTGCTGTCTTTTGTGGGTTTTGGGATAAAAAATAGAAAAATGTATAAGGGTTTTTCCCAATATAGTCTGGCTCAATGGCTTTATCAAATTCTATCAGGAACGATATCAGTTCCCCTTGCAGCATGACCAGTTTCCGATAATCTATCTCATTTCGGATATGTGAAAGCAAGGATAAAACCCCATTCCTGGTCTCTTCCGTCTGTGGATTCAGATAGAAGCCCGTTAAGGGGCTAAGCTCCTGTAACAGAGCGTTCAATGACGGGCGGGTTTGCCAATTGACCGAATAATAGATCCAATTCAGAGAACTCTGATATCGGTCGCAGTCTTTTGCGGTGGCTTTCATAAGGTTACACATAATTCCTACGAAATCTCCTTTCCATCTGACGTACACCAGTTCTTGTGCTTGAGAAAGATTTCCCCGCTGGAAAGTGCGAGATACAGATACTTATAACACTGCATCATAAGCTGCAGGAATTCTTCCCTGGAGCCCGCGCCATCACTGCCAATGCCAATGTTGGTATCATTATTGGGCGCATGGAAAGCCATGCCATCCGGCAGAATCCCTGGTTTTATCAGCGTTTCAAAATAAGAATCCCAGATTTTTTTATCTGAGTCGGAAAACCTGATAATCTTATCTTTGCCCGCATCCATGAACTGCTGCGTATATTTGTCCAATAATTGCGTTAAACCTACGACATGGTCAAATTCTATTTTATTCATACAGATTCCCTCCAATATCCGTTGCTACGCGTGTAGTGGGGTTCATTCGGTAACGTCTGCAACCGCGCGCTGCAATAAACATTTCATATTAGAATACCCTACCGTGCCAATGGCATTTGTCAGCGCAGCAAACAGTTCTTCATCCTGTTTCATATGTTCAATTAACTGCTCAGTGCAACCCTCCAAAGACAGGCCTTTGGCTGAGGCGACTGCCGCCACTTTACGCAGCAAAATGCTGCTTTCCTGAAGCAGCTGGCGCGTCCCTGCAAAGTAATCGTCTGCATAAGCTTTGCCCTGCTGCAAGCCGTTGAGCAGGTATTGCTTCTTGCGTTTCCTTTCGTATTTGCCGCCGGACCTGTCCCGTCCGTCTATCTCCGGCACATACTGGTACATCTGTGCTTTGAGGACGGCAAGGTCCGAAGCGAATGGGAGATGGTAATTTTCGCTCATGGAGACAAGGCCTGCCAGGTATTCGCCTGCTTTTTCCTCCGGAAGGTAATAATCCTTATTAATTGCTTCAATTACCGGGACCATTTTCTCAAAATATTCTTCAAACTCTTCGATTACTTCTATCGAAAGCATCACATCACCTAACCTAAGGTCAGAAAGCGCTTGGTCTCTCCGCTGTTCTCATCTTTATCAACCACAAAGCTCACATCCTGTTCCCGGATCTTAAGTTTCACCCGCATCAACTGCTCCGGTGTGCAATTGCTTTCCATTTTGCCGGTTTCCGGCAGTATGAGGATGCCGTCTTTTTGGTCAAAGATTTCCTTGAATTCAAAAAACATCGTGTTGCCGATGATTTGGCACATTTTTTTCAATGAAGATTTGTCAATAAACGGCGTTTGCGTATCGGGATAAGAACCGAATTCCTGCTTACAGGCGTTTTTTAATGTGGAAACAAAGGCGTCCGTAAAGTCCAGCAGTTTCATTTCGCCTATGTTATTTTCCTCTACATAGGTGTTCATATATGTATTCATTGAAGTGCAAATTGTCGCCACAGATGATTTATAACATGCTTTTAACTGTGGCTCCTCGCTTAATCGTATTACTCTTGGCTGTTCGGCCTGTTCCAGGTCAGGGTTCAGCGAAACCCCAATTTGCTCCGCCTCCACAGCGCCGTTTTTCAGCCAAACATTATGCTCCTGCTTCTCATAATAGCTGTTTTTGATATTCCGGTACAGCAACGTGGGGAGGTTCCGTTCAATTATTACCAGGATTTTTTTCACCATTTCCTGGGTAATCTCCGTCTTTCGGATACCCATGATTTTCACGGGAACGTCTATTTCAGCTTCGTCAATGGTGTAATGGGGAACCGGCATCCCGCTTAAAATGGGATTCACATGATACTCTTCCGACAGGGCTGCGCTGTATGAATCGGCAATTTTGCGCGCCTGCAAAAAATCCGTTATCAGTACTCCTGCAAATTCACCAAATGTTATCATGATTTCTTCTCCTTTACCGTAGAGTTCTCGACCGTCGATGCATCAGAAAGCAAATCCAGTAAACGTTCCACCCCAACCGGCATATCGTCCTGTTTGGCATGGACATGGACGTTAAGGGAATAGTCCCGTTTCACGGTATCTGATGTGCTGCTCTTTTTCTGGTTGGAAATGGATGCGCTTAATTTGATTCCTGTTTTAAAGCGGAAGCCGTTATAACTGGCGTGCGCATCCACATTGCCGCCATATGTCAAATCAGTGGATGATTTTGTCTCCTGCACGGAATTGATTTTGACATTGAAATCAATTGTCGCGTCGTCCACCCGAATATAAGGGATCGGTATCATAGTAAGAAGCGGTACCTTCAAATTTGTCACCTGTTTGAGGTTCTCTGTCCGGGAAGGCTTCTGCGTTTCGCCTTCCTCGCCTGATTCAGGCTCCTTCGTGCTCCCTGGTTTTGTCTCCTCGGGCGTAAGCGTCTTCTCATATTGGAAATCGACGTATACCGGCTGGCGTTTGCCCTTTTTCCCTTCAAAACCGACCTCGTTAATAAAGTTCACTGTCGTGTGTGCCGCCTGGCTCTGTGCTTCTACAATTGCGCTCAAAGCGCCGCCTATGATGCTTCCTAAACTGATGGAAGAAATCTCGCTTCCGTAATCTGCCATCTTAAATTCCCCTTTCAACCATTATTCTCATTCGTTTTGTGATTTATCTTATCGTTTTTAGGTGTCGATTTATATATTATAATCTATGTCCGGCGCTATTGTCTATCGCGGATTGTGGTTATTGTGGGTTTTCAAGATGTAAGTAGGTTTTCCTTGAGATAATGTGAGGTCGCTTCACATTATCTCAAGAAGTTTTTTATTTGTCAAAAAGAAGATTATGTGCTACACTAAAATATAGTTTAGGGAAGGGGATGGAAGCATGGCAGGTTTTATGGTAGGAATCAACACATCTTATAATGGTATACATCCGGCCGAGAAACAGATGGATGCGCCAGGCAGTCCACAGAACAACAAGGAGGCAGAGGAAGCTGGGAAGATTTCTAAGGGAGAGAGAGAACCCAGAGAAGAGCGTTTGCCGTGGGCGGATAAGACGCAGAAGGAAGAGAAGGGGCCGCAAGACGGTTTTAGACGCAAAGAGCCGGGCGAAGAGTGCCAGACTTGTAAGAACCGCAAGTATAAGGACGGTTCAGATGAGAATGTGTCCTTTAAGGCGGCAGCGCATATTTCCCCAGAGGCGGCAGCCGGTAGAGTGCGTGCCCATGAAGGAGAACATGTGGCAAATGCTTATAGTAAGGCGGCACAGAAGGGCGGAGAAGTGATGTCAGTTTCCGTGCGTATTGAGACGGCGATTTGCCCGGAATGCGGAAAGAATTATGTGTCCGGCGGTACAACTTCAACCAAGATCAGATATCCGGCGGATTCTGAGAAGGCGAAGGAGAAGAGCTCGCCGACAGATGACAAAGGCGCTCAGCGGCAGAATGTGAATCCCTACGCGGCCAATCAAAGGCAGAGTCAGGCAAATGCAGTGCGGGGTATGGGGTTTGATTATGCGACCAGGCCCTTAGAAGAATTTGAAATGGAGCGTTATTAAATATGAGACATACATCGGCAGAGTTAAAACGATTAGCAAGGGAACAGTTAAATGGGCACTGGGGGCTTGCCATTGGAGCCAACCTGTTAGTGCAGATGATAGTGTCAGGCTTATTGACGCCATTCTATTTTCTGCTTATCATTACCGGCAGCGGAACGGTGCAGTATATTACATATATGGTGGCGGCGATCATTATTTCAGCAGTCTCTATGGTATTACAGTGTGGGATTTTGAGAATGTATTTCGGATTTGCCAGGAAGCAGGAAGTCAGCGTAGGCATGATTTTTGGGGAATTTACCAGAAGACCGGACCGTTATATTCTGGGGTATGTGCTGATATTTGTTGTTGAGATAATGTGTATGCTGCCGGGGGCAATCTGTCTGGTAGTGGGGATTGTTGCTGACACGGTGCTGGCAATCATGATAGGAGGAGCCTTGTATATTATCGGCTTTGTGGTTGTGATTTATGTATCGCTTCGCCTGTCGCAGATATTTTATCTGCTGGTGGAGCACGGTGATATGTCTGTTATTGAAGCGTTCCGCACCAGTTCGCAGATGATGGAAGGTAATATGGGCAGGTTTTTCTATATTTATGTGAGTTTTATCGGCTGGTCGCTGCTGGGGCTTCTTTCTTGTGGCATAGGTATGTTGTGGGTGACGCCCTATATGATGCAGACGAACGTGAATTTCTATCGGGATTTGATTGGGGAATTGGATGTGAATGAGGAAGTTGGTAAAGACAACGAGTGGGATAACCAGTTGTTTACTCCATGAGTTCATATGGAATGTGTGCCAGGTATAAGGGTAGGTAACGAAGCCGTGTTATAATGTATAAACGAGTAATCAAATGAAGTGTATATTTTTTATCCTGAATTGCAAAGCGAGATTCCCGCTCAAGGGGGAAAGTAAAATACAAATAGAATAACAGAAGCCTGAGAAAGTGGCAATACAAAGACAGATGGAACAAAATCCACCTGTCTTTTCTGTTATGGTAGAAAGAGCCGGCGGGGAAAGGCTTGGAAGGGACAGGACTACCATCACCAAGGAAGTGAGGAACTATTTTTGAATGTCGCTTGCAAAAGGTGAAATTCGGGTACAAAACGGGAAGGTCGGTTTGCTATCGGCCATAAATATCGGGATGGAAAAATATATATAACAAATTATACCAAAAAAAATGCAAATCATCCCATACCCACTAAAGCAAAATTCTTATCTGCTATAATTACAATATAAAATCTCTGTGCCGCGACAGAGGGCTCATGTCAGACGAAAGGTGAGGAAAAATGGTTTTACAAAAAAGAATAGCGCTTTTCACACTTGCCCTTTTAGGGATACTTTGTCTTGGGGGATGTGGAAGGGAAGAAAATGAAAAAATCACTTTCATAGAACAGCTCAACAATCCGGCCTATACGATTGGTGTTCCGGAAGGCGGGGCAGGCATGTATATGGCGGAAAAATATCTGCCGGAGGCGGAGCATAAAACATTTTCCGGCAACTCTTCGGGGTATCTTGCCATTTCTCAGGGAAAATTGGACGGGTTTGTTTATGACCGGGTAATGATGGAATTTGCTATTGCCAGCGGTCTTGAGAATGTGGAGATTTTAGAGGAAAACCTGGGAGAAAGTATGGATGTGGCTGTGGGGATTTCACCCAAAAGCCAGGTTGAAAATTTAAAGGATAAAGTGAACCAGTTTCTGTCGGAAGCAAGAGCCGAGGGGACGCTGGATGATATGTATGACCGCTGGGTAAGCAGGGCGGAGGGAACCATGCCGGAAATACAGGCGTCACAGATGCCGGATTGTAAGCTTAAGGTGGGAACCACAGGGATGGTTCAGCCTTTCAGCTACTATGAGGGGACGACTCTTACCGGATATGATGTGGAGCTGATTTACCGTTTTGGAGCGTGGCTAAATGCGGAAGTGGAAATTAAAATTTACGACTATGACGGAATTATTGCCGCGGCCCAGGCCGGTGACATTGATTGTATTATGGCGAATTTAAATGCCACCGAGGAAAGGCGCAGGCATATTGAATTTTCCGATTGTGTTTATCCTTCGGTGACTGCCGTTATGGTAAGGTCAAAACAGAAAGACAGCACGGAGAAAAAATACGAGACACTTTCGGATTTTGCCGGAGCAAGGTTTGCAGCATTAAGCGGAGGGGTTTACGATAAACTTTTACAGGAAGTAATTGCGGATGCAAA